>CAUQBP010000005.1:0-130086 GCA_963516605.1 uncultured Veillonella sp. | reverse complement strand
GAGCACCGCCTTGCCAAGGCGGGGGTCGCGAGTTCGAATCTCGTTTTCCGCTCCACTTTTTTGGCGGCATAGCCAAGCGGTAAGGCAGAGGTCTGCAAAACCTTTATTCCCCAGTTCGATTCTGGGTGCCGCCTCCACAATCGTTACCCATGCCGGGGTGGCGGAACAGGCAGACGCAACGGACTTAAAATCCGTCGGTTAGAGATAACCGTACCGGTTCGATTCCGGTCCTCGGCACCATTTAGACCAACTTCGGTTGGTCTATTTTTTTATGTCTAAATGCACTATAATGTAAGTATCATATAATGAGTGTGCTTAGGGAGGAACTATGAATACAGTTACTGATGTTGATCGATTATATAATGCTATTGAAATCAATGAAAAAACATTTCAGTTTTTTCAAATTGATCTACAGTCTTATGGAATACAAGAAGTCGATAAAGGAAGTACACAATCCTTTTATGTTCTTCTTGAAATCATGAATGGCAAATTTAATTGTAATTTAGATTTTATTGTAAACTGTTATGATGAGTTAGGAAAGATAATCTATAGTGAGACGAACCTCCTTCTTATAGACAGATATATTGGCTATGATACTCTTAAGTTTTTCTGTAATGATACTAATTTGATTGATAGGACGAATAAAATTCGTGTATTTGTAAGAAAAGGATAATATTAAAGTGCCCTATACCGATATGCATATGTATGTCATAGCATAAGGTATAGGGCACTTTTTTATATCCATAGGCTTATTGATGCTGAGGAATTTCTTCTTCGTAAATCGCTTCTTTTTTTACAGGTTTATAATAGATGGCATAAAGTATCAATACGATAACTGGAATGATGGCAGATACGATGTAGATACCACTGTAGGATAGTAATCCATGCAAGATACCTAATGTATAAGGTCCTACTCCTAAACCAAGATCTAAACCGATGAAATAGGTGGAAAGAGCGACCCCAATTTTGCCAGGTTCTACGGCTTTCAAACAAACCGCTTGACCATTCGACATAAAGGTACCATAGCCTAAGCCGACAAAGGCACCAGCGATGAGTAGTAACGCTGCATTTGAACTATAAGCGATGAGTAAAAGTCCAATAGTTAAACATACATAGCTAGGGTACATAACAGCATTTTCTCCACGTTCATCAAAGATACGACCTGCAATAGGGCGAGTCACGGTAATCACAAGGGCATAGACAACAAAGAAGAAGGCTCCTGCTGTAATGAGACCGATTTCATGGGTGAAGATAGAAAGGAATCCTAGTACACTAGAGTAAGCAAGGCCCATTAGGAAACCCAGAAAGGAGATGAAAGCTACGCGTGGTTCAATAAAGTTTTTAAGAGACCAAGATTTCATGGAGGCCGCTTCTGTAGAGGATAAACTTAAATTTTGTACAGGGAATTGTAAACAAGCGATGGCAACACCGATGGATAATAGGACGGCTAAATAAATAATCCACGTAAAACCAACGGCAGGTAATAAAATCATGCCAATGAAAGGACCAATAGCTGCGGCTAAACTAGTGCTAAGACCATAATAATTGATACCTTCTCCATCTTTCGATTTCGGAATGTAAGCTGTAACCACAGCATTGGCTGCGGTGGATACAGTACCATAAGCAAAACCGTTTAGGAAACGGACTGCATCCAAGATTAGAATGTCTTTGGCAATGAGATAGGCAAGAGTAGTTAGGAAATAAAAGATAGCGCCATAACGAAGTACTTCTTTACGTCCGATGAGCTCTAAGCGCTGTCCCATGATAAGGCGAGCAAATAAAGTACCAATAATATAAATACCAGTAGCAAAGCCTGCTTCGGCAACTGTAGAATGAAGTTCTTTTGTAGCGTAGCTTGCTGTGATGACTACAAAGCAGTAGTACACTAAAAAGACGATAAAGTTAATGATAGTAATACTGATAAACCCAGAATTAAATAATGTTTCTTCTTGATTTTGTATCGATTGGGCATTCATGGATAACTCCTCCTTTTGTAATACGTTCTATAGGATATACCTAATTGCAAATCTTGTAAAGGTTATATAAATATTTTTTATAGATTTTAACTAAGTTAACAATCTACAAATAGGTAAACAGGAGAAATGAGTACGCAAGAATGGGGATATGAGCATATTATATGAATCAATTTCGTACACTTCAGGAGATAAGGAAAGAAAAGATATAAAATTTTTTTAGAGTGTAATTATCCATGAAGTTAGAAACTGGTATAAAAGAAATATTAATATGAGGGGATATGTTGTATCTCTAGTTCGATCATCAGTATAGACTTGCTTCGAGCGGACTATCTTGTAATTAAATTGTGTAGGTGTAACATAACGTATTGCGACTTTCAGAGAAACTGACTATAATAAAAAGATAAGCATTGAGAATATATGTACAATGCTATGGTTTATAAAACATAGATGTGAATCATAAGAAAGGAGTCTCCCTTATGACAGTACAATTAGACACATTGGATCATCGTTTATTACGTTTATTAGATGAGGACGCCTCCATGTCGGCCGCCGACCTAGCCATTATGCTCAATAGTGAAGAAGCACATGTGGCAAGTCGTATTCAAGCCTTCGAGGAGTCTGGTATTATTAAACGGTACCAAGCAGTCATTGATTGGGAACAAGTAGACCAAAATAAATCTACTGCTCTTATCCAATTAGGTGTGACTCCAGCTCCAGATCAAGGCTTTGATAAAGTAGCAGAACGAATTATGGAATTTCCAGAAGTACAAGGTGTATACCTTATGTCTGGTAGCTATGATTTAACGGTTATCGTGGAAGGGGCTAGCATGCGTGATATCGCTTTATTTGTATCTCGTCGTCTATCTACATTAGATTCTGTGCTTTCCACTACAACAAATTTTATCTTAACACGTTATAAAGATAACAATATTGTGTTCCACACGGGTGGAGTTCGTGAAGATCGGAGAAATGTATTCGATGATTAATTATGATAACTATTTAAATTCTGAAATTAAAGCTGTGAAACCATCGGGGATTCGTCGTTTTTTTGAAATTGCTAACGAATTAGATAATGTTATCTCTCTTAGCATTGGTGAACCAGACTTTGCTACGCCCTATCATATACGTGAAGAAGGGATTAACACATTAGAAAAGGGGAAAACTTGGTATTCTCCTAATCGTGGTTTTATGGAACTACGGGAAGAGATTTCTAACTGGTTAGAACGGAAATATCACGTGTCCTATGACCCAACAACAGAAGTGATTGTGACCGTAGGTGGCTCAGAGGCCATTGACTTAACCTGTCGTACCTTACTCAACCCAGGGGATGAAGTGTTGATTCCTGTGCCGAGCTTTGTGTGCTATACGCCATTAGCAGAATTGTGTAATGCAAAGCCAGTGCAGATTATTACGAAAGAAGAAGATGAGTTTCGTTTGACTCCAGAGGCGATTGAAGCGTCTGTGACAGAAAAGACGAAGCTGTTGGTATTACCATTCCCTAATAATCCAACCGGGGCGGTATTACGCCGTGAGCACTTGGAAGCGATTGCAGAAGTGGTTATCAAGCACGATTTGTTCATTCTATCCGATGAGTTATACAGTGAACTTACCTATGGTGATGAACCACATGTATCCATTGTATCTATACCAGGTATGCAAGAGCGGACAATCTTAATTAATGGATTTTCCAAAGCCTATGCCATGACTGGCTGGCGCCTTGGCTTTGCCACAGGTCCGGCACCGATTATTGCGCAGATGACGAAGATGCATCAATATGGTATTATGAGTGCACCGTCCATGTCTCAATATGCAGCTATTGAGGCCTTAAAAAATGGAGACAAAGATATTCAATACATGCGTGAAGAATACGATATGCGTCGTCGCTTATTGGTGAGCGCTTTCAATCGTATGGGGCTTCATACATTCGAGCCAGAAGGGGCATTCTATGTATTCCCGTCCATTAAGAGTACAGGCATGACATCGGAAGAGTTTTGTGAAAAACTACTCTATGATCAACGGATTGCCGTGGTGCCTGGTAATGCCTTTGGCGACTGTGGGGAAGGCTTTGTTCGTGTAGCCTATTCTAACTCCTTGCAGAATATTAAAGAAGCGGTAAAACGAATCGAAATATTCTTGGGAAAAATTAAAAATAAAGAAATTGAGTAACCAAAAAAACAGACATGGTTTTGTAATAAAACTGTGTCTGTTTTTTGCGTTTATACAATGCACAGACCCGTCGGCGCACTGTATAGTAGCATATGAAAAGAATAGGTGTAAGAATACAATGGGCTGTAACAAAATAACCTACCAATAAAATAGAGGAAAGTTGAACAAACAGCATCAACTTTCCTCTACTTTTATATTTCTAATAAGTGGGGCTGTAGCAACATGTAAAAATGTATATGGTGTTACAGTCTTCAATATCCTATTGGTTCTTATACTTGAAAGCTAAAATAGCTTGGATTAATGCATCTAATGTCATCTCACCACGTTCTGCCACCATAGATAAGGTAGCTTTATGTTTCATTAATTTAGCGAGTGGAGAATTTAGCATTTTAAAGTTTGGATTGATATGAATCATATGATCTTTTAGGCCTGGGATTACATCGAATAGAGGAAACAGTTTAGTATCACTAGTTAATCCTAGGTCATTTTCGTAGACAGTAGATTGTGGTGTGCTTTCTGGCACCGTACCTTGTTTAGTTGTGTTAGTTGTACTATCCTCTTGGCGTACACGCTTGTAATCGATGTGGTCTACGGCATGGTACGCAGAATCAGAGCCTTCCCAAATCAGTTCTTTACGAGAACCACTTAGACTGCGAATATGCGTACAATCTTGAACCATTTCTAAGATGCCTTTAAATTGACCTTCCTCATTGCGTACAGCGATGTATTCAATATGAATGAATAGGTCCGGCTTGTTAATCCACATTTCAGTGTAATCTTGTCTACCAGCTTTGAAAGAATCGATAATTTCTTGTACTAAAGGTAGACTTTTCTTTGGATGGCAGTTTTGTACGATGCGACCGATGATATTAGAACTGCGAGGGAAGATACGGTGCTTTGTATCATTATAGAAACGAACCAAGTCGTTTTCATCCACGAAAGTAATATCTACAGGTAAGAATTTGAAGATTAATTTAATTTGTTCAATTGTCAAGGAGCCCACAGCTAGGTCATGCGTTTGTTCAGGGCTTCCGTTAATGCCATACTTGCCCACTAATTGTGCTAACTCTTGTAAAAGAGCGGTAGGGTTACCAGTACCACCTAATTGGGTGTTTTCATGATTTTCTACATCAGCATGATTATGTTGTGTTGTTATATGGCCCACATTTACAGATGCCTCTCCAAGGTTCTTAGGTTCCGCATCAGGACGGCCTTTATAAAATGGAGGAGGGGCGATGAAAGCAAATCCAATTTCATGATCGCCTTGGCTCATAGTGATAAAATCACTGTCTTGTAATAACTTCCATGCTGTTGGGATTAGTACTTCTTTTTCTTTGTTATTGAGGTCACGGATAATATCGATGACGTCTGCTTGTTTCGCTAAAAATTCAGATTCTTTCCCAGATTCTAGGAGTTGTTTACTTTCGGAGATAGCATCACGAACAGCATCGTCGAAGGTCCACATGATTTTTGTAGGACGATCGAAACCGTAACGCTCTAAGACTGGATATAATTGATTTTGTTTGCGGGCTAAATGGGTGCGCCAAGTAGTAAGTGCATCATATACACCAAGCCAAGGATTGAGAATAAAGTGCGGTACTTGTAACAACGCTTCCATTTCTGTTAACTGTTGTTCCATGGCGTTGATTTCATTGAGGTACACTGTTAATGGATGGTGTTCAGGATATTCATTATTTGCACGGATTAAAATGCCATCGAATAATTCTAATAAGTCATCCATACGATGGGTGATTTCCTCGTCTGTGTAAGAGCCTTTTAATTGTTGTTCACCATAGGCAAATTCATCAGGTGTACAAGTACCGATTTTTTCTTTCAATAAAGTGCGTGCTGTTTCTAAATCTAAGGTGCCACCGAGAAAGCGATCTTTAATATCGATCATAACTTCCATTCTGTCATTGCCTGTAAGCCCAAGAGCTTGTTTCATTGTATCCATGTGCGTATCCTTTCTGTGTCTAATACTAGTATAATCATCGGTATGGCACCGTCATTTGTGTTGGCTGAAAGAATGCAGACATTCCTACAAATATAGATACCATAGGTCTAGCGTAATAAAGTATAAGGAGCGTGCTCTTAGGGGAGTCGATTCCTTTTATGTGTTTAGTATACAGTAAATAAAAATAATTTTCAGTTGCTAGGGATACAGAATTATAAAAGTTTTGTAAGAAAGAGAATGATTGTATAAGAAGTTTAGAATGTGATTTTTAGTGATAAAATCTGTTGCAAATAAGAATATAAATAATTAATGATTTGACTATTATTCTTATAAGATATAAAATTTAAGAATAAAAAGGTGGTGAATATATGGGGAAAAAAGAAAGATTATTGAAAACAATAGAAGATAATTGTGGAGTGATTACAACAAAAGAAGTTTTAGAGTTAGGGTTTCATAAAGATACGATAAAAGCATTAGTGCTAGATAATACATTGGAAAAAGTAGCGACAGGATTATATGCATTTCCTCATGAGAATATTGACGAGTATTTATATTTCTCACATCGTATAAGAAAAGGGGCTTTTTCACATGAGACAGCTGCTTATTTACATGGGTTGACGACAAAAATACCTAATAATTTTGTTATGACTGTTATGGTTGGAGATAATGTTAGTCGAGTATCGAAGGTAAAAGACAATATTAACTTTAAATATGTAAATAAGGATCAGTTTAGTGTTGGGAAAGTAGAACAATTGAGCCCTTTTGGGCATCTTATCATAACATATGATAAGGAAAGAACGGTACTTGACATAATTCGTGATAAAAAGCGAGTTGATGCACAAGTTTTCAGAGAAGTAATACGTTCATATTTTTTTAGTAACGATATAAATTTATTAAAACTGTCTAAATATGCAGTAGAACTAGATATGGAAGATGAATTGAGACAATATACGGAGGTCATGCTATGAAAACAGCAGAACAAATTAAAGGAGCAATTCGTAATATATCTAAGAAAACTGGAGTAAACCCAAATTCATTATTACAAATGTGTCTATTTGAGGGTGTTCTAGAGAAGTTGTCTAAGTCACAATATTGTGAAAATTTTATCTTAAAAGGAGGCTTGTTAATATCATCTTTAATTGGTGTTGATATGAGGAGTACGATGGATATGGATACAACAATTAAAGGCTTGCCGGTAAATGAAATGACAATTAGAGATATTTTAAAAGAAATTTTAACTATTTATATTGAAGCAGATGTTGAGTATGAATTGTTAAAGTTAGAGCCTATAAGAGAAAAGGGAGTCTATGAAGACTTTTGTGCGACAATACGTTGTAGGCTTGGAAAGGTTAATGCTATATTACATATAGATATTACAACCGGTGATGTTATTATTCCGAAAGAGATGTATTATTCATATTCTAAAATATTAGAAACTGGAACAATACCTATAATGACATATACATTAGAAACAATTTTAGCAGAAAAGTTTGAAACTATTACAAGTAGAAATATTACAACAACAAGAGCAAGGGATTTTTATGATTTGTATATGATATATTCACTTTATAAGGACAAAATAAATGAAGACATACTGTGTGAAGCAATACAAGAAACCAGTCGTCACAGAGGTACGTATGAGATGGTATTAGAATATAAGGATATATTAAATTTATTGCGTAATAGTATAGGAATGCAAAATATATGGGAAAAATATATAGATTCTAATATATATGCAAAAGATATAGAGTTTGAGGATACTCTCAAGATATATGAAATATTAGGAAATATAATGGCATTACATTTAAATAACTAAAGTAAACAGCCTGCGCAAATGATGCGCAGGCTGTTTTGTATTTATTTAGTGTAATTGGATGCTGTATAGATTCCAAGGGCTACCCAAATGAAAGAAAAGGCAATCATTTTATTGGTATCGAAGCTTTCACCGAAATAGAAGATGGCAATAAGTAAAGCGATGGTGGGCGATAGGTATTGCAGAAATCCTAACAGGTTTAATGGTAATAATCGCGCTCCATAGGTAAATAGAACGAGTGGTGCCGAGGTGGTTAAACCAGAGATTACAAATAGTGCAGCTGTATAAGAATCGTTTTGAAACGCTGTCCAAGAACTAGCGTCGATATACGTCGTGTATGCTAGTGCTAAAGGGGCTACAAGCCAAGCTTCAAAAGCGATACTTGTAAAAGGATGGATCAATAGTTTTTTCTTCACTAGGCCGTAAAGACCAAAGGTTAAGGCAATGGCAAGTGCTAAATCAGGAGTGCTTCCCATTTGTAGAGAAATGAAGATGATGCCGATGGTAGCTAAGCCTACACTACACCACTGCGGAAATGTTAGCTTTTCTTTAAATACCAATACTCCTAATAGTACATTTAGTAACGGATTGATGTAATAGCCAAAGCTAGTATCCATAACGCGGTTATTGGAGATAGCCCAAATGTATAAGCCCCAATTACTAGATACGAAGATAGAAGCTAGAATCAGTAGACCCAATTGGGATATATTATGTATTAAATGCAGGCAGTCTTTCTTAAATTGCTGGTAATTCAGTCCGATAGCCACAAAGGACATAAAGAGAGCCGACCATATGATGCGGTGTGCCAGTACGCTATAGGCTGATATATGGTGGAGAAGACCCCAGTAGATGGGTAAAAGCCCCCAAATAAAATAGCAACTTAAAGCGGTGATAAGACCTTTTTTATTGGTTTGTTGCATAGATACCTCCTTTAGTGTATTCAGTTATCATAGTACCACAGATTGCATACATGTTCTATAGGAAAATAATATGTATAATGAAAAACTAAGAGGTAGCATAAAAATAATAAATTTAGATAATATAGAATGACTTAACTATGAAATTTAGTTATATTTGAAAAAAATATTGTAAAATGAAGATGCGATGAAGTATAATTACAATCAGTATATTTTTATGTATTGAAAGCAATACATATATATTAAATCGTATGGGCGTACGAAATTTTTGGAGGTATATTCATGAAAGTAACAAGTAAACGCATCTCTGCGGCTTTGTTAGCTTGTGTAGCATTGACTACATTCAGTGGCGTACAAGCGGCATTTGATGAACATTTAGACCATTACCAATTAGATACAAAGGTAGTGAAAGGTGATCGTTCTAAAGATCAATTTGGTAACACAGTAACAGAACAATCTTATTATCGTACAGGTGGTGACGTAAAAGTTATCACTCGTGATGAAATTGAAAAACGTCATTATGCTGATTTAACAGAAGCCATCAAACGTATCCCTGGTATTACATTCCATAACCCAGGATACCGTGGTGGGGAATATGGGTTCCAGTTTTTCAATAACGGTATTTCTATTAATGGAGACACTCGTGTCATTATTATGGTGGATGGTCGCCGTGTAGATAACTCTACAAGTACTCGTATTGCAAGTAGCAGTGAGTCAGGTAGTAAGTCTACAGGAGTAAATCTTGACCAAGTTATCAATATTAATGCAGTAGATAAAATCGAAGTAATTAAAGGTCCAGGAGCCTCTGTATATGGTTCTGATGCTACTGGTGGTGTTATCAATATTATCACACGAAAAGGTGAGGCTATAAGTCAAGGCTCTATAGACCTTTCCACTGGTTCTTGGGGAAAACATAACTATGATTTCTCTTATTCTGGTAGTGCAGGAAATGACAACTCTTTACATTACTTTGTCGGACTACACCGTGTGATGTCTGGTGATACAAAATATCGTGATGGACATACCGGAGATATTGGAATATTGGGTGGCTCTCGTTTTGATGAGCGAAGCGCTAATGTACGTATTGATAAAGATTTTAGTGATACAGAACGTTTAACTGTATCTATTAATCACCAACAAGGTAAAGATGGATATCCTATTTCAACACCAAATTTACAATACTGGAATCAAAAAGATTGGAACCAAATCATATTCAAAGCTGCTGTTGGTGAACGGGATGAAGATGGTAAGTTAATCCTAAATGAAGACTATTCTGGGGACTATGAGAACGAAAATAAATATAAAGTTGTACAAAATGAAAAAGGAAACCCTGCATACCATAATTTATTTGCCCTAGATGGATTTGGTTACAATTCCTATAGTAAATATAAAAATAATGATGTGGATGTAAAATACACTTTCGATCGTCAATCTGACATGGAAAGCTTTGTTCGTTTCTATCATCAAAGTCATCAATATTTAAGTAGTGATAAATATGCTTGGGTATTACACGATGATGGAATGAGTAATAAGGCATTCAATTTAACGGGAGATCAATTTACAAAGGATTTCCCAGATGGGGCTAAAGATGGAGCTTTATTAGATGCATGGATTGAAAAAAATTTAGCCCCATTCCCTGGCGGTAGTAAAGCAGCCTTGGAAGAATGGGTAGCTAAAACGGGTGGAAAAGCTCAAGATCCAAGACATTATTATGATGAAAGAAAGCGTGGGATTCAATTACAACTGGCACGTTCTATAGGTAAACATGATATCATCATGAATGTTTCCTACGATAAAGATCAAAATGATTATGTAGATCAAGTACGGAAAAGAAAAACATCTGTAAAACGTAATTCTTTATATGGTTATGTACAAGATAAAATTCATGTAAATGATAATTTTGATGTGACACCAGCTGTACGATTTGCTAAATATAGTGATTACACAACAGAAACGGGAAAATCGTTAGGTGGCGATCCACATGTAGTGACACCTTCCTTAAATCTACAATATCAACTGCATGATGGTAGCACAGTGTATGCTGGTTGGACAAAAGTTCTTCGTCCATTACGTAGTGGTGATTATGTTTCAGCCTATGATGGAACAAAAACAAACTTAAAGGATGAAAAAGGAAATGTATATACAGTAGGCTATCAAAAAATATTTAACAAGAAAACCACTGTAGGTGTAAACTATAGTCTTACTGACATGACAAATGCTATTGCTAGCTTTGAAATAAGAACTCCGAGGGGGTTTGAAAGTGTTCCTGTGAATGCAAATCAAAAGAAAACATCTTTTAATCTTACAGTAGATCATAAGATTAATAAAAACTGGACTGTTGGTGTGGCATACAGTCATTTAAAAGATAAATGGTCTGCAAAACCAGGTTATGTAGTAAATCCAGCATGGAACTATAATGACTCTGGTGATATTAATACAGGTATTAATAAATTGCGTCCAGCGAACCATTACACATTAAATGTGAATTATGATGGTGGCAAAGTATCTTCTGGTTTATTAGTTAACTACTATACTGGTTCCAATATTGAAGCCTTTACTTCAAAACGTTTCGTAATCCTAGATTGGAATTTAAACTATGATGTAAATAAAGATTTAACAACATACGTTGCAGTGACAAACTTAACGAACGAAGCATACGAAACTACTAGCTATGCCGTATATGGCCCAGGTAGTTCTGCAATGCCAGCTCGTCAAGCTATGATTGGTGCCAAATACAAATTCTAATAATGATTCTAGAGAGAGCTACCTTGGTAGCTCTTTCATTTAGGTGAAAGAATGAAGAAAATATATATAACAGGCATTGTGGTGGCTCTACTAGGAGGATTGTATAGTGCACACTTGCATGGTATGGAAGAATTTATTCCTATGCCTGATTATGTGGAAAGTACTGTTGTTTCCCAGGAAGTAGGACCTCGTACGGTAAATCAATTAACGAGCAAAGGAACGGATCAAGTGATTACCTATGAAGGGGAACCACGACGTATCATGGGGGTTTGGCAAAGTTCAGTAGAAACTTTACTTGCTTTAGGTGTAGGTGATCGTATGATTGCAGCTATAGGGGTGCCAGATAGCAAATATATAGCAGAAGAATATCGTGATGCTTACGAAAAGATTCCCTATAAAAGCATGGAAATTCCAGATGTAGAAACTACCTTATTATGGGAGCCAGACTTGCTTGTAGGCTGGTATTCTACCTTTCAGAAGAATAATTGGAAGAGTACAGATTTTTGGGCACAACGTGGGATTGATAGCTATATTTCAAGAGCATCCTATAAAAAATCTAAGAGAACAGTAGAGGGTGAATATCAATATATTCTTGATCTAGGAGCGATTGTCAATAGAGAAGAACGTGCGCAGGCGTTGGTGAATCGAACTAAACGGGCAGTGGCAGAAGCAAGAGCCTATGGAGAAACACAGAACACGAAAGATACGGTTCTGATACTGGAAAATTCGGGACGCCAGTATCGTGTATATGATAAGGAAACATTAGCAGGAAATATGCTGGAAGAAATAGGAGGACATCTTATTTCTGAGGCAGGACAAACAATCAATGCAGAAGAGTTGATTCATTTAAATCCATCAGTTATCTTTTTAGTGCTAGTAGAAGAGGATTATGAACGGCAAGATGAACTCATAGACAATCTATATAAGAATCCTACACTACAACACGTAGATGCCATACGTAATCATCGAGTACATGGGGTTCCCCTATTTATGGTGTATAGCGCAGGTACACGAATCCATGATGGATTGAATCTTATGATTCACGGATTGTATCCTAATTTTACAGGAGGTATTCATGAGTAATCGAACACATACATTCACAGTGGTGGGTGTAGGAATTATACTCATAGCCCTATTGATTGCGGGTATGGCATGGTCTTTATTTTTAGGAACCGTCCATATTCCAGCACACACATTGTGGCAAGTGGTGGCATCAAAATTTGTAGATACTATTACGATTGAGGATCCACGGCAAGGGGCTTTGAATGATATTGTATGGATGTTGCGTATGCCACGGGTTATCTTGGCAGCTTTAGTCGGTGCAGGACTTGCTGTCAGTGGTGTCATTATGCAAGCCATTGTTAAAAATCCATTGGCAGATCCATATATTCTAGGCATTTCATCAGGTGCATCCACAGGGGCTACGGTAGCCATTTTAATGGGTGTAGGCATTGCCTTTGGTGAAGAATATGTGGGCATTATGGCTTTCATAGGGGCTATGGTTATATCGTTTGGAGTGCTTATTATTGCCAATATGGGCGGCCGTGCTAATGCAATCAAATTGTTATTAGCAGGTATGGCATTGAGCGCCGTTTGCAGTGCTTTTACGAGCATTATCGTATATTTCGCAAAGGATAAAGAAGGGATTCAAAACGTAGCTTTCTGGATGATGGGGAGTCTAGCAGGGGCTAATTGGGATTTGATTGGCATTATGCTATTTGTCATTCTATTGCCAATTGTATTTTTCTGGTTCCAAACACGCATTTTGAATTTGATGTTACTAGGTGATGAAGTGGCTATTACCCTTGGTGTAGATCTACATAGATATCGTCAATTATACCTTGTAATGAGTTCAATTATGATAGGCTTCGCCGTATATGCAGCAGGTATTATTGGATTCGTTGGGTTGCTGATTCCTCATATTGTACGTCAAGCCTTAGGTACAAATCATAAAGGATTAATTCCTATTTCTGCTTTGGGCGGTGCTTTGTTATTAGTAGTAGCAGACACGTTGAGTAGAACGATCATTCCTCACACGGAACTACCGATTGGTATCTTAATTTCTGTGATTGGTGCGCCAGCTTTTGTATACTTAATGATTAAGCAAACCTATGCGTTTGGAGGTAATTAATGAATTTACAAGTAGAACAAGTTGCCTTTGGCATTGGACAAACGCAAATCTTACAAGGTATAGATTTAGATGTGCAAGATCGTGAAATTGTAGGTCTAATTGGTCCTAATGGTAGTGGTAAAAGTACATTGTTGAAATGCATGTATCGTACATTACATCCTAATGCGGGACAAATTATGCTGAATGGTCGTGCCTTAGATGAACTTTCCTTCCGTGAAAGTGCCTTACAAATGGCGGTAGTGGCGCAACATAATCAATACCAATTTGACTTTTCAGTGATGGATATTGTCCTTATGGGGCGCATGCCACATAAAAAATTACTTGAAGGTGATTCGTCAGAGGACTATACTATAGCTAGACGAGCCTTAGCACAGGTGGGGATGGACCATATGGAAACACGGAATTTCTTGAGCCTGTCAGGGGGCGAGCAGCAACGTGTAATCTTGGCTAGAGCCTTAACACAAGAAAGCCCATGTTTGATTTTGGATGAACCAACGAATCATTTGGATATCAAGTACCAATTGGAAATGTTGGAAATCGTTCGTGATGCGGGTGTAACTGTATTGATGGCTGTTCATGATTTAAACTTGGCATCCCAATTCTGTCATCGTTTAGTAGCCTTGGAAAAAGGACGAGTGGTCGGCACAGGGACGCCGAAAGAGTTACTGACACCAGAGTTTATTCAAAACTTATATGGCGTACATAGTCGCATCGTAGAAGGTCCGACAGAAGATTCAATTCATATTATTTTTACAGAAACAGTGAAATAAGTATGTATGTATAAGGAGGTATTACATGGAATTATTTGAATTATTTATTAAGGGTGGATATGTAATGTATCCATTGTTACTATGTTCTTTCATTGCTGTGATTATTTTTGTAGAACGGTTGCGTTTCTACCGCTCTATGTTAGATGATGTAAATGTATTGCGTGAAACGATTATCCCACTAGTGCAACAAAGCAACTGGAAGGGCTTACAAGCTTTGAAAGAAACAAGCAAAGGTATGGCTACGCATGTCATTGCAGAAGCGGCTCGTGGTGGTAATAACAAAGAACAACAAGAAAAATTATTGGAAGCAGCAGCTATTAGTGAATCTGCTAAGTTGCGTCAATATTTGAACTACATTGAATCCATCGTTACCATGGCTCCATTATTGGGTTTGTTGGGTACAGTAACAGGGATGATTGGTTCTTTCAGCGTATTATCTATTTCCGAGGGCCAACCATTTGCCATCACTGGTGGTGTAGGGGAAGCCTTGATTGCTACGGCCACAGGCTTGATCGTGGCGATTATTGCTTTGATTTTACATACATACTTAGTGCAACAACAAGATATTTTGATTAGCCAAATCGAAGATGCAAGTGCAATGTATATGGCGGAATTGGCAGGTGACAACCATGCGGCTTAGATCCTTACGGACTACGTCTAAACCGAAACTCATGATTATCCCAATGATCGATATTATCTTCTTTTTGTTGGTATTCTTCATGATGAGTATGTTGACGATGGTCGTACAAAAATCTGTGCCAATTCAATTACCGCAAGCGGTGGCATCGAAAGTGGACTTGCAACGTAAAATTCCAATTACTGTGACTAGCAATGGACAAATCTATGTGGAAGCGCAACCGGTGACGCTAGATCAAATGATTCGTTACTTGCAAGCAGAAAAAGCGAAGGGCGATGACATGGTCGTTATCTTGCGTGGTGATGCGAAAGCGGAATATGGTGCATTTGTTACTGTCTTAGACACGTTGAAACAAATGGGTATCGTGAAAGTATCCATTGCGACAGATAGTAAATAAGGAGGTACTATGGATAGACGATGGCGTATACCCGCAGTGATATCCGGACTGACGAATATAGGTCTTGTAGTACTTCTAGGCGTATTGGGGCATATCCAAACACCAACACCAGAATCGGATGAAATTGTAGAGGTGCAGTTGGTTCATGAGGATAAAGGTAGCGGAGGGCAACCGAGTGCAGGACCTGCCATTACAGCGCCCCATACTGAAAAACGTGAAATTCCACCACCGATTACGAATTTAGCCGATGCAGAAGCAATTTTAGAACACGTGAAAGCGGAAGCACCTAAGAGTGTAGCTATCGTAGCACCCACTGCGACATTACCAGGAACTCCTGGAGGTGGCGGTGAAGGCACGGGACCTAGCGATGGAAATGGTGATGGGAACGGAGATGGCAATGGTGACGGAAATGGGGATGGCAATGGAGCAGATGGTAATGACGATGGAGTCATCGTTGATGCGGGTAGCTTATCTCTAGTGAGAGATGTAGAAGCACAGTACCCACCTAAAATGCTACGGCAAGGTAAAACAGGCACTGTAGTTGTTCAATTGGTAGTAGAAAAAGACGGTTCTGTTAGCTCCGTAGATATTATTGGTGGCAGCGGACAACCTGAATTTGAACAAGCCGTGATGCGCGTAGCATACCAGTGGACTTTCGTGCCAGCCACACGAAACGGCCGACCAGTTCGAGCCTATGCAACGAGAACCTATCGGTTTGCATTATAAAATTAAATAGATGCATTCATGCACTGGCAAAGATGCGATGCATAGCGCCATATGGTTCTGACTACATGTAGTTAGAATTGTATGGCGCTTTTAGTCACTATAGTAGTATTAGAAAAATTGTAGATGAACGTAATCAATACTAAAATATATATAACATAGTGTAATACTAGGAATTATAAACTTTTATAATCTGAAACTTGAAATTTAACATAATGTAGAGTTATACTTAATTTGGAACCTTATATGTGTAAGGTCTTATTTTATTTTTCGTATGGGCGTACGGAATACTTAAGGGAGGTATATTCATGAAATTTACAAAAAAAGGGGTGTCAGCAGCTTTGCTGGCTTGCGTAGCACTGACTACATTTAGTGGTGTACAAGCGGCATTTGATGAACATCTAGATAAGTATCAATTAGACCCTAAAGTCGTGAAGGGAGACCGTTCAAAGGATCAATTTGGGAATACTGTAACGGAACAATCCTATTATCGTACAGGTGGTGATGTGAAAGTTATTACTCGGGAAGAAATTGAAAAACGTCACTATACTGATTTAAGTGAAGCCATTAAACGTGTTCCCGGTGTAGCTATCCAAAGTCCCGGATATCGCGGTGGAGAATATGGATATAATTCACATAATAATAGTTTGACTATTAATGGTGATGCAAGAGTGATTATTCTTGTAGATGGTCGTCGTGTAGATAATATGACTAGTGAAAATATTGGTTCTATGAATGATAATGGTAGCAAAAGTACTGGTGTAAATTTAGATCAAGTCATCAATATGAATGCTGTTGATAAAATTGAAGTTATCAAAGGACCTGGTGCTTCCGCGTATGGTTCAGATGCTACAGGTGGCGTCATTAATATTTTGACTCGTAAAGGAGTTGAAGGTGGTGGACAGGCTACATTAGATATTTCAACAGGTAGCTGGAAGCAGCATAAATATGACTTCACCTATTTAGGCAGTGCTGGTAACGATAATTCCTTACATTATTTTGTAGGTCTTAATAAAATTACCTCTGGCGACACAAAGTTTGTGGATGGATATACAGGTCAATCTGCCACACTTGGTGGGTCTGAGTTTAAGGAAAAAGGTGCTAATATTCGAGTTGATAAAGATTTTAATGATACCCATCGTTTAAGTATTTCCTATACCCATAAACAAGGTAAAGATGGTTATCCTGTATCAACACCTAATTTAAAATATTGGAATCAAAATGACTGGAATCGTATTATATTTGCCATAGGCGTGGGTAAACTAGATGATCAAGGTAAATTAATGATCAATCCGAATACAGGGAAATCTTATTACCTAAGAGGGGAGAATGTTATTCCTGGATTCCGTAATCTATTTGGGCTACACGGCATAGGTTTTAGTTCATATAATAAATTCCAAAATAATGACTTAGATGTAAAATATACCTTTGACCGTCAAGGAGATATGGAGAGCTTCGTAAGACTATATAATCAAAATCATAAATATTTAGGCTCTATGTTAGGTACATGGGCGCTGCCAGGTAGTATAGACCAATTTCAAGCAGACTTTCCAGATGGTGTTAAGGATAAAGAGACGTTAAATAAGTGGATTAGTAAACACCTAGCCCCGTTTCCAGGAGGCAGTAAAAAGGCGCTCGAAGAATGGGTAGCAAAAGTTGGAGGAAAAGCACCAGCTCCTACTTCCTATCAAAGTGAGAGAAATAGAGGGGTTCAACTACAAGTGGCTCGATCATTAGGAAAACATGATGTGATTGGTAATGTTACCTATGATAAAGCGGCAAATTATCATATTAGCAATAGTGAAAAAGGCCATCGAGAAACCTTTGTAAAACGCAATTCTATTTATGGATATTTACAAGATAAAATTCATGTTAATGATCACTTTGATATTACACCAGCACTTCGGTTTGCTAAGTATACAGATTTTACAACGGAAGCAAAAGAATCTCAAGGTGGTTCTACGCATGTCTTAACACCAGCATTAAACCTACAATATCGGTTTGCTGATCATAGCACTGTATATGCAGGATGGGCTCGCATTTTACGACCATTACATGCTAGTGATTATCAAGCGGTATATGGAGAAAATAATACGCCATTGCAAGATGAAAAAGGTAATGTCTTTACATTGGGATATCAAAAAGAGTTTGGCAAAAATACTACACTAGGAGTCCATTATAGTGTGATGAATATGTCTAATTCTATCGCGATAGTTCCTTTTGTAAGTGAAGAAGATGAGGAATATGCAGTAAATGCAAAACAAAAAAGAACATCTTTTAATGTTACTTTAGATCATAAGTTAAATGATCATTGGAATATTGGACTTGCCTATAGCCATTTAAAAGATGTTTGGTCTGCAAAACATGGTTATACTACTAAAGAAGGTTGGAGTTTTAATGATCCAGCAGATATTAACTCTGGTATTAATAATTTACGACCAGCTAATCATTATACGTTAAATCTTAATTATGATAGTGATAAATTCTCTTCTGGTCTGTTGATGAACTATTATACTGGTGCTAATACAGTAGGGTTTACGTCTAAACGATTCTTTGTAATTGATTGGAATGCAAATTACAATATCACTAAAGATATAACTACATATTTAGCTATTACAAATGTAACAAATGAAGCCTATGAAACAATGGCAGATTCTTACTTTGGTGCAGGTGGCGCTGCAATGCCGGGACGACAAGTCATGATAGGTGCTAAATATAATTTCTAATCATTGTAAAAGAGCTACAAATTGTAGCTCTTTTATTTAGGGGACAGAATGAAAAAAATATATATTTTTCTAGTTAGTATCGTTATTTTAGCTAGTATATATACAGCATATTTGCAAGGAATAAACCAACTTATTCCTATGCCCAGGTATGTTGTTACTACTGAAGGAAGTAGTGAGACAAGTCCTCGTATTGTACAGCAATTGACAAGCAAAATTACTTACCAAGATATAGCCTATGATGATGAAAGTTATCGAATTATGGCGGTTTGGCAAAATTCAGTAGAAACTTTATTAGCATTAGGTATGGGAGATAGAATCATTGCAGCTATTGGGGTGCCTGATAGTAAATATATTTCAAAAGAGTATCGTGCAGAGTATGAAAAAATTCCTTATAAAAGTATGGAAGTTCCAGATGTGGAAAGTGCTTTGTTATGGGAACCTGATTTAATAGTAGGTTGGTACACTACATTTCAAAAGGACAGGTTAAAAAGTACTGATTTTTGGATGAGCAGAGGAGTTCATACGTATATTGCAAGTTCATCAGCGGAGTCTTCTTTAGCTACTGTAGAAGGAGAATACCAATATATTTTGGATCTTGGCGATGTGGTCAATCGAAAAGAGAAAGCCGAAGAGATTGTTCATCGTATACAGCAATATGTGAAAGCAGCTAAAGAATATGGAGAAATGCATCCTACACAGGATACAGTGATGATTATAGAACCGGCCGGACGACAGTTTGGTGTGTATGATGACGATACACTTGGTGGAAAGATGATAGAAGAGATTGGTGGTAATTTATTGGGCGATGTTGGGGAAACCATCAATATAGAAGAATTGATTGATTTAAATCCTTCTGTCATATTTGTAGTGTTACAAGAAGATGATTATGAACATCAAGATGAGATTATACAACGTTTATATGATAATCTAGCATTGCAACATGTGGATGCAATTCGTAATCATCGGGTCTATGGGATCCCTTTGTTTATGGTCTATAGTGCAGGGGTCCGCATATATGATGGATTAGATATTATGATTCGTGGTCTCTATCCAAACTTTGAAAGTAAAGACTATAAATGAGTGAACTTTTACGTTCATAAACTACTAGTCTATCATCTAAAAAAGGTATATACTATGCCATGACATACAATGTAAAGGAGGCGTTAGTATGGAAGTTGTTAGTCAAGAGGTAAAAAGTCGTTTTTTACGCTTGCAAATGAATTCTTTGATTGGTGTATGGATTGGATATGCAGCTTACTACTTAGTGCGCAGTAACTTTAATTTAGCGTTGCCTTATTTATCTGGCGAACTAGATTTAAGTAAAACGCAATTAGGTTTATTATCTAGCTGCTTATTGATTACATACGGACTTAGTAAAGGGTTCATGTCTGTATTGGCAGATAAAGCAAATCCGAAGTATTTTATGGCTATCGGTTTGACTTTATGCGTCATCTTAAATGTATTGATGGGATTCACCACACATTATTCCTTATTCATCGGACTCGTTATTTTATTAGGTTTATTCCAAGGAATGGGTGTAGGACCGTCAATCATTACGGTAGGCTATTGGTTTCCAAGATCTCAGCGGGGTCGTGCTAGTACGATTTGGAATATGTCCCACAATTTAGGTGGTGGCATTGTGGCACCTATCGTGGGTGTAGCGATTGGCTATTTAGGAACAGAGCACTGGAGAATCGGTACATTTGCAGTACCAGCTATCTTGGCCGCTATTTGTGTCTTATTAGTTTTGTATTTTGTTCGTAAGCGCCCAACCGAAGAAGGATTGCCAACTGTAGAGGAAGTATTCCAAGAGGAAGCGGCAGGGCAAAAATCTGCTAAAATGGCAGCGGGTAAACCAGAGAATATGAATGCATTCCAAGTGTTCTACAATTTTGTATTTAAAAATCCAAACTCTTGGTATTTGGTATTAATCGACGTATTCGTATACATGGTACGCTTTGGCATGATTACCTGGATTCCATTATACTTACTGAAAGTAAAAGGTTTTACAAAAACAGAGATGAGTGTAGCTTACATGTTGTTTGAATGGGCTGCTATTCCATCTACTATCTTGGCAGGCTACTTAGTAGATAAATACTTCAAAGGTCGCATTATGCAATTACCAATTTATTGCTTGGTGGTTATCTTTGCTTGTGTGATTGGATATATGAACTCTGACAGTATTTTGTGGGCCACTGTATTTGCTTGTATTACAGGATGCTTGATTTACATTCCACAATCTATGATCCCTGTACAAGCGATGGAAGTGATTCCAACCTTTGCCTTAGGATCTGCCGTAGGCTTGCGTGGTTTCATGAGTTACCTTGTGGGTAGTTCCTTAGGAACAACACTCTTTGGTTTCGTTGTGGACCATTGGGGCTGGGACATGGGTTTCTACACATTGCTAGTGGGCGTAGTCCTTTGTATGTTCTCTTGCTACTTATCCAACAGAGGGGTACAAAAAATCTATGCGGCTGCTGATAAAGCCTAGACAGATGAAATAATACTAATAAAAGAATAGGCACTAGTAGAATATACTAGTGAAAGTTGCGAAGGAAAGCCTCAGTAGGGCTTTCCTTCGTTGTGCATATAGCAGGTTTATAGAAACTTGAGAATTCACAATATGAAAGCATACAGATTCATATCATTGATGATACAGGAATAATAAACATGCTGCGGTAGAAATGGTAGTAAAAGCTTGCATTCCATGACATAAAATTGCTATTTCTGTTAAGAATTTGGATTCCATACCATAAAATGATTATTTTCATGATAAATATGTACTCCATGACATAAAATGAACAAAATTGAAGAAAATTTGGTGTAGAATCCATAAAATTAAGACAGAAATTTATGGAGTGTACAGGAAATAAAGTTATATTTAGTGTCGAAAAATCTCCCACAATATGGTATGCTAATTTATATATAATTATTATTCAATAACAATAAAGGTGGATGCATATGAATGAATTAGTAGGTTTGATTTTAGCGGCCGGTAAAGGGACACGCATGAAATCTAAACTTCCGAAAGTATTGCACAAGGTAGCTGGTAAAGCGATGGTGGAACGTGTCTTAGAAGCGGCTCAATCTGTTGGGGCTAAGCGCAATGTGGTCATCGTTGGTTTTGGTGGCGATGATGTGAAAGCCTATTTAGGTGATCGTGCGAAATACGTCACACAATTAGAGCAAAAAGGCACAGGTCATGCGGTACAACAAGCAGAATCCGTATTGGGCAACCATGAAGGTCTCATCTTGTTGTTGTGTGGTGATACACCGTTGGTAACGCAAGAAACATTGGAACAATTATTGGCGCACCACAAAGAAACAGGGGCGGCAGCCACAGTATTAACGGCATACATGGACAACCCGTATGGGTACGGCCGTATCATTCGTAATGAATCCAAGTCCGTAGAACGCATTGTAGAAGAAAAAGATGGCAAACTCGATGAGTTAAAAGTGCACGAAGTGAACACAGGCATGTACATTTTCGACTCTAAAGAAATATGGCCTTGCTTAGAACAACTTTCAGATGATAATGCACAAGGTGAGCTATACATTACAGACGTAGTGAGCATCCTTGTAAAAGCAGGTAAAACGGTGAGTGCTTACATGACTATGGACAGCGATGAATCTTTAGGGGTTAATAGCCGTTTACAATTAGCACAAGCAGAATTGATTTTGCGGAATCGCACAAACTTGGCGCTAATGGAAGCTGGTGTTACCTTGGTGGATCCACATAGCACATACATTGCTCCAGAAGTGGTAGTAGGACCAGATACAATCATCTATCCTAATACGACATTAGAAGGCAACACGGTTGTAGGTGCGAATAATATTTTGGGACCTAATACACGTTTATCTAATGTGACTGTAGGTGATAATAACCACATTCATGATTCTTATGCACATGATTGTGAAATTAAGAATGATACAGTGATTGGACCATTTGTTCATTTACGCCCAGATACAGTGCTTTCTGATAAGGTGAAAATCGGCAACTTCGTAGAAGTGAAAAATAGCGTGGTTGGTACAGGTACAAAACTTCCGCACTTGTCCTATATTGGCGACAGCGATGTAGGGGCCAAGGTGAATATCGGTTGTGGTACTATTACTGTCAACTACGATGGTAAAAAGAAACATCGTACCACAATTGAAGATGGCGTGTTTGTAGGTTGTAATTCCAACTTAGTAGCGCCTGTGACGATTGGTAGTGAAAGTTACGTAGCAGCCGGCTCTACCATAACGAAGGATGTACCAAGCCGTGGGTTGGCATTTGGACGGGCTCGCCAAGTGGTAAAAGAGAACTGGGTCACAGAGGATACTTTCAAAAAATAAAAATGTACGGAAATTTTACAAAATTGTTTACACAAAATTGAGAAAATGAAGTACAATATATAGAGAGCCTTTGTGCATCAAATTGTAAGTCAATTGTTTTAGAGGAGTAATAACATGGCATTAGAAGATGGTAAACGACTCAAAGTTTTTACAGGTAATGCAAATCCAGCATTAGCCAAAGAAATCTGTGATTATTTGGACCTTCCATTAGGAGAAGCATTTGTGGGTCGCTTCAACAATGGGGAAGTACAAGTCATGATTGATGAAAGTGTACGTGGTAAAGACGTATTTATCGTGCAACCTACTAGCTATCCAGTGAATGATAATGTAGTGGAATTGTTCATCATGGCAGATGCATTAAAACGTGCATCCGCTCGTCATATCACAGCCGTTGTACCATATTATGGATATGCTCGCCAAGATAGAAAAACTCGTGGTAGAGAACCAATTACAGCAAAATTAATGGCAGACTTATTACAAACTGCTGGTGTTACTCGCCTTGTAACAGTAGACCTTCATGCAGGTCAGATTCAAGGTTTCTTTGATGTGCCAGTAGACCATTTAATGGGTGCGTCTATCATTGCAAACTATATTAATGAAAAGAAAATGGAAGATGTCATCGTTGTATCTCCAGACCTTGGTGGCGTAACACGTGCCCGTGATTTAGCGGACCGCATTGGTGCACCAATTGCGATTATCGAGAAAAAACGTCCACAACCAGGCGTTGCGAAAGTAATGAACTTAATTGGTGATGTACAAGGTAAAAATTGTATCATCATCGATGATATTGTAGATACTGCGGGATCTCTTGTGGAAGGCGCGAAAGCATTACAAGAATTTGGTGCAAAATCTGTAACGGCTTGTGTAACACATGCAGTGTTAACAGATCCAGCTTGTGAACGTATTGCAAACTCCAATATTAAAGAGTTAATTGTCACAAATACAATCGATATTCCTGAAGAACGTCGCTTACCAAATATTACAGTCTTGTCCGTAGCTCCATTATTGGGAGAAGCGATTTTACGTATCTTTCAAGAAGAGTCTGTAAGCTCTTTGTTCGATAAATAAGATGAAATTAATCGTCGGACTAGGAAATCCAGGCAGAGACTACGAGGGAACTCGCCATAATATCGGATTCATGGTGGTAGATGCCATTGCGGATGGCGTGAGCCATACACCATGGAGAGAAGATTATAAAGCAGAAATTTGCTCCTGTGCCATAGAGGGTGAAAAAGTGTTGTTGGTGAAGCCACAAACCTTTATGAACCTCAGTGGTGAGTCTGTAGGTCCCTTGATGCGATATTATAAGCTCACACCTGAGGATGTATATGTTATTTATGACGACATGGATTTGCCGGTAGGTAAATTACGGATTCGACCAAATGGTAGTGCCGGTGGGCATAATGGTATCAAATCTATGATTAGCCATTTAGGAACAGATGGGTTTCCCCATTTTCGCTTTGGTATAGGTCGTCCTTTGCCAGAGTGGACCGTGGTGGACCATGTATTGTCGCGATTCCCAGAAGACCAACAGGATACTGTGCAAAAGGGAATTAAGGCTATGGTGAAAGCCGTATTAGGTTGTGTAGAAGTAGGTATCGATAAAGGTATGAATCTATATAATCCTAAAAAAGGACGTTCCCGTTAACAGAGTGAGAAAACCAAAATAGAGCACTTGTTCTATTTTGGTTTTTATTATGCATATATCGTGTATATAAGGGTAGTTTTGATCAACTAGTGAATTACTTTTGGATTGTTGTGCGAATTCAATCAAATAAATTCACTATATATGTCTTTTCATCTTGAAATTATGAAAATAAAAGTATATACTAGATTTAGAGCAGTATAATTAGTATTTAATGTGAATCGTCTTTATTTTTACTTATTGTGAGGGAGGCATTATCATGAAAGGTAATAATTGGGGCGGCAAGCGGGCTGGTGCAGGTCGCAAAAAATCCTTATTTGAACGTAAAGGACGTACTTTCCGTTTGACTGATGCTGAATTCTTAGAAGTCAAACCATTAGTGGATGCAGTACGACGTCGTACTGAGGAAGCTATGTTAGCTACATTAGCAACTAAAAATAAAAAATAGTTGTACGTTCTTAATACTACTGAGTTTAATTAGCTAAGCGCTTTTGATTACAAGTTAGTATGGAAAATCGACTCCTTGTGGGGTCGATTTTTTTTGATTCTATAGAACTTACTTGACAATATCGAAAATTATCGTTATAATATTACATGAAATAGCAATATAGGCTGATGCTACGTGAGACTTGTATGCGATAGATGCTTACTGTATACGCTCTTATGACAGTCTAGTAGCTATGGTGGTTCAACCCGACCACAGAAGGA
The DNA here is from genome assembly GCA_963516605.1 of uncultured Veillonella sp. Taxonomy (GTDB): domain Bacteria; phylum Bacillota; class Negativicutes; order Veillonellales; family Veillonellaceae; genus F0422. The sequence goes on along the minus strand of CAUQBP010000005.1, from coordinate 104,443 downwards.
TCCAATTTTGGAAATGAATTCAAATAATTACTACACAAATGGAGGTTAGCAATGAGCTTAATTAAAAGTTTATCCAACCGCTTGTCTGTGCTAGGATATAGTGGTTACGAAATTACACAAATTATCAATAGTGCAACGGGCGGTCAAGACATTAATGCGTTGACTGGTCAAGATTTACACCATGTGGCAAATACAATGGAACACTACGTAAAAGCGGGTTCCCAATACGTTGCGGAATATAGTAAATAATTAAAAACTGCTACAGTTTGTAAGAAATTACAAATTGTAGCAGTTTTTTTATTATTTTGAACTATGATGCAGTATGCCAATGAAAGGTAGAAGGTATATTTACAACGATACACAGTATGAACAGAATATAGGGATATATGCTAGTCGTGATAGAATTGCTTGAATGGATGTACAGAGTAGGGTAGAATACTAGAGAGAGTATTTATAATTAGGTGCTTAATGATATTGTGAAAGATTCAATAATAAATATATGAAACAAAATATAAATCAATACAGACTTCCTTTTGTGGAGTCTTTAGAACAATATAAAGAACAACATATGATTCCATTTCATACGCCAGGACATAAAATTGGGGTGGGAGCGCCTGCGTTACTCACAGAGTGGATGGGAAAGGCTTTACCCTATGATTTAGGCGTAATGTATGCCATCGATGATTATCATGAGCCAGAGCGTGAATTGTTGGAAGCACAACAATTGGCAGCACAGGCATTTGGAGCCGATCATACATGGTTTTCTATTAACGGCACATCGGGTGCGATTCAAATGATGATTATGAGTGCAGTGAAAGAAGGAGATTCTATTATTATTCCTCGAGAGGCTCACTGCTCTGTTCATAATAGCTTGGTATTAAGTGGGGCTAAACCCATCTATATGAAAGGACGTTTTCATCCGCGCTGGGGCATCCCTGTAGGGGTCACAGCGGAGGAGGCTATCGCTACCATGGATGCACACCCAGAGGCAAAGGCCATATTGCTAGTACATCCTAATTATTATGGCATAGGTGTGGATGTAAAACGAATTGCAGAGGTAGCTCATGAACGACATATGTTAGTGTTAGTGGATGAAGCTCACGGACCACATCTTGTGCCATCTTTAGGAATGGCAGTGCCAGCTTTAGCGAGTGGTGCAGACTTAGTCGCTCAAAGTACACATAAGTTATTAGGCTCTTTAACACAGACCTCGATGCTCCACGGACAAGGGCCTCGTATTGATGTGGATCGCATCCAACGATTACAACAGATTTTGATGAGCACAAGCCCTAACTATATTTTTTTGGCATCTTTGGATATGGCTCGCCATCAATGGGCTACCGAGGGGCAGTCTCTCATGAAAGACACATTGAACTTAGCCCGTACTTTGCGAAGGGCTCTGAATGAGATTCCTGGCATTGCTTGTCCTGGGCTTGAGGATATAGATGGTGCTTTCAGTTTGGATGAAACTAAGATCATTATCGATGCAAAGGACCTTGGGCTTGCGGCACAAGAGTTAGAAGGAGAGCTGCGAGCACGTCATATTGAAGTGGAACTCATGAAAGCCTACCATGTCTTATTATTAATTACCATAGGTGATACAAACACATCGATACAACAGGTACTAGAGGCAGTGCAGGGTATCTCAGATATGTATAGACATACGTTGGAAGATACTGCGCAGGCGTGTAGAGCGGATAGTCAACAACATAATACAGGCTTACTTGACCAAGGCAATAACATGTCTTTTGATGTAATACATAGTACCAAGAATACGACAAAGAATAGTATTAGGGATAGTGTAGATGGTGCACATGTTACGGATGATAACGATGTAGATGCAAGTATAATGGAAGTACTACCGACACCAGTAGTGGCACTTTCACCGCGGGAAGCATTTTATGCAGAGATGGAAACAATCCCTTTAACACAAGCCCTAGGTCGAATTAGCGGGGAAACGATTACCTATTACCCACCAGGAATCCCTTGTTTAGGTGTAGGGGAAACCATAACGGAAGAAGTATTGGCATATATGAAACAGAAACAACGTGATGGGTATGTGCCAAATGGCGCTCGGGACCGCCAACTACAGACCATCCTGGTGTGTAAAGATGGTGAGATATAGAAGCGTGGTATAGATAGATATAGCATGTATAGCGTAAGAGGTTGTGTGCAAATTTCTTGCAGTATCATATAACCTAAAGAATTGTCATGTCATAAGGAGATTTATATGGGACAATTAATTATTATTGAGGGCGGCGACGGCAGTGGTAAGGCCACGCAGACGGCAAAATTATTGGAACGACTAAAAGCAGAAGGATACCCAGTACGGTCTGTAAGTTTTCCTAATTACGATAGTCCAGCAGCAGAACCAATTAAAATGTACTTGCGAGGAGACTTTGGAAAAGAGGCGAACTCAGTGAATGCCTATGTGGCTAGTACCCTGTATGCCATGGATCGATTTGCATCCTATCGCCAAGATTGGCAACGCTTTTACGAAGAAGGTGGCATCATTATTGCCGATCGGTATACTACATCGAATATGGTGCATCAAATGATTAAGTACACTGATAAAAAAGAACGAAATATGTTTTTACAATGGCTTGACCAATTAGAGTACGATTTATATGGGTTACCAAGACCTGATGTAGTGATTTTATTAGATATGCCCCTATCTTTATCCAAAGCCTTGTTAGCAGAACGCACAGGAAAAACCGGTGGCAATACTGGCGATATACATGAACAGGATACCTCTCACTTGACGGCGGTTCATGATGCTTATGATATGTTGGTGAACACCTATGATTGGCACCGTGTGCACTGCGAGAATGAAAGCAATCAGTTGCGCACTATTGATGACATTCATGAGGAAGTGTATGGTATTGCAAAACAATATATATGTAAAGGCTAGTCCCTAGCTAATGGAATGTGCCTATAGTATCATGGATAGTCTGTTATGGTACGATGCACGTTCAAAAAAGGATATGATAGAAACACCACATGGAGTGCAAATATTTTGCGGAAACCATGGGGTGTTTCTTCTTTTATTCGTGTATTTATTGCCACAACATGCTATAATAAAGGGTAGTCTTATGAGGTAAAGGAGGATGTATGTCATTTTTTGAAACTGTACTTGGTCAACATCAAGTGAAAGAACAAATTACTACATTAATCCGAGATTCTGCTTTACCCCATAGCTTACTGCTTTACGGAGAAACGGGTTTAGAATCGACATCTATGGCTATCGCCATTGGGTCCCTATTATTGGGACGTCAGATTTTTTCTCCTGATGAAGGACGAACTTTTTTATCCACTATAGAGCAACAACGCATTGAGTCTGGTGAAAGTGAGAGCGCAGTCAAAGATAAAGGATTGCCAATCTATATTGATCAAGGTCAAGCCTTTTGGATTCGCCCTATGAAAACACAGCTCAGTGTAGAACAATGGTATACCTTATTAGAGAAGTATATCAATGTATCTAGTGATACACCGAGGGTGGTTATCGTAGAAGGCTTTCAGACGGCCAATACTGTCTTAGCGAATGCAATGCTAAAAACGATTGAAGAACCACCACGGAATATGTATTTTATCATTGTCACTACCAATATCGACAATGTACTACCCACCATCGTGTCACGATGTATGCTCATTGGTATGCAACCAGTGCCAGAAGAGGAATTGGTGCAAGCCTTAACTAAGGAAGGTTATGCAGGAGATATTCGACGTGCTGTGCGAAGTGCTCGTGGAAATCCAACATTAGCTCGTCAGTGGGCGCAAGCTGGTGGTATTGAAAGTTTAGAAAAGGCTATGGAAGTACTAGAATGCGTAGTAGAAAGAAGTCATTTCTTTACTACCTTAGCTCTATCCTTTGAGGGACTTTCAAAAGAAGTAGTACTCGATATATTGAGTTGGCTACGTGTGTTAGCTAGAGACATGTTAGCTTTGCGATATGGTACAGAGAGTGAAAAGATGATACTAAGTGAGTATCGATTCCGCATGCAAATGATTTTACCACGATGGTCATCAAAATCTTTGCAACGAATTGTGCCCATTACTTTAGAAGCAGAACAGGCACTGCGCCTTAATGTGCGCTTAGGCCTTGTTATAGATGGAGTTATATTAGCCTTAAGGGAGGCTGTGAAGGAGGATATATAGTGGTTACTATAGTAGGAGTACGCTTTAAAAAAGCTGGCAAAATCTACTACTTTAGCCCAGGGTTTGTAACCCTTACGACAGGAGATGGAGTCATAGTAGAAACCTCTCGTGGTTTGGAATTTGGGGAAGTCGTAATTGGGCCACGGAAAGTATCGAAAGATAGCGTGGTGCAACCGCTGAAAGAAGTGACGCGTAAAGCCACGCCAAAAGATCTGAAACAACTAGAAAAAAATAGAGAGCGAGAAGAAAAAGCCTTTGAAATCGGGCTAGAAAAAATCGCCTATCGTGGGTTACCAATGAAATTAATTAATGTGGAATACACATTTGATATGAATAAAATTGTCTTTTTCTTTACTGCAGAAGGTCGTATTGACTTCCGAGAATTGGTAAAAGATTTGGCCAATGTATTCCGTACGCGTATTGAATTACGTCAAGTAGGCGTACGTGATGAAGCGAAGGTATTAAATGGCATCGGTGCCTGTGGACGTCCTCTATGCTGTGCGACGTTCCTAGGAGACTTTGCTTCTGTGTCTATTCGGATGGCGAAGGATCAAAATTTGAGCTTAAACCCTACAAAAATTTCTGGCATTTGCGGCCGTTTGATGTGTTGTTTGAATTATGAAAATGACTCCTACCTAAAAGGAGGAGACTTGTATTCACAAAAAGCAAAACAACCAGCTCCTGTAGCAGAGCCACCTGGTATCGGTAAAGAAGTAGTCACCGATGAAGGATTAGGAAAAGTCTTGAAAATCAATACTATGAAAAAGACTGTAAAAGTACAATTAGAAGCGGGACGAACGATCGACTTACATTGGTCGGAAGTGGCATTACCGGATGAAGAGTAATATTACAATCACAGAATTATTACTAAGTGGGTTTCAGTTGTTTCAAGACGAAAAAGAGTTTAAGTTTTCTATTGATGCTATTTTACTCGCTCATTTTGGAGAGGCAAAATCCAATAAGCGCTATTTAGAGTTAGGTACAGGCACAGGCGTGATTCCTCATGTATTGTACTATCGTGGAGCCCGTTATGTGGTGGGGGTAGATTGTAATTCCTGTGTGATTGAGTTAGCGCAGAAAAGTGTCATCCATAATGATATTGCAGATGCTGTATCTATGGTGGAGCTAGATTACATGACCGATGCTGGCAAACTGTATTACGGTCAGTTTGATGGTATCTACATGAATCCGCCCTATTTTGAATCGAATAGTGGACTTTTATCGCAAGAAGAAAGTGTAGCATTAGCCTTACATGAACAACAATATTCTATGAAAGATAGATTGGTACAAGCCCAACGATATTTAAAATTTGGCGGCACACTGTGGATGATTTATACAACCCCACGATTAGAATCCTTACTGAGTGCTATAGAACAGACTCAATTTAGGGTAAAACGAATGCGCTTTATTCATGGAAATCAAGATAAAGTGAGCAAGTTAGTATTACTAGAATTAAAATATGGTGGAAAACTAGGTATGATGGTGGAACCACCTTTATATATTTACAAAGTGGATGGTTCCTATTCAGATGAGGTACAAGCATATTATGAGTAGTCATAAAGGGACATTATTTTTAATTCCCACACCCATTGGGAACTTAGAAGATATGACCTATCGGGCTGTGCGCACATTACAAGAAGTAGATGTAGTAGCAGCGGAAGATACGCGTCATACAGGGGTATTATTACAACATTTTAATATTGCTAAGCCTATGATTTCCTATCATGAACACAATAAAGCGGAGAAGGGGGTTGACCTCATCCAGCGTTTATTGGATGGTCAATCTGTTGGTTTGGTTAGTGATGCAGGGATGCCTGCTATTTCTGATCCCGGCGAAGATTTGGTGAAAGAAGCGATCGAAGTGGGAATACCCATTGTTCCTTTACCAGGTGCGAATGCAGGTTTAACGGCGCTTATCGCATCGGGCCAAAACACTAAGGAATTTCACTTCATAGGTTTTCTGCCGAAACGAAAGCAGAATGTAAAAGAGGTGTTATCACGGATTGCTACCTATGAAGGAACGCTGATTTTCTATGAAGCTCCCCATCGTATAGAAGAGACTATCCAAAGCTTGTATGAAGGGCTGGGGAATCGTCCTATTACAGTAGGTCGTGAACTGACGAAAAAGTTTGAGACTTTCACACGAACTACCTTGCTAGAGTTACGGAATGATTTCAATCAAATCGTAGAAAAAGGGGAATTTGTCCTCTTGGTGGGTGGCAAGGAGACTGTGGCAGATGAAACGAAGGTGGAGGAAGTAGTGCTTTCACCACTAGAGGCAGCCTTAGCCTTAATCGAAGAAGGGGTACAAAAAAAAGAGGCAGCCCGTCAAATTGCAAAAGAACGTGGCCTTTCACGGCGCGATGTATATAATGAAATTGAATGGTATAGTAAGGAGAGAACAGATGACTAAGAAACCGTATTATATTACGACACCAATTTATTACCCAAGTGCGAAATTACATATTGGGCATACATACTGTACGTCCATTGCTGATACAATTGCTCGTTTCAAACGCAGAGCTGGCTATGATGTGCGATTCTTAACAGGCTCTGATGAACATGGTCAAAAAATCCAACGTATGGCAGAATCTATGGGGATTACTCCGTTAGAATATACGACGCAAATCGTAGACGGATTTAAACATTTGTGGGAAAAATTAAATATTTCTCATGATGATTTCATTAGAACTACCGATGAAAGACATATTAAATATTGCCAACATTTATTCCAAAAAGCATTTGATAATGGGGATATTTACAAATCTTCTTACGAAGGATTGTATTGTGTACCATGCGAAACATTCTGGCCAGAATCTAAATTAGGTCCAGAAAAAACATGTCCTGATTGCGGTCGTCCATTAGAAGTGGTACAAGAAGAGAGTTATTTCTTCCGCATGAATAAATACGCTGACCAATGGTTCAAATTTATAGAAGAGAATCCTGATTTTATTCAACCAGAATCTCGTCGTAATGAGATGATTCAATTCGTGAAACAAGGCCTAGAAGATTTGGCAGTATCTCGTACTAGCTTTAACTGGGGTATTCCAGTACCATTTGATGAAAAACATGTTATGTACGTATGGTTTGATGCGTTGATTAACTATATTTCTGCTTTAAACCCATTGGATGAAAACAGTGATTTATTTAAAACGTACTGGCCTGCAGACTTGCACCTAGTAGGGAAAGAAATCGTTCGTTTCCATACTATCATTTGGCCGATTATGCTCATGAGCCTTGGCTTGCCATTGCCGAAAAAAGTATATGGTCATGGCTGGCTTGTAGTAGATGGTACAAAAATGAGTAAATCCTTAGGCAATGTAATCGACCCGATTCCATTGATTGACACTTATGGTTCTGATGCGTTGCGCTATTTCTTGGTGAATGAAGTACATTTGGGCAATGATGGCAATTTCAGCTTGCCTAACTTTATTACGAAAATCAATGCAGACTTGTCCAATGACCTAGGCAACTTGTTGAATCGTACCGTAGCCATGATTGAAAAATATCATGGTGGTATCATTACAAAACATGCGCCAACAGAAGATGTTGACAAGGATTTAATTGCTCTAGCTGAGCAAACAGTAAAAGACTACGAACAATTGATGGAAGATATGCAGTATAACAAAGCTTTCAAAGCTGTATGGGCTTTCATCGGTCGTACGAATAAATATATCGATGAAACGATGCCTTGGGTACTGGCAAAAGGGGCTAACGAAGGCGATGCAGAGCGCTTAGAAGCTGTGATGTATCATTTGGCAGAATCCTTGCGTATTATCGCTGTCTTAGTGGATCCAGTGATTCCAACAGGGGCTCCTAAAATTTGGGAACAACTTGGGTTACAAGGGTTTGCACAAGCTATGCTAGATGATGTACGCACATTTGGTGCACTTTCAACAGGTACAAAAGTAGTAAAAGGAGATCCAATCTACCCACGTTTTGAAATTCCTGAAATGGTAGAAGTAGTTCCAGAAACTGCAGAAGAATCCACTGAGGAAGCGGTAGATACTAGCAATATTCCACCGATTAAAGAGGCCATCGAATATGATGATTTTGCAAAATTAGATTTACGGGTAGCGAAAGTATTGACTTGCGAAGCTGTGAAAAAATCTAAAAAATTGTTGTTGTTTACCTTAGATTTAGGCATTGAAACACGCACCGTAGTCAGTGGGATCTCTCAATTCTATAAACCTGAAGACTTAATTGGTAAAAAAGTGATTTATTTGGCAAACTTAGCGCCGAAAAAGATCATGGGCCATATGTCAGAAGGTATGATTTTGTCGGCTTCTAATGAAGAGGATCAATTAGAAGTAACGAATATTGAATCCTTGACTCCAGGAAGTGTGGTGAGATAATGCGATTGTTTGATACACATGCGCATATCAATGATGAACGATTTGATAATGATCGGGAACAAATGATACAGGACTGCTTTGACCAAGGCGTAGAATATATTATGTGTCCTGCTGTGGATCGTAAAACAGCAGAGTCTGCCATTGCGTTGGCGGAACAGTATGACAGTGTCTATGCAGCGGTAGGTGTGCATCCACATGAATCTAAAGATGCTACAGAAGAAGACTATGCATGGTTTAAACAAATGGCGTCCCATCCTAAAGTAAAAGCCATTGGCGAAATCGGTTTAGACTATTACTATGATTTTTCTGATAGAGATGTGCAAGCAGAGTCTTTCAAACGCCAATTAGCCATTGCTAGAGAAGTGGATTTGCCGATTATTATCCATGATCGCGATGCGCACGGGGCTATTCGAGATATGTTGGTAGAACATGGAAAAGGCAATTATGGGGTCTTTCATTGTTTCTCCACGAGCTTGGAGATGGCAAAAGAATTTATAAAAATGGGATATTACATCTCCTTTGCTGGACCGGTAGTATTTCCAAAATCTACGAATCTAAAGGAAGTGGCGAAACATATTCCATTGGATCGTTTGCTCATCGAAACAGATTCCCCTTATTTGACACCACCTCCATTTAGAGGTCGTCGCAATGATCCATCTAAAACACAATTTGTGGCTCAAGAAATTGCCCAATTGCGTGGTATGGATGTAGAAGAACTAGCTGCTATTGCCTTAGAGAATGGTAAGCGTTGTTTTGGTATTGAGTAATATAGAATGAGAAAGGCACTTTCACAGTAGCATATACGGAAAGTGCCTTTCTGTGTACATAGGAGACCTATGAAACGAGTAGCATTAATAGATTTAGGATCAAACTCAGTACGGTTTGTCATTTCAGAAATTACAGATTCAGGTAGTTATCGATTGGTTTATCAACAGAAGGAATCCATTCGCCTAAGTGAGGGTATGTGGACCCATCAAATGTTGACAAAGCCTGCTATGGAACGGGCCATTAAAACATTGAAAGCCTTGTCGCATATGGCAAAGGCTATGGGAGTTACAGAGATTCAAGGTATTGCGACAGCGGCTGTGCGATTGGCCACAAATGGTAATAGCTTTATTCGTCGTGTATATGCAGAAACAGGGATTCCTTTACGTGCCATTAGTGGAGAGGAAGAGGCATATTTAGGATTTTTAGGTGTTGTCAATACCATAGGATTAGATGATTTTATTGTGTTCGACCTTGGTGGAGCTAGTATAGAAATTAGTTTAATTGAAAATCGACAATTAAAAAAATCTGTTAGCCTTCCTATGGGGGCTCTTGTGATGACCGGCCAATTTAAAACGGGCCATGAGTTTACAAGTGCCGAATACGAAGCTATGGTGCGTCATATCCAAGAGGTATTGCATCGTGAAAGTTGGTTGAAACATACTAAATTACCTCTTATTGGAATTGGAGGGACTGCACGAAATATTGCCAAAATGGACCAACGTGAGAAAAATTATCCCATCCCTAAATTGCACAATTACAAGGTGAAAAAAACGGGTATGGAGGCTTTGTTTCATCGGGTGAAAGAAACACCATGGGAGGAACGGAAAAAGATTTCTGGGTTATCTGCGGAACGGGCCGATATCATCGTAGCAGGTATGGCCATTATTATGAAATTGATGGAGTATACAAAGGCATCGTCCATGATTGTCAGCGGTTGTGGCTTGCGAGAAGGATTATTCTTTCAATACTATGGGTCCCACTATTCAGAAGAGAAGTATGGGCTACCATGTCTTCAAAAAAATGGCATTGTAGATGATATTGTAACCCACTCTACTTTGAATGTACTGCGTTCTTTCACTCCGCACGATGTGGATCATTCCCTATATATTGCGAAACTGGCAAAACTGATTTATAAACAATGGAAAGAACTACTGCCTGAGGGCGAGCGATTGAAATTAATCTTGAAAGTAGCTTCTTTGCTCCATGATTTAGGAAAACAAATCAACTATTATAGTCATGCAAGACATAGTGCATATATGATTATTAATAGTAATCTCTATGGTTTATCTCACCGAGAACAATTACTCAGTGCGTTTATTGCATCCTATTCCCATGGAGCAAATAGCAAATTTATTAAACAGTCTCCGTATCTCTCCGTACTAAAAGAAGGAGATCGAGAGATGATACAAAAATTGTCCTTTCCCTTAGCCTTAGCAGAAGCATTTGAAGAAAGTCATGAACGTAGCATACGTTCCTTTCAAACCTATATTACAGATAAACAAATAGATATGCATGTTGAGGTGAAAGAATTAAGCCATATTTCTATGATGGAGATGGCTATCGAAAAATTAAAAAAGCAGTGTAAGAAAGAATTTAAACGTGAATTAGTGATACATTGGAAAGTTCGTTAGGAGTGATACTATGAAAGACTTTGATAATCCAAAGTATTATTTTAATCGTGAATTGTCTTGGCTGAAGTTCAACCAACGAGTCTTGCAAGAATCTATTGACAGAAGTAATCCACTTATGGAAGAACTACGATTTCTGACCATTGGCAGCTCTAACCTAGATGAATTTTTTATGATTCGCGTTTCTGGATTGCGTCATCAAGAGCAGAGTGGCATCATTAAATACGATGCCGCCCATATGGATGCAAAGGCTCAATTAAAAGCCATCAGTGAAGCTACGAAAAAATTAGTATCTTTACAATATACTTATTTCCATGATATTTTGAAACGATTACAAAAAGAAGGGCTACACTTTGTCAAAGTAAAAGACCTAAAAGAAAGTGAATTACGTTGGTTATACCAATATTTTCGCACTCATATCTTTCCAGTCGTTACGCCACTAGCTGTGGATGCGAGTCATCCCTTTCCATTCTTGGTGAATAAAACAATAAACTCGGTGGTGAAGATTCACCCTATCCATGATAAAGACCAAGAGAAAATGGCCATATTGCCGATTCCCTCTGTATTGAATCGCATCATTGAAGTACCGAATACTGTACATCGTCACTTCGTTATGCTAGAGGATGTCATCAACTATTATTGTGAAGACTTCTTCGTAGGACATCACATTGATTCCTTTACTACCTTCCGTGTCACACGTGATGCGGATTTAGACATCGAAGAAGAAGCAACAGATTTACTGCGGGAGATTGAAAAATCTCTTCGACGGCGTCGTCGTGGTGAAGTGGTACGTGTGGAAGTATGTGAACATTATGAGCCACAGTTATTGGAATTTGTTTTGCAAGGATTGCAGGCAAAAAAAGAGGCCGTTTATATAGTAGAAGGAATCTTAGACATAGCCTCTTTTGGCGAGTTTTGTAATTTACCTGGCTACGACCATTTGCGATATCCTGCTTTTACACGACGAGAACTTCCTTGCGTAACGGAGCGAGGGACTTCAGCTATCTTTGATTATATCCGCGAAAAAGATAGACTCTTGCACCATCCATTTGATTCTTTTTCCGTGGTGGAAGAGTTTGTAGCTAGAGCAGCTGTAGACCCTGATGTACTGGCTATCAAGCAAACCTTATATCGTGTCAGTGGGGATTCTCCTATCGTAGCAGCGTTGGTGAAAGCAGCAGAACTGGGCAAACAAGTGACAGTGTTGATGGAAGTTAAAGCCCGCTTTGATGAAGAAAATAATATTATCATGGCAAGGCGTTTAGAAAAAGCTGGCTGTCATGTTATTTATGGCTTAAGAGGGCTTAAGACACATTCCAAAATTACTATGGTGGTCCGTAAAGAAGGAGATGTGCTACGCCGATATATGCATTTTGCTACAGGGAATTATAATGGGAAGACTGCTAAATATTATACAGACTGCGGTTTACTGACTTGTCGTGAGTCCTATGCGGATGATAGTTCCTTATTCTTTAATACTATCTCAGGTTATGCAGAATCGCAGCAATGGCAACACCTCATTGTGGCACCATTGACATTACGGTCCTCCTTAATGGAATTAATTGAGGGAGAAATACGTGCTGTAGAACATGGTAAAGAAGGGTATATTGTAGCAAAGATGAACTCTTTACTAGATAAAGAAATCATTGCCAAGCTATATGAGGCATCCTGTAAGGGGGTCAAGATTGATCTCATCGTTCGTGGTATATGTACCCTTAGACCGGGGATTGAGGGGGTTAGTGAAAATATTACTGTGCGATCCATTGTGGGGCGATTCTTAGAGCATCATCGTATTTTATACTTTAAAAATCACAGTGAAAGCCCTTACTATATTTCTAGTGCGGATTGGATGCCACGGAACTTAAATGATCGAGTGGAATTAATGGTTCCTGTAGAAGATATAGCTTTACAGAAAGAATTACAACACATTTTAGAAGTTTACTTAGCGGATAATCAAAAAGCCCATGTCATGCGTGCGGATGGGTCTTATCGTAAGGTCATTGCTAAAGAAGATAAGGTGTGCGCCCAACTTTCATTTATGGACCCTAAGGATATAGATACTGTTGAAAGTATCGCTGAATTAGGACCCTGGGACCCTATTCTAGAACTTGAGACTACTGATGATGCTAAGTAAATATATATCTTCTATGGCAAGAGTCTAGTGGGTAATACATATAGGTGATACAAAGTTTTGGACATATTACAATGTAAAAACGTATCTACATGATTGAACTTGTATGCCTAAATCTATCTTTATTGTTATAAAAACAATATATAATACATGAAATTAGCTACAAAACACACAATTCGTGTAATTTGAAGCTAATTTGGTTTAAAGTGATGTGGACAAGCTATGAGTTTAAGGTATGAGGTATTACTATAATGCGTATCATATCAATTTTGCATTATCAATAAAAAAGTATTATTTTGAAAATATAGTAGACTTCTTTGGAGTTGGCTTGTATACCATATGACCCCTGTGGATATAGTTATACACAAGGTTTAGGCTGTGCATAAGTTTGGAGCATGTTATACATGCAAACTATGGATAATTAAAAAATTATCATAATGAGAATTCTTGAGTATAATATATAAAAGCATAAATCAAAATAAAGTGTCTTTATAGAGTGGACTCGAAATAGTTTTTTATAAAAAATGTAAAACTGTAGATAAGCGAAGAATAGCTTTACAAAGCGATTTAAGAGCATATGTTTGACCTTATCTATCCGTCTGTGGTAGAATACCACTCATGGAGGTACTAGATGACAAACCGATTACTACAGCAAAAGCAAAAAGCAGTGCTTATGCTCACACTGTTACTAATAGTCTTTGTTACAGTCTCAGGCTTTATGTGGAATCATGGATTCCAAACTAAACAATTAGAAACTCATCAAGTAGAAGTACCGGTAGCGGTACAATACGAACGAGTGGATACCTTACCCAAAGGAATGGAAGAAGTGTTACAGGAAGGCGCACCAGGACTTGATGAGGTGCAGGAAGAAGTCCACTATAATCATGGTGAAGTAGTAGATACGAAAGAGCTACAGCGTACAACGATTACACCAATGAAACCTAAAATTATTCGAGCAGGTACACGAGATATAGGCGTATCACGTTCTTATAATCGCGTGAAAGAAGTCATCAGCATGGAAGCGACCGCCTATTTACCAACAGATGGTGGCGGAGATGGTATTACGGCAACGGGCATACGTGCACGTCATGGTGTAGTGGCTGTGGATCCTAATGTCATTCCATTAGGAACACGAGTATACATACCTGGATATGGTGAGGCAATCGCAGCTGATACAGGTGGAGACATTATTGGAAATCGTATTGATGTAGTGTTAGAAGATTATGGATCTGCCATGCAATTTGGACGAAGAACAGTAGATGTGTATATTCTCTCTTCTTAGTCTATGTATCTATGGCGTTTTGTTTTTAACTTTATATTGATAGAAGAGCACGGCATACTTATTCACAAACAACATTATAGAATGAATTATTACTTGCAACGACATTCTGTCTTGTGACAGTTTGTGGACAAATGGATAAAGAGCAGACCGCAATACACCCCCTCAGAAACGGTATTTCATAATGTTTCTTCGGAGGTATATTGCGGTCTTTTGCATGTGGATTTATAAAGATAAAGTGTCACAAGACGCTCCAGTAATAACTATGTTTCTTAGGTGTATAGTTTATGGATCCGTTGCAAGTGTTTATGTAGAGAATTGTATGCCGTGTTCTTTTATATTTTAAAATTTTAGTGGTGAGGAACGCCATAGACTACTACGTTTAATTGCGTTCGTCTCGGAGGGGGCGGCATTATTTAGCAATTTTGGATTATGTGTGGTTTGCTAGTTTCTTCGGAGGTATATTGCAGTCTTTTGCATGTGAATTTATAAGGATACAGTGTTACAAGACTATCCAGTTATAACTATGTGTCTTAGATGTATGTATAGTTAATGACTGCGTTGCCAGTTTTTGATAGAGCATGCCATAGGTTTCGAGATGTGGTATAATAATAAAATACTATGTTGTGGAGGAGCTTATGTTAAAACAGGTCTTGGTGGTTGAGGGAAAATCAGATATTCAACGGGTG
Source organism: uncultured Veillonella sp. (assembly GCA_963516605.1). Taxonomy (GTDB): domain Bacteria; phylum Bacillota; class Negativicutes; order Veillonellales; family Veillonellaceae; genus F0422. The sequence continues at coordinate 89,438 of CAUQBP010000005.1, read as the reverse complement.
CAACAAGCCTTAGAGGTGGAGTGTATTGCTACGGAAGGGTTTAATTTGCGTAAGCCTGTGCTCAGTCGGATTAAGGATGCTTATGAAAAGAGGGGGATCATTATTCTGACGGATCCAGATTATGCAGGTGAGCGGATTCGACGTTTTTTGACGAAGCGATTCCCGTTGGCACAGCACGCCTTTGTGCCAAGAGAGGAAGCCTATGCCAATGATGATATTGGGATTGAGCAAGCTAGCCCTGAGTCTATACGAAAGGCGCTAGAAGTGCTGCATATCGAATCCATGGAATCATCTGAGCTATTCACCATGCAAGATCTAGTGCAACATGATTTGAGTGGAGGGTCTAGCAGTGCTGCTATGAGGGCTCGTGTTGGTGCTAAGCTAGGAATAGGCTATGGGAATGGGAAGCAGTTTTTGTACCGTTTGAACCATTATGGAATTAGTCGGGACGCATTTTTCAAAGCACTTTCAGAAGAAGAAATACAGTAGGAGAATACATGATAGAATCAGTCATTGCAAGTCCAGAGGTTGTACACTATATATGTAAACGGTTTGGCATTCAAATGAGTAAAAAATTAGGGCAAAATTTTTTGATTAAGCGCACTGTGGTGGATCAGATTGTGCAGGCTGCGGAATTAGAAGCCGGCGATGCGGTGTTAGAGGTAGGTCCTGGGATTGGTACCTTAACGCAAGGTTTGGCACAAAGTGGGGTTAACGTTACCTCTGTAGAGCTAGATAGACGTTTGTTAGAGGTCTTAGACACGACCTTAGAGGCATACGATAATGTACGCATCATTCATGGGGATGTTTTAAAAGTCAATATCCCAGAATTAATGGATCATAAACCGTTCAAGGTAGTAGCGAATTTACCATACTATATTACGACACCAATAATTATGTCCTTGCTAGAATCTAAATTACCGATTGAACGATTAGTAGTAATGGTGCAAAAAGAAGTGGCAGAGCGTATGATTGCTAAGCCAGGTACAAAAATGTATGGTGCTTTATCGGTAGCGGTGCAATATTATACAGACCCATATATTGTCATGGATGTTCCACCTAAGGCGTTTTTACCGGCTCCTGAGGTGACTAGTGCCGTGATTTGTTGTCCATTGCGCAGTGAACCACCTGTAAAAGTCCATAGTGAAGCGTATTTCTTCCGTGCTGTGAAAGCAGGTTTTGCACAACGGCGTAAGACGTTCAGCAACACAATGAAGACCACTGGACTGAGCAAAGAAGCCATCGAAGCTATTTTGGCAAAAGCTAATATTGATGGATCACATCGTGGAGAGACATTCACATTAGATGAATTTGCTCGTATCGGCAATGCTTGGTATGAGCTAGATCAAGAAAGATAATATATGTAAAGGTTGGCTAAACAAGGATATATTTCTTCCTCATTGATGAGGAAATAGAGTTTCTATTTTGTGCATGCGACTGACTTCAAAACTTTACAAATAAACAATAAAAAGGACTATACCCAATAGATGGGTATAGTCCTTTTTGTGTACTAGATTATACTAAAGGCGTAAACTGTATGGTTAGCTCCATAGCACGTTGTAGCGTGTGATAAATATAACTTTTTTGTAGAGCATTGTGACAAACGGACATGAGTGTATCATCATCGGTGTCTGCATATACATAATACGTAATATGACATGCGGTAATAGAAGGGGCTTCCTCATACCCTTTCACACCTAATATGGTTAAGGGCTCTGCTAAGGTAATGTGTATTTTACCTTCTAGTTCTTCTATGTCAAGATGAAAGCATTTTCCTTCGTTGATAATCGTGTGGGCAATGCCACCCATAATAGATGAGGCAAAATAGTTAAGGCTACTCTTCGCATCACCTTGGATATCAAAGTTAACATCACTAGTCACTGGTATGGCATCATTCGCTGTGTATACTTTGAAAGTATCATCCATCAATACACCGCGTAAGGATAGGTCGTAATGAGTGGACTCATAGATATCATTCATAGGTAGACCTCAATAGATCTTTTGCTTCTTTGAGACGAGCCAGTTTTTTGTCGATGATATCTAGACTGTTAACTGGACGATTGGCAAAGGTAGCAAATCCACAATCTGGATTGATCCATACACGGTCCTTAGGCAAGAATTGAAGGACTTCTTTCACTCGATCTACAATGCTCTCTAGGGATTCCACTTCATCCGTTCTAGGATTCATGACACCTAGACCTAGAATACAGTGCTCTCGTAGTTTAGTACTACTTAGCAAGGAGGAAATTTCTCCTGCTCTAGGCGTTGAAAATTCTAATGTTAAAATATGAGGCAATACCGTTTCGAAGAGCGGCACCAAAGGTGTGTAAGGACCTTTTAATAAAATACTTTCATTACGGCTCCAATTACCACGACAGACGTGAAGTGATACTAAGATACCTTTTTTCTTAGCATAGGAAACAACAGCCTCCAACAGTTGCGTTGCAAAGGCTAATTCTTCCGTAGGATCTTTTTTCTCTGACAAAGCAGCACACATGAAAGATCTAGTTTTTCCTTCAGAAAACACAACTTCTGTTAATACAGGCTCATCAAATTGTACGATATCTACACCGATAGCACTTAAGGCATCAATTTCTTGTTTCAATGCTTGGATAATATCTTTCCCTAGCTTTTCTTTAGAAGTATAAAACTTGCTAGATAAGGCAGGTAACCACATAGAACGGGTCATTAAGTAAGGGCCAGGTAAAGTGGCTTTTACTTTTCGATTTGTCATCTTTTTTAAGGCGACCATTTCGTCAGCGACTAGTGGTTTGTGATAGGTAACTTTTCCGGTGCAAATGGCATTCTTTATACTGATAGCAGGTACATCCAAGATCTCTAAAATCTGTTCGAAACCTTGTTTATCTTCGATGTAATCCAACATATCTGCCATGCTCATCATAGTAACTCCATGTAAACGTTCTGCGATGAAGGATACATAGTTATCACGACGCAGTTCTCCGTTGGTAATGATATCTATATCATTTTTTTCTTGAAGTTCCACAATATATTTTGTTTCCGTATCCAGTAACTCTTCATAGGTGGATGCATCAATCGTTCCTTTTAGTAACTTTCGTTTAGCACCTAGCAGTTCTTTGCTTCTAGGCATGCTACCTAGCAGTGAGATCATAAAGGAGGAAGTATCCATATTATTCTCCGTGAAAGTCATTAAAGAAGTGTAAATATTCGTTCGCCTCTTCAATTTGTTTAAAGCCAGTAGTACGGCCATACACCCATTGTTTAAGACCTTCCATATCCATCATTTCTTTATGATCTGGGTTGTTATAATCCATTTTGTGAAGTACTTCGATGAACTTTTCAAATCTATCTTTTTCAAGATTTGGATGACCAGAGAAAATACAATGATCGAAGTGGTCAGTTTTAGATAGGATTGTCACTTGGCTTTCGTCTAGGGTACCATCACCAATCCAAGTGTTGTAGTTTAAATCTAACATCCAAGTAGCATCTACTTCGCCATGTTTTAGAGCCATAGCTGAATCTAACTCACCACCTACATGGTCACCATGAAGACCTACACCGATATCAAAGCGTTTTTCTAGATAATCGGCACCAAACTCTAATCCATGAGTATGTAAATGGTTAATTGGAATTAAACGAGCTTGTGGAGAGTCGATAGCGCCAAAGCCAATGGTTTTACCTTTTAAATCAGCAAGAGTAGTAATGCCACTATTGTTTTTTACTACTAAATATGAGCAACGATTTTGGTCAGTATCACGCATAGAGCCATCTAAAGCCGTTCCTTTTGTACGAATATGTGTATCTAACCAAGCTAATGGAGAGTTCCATGCCACATCAATTTCGCCAGCTAATAAACCATCTACTTGTGCTTTGTAATCTTTGTAATACACTGGTTCGATAGGGAATTGTTCATCTTCAAAAAACTTCGCAATAATGCCCCAGATAACAGTTACTTTTGGATTATAGATAACAGCGCCAATTCTTAATTTGTTCATAGGTGTATACCTCATTGTCAATAATACTAGTGAATTAAGGAAAAAGGGGACATGTTAGTTTCCCCTTTTACTTGTTATGTGTATTGTTTTTTATGGTAGTTGTTGTCCTGTAATAGCTTTACCTAACCATACTGTTAATACGTCTACGCTAGGAGCCATGATATGACTAGCAAAGGAGTCACGTAAATAACGTTCCATATTACCTGCACGGTTATAGGCTTTACCACCACCTACACGCATGCCTAAACGAGCTAATTCAATAGCTGTTTCACTGGCAACAATACGAGCGGATAGTATTTTAGCTAACATGTCGGCATCATTAGCTAAGAAGCTGCGAACTGCTTCGTTGGTGCTAAGGATAGCAGAGTTAGTTTGGCTGTAAATTTTTGCTAAGTGAATTTGTACAGTTTCAATTTCGCTGAGGGATTTACCATCAGGGTATTTTCTGCTTGTAGTATGGTTAATGGCTTCCGCTAAAATAGCTTCACATAAACCAGTGTACACAGCCGCAAGACCAGTGATGAAGTACGTTGCCACGATCGTGAATACTTGGTCTACGCCAGAACCAGCAGTACCAATACGTAAGCCTTTATCTAATTCCACATCATTGATTTCCATTTGACAAGATACGTTGCCACGCATACCAAGGCCATGCCATGTGGACGGTTTGAAATCTAAGCCAGGAGTACTCAATGGGAATACCCAGTTATCAATGCCACCTTCTACGTCAGAAGGAGTGAGGACTAAGTAATAAGAAGCATATTCCGCAGAGGTAACCATGCTTTTTAGACCATTAAATACAACAGATGTATCTTTGAAAGCTGTTTTTACATCAGAAATATAGAAATGAGTGCCCGTACCCAATTCACTGTAAGCTAGAGCCATAAATTTTTCATTTTCTATAATATCTTTGCAAATTCTAGATTTTAGTGCATCATCTGCATAGGAAAGGATACAGTTCAAAGCTACATTATGCATCATATAGCATAATGCGACAGTGGCGCTAGATTTAGCAAAAGCACGGCATGCTTCTGCATGTTCTTTCATTGTTTTTCCTAAGCCACCTAACTCTGTAGGAATCATCAATTTGAAATATCCAGCTTTTCCTAATTCTTTAAATACTTCCTCAGGGAAGCGCTCTTGTTCATCAATCTCTCTAGCAATTGGATCGATAAATTGTTCTGCAAATTGTCTAGCTTCATTATAAAAGTTACTCATACTATGTCCCTCCACATATTAGAATATAATAACTAAAATTATTATATCATAGTGCTATTTCATAAAAAAGATAGAAAGTATGATAAAAATGTATAAATTAAAAAGACAGTCCTTGCAAGCAAAGACTGTCTTTTGAGCAATAATTAAATCAATTTTGCCATAAATGTGATTAAGAATGCGTTAGCAAAGTCGATGAGGAAGGCACCTACTAAGGATACGACTAACCATGCTTTTGGAGATGGGCCGTATTTAGAAGCCAAGGACAACATGTTTACCAAAGCATTTGGCGTAGCACCTAAGCCGAAACCGATAGCACCAGCACCTAACATAACAGAATCGTAGTTGCGTTTGAACAACCAGTAGATTAAGTATGCAAAGATTGTAATTAACACCATTTGTGCTGCTAAGATTGCCATTAAAGGTAGTGCTAAGTCAACTAATTGTGCTAATTTCAAGCTATTAATAGCCATTGTAACAAAGATACTTAAAGATACATTAGAAACTGCATCTAAAGCAGCACCATTAATGGAAATGTGACCAGTGAAGTCAGCATAGTTACGAATACAAGCGCCGACGATCATAGCACCAATGTAGGCAGGTAATGGACCGAATACGGAAGATAGTAGAGCACTGACTAATGTACCAAGACCTAAGGAAATACCTACGAAGGCAATGACATGCATTAATGATTGTAAATCGAATAGTTTACTTTCAGAGTCGGATTCATTAATATCAATACCGTCAGCTTCTAATAGTTCAGGATGATCGACTGGAGTAGGGACATTGTGCATTTTGATGATGCGGTCACCTACAGGAGCACCTAGCAAGGTACCAGCTACCATACCGAAGGTAGCAGCTGCGATAGCGGCAGAAGCCACACCAGGAATCCCTGTTAGTTGTTCAAAGTGAGGACCGAAAGCGCCTGCTGTACCTAGCCCCCCCATCATGGATACAGATCCAGCCATGATACCGAAGATTGGTTCAATGCCCATTGCTTTTGCAATCAAAATACCAGCACCATTTTGGAAGACAATCCAGATGGTACATATAATCCAGAAAAAGATAATAGCGACGCCACCTTTTTTAAGAACGTTTAAGCTGGCCATAAGCCCGATAGTGGTGAAGAAGGCTAACATTAAGAATGATTGCAAGGCACTGTCGAAGGTGATGTTTACAATTTTATAATAGGATAAGAAGGCACATAAAAATGCAAATGGTAAACCACCTACGGCAGGTGCAGGCATACTCACACGTTGTAGGAATGGAGAATGTTTTTTGATGAATTCCCCTAAATATAATGTAACAATAGCTAAGGCTACCGTTTGAATCATAGACAGTTTTAATGTCCAGATTCCATTGACTAGACTCAAGTCGATAAGACCTTTCATAGTACAACCCCCTTTGGAACAAGATGCATATTAGATAAAACTTATGTCCTTATCATAGCATGAAATAGGGGGCTTCGTCATAGTGATTTTTGGCACCATGGTGCTAAGTATGAGGTATTTTCATCAATGATAGTTAAAGTAAAGTTATTATAAATTGCAAACAATTGTAAGTGTTATTCTATAGAATGTAGAAATATACACGTATGAAAGGTTGTACTTGATAATGCATGATGTATACATTATATAACTATAATAACTTTATATCATAATATAAATGCAAAAATGATATAACTGGAAAAGTGAAATGCGTGTAATTTTCCTTGTAGAAGGGATAAATTTATGAAAAATAACTGATTAATTTAGTGAACTGTGGTACTATAATATAGGTAGATTTATATTGTTTTGTAATTGTATATCATTAGGTAAAGTTACTTACATGTGAGGTTAATGTGAAACGAATTATTATAGGAATAGTGGGGCTTATTGTAGCTATCGGTTTATACTTTGGGATACAGTATCAGAGATCTTGGGACTATAAGGCTGTAGGTGTACCTGTTTTAAATTATCATCGTATTGATACGGGAATTCGTCACTCCTTGGTGGTGCCTCCAGAAGAGTTCAAGAAACAAATGCAATATCTCCATGATGAGGGATATCATACAATTACTATGGATGAGTTGTACGATTACGTGACGAAGGGAGCGGAATTGCCTGATAAGCCAGTGCTAATTACCTTCGATGATGGGTATATTGATAACTATAAACATGCTATGCCAATTCTGAAAGAATATAATATGAAAGCTACCTTGTTTATGATTACTAGTTCCATTGGAGAAAATCGATTTGTCAATGTAGAGCAATTGAAAGAAATGCAAGCAAATGGTATCGATATCCAAAGTCATACAGTGAATCATAAAGATTTACGCAATATGTCTTTAGATCAAGCACGGGATGAACTTATTAGCTCGAAAGCAGTCTTAGAAGATCGCATGAAACATCCTGTTCGTTACATTGCGTATCCAGGTGGATTTGCTAACAAGGATATAGATAAAATTTCTGAGGAAAGTGGTTATCGTATGGCCTTTACCGTGCAAGCAGGGAATGTAGAACCAGGACAAGATCTATTTAACTTGCCACGACAAGCGGTATTCTTTAATGATACACCATTCGAAAACTTCTGGGTTCGATTACATTATCCATGGGAAAATGCCTTTATGTGGCGCATCCATGATAAATTACTAGAGTGGAACCTAAAAGGGTTAGCAGATATGGAGCCGTTATTTTAGGAACTTTTCTGATACAAAAATATCAGCAAATTGGCAATACGAAATATAAATACCATATACTAGAGCATATTAAAACCGCCTAGAGGATACAAAATAGTATCGCCTAGGCGGTTTTTTTATTGTATAGATAGGGAATCTAATAGGAATAGCTCCCATAGACATAAGATCTCATTTGTATGTGTGTTTATGCTTCCAGTTTTGGTGCATGTAAGAATGTCACATCAGGATTCCGTTCTACTACCCAACCCATTTGCCATTCGTTGGAGATAAGTACTACAAGACGGCCACGATTATCTTTTACAATCATGGCATTGTCCATACCTTTTAAACTGTTCACATCGACTTCGCCATCGATCCAACGAGCTACGCCATATGGCAAGGAGTTGTTCACAAGATCGACACCGTATTCGTGTTTTAAACGGTATTGTAGTACTTCAAATTGAAGCATACCTACGGCACCTACTACGAAAGAGTCCATAGAGTAGAGAGGTTCAAAGATTTGTACAGCACCTTCTTGAGCGAGTTGCGTCATACCTTTTAAGAATTGTTTCCGTTTCATGGAATCTTTTGGTGTCACACGAGCGAAGAACTCTGGTGGGAATACAGGGAAGTCGCTGAATGTCACTTTGTGATTGGATGCACATAAGCTATCACCTACACCCATAGTACCTGCATCGAAGACACCGATGATGTCTCCTGGGTAAGCTTCATCAATGATAGTGCGCTCTGTAGCCAAGAATTGCTGTGGTTGAGATAACCGTAATGTTTTACCAGATTGTTGGTGAAGTACGTTCATGCCTTTTTCAAACTTACCAGAACAAATACGCATGAATACAATACGGTCATGATGATTTGGATTCATGTTGGCTTGGATTTTAAATACGAACGCAGAGAAGTCTTCTGACGTAGGTTCTACCGTTTCTTCACGGGCCACACGTGGGGCTGGCATTGGAGCTAGTTCCAAGAATTTTTCGAGAAACGGTTTCACCCCAAAGTTCGTCATAGCAGAGCCGAAGAACATTGGTGTTAATTCACCAGCTTTGACTTTTTCTAAATCGAACGCATCACCAGCCACGTCGAGAAGTTCAATGTCATCGATTAAGGATTGATGTACTTCTTCTCCCAATAGTTCGCGGAACGCTGGGTCATGTACATCGCCTTTGGTGGAGGCAAGTTTCTTTTGGCCATGGGATTCATCTTTTTCAAACAATTCTACGGTGTTCGTTTCCCGGTCGTACACACCTTGGTATTCCCCGTTGATACCTACAGGCCAGTTCATCGGAACAGCACGAATGCCGAGAGAGTTTTCAATTTCTTCCATTAAATCGAATGGGTTGCGACCGAAGTGGTCAATTTTGTTGACGAAGGTAAAGATAGGAATACCACGTTCTTTACAAACGGCAAATAATTTTTTTGTTTGTGCTTCCACACCTTTTGCCACGTCGATCAACATGACAGCACTATCGGCTGCCATCAAGGTACGGTATGTATCTTCAGAGAAGTCTTGGTGACCAGGGGTATCTAGGATGTTCACACGATGACCATCGTAATCAAATTGTAAAACGGAACTCGTAACAGAGATACCACGTTGCTTTTCAATTTCCATCCAGTCAGATACGGCATATTTTTGTGTTTTTCTAGACTTAACAGAACCTGCCAAGTGGATAGCACCACCGTATAGTAGTAGTTTTTCCGTTAATGTTGTTTTACCCGCATCTGGGTGAGAAATGATGGCGAACGTACGGCGCCGAGTTACTTCTTCTAAAAATGTCATAATTCACCTCTATTAATCCATGTATATGGTATATACTTTCATATCTTTAAAATTATATACTATTTCAGGCCTGCCTGTATAGGATTGGATAGTGAAAGTTAGGAAAAGTGTTGTATAGTTGCGATGCATCAGTACGGTGCATTTGCTATAATTATGTAAAAGTAGTACTGGTAGGAAATTTTAGAGGATTATGAATGATGACTAGAGAAATATTTTGGTAGAATGTTAAGATATATTGAAAAGGATGGGGGTATCATATCTATAGTAGTCTTACGGTGAGATGTGTTGTAAGTTGAAACGGATGTGTGCGTATTATATCTATGAAATAACAGTTGTAAAATGTACAGAAATAGATTATTTTGCAAAGTCTTGAGAAAGTAGGTACCTGTTTAATTTTGGTGTGCAATCGTAGTATAATAAAAGCCAGTGTAAAGAACACCTATAATAATAGAAAGTAATAAAAAGTCATTAATAGTAGGAAATAGTTATACATAGTAGTAGATAGGAAGAGGGAGCATATGCGTTTATTTATTGCGGAAAAACCCAGTGTAGGGCGAGAGTTAAGCCAAGTGTTACCAAACTCACAGAACGCCAAGCGACATGATGGGTATATCGTGCAGGGCGACGATGTGATTACCTGGGCTTTTGGTCATATGCTAGAACAAGTAGAGCCAGGTGATTATGATGAGAAATATAAATTTTGGAGATTTGAATCTTTGCCAATTTTGCCCACCTCTTGGAAATTAAAAATTAAATCATCCAGTGCTAAACAGTTCAAAGTCATTAGTGGTTTAATTAAAAAAGCGACGACCATTGTCAATGCAGGTGACCCAGATAGGGAAGGTCAATTGTTGATAGATGAAATGCTGGATTATTTGGGCAATACCAAGCCTGTAGAGCGTATTTTACTCAATGCGTTAGATGAAAAATCTATGCATTACGCCTTAGAGCATATGCAGGATAATAAGAAATACCAACCTTTAAAAGATTCTGCCTTAGCGCGATCCCGTGCGGATTGGTTGATGGGGATGAATTTATCTCGGGCCTATACGTTAGAGCAACAGCATTTAGGAAATAAAGTGACCTTTCCGATTGGTCGTGTAAAAACGCCAACCTTGGCACTGGTGGTACGGAGAGAACGTGAGTTACAAAACTTTGTGCCTGTAGAATATTATGTGTTGCAAGTTCAATATGGACATGAAAAGGGAGACTTTTGGGCTACTTGGAAACCGAAAGATACGCAACAAGGATTAGACCCTGATGGGCACATGCTGGATCAGGCTATCCTCAATGACTTGCGCGATCGATTGATGCAGGCCCCAGAAGGTACGATTTCTTTAGTGGAAAAGAAAAAGAAAAAGGAAGGACAGCGTTTGCCATTCTCCCTGTCGTCCCTACAAATTGTGGCTGGTAAACTATATAACTATACGCCACAGGAAGTGCTGGATATTGCACAGAAATTATATGAGAAAAAATATACATCCTATCCTCGGTCAGATTGTGAATATTTGCCGGTAAATCAACTTTCAGATGGAAAAGCAATCCTGTCGAACCTGGTAAATATGGGTCATAAGGAATTAGCTATGTGGGCAAAGGAGGCGAATCCTACCATTAAAAGCCGTGCTTGGAATGACAGCAAGGTCACAGCCCATCATGCCATTATTCCCACTACAGTACGTTGCCCACTACATACCTTATCCAAGGGGGAGCAAAACATTTACTTCCTCATCGCCCAAGCCTATATTGCGCAATTTTACCCAGAGCATGTGTATGAGCATACTCGCATCGAAGTGACACACCAAGAGGAACTATTTACCACAACGGGACGTGTCGTTATCGATTTGGGGTGGAAAGCATTATATAAAAAGGTGAAATCTACAGAAGAATCAGAAGAAAATCAAGAGGATGAAGAAAAGTCCTTGCCAGCCGTGCGTAAAGGGGATGCTGTAACGGCAAAGGATAGTAAGGTGGACCAACGGAAAACAAAACCACCAAGCCGTTTTACTTCTGCAACCTTGGTGCAGGCAATGAAGGAAATTCACAAATATGTAAAAGATGAAGAGTTAAAAAAACAATTAAAAGATGTGTCGGGTATCGGAACAGAGGCGACACGGGCTACGATCATTGAAGATTTAATTCATAATAAGAAGAATCCTTTCCTCAAAGAAGAGGGGAAAAAGAAAACTTTAATTCCTACAGAGTCTGCCTATGCCTTGGTAGATGCACTACCAGATTCTTTGCTGTACCCTGATGCGACGGCACAGTGGGAAGAGCGCTTAGCAAAAATGAGCGAAGGAACTGAACGGATTGATGTGTTTTTAGAAGACCAAACAAAATTCGTTGTACAACTGATTGAGGATGTAAAACAACGAGTAGGAAATACACCTAAGATAGCTATGCCTAAGTCGTTGACAGATGGCATAAGAACGGGACCGAACCGGACCCCTTCCATAGCGCAACAAACAGGACGATCTTGTCCAAAGTGTAAAACAGGGGAGTTGCTCCTACGGAAAGGAAAGTTTGGGGAGTTTTATGGATGTTCTAAATTCCCTACATGCAAATACACGGAAAATGTATTATCACCAAAGGAAGATGTATCAGGAGCTAGGGAACCAAGAGTTACCAAGGCAAACACGTCATCAATGACTAAAGTGTCGATGCCACAAGGACCTAGGGAAGAGATAATGCCTCCCATACCATTGTCGGATGGAAAAGTATTGGATGATACACATAAGGAATACACATGCCCACGATGTAAAAAGGGATACCTTATACAGTATGAATCACAACCTGAACCAGTTTGGAAATGTAGCGAAGGTCAAGCTTGTAGAACTACTTGTGCCGATGTAGAGGGGAAGCCTGCTATTTATGCGAATCGGAAGTAAGCACAGGTATTTGGCATAGTGGGGGTGTCAATAACAGGGGAGCCTTTTTGCTGATTAGAATATAAAAATAGAGGAAAGTTGATACTTTTGGTTCAACTTTCCTCTATTTTATATGTAGGCTATTTTGTTACCGTCCCTTTTATTGGGGCTGTTTAATTATAGCCTTTTTTGTAATATGTTGTTACGCGACGAATACATCTCTTAGAAGAGCTGCCTATCGATACCAGAAACTTATCGTTTACCTCGACTACGATTGCTAGAGCTACTAGACTTTGCACGGCGTACCCGTGTGTTAGCACCTTTATGACCATGAGCTTTGTGAGCTTTTGCTTTTGTTGCTTGGTAGGTACTTTTAATCTTAGGTTTCTTACTAGCAGTTTCCTTCCTAGGAGCTAAGCCAGATCCTTTTGTTTTGACTTGACCATCTTTTGTATATTTCGTTAACGTAGCTTGGATGGAACGCTCGATGCGGCGCACCCAAATTTCTTCTGCTGGTGTAGCGAAAGTAACAGCAATACCAGTGGAACCGGCACGTCCGGTGCGGCCGATGCGGTGAATGTAGTAATCCATGTCATGTGGTACATCAAAGTTGTATACGTGGCTAACGCCTTCAATATCGATACCACGAGCGGCAATGTCTGTAGCTACTAAAATAGGGGGATTGCCTTTAGCAAATTCTTTCAAGACTTGCGTACGACGGCCCTGTGTCATATCTCCATGAATTTCACCAAGATCTACACCTTTGCGAGCTAAATCGTAGGCGAGTTTGATAGCTCCTTCTTTTGTGTTACAGAATACGATAGCTAGATATGGATTATCTGCTTCTAGCATCACCACAAGGCGGTTCACTTTATCCTGTTCTTCCATCATGTATACTTTTTGTTCAATCGTATCGAGGGTAATGTTTTCCCCTTGTACAGTCACAGAGGTAGGTTTTTGCATATAGGCTTTTGCTAAGTTGCGGATTTTATCTGGTATGGTAGCGGAGAACATTAATAGTTGACGTTTACCGTCAGTGCCACTAATAAGCTTTTCTATATCTGGTAAGAATCCCATATGAAGCATTTGGTCCGCTTCGTCCAACACAACACGGCGGATGGAGTTCAAGTGTAACGTACCACGGTTGACGTGATCCAGCAAACGACCAGGTGTACCAATGATGACATGAGGACGGCGACCTAGCTTTTGCAATTGGCCTTCGATCGTTCTGCCTCCAATCAGGGGTAATACGTCTACTCCTAAGATAGCGCCTAAGTGACGAGCCTCCTCTGCAATTTGTTGGATTAACTCACGTGTAGGGGCGATGATGAGTGCTTGTTCTTGTTGCACATCTACGTGGATGCGTTGCAATAATGGTAACAAGAATGCCAAGGTTTTACCTGTTCCAGTCTGTGCTTTGGCGATTACATCTTGTCCTTTGAAGATGAGGGGAATCGATTTTTCTTGGATCGGCGTTGGTTCTTTCACGCCCACCTTTTGTAATGCTTGTATCAGTTCAGGCACGATGCCTAAGGATTGAAATGATTTCATAATGTATCTCCGTTTCTAAATGACTTAATGGTATTATTATATCATATTTCTAGCTAGGTGGACCTGTTAAAGTTCTTTCACATAGCGATGTAATGCCATGGAATAGATGGTTTAGTTGTGAAGGAAAGGGTATTAGCTCCAAATAGGTATTCTTTATAAGTATTGTAGAATCATTTTTAGTTATAGATAATGAGAAATATATACCTTACATATCATTATTAATTAAAAAGAAAAATTGAGAATAATAAAAAGGCATGATTAATATACTCTTGATAAATAGACTGTTTGCACAAAATACACTTGATAAAAATAGATTTATAATTTCACAAAACGATAAAAATAAAACGAGATTAATTATTGATAATATTTTATAATGTGCTATAATATAAATATTACTCATATAATTATATATGATAGGTTTGGTTGTTATGTTTTGTATGTAGGAGGTGTACTATGGTTAAGAAATTATCCGAGATGAAGCCCGGTGAAGTTGGTACTGTTGTAGCTATCAATGGATCTGGCAACATTAAGCATCGCTTGGTGGACATGGGTGTTGTACCAGGAACGGCTGTGCGCGTTATGAAGTATGCGCCATTAGCAGACCCAGTGGAAATCAAAGTGAAAAACTTCGAATTATCACTACGCGTAAGTGAAGCACAAATGATCGAAATTGAAGTCCAATAAGGAGAATTGCTAAGATGGCAGACAACACACATACCAAGATTCAGGTTGCTTTAGCGGGTAACCCTAACTGTGGTAAAACAAGTATTTTTAACAATATGACGGGATCCCGTCAACACGTAGGTAACTACGCAGGTGTTACAGTAGAGAAAAAAGTTGGGGAAACGAAAATTGATGGTCATGACATTGAAATCATCGACTTACCAGGTACGTACTCCTTAACAGCACGTTCTCTCGATGAATTGGCAGCACGTAACGTTATCATCAATGAAAATCCAGAATTGATTGCCAACGTAGTGGATGCGTCCAATCTAGAACGTAACCTGTACTTAACAGCACAATTAATTGAATTAGAACAACCATTGCTACTTGTTTTGAACATGGTAGACGTGGCAAAAGAAATGGGTTTAAAGTTCAATAATAAAAAATTAGAAGAATTAACAGGTTCCACAGTAGTAGAAACTATCGGCCGTGTTAATAAAGGTACAGAAGATGCACTACGTGGCATTGTGAAAGTATCTAAAGAACGCAAAATCCCTAATGTTCGCGTTAACTATGGCGAAGTATTAGAGCCAGCTATCGCAGAATTAGAAGTAGAAGTGGCAAAACTTGACACTGGTCGTTATCCACATCGCTGGGTAGCTATCAAGTTATTAGAACAAGATACAGATATCATAGAAAAAGTACAAGAATTAGACAAATCTGGTGTGGTGCTTAGCAAAGCAGAAGCATTGCGCACAGAATTGAACAAATCTGTTGATATGGATATCGTATTCCAAGAATATCGTCACCGTTTTGCAGTAGAGGTATTCAACAACATTCTTGAAGTAGTGCCTGAACATAAAGATACTAAATCTGACAACATCGATAAAATCTTAACGAACCGTTGGTTGGGGATTCCTATCTTCTTATGCATCATGTGGGTTATGTTCTACTTAGTTATCAACATAGCAGAATATCCTAAAGGATGGTTGGAAAGTGCTTTCAAATTATTAACAGATTTCATCGGCGCTAATTTAGAAGATGGATTGTTAAAATCCTTGTTGAATGACGGTATCATCGGTGGTGTAGGGGCTGTTATTAGCTTTATCCCTCACATCGTTCTATTATTCGTATGTATTTCTTTCTTAGAAGATACTGGTTACATGGCTCGTGCGGCATTCGTTATCGACCGCGTGATGCGTGGTGTAGGTTTACATGGTAAATCTTTCATCCCTATGTTATTGGGCTTTGGTTGTAACGTACCATCCATCATGGGTGCTCGTATCCTAGATAACCCAAGAGACCGTATGATTACGATCTTAGTATCTCCATTCATGAGTTGTAGTGCTCGTTTACCAGTATATACATTATTAGCAGCAGCATTCTTCCCACCAGAAGATGCACCAACGATCTTGTTAGGTATCTATACATTGGGTATCGTCGTAGCTGTTGTAACTGCAAAAGTACTTCGTACGTATGTATTTAAAGGTGAAGCAGAACCATTCGTAATGGAAATGCCTCCATACCATATGCCAACACTTCGTTCCGTAGGCATTCATATGTGGGAACGTTCTGTGATGTACCTTAAAAAAGCGGGTACATTTATCTTGGCAGCATCCATCTTGATTTGGTTCTTAACATCCTTCCCACAAGATGTAGAATACTCTCAAGACTATGATGCAGCTCGTGAACAAGTGACAATGACACATGCTCAGATGGCAGATGAGATTTTAGTGAATGCTATGTTGGTAACAGAAGAACAACAAGCAGAGGCGAATGATATCTTAGGTCAAATGCTTGCCTTAGACGAAGAGCATAAAGATGACCCGCCAGCTGAAGAGGAAGAAGCTACAGCAGAAGAAGCAACTCAAGAAGAAGCTGCACAAGAACCTGCATACTTTGAAGAATTAAAAGCTGAAGAGTTATATCCAGTGGCTTGGGCTTTATATGTAAACCATAAAGCAGAAGAAGATGAAATCAAAGAATTAGATCTTCAACAAGGTAAAGAAAAAATTGAACAATCCTATGCATCTGAATTAGGACGTTTTATTCAACCTGTAATGGAACCACTTGGATTTAACTGGCGTGTGAACATTGCCGTAATAGCCGCAGTAGCAGCGAAAGAAGTAATGGTAAGTACATTAGGTACTATTTACGCGATCGAAGCAAGTGATGCAGATTCTAAATCCTTGGAAGAATTCTTGTCTACTGATCCAGACTTCAACCCAGCCATCGGTTTAGGCTTGATGGTATTCGCCTTGCTATATTTACCATGCTTGGCGACTATGGCTGTATTAAAACGTGAAACGGACTCCTGGAAATGGTTCGGTGCTGTATTTGCTTACACTAGTATCCTAGCTTGGGTAGGTGCATACATTGCAGTTCATATTGGACGTGCCTTGGGATTGGGCTAATCAATATTGATAGTAAACAAACAATATAATTGAGATTGAGAAAAGTTTTATTTCAAAAATTCATTGATATTATGCGGTTTGTTGTATTCGCAAAATAATTTTCAAAAAAAGTACTTGAAAATGAGAAAGAGATGGTGTATACTATGGATAGTGTTATTGTATACGCAATTGGTTTACTAGCTGTTCTCTATGTTGCATACCGGGTATATAAAAGCGCAACACATGACGGCGGCGGATGCGGCTGTGGTGGCTCTAAAGACTCTGGAGCTGGTTGTGGCGGTTGTGGTTGCGGTGGCGACCACGAAGAACAGGTAGAAAAGTAACTGATTCGATACCATAAGTTTGGTAAGAGGGACTCCGATAACACGGGCCCCTCTTATCTTTATAATTATTAATTTTAATATATTTTCATGTATTAATGTGACGGAGATCACAGAAAGGAACTAACAATGTTCAACGTAAAAAAAGAAACTTTAAGAGATGCTAATGTATTCGCAGCTGGTTTAGCTTTAGGCACAGTAGGTGTAAAAGTATTAACTTCTAAAGATGCTCGCAAAGTATACGCTAATGTAGTTGCAGCTGGCCTTCGTGCAAAAGACAGCATCTTAAAAACAACTGAAAAATTGCAAGCTTCCACAGACAGCATTTTAGCTGAAGCACAAGAAATCAACGAAACTCGTGACGAAGAAGTGTTAACAGAAGGAAAATAATCCATGATGCAATTTAAAATGTTGCAACGCTTGTCCCGTCGTCTTCATGTACGTATTGAGGGACGTAAGTTTAATGACGCACAGGCTCAATATATCGAAGATACATTGATGGCCTGTGAAGCCATTACCAAAGCGAACTTCTACACTCGTTCTGGGGACATCATCATCAAGCATACTGGTGATGAAAATGCGGTGAAAGCTGCTTTATTCGGACTTAACGATTTGGATTTAGCCAATGCACCAGCATTGCATGAACTTTCACCTCGCCTTGTCAACAAGCGTTACAAAGAAGAAATGATCGATAAAACATTGCTTTATATCGGTAAAAAAATCGTGTTACCAGCACCTATTGCAGCAGCATGGTCTTGGTTCGATGGTATCAAGTTCATCGGTACAGCGATCAAAACATTGTGGAAACGCAAATTGACCGTAGAAGTATTAGATGGCGTAGCTATCGGTGCCGCATTATTGCAAAAAGATTACTCCACAGCGGGCGCTGTGATGTACTTATTAGGCATCGGCGAAATCTTGGAAGAATGGACATTACGTAAATCCGTGCTTAACCTTGCGGAAAGCATGTCCTTGAACGTAGACAAAGTTTGGGTTCTTGTAGACGGCGTAGAAGTGAGCAAACCAATCGGTGAAGTACAAGTGGGTGACGTAGTTGTAGTTCGTCAAGGTGAAGTGGTGCCATTGGACGGCCAAGTTGTGGATGGCGTAGTTCTTGTGAATGAAAGCTCCATGACTGGGGAACCTGAACCAGTTCGTCGTGATGCAGGTACATCTGTGTATGCAGGTACCGTCGTAGAAGAAGGTCAATGTTCCTTCGAAGTACGTACTACAAGCAAACATACTCGTTTCGAGCAAATCGTAAACTTGATTGAAGAATCTGAACAAATGAAATCCGGTATGGAACAAAAAGCATATCGCATGGCAGATAAATTAGTACCGGTGAGTTTCTTAGGTGCTTTCGCAACCTTTGCCTTAACTCGCAACTTGATGAAAGCCTTATCTTTCGTTATGGTAGACTTCTCCTGCGCATTGAAATTGTCCATTCCGTTGGCAGTATTATCCGCTATGCAAGAAGCATCCAATCGTGGTATCACTGTTAAAGGTGGTAAATTCATGGAACGCATTGCAGAAGCAGATATGATCGTCTTCGATAAAACAGGTACGTTGACAAAAGCGGAACCTGTATTCCAAGAAATTATTCCTTTTGGCGGTAATGATGCAGATGACATGTTGACATTAGCAGCTTGCTTGGAAGAGCATTTCCCTCATTCTATGGCGAAAGCAGTAGTGACAGCGGCGCAAGATCATCATTTACCACATA
The DNA here is from genome assembly GCA_963516605.1 of uncultured Veillonella sp. Taxonomy (GTDB): domain Bacteria; phylum Bacillota; class Negativicutes; order Veillonellales; family Veillonellaceae; genus F0422. The sequence continues at coordinate 70,263 of CAUQBP010000005.1, read as the reverse complement.
AAGAAATGCACTCCAAAGTAGAATATGTTGTGGCACATGGCATTGCATCCAAAGTGGGTAACCGCAAAGTGCGTATCGGTAGCCATCACTTCATTTTTGAAGATGAAAAAACAACAATTCCAGCTGGAGAAGAAGCTAAATTTGAAAGCCTTCCAGAAGGTTGTTCCTATCTATACTTAGCGATTTCTAACGTCCTATCTGCGGTTATTTGTATTAAAGACCCAGTGCGTGAAGAAGCGAAAACTGTTATCCGCGAACTTCATGAGTTAGGTGTTAAGAAAATCGTTATGATGACTGGTGATAGCCGTAAAAATGCAGAACGTGTTGCAGCGGAAATTGGTATTGACGAAGTTCATGCAGAAGTTATGCCAACTGACAAAGCTGATTACGTGCGTAAAGCAAAAGAAGAAGGCTACACAGTGATGATGGTAGGGGACGGTATCAACGATTCCTTGGCGTTATCTGAAGCGCATGTAGGCATTGGTATGAATGAAGGTGCACCAATTGCACAAAAAATTGCCAATGTCACAGTGTCCAGTGATAACTTAACTGCTATTGTTGACTTACGTCGTATTTCCATGAAATTAATGGATCGTATTAAAATTAACTATAACTCCATCGTAGGCGTGAATGGTGGTCTTGTAGGATTGGGCGTATTAGGCGTAATGCCTCCTAGCTCCACTGCATGGATTCACAACTTGTTCACACTAGGTGTGGGTATGTATAGCATGACTCCATTATTGGAAAAGCCTAAAACAACAAACGATGACTGCATCGAAGTAGAAGCAGTTGTAGCATAACATATTTATAAAGGCTCTCGTCTTTGACGAGAGCCTAAAATATGGTATACTATAGTTGTAACAACAAGAAGAACCCGATGTGTGTTTGGCGTTAGGTTCATCTTAAAATCTTCGCGTATGATGACCCTAACGTGTGGAGCGCTAGGGTCGTTATATTACTAACTACTAATTATTTTAGTAACTGTAATACGGCAACTACTAAGGTAAGAAAAGCAATGATTAATTGAATCTTTTCATAATTACGCATAGTATCACCACCTTTCGGTGATGAACCTAACTCACATCGAGTTCTTATAATTAGTATATTATAATTAGCATCCGTAAGGATGCTTTTTTGTTTGTAAAATTGAAATGCATATGTATTTATAAGATGGCCGATGTTTGTTATACTATAGAAAGAGATAATATTAATTTAAGTAAGGAGCATAGTTGTATGATTAATGAAGAATTGTTGCCTGCTTATTTATATAATGATATACAAGGTCTGAAAAAGGCTCTGGAAAATGGTGGTTATATTGATGTATGGCTAGATGAACTCTATGGATCTATCAATATCGCTCAACATAATTATGAAATATCAATTGATGAGGCAAATTATTTAAGAGAAAAATATATTTGGTGATAATATGCGAGACTTTACTGGTTGTAGAATTAACACTTTTAAAACTTATGGTGGAGCAAATGGTAATAAATTAGGGATTTACATTGATGAGGAACAGTATTTATTGAAGTTTCCCCCAGTATCAAAGAATAGGGATGAGCTTTCATATACACATGGATGTGTTAATGAGCACATTTCTAGTAGTATATATAATTTATTATCAATTCTTGCGCAACAAACGGAGTTAGGTATCTATCAAAGGGCGAATAAGACTAAAATTGTTGTTGCCTGTAAAGACTTTGTTGCAGATGATGAAGAGTTTAGAGATTTTGCATCTTTAAAAAATACTGTGATTACCAGTGAAAGTAGTGGCTATAGCAAAGATTTATCTGATATACTGTTTTGTATTTATGAGCAAGATAGAATTGACCCTGTGCAAGTGGAAGAACGCTTTTGGGATATGTTTGTTGTAGATAGTTTAGTAGGGAATTTTGATAGACACAATGGTAATTGGGGGTTTTTGGTAAATAAAAATACGCATATTTGGAAGTTAGCTCCAGTATATGATTGTGGATCCACATTATTACCATCCGCTAGTATAGAATTATTGAAGGCTATACTAAATGATGCGGACTTGTTAAATGAAAGAATCTATAGATTTCCTAATTCTGCAGTGACAATAGATGGGAAAAAGGCGAATATGTTTGAGGTATTAACAGAATATCCTAATAAGCAATTAGAGCATTCTTTAGAATCTATTGTACAAAAAATTGATATGGAGGAGATTTTTGCTTTGATTGAATCGATTGAACCTATATCAGTAGAGCAAAAAGATTTTTATAAGCTATATATAGAGGAAAGGAAGAAAAAGCTGTTAGATACAGCGATTATGCATAGAAAAAATCAATGAGATGATTTGTTGTAGAAAGGAAATTATATGTCAACCATACAAGATGTAGTGCAACGCACGATGTATATGAGTATATTTTTTATATTGATTCCTCTAGGGGCTTATACGATTCATACGGGGATGAGCGCCATGGTGGCAGGGGTGAGCTATGGAGTATTATCCCTGTTCATTCCTGTCTTTTACTTACGCTCTAGTGAAAGTGGATTTGGTCCTAAGGCTCGCAGAATACCGATTTGTGTGTATGTAATAGCTTGGGCACTTGTACAAGGTGGTACATTCCTAGTGTTCAACAATTTGGATTTATCTTGGTTGTGGAACTTATCGACTATCGGTCGTGATGTGGTGTTTGCTGTCATCATGTATTGCCAAGTAACCTTGTCATTAGTGTTGGCATTAGCAGGTGGAAAGAATACAGAGGTGTAATATGAGAAGTTATATAAAATTTTATAGTTGGTCCATGCTCTGGATTATTCCGCTAAGCTTAGTATTTAGCTTAGGGCAGTTCGACACATTTAGCATTATTATGTTTGTCATTGCCTCCTTGGGGATTCCTTTGGGTCTGAAAGCGGTGCCAAGACTGGCAGGGCAATTTGACTTTCACTTAGGGAAAGGGCATTATACATATTCTTGGCTTTGGTGGAATCTATTCTTTTTCTTTGGTAATGGTGTATTGCCGTTTGCCTTGCCAAAAGAACCTATCTACGTTATGTTGGTTTGGGTGTTGACTATGTTAGTTGTGGTGGCACTCATGATCGGCACGGCGAAACTATTAGATTGCTGGATGGCGCGCAAAGAACGCCATTACTTTATCGATACAGTCCTAAATATTTCTACCTATGCGTTGCCATTGCCAATGCTATTTTTAGGGGATGTTCTGTATCTAAATCTTAATAATCCCATTGTTCAAGCGTCGTTAGACCAACAGAGCATTATAGGGTTAGTTGCTAGCCTATCTATTGGGCTAATGTTCATGATGCTCACCACTATTGGTAGTATGGTCCTATATTTATACCCACGTCGCACAGCGTTATGGCCTCGTGTGACGGCTATCGTAGTGATGGCAGTGTGGTGGGTGGCAACCAATGCCCATATCCTGTTCGGTGGATACATTCCAGATATTGTGAAAGTCTGGGCAGGGAAAGCATTGCCAGCTTTCACAGGTAGCCCATTAGTATATATTACACCGTCCATATTTGAAATCTGCGCCATTGCACTAAGCGTGGCTATTGGATTGGGAATTGAAAAATTGTGGATGTCTAAAACAGATACGAGTATCTAGTATAAGAGCTGTAAAAATTCTAATACAATAGAGGGAAGCGTAATATGAGTGTAGGAACTTCTAATACTACAGAGGAGTACGTAATACGGGTGTATAAACTGCGTTGATTAAGGAGATGATTAGCTTGAAACTTTCATGTAGTTATGCGGATGATATGCTAGTTAGAATGGCTCACCATAGTACCGCTATTGAAGGGAATACACTGACACAATATGAAGCTAAATGTATTTTATTAGATGGTATCATTCCTAGAGCGATGAATGAGCGTGAATTTTATGAAGTCAAAAACTATAAGAAATATATGGGATTTTTAACAGATAATTATTTTAAGGAAATTACCATTGAACTAATAAAAGATACTCATAGTTATTTATTACAAGATATTAGAGAAGATGCAGGAGCACTTAAAACGATTGATAATATAATCGTAGGGGCTGATTTTACAACTACAGAGCCTTATTTAGTGCAATCAGAATTAAAAAACTGGTGTCATACTTTGGAATATAGGCTTCATCTCTCTAATACTATGGAAGAGAAAATAAAAGTTATTATGGAGCAACATTTGCGATTTGAACGAATTCATCCATTTTCTGATGGCAATGGAAGAACTGGGCGTGCCTTAATTGTTCATTCTTGTCTGCAACAAGGGATTGCTCCTATTATTATTAATAAATGTGATAGACAATTATATATGAACCTATTGTCTGATCTAGATATAAAAGGATTAACAGATATGGGAATACAATTGTCAAAAGAAGAAAATGCTAGAATGAAGATTATTAATAAGGCTGAACTGGAGTTAGAATGGAGCACTAGATGAGATGAATGAATTTATAATCATCAAACGTGCTCATAGAAAAGAGGGTACTATGAAAATAAATTCAGAGGGTTATCGTTTCCTACGAGAAGAAATTGCTGCTTTAAATACAGCTAAAGAAACATATTTAAAGGATCGAACTATGAATAATAGAATTGAGTTTAAAATGCAAATTATGAATATCTATAGTGTCATCAATTCGGTTTGGTGCGATCGAGTTATTAGTCAAGAAGAAGCTGATGAATTAAGAAATGAATATTACTGGGGGAATCTCAATGGAGAATTTTTCTAATATAGATGGAATTGAAATAAGTTACCGTTCTTATGGTGGTGCAGGTAAAAAATACTCTGTACGAGATAATGGTGAATACTACTTATTGAAATTACCTGAAAGAGTTAGACAAAATAACAGAGATACAAGCTACGCTAACTCTTGTGTTACAGAGTATATTTCATGTAAAGTCATTAAATCTCTTGGATTAGATGTTCAAGATGTATTTCTTTGCACATATAATAATGATTTAGTTGTTGCATGTAAAGATTTCTTGTCAAAGGAAGAAAGTTTAGGCTCATTCTTAGAATTACAAAATAAGGTAAACCATATTAATAGCGATAATAAAGGCGTATCCTTAGAAAAAACATTACAATTTATTAAAGAACAAGAAGTTGTAAAACCTGATGAGATGGAACGATACTTTTGGGATATGTTTGTTGTAGATGCATTAATTGGAAATATAGATAGACATCATAATAATTGGGGTTATATATTTAATGAAGAAACTAATATAAGACGAATGTCACCAATATATGATTGTGGGGCTAGTTTATATCCAATTTTAAGTGAAGACGAGAAAAAGAAGTTTCTTGATGATTCTAGCGCGTTTAATAGAATTTCTAAAAATGATCCTGTTTCTGTATTTAAATTTAACAATGTTAGAATGAATTATTACCATATATTAGTTGATAATAGAAAAAATAATTATGAGTGTTCAAATGATATAGCGGAAGCAATTAAGCGAATAGCACCAAAATATAACAGTGAAATCGTTCATGCAATAATTAGAGAGATTCCTTATATAAGTCATGTAGAAAAAGAATTTTACGCTCAATTATTGGATAATAGAAATAGATTGATTATTCAAAAAGCATTAAAAAATGAACTAAAATACCAAAAGGACATTAATCAAAGAGATGGTAAATGAGGTAAGGGGAAATAAAGGGAAAGCTACGAAAAAATAATTTTTAAAAATTACAATTACACACTTGTGTTTTTTAGAATTACCGTGTATACTTAAGTCATAAGTTATACACGGTAATTTTTTTAAATGCAAAATTAGAGAAAAGGAGATGGTTTCTATGGTATGTATTAAAGACTTATTTCATAGTAATACGGGGGTATCTCAATATCGCTTGGATGAAGACGTCACAGGAGAGGCGAAAACGTATACCTTATATGGTCAAAATGAGTTATACGAAGATATACATGGTGTGTCAGGTGAACGACAAGATCGGAAACAAATTAAAACGACTTTCACAGGAGATTTGTTAGAAGAAGGAGATTTGCTATTCAGTACCATCTCTGGGGAAGCGACTATCGTGGGCAAAGACCATGAAGGATACATTTTCACACAGAACTATGTGCGTATGGTGCCTACGTCTAAACAGATTGACTGCAAATATATGATGTTCCTTATTAATGAACATCCCAGCATTAAACGCCAGTTCCAACAAAACTTGCAAGGTAGTCAAGTGATTCGGTACAGTTTAAAACTATTGAAAGACATAGAGCTTCCAAAGTTACCACCGCTAGAAATACAACGATTAATCGGCGATGTGTATTACAAGGAATTACGAGTGCGTTCCTTGCAACAACGAGTGGCACATAATATGTATACATTACGAGTAGCACAATTACAGGGGGTATAAATAATGGCAGCAGTACGTGAATTAGATTTTGAGCGGCAATTAGTAGAGCAATTGACCACAGGGACTATTACGTTGACCCAAGATGTAAAAGAGTACCAAGCTCCGTATGGTTCGCATTTGGTATATAAAAGTAAATTATGGAAGTATGAACCACATATTAAGACTACAGAAGCTATGTGGGAAAACTTTCGAGGTATTTTGTATCAACTGAACCAAGATAAACTGGATAAGCCTTTGAGCGATACAGAGTTTAAACAAGTCCAAAAAGTGATTAACGAGCTATATACACCATACCTAGCAGGGCAATTTCTGTATGGTGTAAATGGTGTATCCCAAGTAGAAGTGGATTTAGATGATGGACGCCATGTGTACCTAACTGTATTCGACCAAAAACAAATTGGTGCAGGCAATACGGTGTACCAAGTGGTGACACAAATACAACGAGCGCCTAAGATTGCAGGACGACCAGAACGTCGTTTCGACACAACCCTCTTAATTAACGGATTACCTGTTATCCAAATTGAGGAAAAAGCATCGGGACATGCCGCTAATGAGGCATTAAACCAAATGCAGCAATACATTAAAGAACGACAGTATAGCGATATCTTCTCTACTGTCCAAATCTTAGTGGCTATGACCCCTAAGCAAATTAAATACATGGCGAACACGACGGAGGACATGTTCAACAAGGATTTTTCCTTTCAGTGGCAAAATCCAGAAACTAACAAGGTCGTAACAGATTGGAAAGTATTCTCCGATTTGTTCCTCAGCATTCCTATGGCGCATCAAATGTCGACGCAGTTTACCATCTTGGATGGAACGAAGAATAAGCAAATGTTGAAGGTGATGCGACCATACCAAGTGTATGCTACGAAAGCGGTGCTGAGCCAATTAAAACAAGCAGACTTTACATTGCCTATCAACAAATTGGGCTACATTTGGCATACTACAGGATCTGGTAAAACAATTACTAGTTTTAAAACAGCTTGGCTTGCGAGCCGTATGCCACATGTAGATAAAGTTGTGTTCGTGGTGGACCGCATTGCCTTGACAAAGCAAACAGAAGAAAACTACAAGGCTTATGATCCAGAGGGCACTATCGACGTAGATGGTAGACAGTTTGATGCGGTAGGTGGTACAGAAAATACAAACGCATTGAAACGTAAATTGAATGAAAAAGGAAATGGTATTATCGTCACATCTGTACAAAAATTGACGAAGTTAATCCAACGAAAAGACTTTACCCTACCGAAGAAAAATTTTGTGTTCATCGTCGATGAGGCCCATCGCTCTACGGGCGGTGACAGCTTTGAGGTGTTGCAAAAGGTGTTCAAAGGGGCTGCTTGGGTTGGCTATACAGGAACACCGATGTTTGATGAAGTGGCAGGAAAAAACACAACGAAAACACGAGAAGTTTTTGGTGAATTGCTCCATGCCTATACCATCCGAGAGGCCATTGCAGACAAAAATGTATTGGGCTTTAAAGTTGACTTTGAGACCACCATTGACGAAACGAATATGAAGGAGCATTACTTGCCTATGTTCTATCGCCATACACGTCCAAATTGGTCGGAGGCGGACATCCAGCATCGTATTAACAACCTCACACCAGATGACATGGACGATATGATCGAGCCAAGTTTTTACGATAATAACAAAGACCATGTCAGTTTGGTGGTGGAAGATATCTTTAAACATTGGAAAAATCGTTCTGTGGAGGGCAAGTATAATGCGATGCTCACTACCCATGTAGGCGGTAACCGTCCTAGTACGCCTATGGCGATGATGTACTTTGACGAATTTGAAAGAGTGAACAAAGAGCGAGCAGCACGGGGCGAGTTTACCTTGAAAGTAGGGGTTACTTTTAGTGCTAGTACGAATAACAGCGATACCCAACTAGATACGAACAATGGGTTACTACGGGCGATGAATCATTATAACAAGTTGTTTGGAACCAATTTTGGCCTCGATGATGTGTCTGGGTATACCCAAGATTTGACAACACGATTGAACCGTACTGCTAGAGATGGTCACTACTTGGACATTGTTATCGTAGTGGATCAATTACTGACCGGTTTCGATGCACCACAGATGAATACTTTGTACGTAGATCGTACATTGAAAGGGGCTTTGCTCATTCAGGCTTATTCTAGAACGAACCGTATCGCCGATACCCATAGCAAACCGTGGGGACGGATTGTGAACTATCGCTGGCCCGTACAGAACGAAAAGTTGATGAATGAAGCCTTGAGCATCTATGCGAACCGTGCATCTGCTAATGTGCAGGGCACATTGGTGGCAGATGATGACGACGGTAATTTGGAAGATGATGGTATATTGGCAAAACAATTCAAAGACCAATTAGCAGAAGTACAACATGTGGTGAACCGTTTAGCGGATTTGACCGATACGTTTACAGAAGTGCCACCTAGCGAAGCGAAGCAAGAGGAAATGTTTGAGTTGATGCGCAAATATAGCTCGGGCATGTCCAAGTTGAAACAATATGATGCGGAGCAGCTAGATGGGGAAACCATCGGTTTCGATTACGATAAACCAGAAGATTTAGTGGCTATGGTAGGCATGACGGTGGAGCAAGAAGAAGTATTGACCACGTCCCTCTACAATGATTTGAAAGAGCGCATGGCAGAGAAGTACAATGTCCCAGTGGCGCAAATCGAATTGCGTATGACTCACGTGAAAGACGTAAAAGTGAACTACGATTATTTGACAGAACTAGTGGAAGAATTGATGAATGCTGTTCACGAGGAACGTATGGACGATGCAGATGCGTACCGTACACGGATTCAAGATTTTGCCATGGCACTGGAAGATCGTCAATATGCGAAACAAATCAACAAAGCGGCAGAGGCAATCTATACAGGGGAATATCCGCCACAAGGCAATGATGTTGCTTATCCTGTGAAATTAGATGATAGCAAGGATATCATCCAAGAGGCGAACACTATGATTGTGAAAGATGAAATCTTTGAGTTCCGCCAAAAGTGGGGCATTGTCGATTGCATTCGTAGCGAAGAATTACTAACACTATTCGCGAACCACATATATGGTAAAAAGGACTTTGACGACACAGGTCGTATGACAGAGCTGAAAAAAGCAGCAAGGAAAGAGTATATGGTAAAAGCCCAAGACCCAGCGGTAAAAGAGATGAAAACCATTGCTTATGGGAACAAATTAATTGAGGCTATCTATGACTTTGCCGATGCCTACGTAAGTGAAGGATAAAGAGAGGTGTCACAATGAGTGAAACAAAACGTAAAGTACCGAAACTCAGATTCCCTGGGTTTACGGAAGATTGGGAACAGCGTAAGTTGGGGGAGATTGTAAAGGTTTATGATAACTTACGCATACCAATTGCAGAGAGCGATAGGATTTTAGGAAGTACACCTTATTACGGAGCTAATGGAATCCAAGGTTATATTGATGGGTACACGCATAATGGAGAGTTTATTTTAATAGCAGAAGATGGAGCTAATGACTTAGAAAACTATCCAATTAGATATGTATCTGGTAAGGTTTGGGTAAACAATCATGCACATGTTGTAAGTGGATTGGAGGATACAATATCTACTAAATTTTTAGGTTACTCATTAAAGCGTTCCGATATTAAATCTTATATTGTTGGAGGAAGTCGTTCAAAACTAAACTTGTCAGATATGTTAAAAGTTGAAGTATCATATCCGAAATTAGGTGAGCAAACTCAAATCCACAGGATAATGGATAAAATCGACGCAATTATCACCCTTCATCAGCGTAAGTTAGAAAACTTAAAATTGAAGAAAAAAGCATTACTTCAAAAATTGTTTCCGAAAAATGGAGAACAATTTCCAGAACTTCGTTTTCCAGGATTTACGGATGCTTGGGAACAGCGTAAGTTGGGGGAGATATTAAAAGTTAATTCTGGAAAAGATTATAAACATTTAGAAAATGGAGATATTCCAGTTTATGGGACTGGCGGATATATGCTTAGTGTGAATGAAGCACTGTCTGAAGTTGATGCGATAGGGATTGGGAGAAAAGGTACAATAGATAAGCCTCAATATTTAAAGGCACCTTTTTGGACAGTTGATACACTGTTTTATTTGGTGCCATTAGAGAAATATTCGTGTTCACTTTTATATCACTTATCTAACCTTATACCATGGAAAAAATTTGATGAGTCCACAGGTGTACCTAGTTTATCGAAATCAACTATTGATGGTATTCAAGTAAATATACCAAAAGATAAAAAGGAACAAGATACGATTTCTATGTTATTTGACCGAATAAACAACCTCATCGCCCTTCATCAGCGTAAGCTAGAACACTTACAATTACAGAAGAAAGCTCTTCTTCAACAGATGTTTGTCTAGTATAAGTGGGTAGGCAATGTATGCTTTCATCGAGTAAGGCAGTCTGCTTACTTTCAAATACTTTCACAAAACATAAAACACAACATACAAAAATAGATACAAGAGAGATATGACAAAGGAGATTTTTATGGCGAATGTAAAAGCGCAAACGATTTCTAGCCAATTATGGGCGATTGCCAACGATTTACGTGGCACGATGGACGCAAGTTCTTTCAAAGATTATATTCTACCCTTCTTATTCTATAAATATTTGTCTACTCATCAAGAGGAATACTTGGTGGATAGCGGTTTGGTCGATCCCTCAGAAGGGAAATCTGTGAACGAACTGTATAAAGAAATTGTGGAGCAAGAGGGCTTGGAAGATTGCCTGATGGATATTGCTAGTTCTTTGGGATATGCCATTAATCCAGAAGATACTTGGGTATCCTTAACAGAAAGTATTCACAATGGTACGGTGGTTCCAGGGGATTACCAACGTATCTTTGAAAACTTTAATGCCAATGCGGAAATCAATCAAGAAGCGTCTGCAGATTTCAGAGGTATTTTTAGCTACATGAACCTAGGCGATTCTGGTTTGGGTTCTACAACGGCAGGGCGTACGAAAACGCTTAATGCGGTGGTGTCCAAAATCGATGAAATCGAGTACAAGGATGAAAGCGGTAAAGATATTCTAGGCGAAATTTATGAATATTTAATCGGCAAGTTCGCAGCCAATGCAGGCAAAAAAGGTGGCGAGTTCTACACGCCTCATGAGGTAAGTATCATTTTGGCAAAATTGGTAACAACGAATTTGGAGAACCGAGAAGATACTTTCACAGTCTATGACCCGACCATGGGTTCTGGTTCCTTGCTGCTTACGGTGCGCAACGAGATTCCTGATGGTTCTCGTCAAGGGGCGGTGAGCTTTTATGGACAAGAGCTGAACACGGTGACGTACAATTTGGCACGTATGAACCTCATGATGCACGGCGTGACCTACAACAACATGAATTTGCACAATGCGGACACCCTTGAAAGTGATTGGCCAGATGGGGTGGATCATGATGGCATCGACCGTCCACGATCCTTTGATGCGGTGGTGGCGAACCCTCCGTACTCTGCGAAATGGGACAATAATGAAAGTAAATTGAAAGACCCTCGTTTCAGCGATTATGGTAAGTTGGCGCCAGCATCCAAAGCAGATTATGCTTTTATCTTGCATAGCTTGTACCATTTAAACACAGAAGGAACGATGGCTATCGTATTGCCACATGGTGTACTATTCCGTGGCACTGCAGAAGGTAAAATCCGGGAGACTATCATCGAGAAAAATTACTTGGATGCAGTCATTGGATTACCAGCGAACTTGTTCTATGGAACGAGCATTCCTACCACGATTTTAGTGTTCAAAAAGAACCGCACCAACCGTGATGTGTTGTTCATCGATGCGAGCAACGAGTTTAAAAAGGGGAAAAACCAAAATAACTTGAGTGAAGAACATATCGCTAAGATTATCGACACCTACCGCAACCGTGTGGACGTGGAGAAATACGCGCATGTGGCGAGCCTAGAGGAAATCAAGGAGAATGACTATAACTTGAATATCCCTCGTTACGTGGATACCTTTGAAGAAGAGGAAGAACTGGATCTTGACGAAATCAATCGCATGATTGAACAAGATAACCGTGATATTGAGGCGTTGGAAAAAGAAATTGCAGAACAGTTGGCACTGTTGGGAGTGAAACTGTAGAGCCAGAGCATATAAAGCAAGAGAGTGGACGTTTCCCTTATGCTATATAAGCCTTGTGATAGGTTGCATAGACTCACTAGTGAGGTTGTTTTTTTCTATTAACCATGCTATACTTAGCTTACAAACAAGAAGAGCCATCAACGTGTGCTGGCGTTAGGCTCATCTCGGAAGATTAAAAAATGAGATTGCCTAACGTGTTAAGGTGTGCTAGACCTTATTCGTTAGGCTTTTCATTTCTAATTAAAGAAATGATAAAGAGCTATGATTAATTTTAGAATTAAAATCAAGATGTCGATTTTTCTAAACTTTTTCATAGAACCACCTCCTCCCGTTACAGGAAGAGATGAGCCTAACAACACGTCAATGACTCTTCTATGATTTCATTATATCATATTTTTGCGAATCGCAGATGTTGTTTGACATAAATTCTCATATCTAATTAGGGAGATACAATTACCAAGTTATCATACTTTCTAACAGTAATCCCCCTGAGGAATGCTATTAGACGTAGCGGCGTTGTGGAGGGAGGAATATTCAATGCTATCCATGGATCATTATACATACTGGAAAGAAGGTGTGGCCGAGGGTCGGGCCGAAGGTAAAACTGAAGTTGTGGTTCAGATGTTACGTAAGCAATTATCCTTAGAAATGATTGCCGAGGTTACCAACTTTACGGTAGAAGAAGTCAAGTCTATTGCAAAAGAACATGCATTGATGTGATGTTATTTTATTTTAAGAATGAAGCGATACACAGGGTCATATCTACTTGTATCGCTTTTTAATTTTGTAATATATATACTTGGATTTTTATAATGCTCAAAAAAGCAGGACTGACAGTGAACATTAACTGTTAGTGCTATTTTCTATCTTTTATCTAATCAACGATGGATATTGACTGTTAGGAGTGTAAAAAAGGTTTAATAATTTTTATATGGAATACTTTCACTAGGTAGCAAGACTGTGCTATTACTGGATGGACCTGTATGGTATAATTTAAGAAAGGAAGATATTCCATGTATATTAAGTCATTCGATGAACTGACATTCCAAGACAATTTTATTTTTCAGAAGGTCATGTTAAAGAAACACATTTGCAAGGCTGTATTAGAACGGTTGTTAGACATTTCGATTAAAGACATCATATATATTCATGAAGAGAAAAATCTTGATGTACGGTGGGATACTAAAAGTGTACGTCTTGATGTGTTTGTGAATGATGATAAAGGAACTGTATTCAATATTGAAATGCAAACTAGTAAAGATATGGAAGAACTAGTGAAACGCACACGGTTTTACCAAAGTATTTTGGATATGTATCACATTCAAAAAGGTCAGAAGTATACGACATTAAATGATTCATATATTATTTTTATTTGTACATTCCCGGTGTTTACGAGTAATCGTCATAAGTATACGTTCAAAAACGTTTGTATTGAAGACCATGGCATTGCTTTAAACGATGGTGCCACAAAGTTATTTTTGAGTACAAAGGGAACGCAAAACGATGTGTCGAAACCATTACAAGCGTTTTTAGATTACATTGATGGACAAAAAGCAACAGATGAGTTGCTACGAGATATTGATGATGCTGTACATGAGGTCAAGCATTGTGAAGCGTGGAAGGAGGAATACTCGATGTTATCCATGGATCATTATAAATATTGGAAAGAGGGTATGGCCGAGGGCATTGCTCAAGGGGAAGCTAAAGGCAAAGCTGAAGTTGTCATTCAGATGTTGCAAGAAAAGTTGTCGCTAGAAATGATTGCTCGTCTTACAAAATTAACGGTGGAGCAAATAAAAGAAATTGGACAGGCTAATGCATTACTATAAAGTATTGAAAAGTAGATACTTTTTTGTATAGTGATGAATCTTTACATTAGAAGAAGTAAGGAAAATTGCCAAAGAACATGTTTTAATGTAATTTAGGTTTATAGCCCTTTGAGGGGGAAATATTGTGAGAAAAGAAAGTTGATTGTAATATATCGGCTTTCTTTTTTATTGCTTACATACATATACTTGGGAACAGCGTAAGTTGGGGGAGATTACAGATGTAAGAGATGGAACACACGCTTCGCCTAAGTTTTATAATGATGGATTTCCGTTAGTAACATCTAAAAATTTAAAAGATGGGCGAATTAATTTTAGTGGTTGCTCTTTAATATCTAAAGATGATTATGAAGAGATTAATAAAAGATCAAAAGTGGAATTAGGGGATATTTTATTTGGGATGATAGGAACTATTGGAAACCCCGTAATAGTTGATAGTACAGGTTTTGCTATAAAAAATGTTGCTTTAATAAAGTTAAGTCAAAGTATAAATAATAAATTTATATATCATTTACTAACATCGAATGTTTTTGTCAGTTACATAGCACGCACTAATGTTGGCGGAACTCAAAAATTTATAGCTCTTAATCAAATAAGAGACTTTGATTTTTTAGCACCAAATATAGAAGAACAAGAGTATATTATTAATATTTTAGATGCGATATCTAACCTCATCACCCTTCATCAGCGTAAGTATTTCCTAAACTTTCATATTACAAGATAGATACGCATCTCCGTATATGCTTTTTTTGAAATATACGAGTAAGATATGTATAAGAGCCATTTCTATGTTGTCATGTAAATGAAGAGGTGTGAATATGGTAAAGGCTGAGGAAGGATCGGAATTATTTTGCAAGTATTATGAACGGTGGATTCGGATGTACAAGGAAGGGGCTATTCGAGAGGTGACCATGAAGAAGTATGAGATTACGTTGGTATGGTTACAGAAATTGGTGCCTGACTTACGACTTTCAGAGTTAAATCGAATTACCTATCAACAATTATTAAACGACTATGTAGTGTATCATGAACGACAAACAACGATGGACTTTCACCATCAGTTGAAAGCAGCTGTACTGGATGCGGTGGATGAGGGATTCATTGATCGGGATCCGACACGAAAAGCAATCATTAAGGGAAAGACCCCGAGAGAAAAGAAGATTAAGTATTTAAATCAGTTCGAGTTGCACACGTTGCTGGTACATTTACATCTTACGCCAGAAATTAATTGGGACTGGTTTATTTTTATTATTGCCAAGACAGGCATGCGTTTTTCAGAAGCGTTAGCATTGACGCCAAAAGACTTTGATTTTTCACATCAATCACTGATTGTGAATAAAACTTGGGATTACAAAGGGAATGGTGGATTTTTGCCTACGAAAAATAACCCCTCTGTGCGAAAGATTCAATTGGATTGGCAAACAATTATTAAATTTTCTGAATTAATCAGAGATTTGCCAGAGGACAAACCAATATTTGTGAAAGGTCCTGTGTACAATTCAACGGTAAATGATAGGTTAGAGAGAGATTGCAAGAATCTAGGGATTCCCGTTATTTCTGTTCACGGATTACGACATACCCATGCATCGTTGTTGCTGTTTGCAGGGGTATCCATTGCCAGTGTTGCTAGACGGTTAGGTCATGCCAGCATGACCACAACGCAGAAAACATATATCCATATCATTCAAGAGTTGGAAAATAGGGATATTGATTTGGTCATGCGATCGATGGCAGGGTTGGCATAAACTATTTCCATAGAATGGCTCTTTTTACATAACAAAGAGCTGTCACTCATATGTAGTAAGTCCTACACATACAATGACAGCCCTATCGTATTAAATGCTACAATATATGACTTAGTACCAGCGTGTTAATGGTAATGTATTGTTAATGCATTTTGTCATCAGAATTTGATGCAAATCCATGTTACCAATATAGAAACCAGCGGCACAACCACATAGGTATAAATCCCACATGCGTACAAATTCAGTGCCCCGTACTTGCTCTACTTGGTCACGAACACCTTGGAAATTATTATACCAATGCATCAATGTTTTGTAATAGTGAAAGCGTAAATTTTCCACATCCAGAACATTCATATCATATTCGTAGGCAAGACCAATGATTTCTCTTAGGGAAGGCAAGGATCCACCAGGGAAGATGTATTTACGAATCCATGCACTGGTTTCCTTTTCTGCAGGATCACTAATATAATGAAGTAAAAATAAACCTCCTTCTTTTAGCATAGCTGAGGCATCTTCCATGTATATAGGTAAATTAGGGCGACCTACATGTTCTAACATGCCTACACTTACCATACGATCGAACTGACGACCAGAGGCGGCTACATCGCGATAATCTATTAGATCAATTTCCACTTGACCCTCAAGACCAAACTGTTTAATTCGCTCTTGTCCTTTTTTCCATTGCTCTTCTGATAATGTACAGCCATAGCCTTTGACTCCATATTTTAGGGCCGCTTCAATGAGAAGGAACCCCCAGCCGCAACCAATATCAAGGAGTGTCATGCCTTCTTGTAAGTGTAATTTATCAAGAATATGATGTACTTTCTGATATTGTGCATCTTTAAGACTGTCATTTTCCTTTTTGAAATAGGCACAAGAATAACTCATAGTTTCATCGAGCCATAAACTATAGAAATCATTCCCTAAATCATAATGAGATGAAACTTGTTGTTTTTGATCTTTCTTTCTAAGACCCATATTAAAGAGGGAACTAAGTACTTTTTTGTTAATAGAGTCTTTGTTAACATGACCTAATACGACGCAAAGAGCTTTGAATAAATCCCCTTCAATTTCTATATCTTTGCGCATGTAAGCTTCGCCAAGTGCCAATTCGGCGGATACTAATATATCTTTTTTGGGAATATCTTTATTGACAATAATTGTAAACTCCGGATCTCCTTCGCCGATGGTATATTCTTTATCTCCGACTTTTACAACAAAGCAATGATCGTTGAATCGTTCCAAATAGTGTACTAAAAAAGTATCAAAAAGTTTAGAAAACATAAGTAAGTCCTTTCTTGCCTTTATGCATAATATACAGTATATGCATCATTTAGACGTGCATTTAAATCGTTCATCTAATCATACATGACACAGATTGTAAAGTAACATAGCAAATATATATAATGTTAAAAAGAGAAGTCCTTGGATTATGGGGATTTTTGATATACCATATATATTTGATATGAATAGGTAAACCTAATGAAGACATTATATACCTTTTATACAGAAAATACATTATATACATAAATGAATCAATTTGGATAATATATGTATGTATTGTATTATAAAGTTTGCGTCACATGTGATATAATAATTGATTACTAAATTTTTAATAATATTTTACTAAAGCTTTACTAAAAGCTGTTTACAGAAAAGATATCTGTTGAAGGGCAGTTGTTGCAGGTAGATACTTTAAGCTTAATATACGAGGTGCATATCCTTGAAGTATTGAAATAGATAATGAAAGGATCTAAAGAAAAATAGAAAAGAGTTTGTCATCTTTGTTTCTATCTTATGGTATACTAATAGAATATAGTTTAATATGAAAGAAACCGCAGTATTATGCGGTTCTTTTTTTATTCGTCAGATAAACGGCAAAAAATATAAAATTCAGTCGAAAATTCGATGGATTTCTGCACGAGCATTTTCTCTCATTTCGTCTGAATAGTGGATATAAGTTTTTATGACCGTATCAACCGTATCACCCAATAGCGATGCCACAGTTTTAATATCTACACCACTAGATAAGAGTTTAGTTGCGTATGTGTGCCTAAAATCATGGGGGCTGTGGTTGTTGATATGCTTATTTATATGGTTATATAACAGTGATGGTGAGTTGACAGGAATTACCCTATCATGCGTAGATTGCTGTTTATATTCTTGTAATGTAGTTATTAAAGCCATAGGGATAGGTAATATACGTTTGCTATTCTTTGTTTTTAATTGGCCAAAGCCATGTGTATTATTAGAGCTAATTCGTACCCACTGTTTATTGATGGAGATTGTCATATTATCTAAATCTACATCCCCCCATGTAAGCCCTAATAATTCACCAATACGGATGCCAGTATAATATAGCAATTTGATAGCTACGTGATATTGTGACAATGGATCTGAATTATTTAAATACATTTCTATTTCTTCCGTGGTAACTATTCGTTTTCTAGTCATTTTAGGCTTGTAAGATATGGAATTGGTAACAGGGTTGCGTGGCAATAAATTATAATGCGTTATGGCGTGCGATAAGATAGTTTTGAGACATCGCAAGGGGTAATGTTTGGATTGAGTAGGCAAGGGCATTTCTTGCACCATAGAATGAATGATAGAGGGGGTTATATCTGTTACTTTAACATTATGGATAGGGTGTAGGTGCTTAATGGCGTTTTGATAGGTTAGCACTGAATTAGGGCGTAATTTATCTTTCAAATCGTCAAAGTACAGGCGTGTAAATTCAATGAACGTCATATTGGCCAATTCTTCATTATTAGTAAGCAGTAAATTCTCCTTGATGTCTTTCACAATCACATCGCCATAGTCTTTCGCTTGCCGTTTGGTAGCGAAACCTTGCTTGCTTTTTTGTCGCCATTTGCCATAGCGGTCTTTGTAGCTGACGATAACTTGCCACCCTTTATCCTTTTGACGGGTTGATATAGAATAACTAGCCATGATTGTTCCTTTCAGTTGAATTATATAAAACATATGTTCTTAGTGGTGGTAAAAAATAAAAGCCTACAGGCTGAAAGTCTTTAGATCCGTAAACTCTAACGGTACTCCATATTCAGTTGCAAGGGCGGTACTGGTGAGACATTCACAGAAGTTGATACACTCATCGGGTATTAGTAATTCTACTGCAAATATATTTGCCTCACGTTCTATCCTATCCACGTTGGTATGGGTGTAGTGGTGTAGATAGGGGGTATTGCGGTTAGGGTGTAGGAATATATGCCCTAATTCGTGGGCGACTATAAACGGCACATGGTAATCGGGTGTAGAGGAATTGACGCAAATACACCGTATGCGGTTACTGTAAATGCAATAACCGCCTATGTTGCCTAGTTCGCTATATATAATTTGAATATCCATTTCTCTAGCTAGTCGGATAGGGTCACGAGTACCGTATTTCATGACTAGCTTTTTTATTATATCTTTAATCAAACGACATCTTCCTTAGTGCATTATAGTATGGATTCTAAACCCGTCGAATTCGACGGGTTTAAAATATTCATAGCTATTTAAGAATTATTTTTTTTAGTATCTAATGATTTAATGTGTTCTAATGAGGCAGAACCTTGCAATAAACTTTGCAGATGGAATCGAGCAGACTTATTAAGTGCTATCAATCTATCTTTTTGTGGCAACCCTTGGCGTATAAATTCAGCGTTAAGGTTTTCAAGATTAGATAATACTATTAATTGTTCTATTGTCGCATAATCACGAATATTACCCTTTTTATCAGTGTTGTTTATACGCCATTCTTTGGCAGTCATACCAAAAAGTGCAAGATTCAATATATCAGCCTCACTGGCATATGTATACCTAGTATCTTGATTGGTAAGCTGGCGAGGAATAAGGCATTCTTTTATAGCGTCTGTATGAATTTTATAATTAACTTTTGAAATGGATCTCCTAACATCCCATTCAATTGATTGTTGAATTGATTCTTCTTGTTTAAGCCGTTGGTAGTCTTTAATAATATAAAGCTTAAATTCGGGAGAAATCCAAGAGGCAAATTCAAAAGCGATATCAGTGTGTGCAAAGGTACCGCCATATCGTCCTGATTTGGATACGATTCCGATAGCATTTGTACTTTCAATCCATCTTTGCGGTGATAACGTAAATGAATTACTACCAGCATTATTTTTAAAGGAGTCGAATTCGACCCCTTTAAAATTAGGGTTATTCAATCGTTCCCAAAGGCCAAGAAATTCAATAGTACTTCTTAACCTTAACCAATTCTTGATTACATCCTTTGGCTCATGTGGGTTGCGGTATTTAGCTATGTCTGTTAAAGAGATGTAATCGGTTTGATTGATTTCTTTAACCATAATATCTAAAGTATCAGCTGTGATATTGCTCATATCTATCCCCTCTCTCAATTTGAGTTTTTTTATTTGCGATACTTGTTAGGCGTAAATTTCTCTTTAGCTTTCAATTTAGTAATCCGCAGGGCAGATTCTAAAGACGCACGGAGCAATTCCCTTGTTTCATCGTCCATCTCACCATCACCGTTGTAGAAAGCAAGACCCGTTTCAGAATCCAAATCATTCATAAGCAGTTCGAGCCGTTTTTGGATGTCCCTTTCGTCACGTTCGGAAAGAGTAGGTTTGAATGCAGGTGAGGTAGTACCATTTATTAGGTAGTCCGTGGATACGTTGAATAGTTTAGCTAATTCAGAAAGCATTTGAGATGTTGGGATACGTTTATCAGTCTCCCATTGTGATACTGCATTTCTTGTAACGTTAAGCCTAGCACCTAATTCATTACCAGTCATATTATATTTTAGTCGCAGGGATTTTATGCGTTGTCCTATAGTGTTCATATACGTTACTCCTTTATCAATATAGTAACAAATAGTTTACATTTAAAAAAGTTACAAAATGTTAACAAAAATCACTTGACGTAACGTAGGGATTACTTTATAATGTAATCATAAGGTAACAAAAAGATTACAAGGAGGTGAACATGACTAAGATTACAGAACTAAGGAAAAAATATAATATCACACAAGAGCAAATTGCTAAGGTGATAGGAATCTCAAGAGTTAACTACAATATGAAAGAAAATGGAAAGAGGGCGTTTAAACAAAAAGAGATGATGAAAATATATCAATATTTTAATAAAAAAGATAAACGAATTAACATGCAAGATATTTTTTTAGCTTAGAAGTTAACTGAAAGATTACAATAAGGAGCAGAAACATGGATTTTAAAGAAAAATACACATTAAAACAAAACTTCTATAACGCAATTATCGACATAATCGAATCTAGAACCAGTAGAGAGTTTGAAATTGCATTAGATGACGCAATGATTGCAATGGATGATTTAAGAAAAGTATGTAGCAAACGTGAGATGGGCGAATTTTACCGCACATTGAACCAAACAGAAATTGAATTGACTGCATAAGGAGTAGAAATATGGCATTAACTGGATTAACAAAAGAACAAAATGAAGAATTACGAAAAATGTACATCAAGTCTATGGAGAATGTGGATAGTCTGGCACAGATGGCAAGTATTCATATCGATGCTGAACCACAACTAAAGGAATTAGCACTTATTTCTTTCACTCAAGCACGAACATATTTAGAGTTAGGGGATTTTAAAAGCGACCCAAGATTACCTAAATGTTAATAAGGAGCAGAAATATGAACAAATTAGTACAGTACAAAGAAAGAACAGTAGAACAAGGATTCACATTTCAAAAAGGATGGTGGGGAGAGTTCTCCCCTACTGGTGAATTGGTGATCGCATATTTGTATCCAGTGGTGGATGTTAATCGCCTTAACAAATGGGAATGGTCATACAGTTGGGAATTTGCAAAAATCGCCTATCCAATGGATGGTGGATTTGTTGTAGATTTGGTACGACTCGATAAATTGCCTGAACAAGTTATAGGCGATTTTCATGAGGTTGCTGAGCAAGAAATGTTAGACCAAGTGGAAGAGGCGATTAAATGGGCTGAATGGGAGGAGGAAGATAATGAGTGATAAGCCAACATGCACAGCTGAGGAAGTGATGGAAATGTTAGGGTGCTCAAAAAGTACCTTAATGAATTATAAATATAGAGGCGTGTTAATGCCAATCAAGGGCGTAAAGCCTATGGTATACAGCCGAAGAAATGTAATGGCATTCATTGATGGGGGTGAAGAGTTCACCCCTTGGGAATTTGAAAATTTAAAACGTGAGAACAATCGACTACGAGAAGAAAACCGCAGATTGAAAGCGAAGTTCTTCAAGGTTCAGAATGTGATTACAGTCGAGGCAGGTGATCTAATAGAACAACTTGCTTACTAACAACATAATATCAAACAAATGAGGTGGCAGAAATGAACGGAAGTGCAAGAAACCCACGCAGTGAATTTGAAAGTTCGCTACGAGGAATAATATTAACGCAAGACCAGTTCGCTGAAAGGCTATGCATTAGTAAGCGAGCGTTTCTGAAATATCTATATGGCGAGTTATATCCACCATGTGATGTAATCGCCAAGGCCATTGAAGAGTTCGATGTGCATTCGATGGCAATATATCACCTAACACACCAATGCCCAATAGCAAGGGTATATATGAAGAAATTAAAGGAGGTTATGAAGTGAAAAAAGCAAAAAAAAGAACCCACATCCGATGGAATAGGGTTATAGCAGTGGCAATGATTCCAGTAGTGCTAGCAGGTATATATTTTGCAGTAGCACAAGAACCAATTCAATTTGAGGAAAAAATAGTAGTAGTAGAACAGGGCGATACCTTATGGGGAATTGCTAAAGACGCCGTAGGCGAGGAAGTAGATGTACGAGATGTAGTTCGCCACATTATCCTCAACAATAATTTAAAAGACGGTGTTATTCACCCTGGGATGACATTAAAAGTAAAGGCGGTGAAACATGGCCAAGAGTAGATATGTAGCTAATGTGATTGTTTGTATTCCTTTGTTAGTGAAGGTAAAAGCAGATAATACCGAGGAGGCAATAGAAAAGATCCGAAAGAAAGTTCATAAACAAATAGATATGGAAATTGAAAAGATAGCGTTTAGAACGCTAGGCAAATTAGATTAAGCACTGAAAGGGGGAGCAAAAAATGAATCGAGAATATAGAGCGGAGGGATTTGTTACAATTCCGTTCGATATAACAGTCATTGGAAGAAATGACGAAGAGGCGTGGGACAAAATTGTTGACACACTAGAGAATAGATATGGTGATGAGGCGTTGGAATATACAGTTGATTTTATTACAGAACAATAAAAAAGACCCTCAAAACTGAGGGTCACTGCTTCCAAATAAGGAGCAGAAATATGAACTACGTTTATTATACCACAAGTTAAATTAAAACACTAGGAGGAACAGACAGGATGAAGTTATACGAATTAGCAGAGAATTACCAAGAAGTAGCTAGCATGATGGAGCAGGTCGAGATGGGGTCAGAAGATTGGCAAATGATCCAAGATACATTAGAGGCTATTGATGGTGAGTTCGATGTAAAAGTGCAGAATATCTGTGCATTGGTGAAAGAGTACAAGTACAACGTGGAAATGGTGAAAGCTGAAAAGAAACGGCTTGATGAAGTCGCAAGGGGGTATGACAACAAAGCCCAATGGCTTGAGTCATATTTACAACAACAGTTAGATAAAACGGGCAACCTTAAAAGCACTATGCTATATGGTCCGCATAAACTAACATACCGAAAGGGCGTATCTACAGAGATAACTGATGTAAATGCATTACCTATTGAGTTCTTGAAAACAAAGGTAGAGGCGGATAAAACAGCTATCAAAAAAGCATTACAAGAGGGTATCGAAGTAACTGGTGCAAGACTGGTTGATACAACATCGCTCAAGGTAACAATCGGAAAGGATGATAAATAGATGGGAACAACAAGTATCTATAGTGCATTGAATTACATTCAATCAAATTTGAAAGCACCGAAAAATAAATATAATAGTTTTGGGGAGTATCACTACCGTAATTGCGAGGATATTTTAGAGGGTGTAAAACCACTTTTACAAGAAACAAAAACATGTCTTGTAATCAGTGATGAAATCACAGTAATTGGCGATCACAATTACATCAAGGCAACGGCTACATTATATAGTGCAAATGGTGAACAAATATCTAATAGTGCATTTGCCAAAGAGCCGTTAGAAAAAAAGAAGATGGATTCAGCCCAAATAACAGGTGCCACATCAAGCTATGCACGTAAATATGCGTTGAATGGGTTATTCTGCATAGATGATACAAAAGATATGGACACAGATGAACATCAACTTGAGATAAATCGAGATACTAACAAAAACACTAATACAACGCAAACAAAAGCTAAAGCAAAAGCAAAGGCACCCGAAACAAACACAATCAGAGAAAAGCGAGTTAAAGAAGAGTATTTGAAATCAATCACTCAACAAATGGCAATTAAACAAATTAATCCTAAATTAATATCGGAATACATCAACAAGACTTTCAATAAGAAAACTTCTAATAAGTTAACAGAGGATGAATTGAAAGCCTTATATGAATGGATTGTAGCGTATGAAGTGGCAAGTTGATAGCTTGCAGATAGTCAAAACTCCAGTGGGTGCCATGTTGATGGTACCCGCAGGGGTTGAGGTACTCAATCAGATTCAACAGGATAAGAAATACAATATAGAACTCAAGCTACATCGTGAAAGACGGTCATTGACTGCTAATAGTTATTGTTGGGTGCTATGCCAAAAGATAGCCGAGGAATTATCTAAAAATGGTACATATACGAGCCGTGAGGATGTGTATAGGCAAGCAATCAAAGGTTGCCATGCTTTCACCCCTATGCCAATTAAGGCGGAGGCTGTAGAGAGATTTATAGAAATATGGGAATCTAATGGGATAGGTTGGATCGTTGAGGATGTAGGAAACAGCAAATTAAATGGCTACAAAGTAGTACATGCCTATTATGGTAGTAGTACCTATGACACTAAGGAAATGGCAAGACTTATTGATTGTTTAGTATCCGAGGCTACTGCATTAGGAATAGAAATAAAGACAGAAGAAGAGGTTGAAAGCCTATTGCAAGAATGGGAGGCGATGGATGAATAAGAGCAAGGCAGATGATGAACGATTATATAAAAGAACAAGGAAATGGGCGATAGAACGAGATAATGGCTTGTGCGTATTATGTAAAGCACCAGCTACGGAAGTACATCATATTCTATTTAGATCTAGGGGCGGTGACAGTCGATTATCTAATCTAGCATGCCTATGTAGAGAATGCCACAACATGGCACATGGTAGTTACCATGAAGAGGTTTATAAAACATTAAATGAGCGAATCAAATGAGACGAGACCAATTAATTAAATTCATGATTGCACAAAGAATTAAAATGTATGAATCAGAGGAAACATATGCTTATGATCACAGAATTAAAGAATTACAAGCGGTAATAGAGATTATTGATGGATTAGCACAATTAGAAGAAGATGATATGCAAGAAACTCCTTTCCATCAATTCATGGAAATGTTTCTGAACAGCAAAGATAACAAAGATACAGAAGAATAAACAGGGTACATTTATGAATTATATGGCGGAACTTAATGCATTTGATGATTGGGTCGATGAAAACGAGAGTTTATCACCTACAGCACGTTTGCTTTACATTCAATTATTGCAAAGGTGCAACAAGGCTAGATGGATTCAACCTTTTACAGTATCTTTATCACGCCTTGCATTCAAGACAGGCTTATCAATTTCAGGTGTTCAAAAGGCAAGAAATCAGTTGAAACAATATGGGTTGATTGAGTGGAAATCAAGAAGTGGCCAACAATCTGCTGAGTATACAATTACATCACTTGTTGGTACTGAGTACCAACAAACGTATCAACAAAAGGAACAACAACAGTACCAACAAGTGGAACAACAACAGTATCAACAACCGTACCACATAGAAAGACATAAGACTAAAGACATAAATACTACTTCTAACGAAGTAGTATGTGTGGAACAAACAGAAGATGATCCAAAACCAAAACGGAAATCTAAGACGAAACCATTTGTCAAACCTACGATTGAAGAAATCCGAGCATACATTGATGAAAAGGGTGTATCTGTAGACGCAGAAAAGTTCTACCATTTTTACGAATCTAAAGGGTGGATGGTTGGCAAGAATAAAATGAAGAGTTGGACATCTGCTATTCAAACATGGGCGAGAGGAAGTGACAAGAATAAACGTACAAGCACTGATGGAGAGACTAAACCTAAACAGGACAAATACGCTCACCTCTATTTACGATGATATTGAACTGCGAGAGTATCTAATGCAGGACAAGGTGGAGTTGGTGGCGGAAGCGACTGAAAGACCTCTATTCGATATTAGGGCGAACCAATATATCGAAAGCAAACGGATGTGCAACAAGTGTACTGGTGGCGAGGGTTGCCGAACTAAAGGAGTAATGACACGTATGCATGATGATGGAGAATTGTATGTGCTGAAATGTGGCTTATATGGTTCGTGGAGGAATCAGCAAAAGTTGGAAAAAGTCATGTTGCAGGCAAACATACCTAATGCTTATACAAATACGACCCTTGAAAATTATAGAAAATACACCAAAGAGAGCGAGATAGCACATGCCTATATGATTACACTAGCCAATGATGAAAACACGCAAGGAGCGTATATTTTTGGTGCTAGTGGGTTAGGTAAAACACATCTTGCCATTGGGTTGCTAAAAAAAAGGATGGAGCGAGGGCGAACGGGCTTATTCGTGGTAGTGCCTGAACTCATGGAAAGTTTGCGAAGATGTCTACGTGAAAATGGTGATGATTTTGAAATACTGCAAGCACTGTACAATGTCGATTGCTTAATATTGGATGATCTAGGAGCAGAAAAAGCTACAGAGTGGGTAGCAGAACGATTATACCTTGTTATTAACCAACGGTATTTAAATAATCGTATGACAATCATAACAAGTAATTGCACTCCGCAGGAGATGGAGGAGCGATTGGGTCAGCAGGGTAAGCGGATTACATCAAGAGTGCTTGAGATGTGCAAAATTATTCCTTTGGTTGGCGAAGATTATAGAATTTTAAAAGCAGAAGGAGAACGGTAATGAGTGACAATGTAAAGAACCCATCATATTACAACCGAGGAAAAATTGAGGTATGGGAGTTCATCGAGGATCAAGGATTGGATTACCACACAGGGAATGCGGTCAAGTATATTGCACGTGCAGGGTTCAAAGACCCATCGAAAGAGGTCGAGGATTTGCAAAAGGCAATCGCATTCTTAGAACGGAAGATTAAAGTATTGAATGGCACAACTGATACAAATATTGAAATCGAAACATTTACAGATTACATGGCAACGTTAACAGCAAAGCAACATGGATTCTTGGAAAATAAATTCAAATTTAGTGTAAAACGGTTAATAATAGCCATTGATGAATACAAACAAGAAGAAACAAGCTGTTTAAAAAAACAGTGCATTAAATGGTTCTATTCAATGTTGATATATGCAAGTTTGACATATGGTAACCAAGTCGAACGAAAAACGAAGGATTTCTATAAAGAATTGAAAGCTGTTGGTATTTTTTAGGGCTGATAAAAAGGAGTAGAGATATGACGAAGAAAAAGACATGCGTAGATTGTGGGAAACAATTCTTGCCGAAGTACGACCACATTGAACGGTGTGAGGAATGTGAACGGATCCACCGCAAACAGAATTTGACGATTGGCCAAGTATTAATCTTGCAAGGAATGGAGCAGAAAATCGAGGAACAGCGAGTCCGAGATGGATATTACCAATACACACATACATGCGTAGTGTGTGGGAAGAAATTCGGGAATAATCGAAGTAATTCAACCACATGTAGTGACAGATGCAGGAGAAAGAATCGATATGCAAAAGCGGTGACACGGAAACAGACACAGAGCATGCAGGCTCATGTATAAGACATTCGATAGCAAGTACTGGAGGCGAATCAGTGAACACAGAACGTAAAATCAAGACAGAATTGTATTGCGATAACTTTCAAAACTATAAACGGTATGGGATTCCGAAAGCACAATTGGTGATTGCAGATATTCCCTACAATTTAGGTAAGAACGCATATGCTAGTAATCCGATGTGGTATAACGGTGGTGATAACAAAAACGGCGAAAGTAAATTAGCAGGAAAAGCATTCTTTAATACAGACCATAATTTCAACATTGCCGAGTACTTCCATTTCTGCAATCGGTTATTGAAGAAAGAGCCGAAAGAAAAGAAGAAAGCACCATGCATGATTGTATTTTGTAGCTTCCAACAGATGCCGATGATTATTGAATATGCGTTGATACTCTACCGTGATAAATTACCGAAGTATAACAATAACGGGAAAATGCAATTTGACTGGATGGAGTGGCGAAGAGATAAAAAGAAAGATGTGCCCAAAGTACACCCTACTCAAAAACCTACAAATGTAATTAAGCGATTGATTGAGTTATTTACGGACGAGGGCGATGTTGTAATAGATCCAGTAGCAGGAAGTGGGGTTACACTCCGATGTGCTAGAGAATTAGGACGTAGTAGTTATGGGTTTGAAGTATCGAAAGAGTTTTACAATAAAGCGGTCAATGAGATGTTAGCCGTTAATGAGTGGCAAGAACCGTTGTTTTAAGGGGTAGAAATATGAGTAAAGAAATTGGATTTTATACACGAATAGATGGTCGATTTATAATCGAAATGAAAGACTGGATAGAAGAGGATTTTGAAGATGTAGAGCCAGTTTTACAAAAAGAAATTAATAAGGCGTTGAGGTTCATTAATGCAAATTTTGAATTTAATATAGCTATAGATGAAATAAATCATATTTTAAATTGTCCTTATAAAGCGGAGTAGGAAATAATGCGGAATGACATAGTAAAAGAACATGACCGAATCATTGGCGAATGTGTAACCGAGTTGAATGACATGTTATACCATGTACACAAATACATTCCTAAGACGATTAAGGAATTGGACATCGAAGAGGCGAAAGAGCAAGCTAAAGAGAAT
The DNA here is from genome assembly GCA_963516605.1 of uncultured Veillonella sp. GTDB lineage: Bacteria > Bacillota > Negativicutes > Veillonellales > Veillonellaceae > F0422. The sequence goes on along the minus strand of CAUQBP010000005.1, from coordinate 41,262 downwards.
GATGAGGAAGAAATACCACCAGTGGTGTATTCAGATTTGGTGATAGAATCCATAAGAGCAAATTTAGACTTAGCAAGCCAAATCATCTTTTATATTCAAAGTACCCAATATGCATGGAATAACAAGAAAACAGTACCACGGCTTATGATCGTTGCTAGATTGTTAACCTGCTGTATTGTTCAATTAGAAAACAATGTAGATATTGAAGAATATGCAGGTGCATTCCTTATGCAGTTGAAGTATGTGCGTGAGATGGTAAGACATCATATTAATAATTTATGGGGGTGACAATGTGAAGGTAACATCCACCATGATATTAAAATTGACAGGATTACAGAAAAAATTATTATTCGATTGCACAGGAAGATGGGCAGGATATTTTAGAAGTAAAAGGCCTAAGAAACGGATTGTCGGAATAGATAAGGCGGTTGATTTGGTTGTAATCGGATTAATTAGGAAGAACAGGGGGGAATGACAAAATGGAAAGAAGTCAGTTAGATGAGAAAGTTCAAAATGATACACGTTTGATTATTGGGGAATTCAGTCGGTTATACAGGTATGGAATTAATCCGAACATTAAAAAGAAACGGATTTGTGAGGCATGGGAAGCTAATAAGTTATTTATAATTGGTATGAAAAAAAGGGAACGCAATGCAAAGAAAATGTAGATCCTGTGGTGCAGTATTCACAGTAGGTGGTGAGTGCCAAGAGCGGTGTAAATCATGCATTGATGGAGTACCGAAAGAGGGGCGGATGGTGTTTGGATATACACCACCGCCTAAGGTGGAGGAAGTCGAAGAGGAACCGATAGAGGTTGAGGAAGAATATACGCCTCCAAAGTATTGGAAAACGTGTGTTGAATGTGGGGCATATTTTGGAGCTAATAGCCATAAAGCATTGGTGTGTTCTGAAACATGTAAATTAAAAAGAATAAGTCATTTAAATAAAGAACGCAGAAGTAAGGTTGAAAAAACTGTACAAGTTATAAAATGCATTGAATGTGGTAAAGAATTTGAAACAACTAGAAAAAAGAAGTATTGTTCTATAAAGTGTATGGCGAGACGAAACAATAGACATCAAAATTTAAAAAGGAGAAACTATGAAAGTTAAAATTAAGAAAACACACCCTAATGGAAAGATACCAACATATGCAACGGATGGATCTGGTGCATTCGATTTCTACAGTGCGGAAGACGTCGATATTAAAAGATTAGAATTAATGGCAATCGATTTAGGCGTAGCGATGGAAGTGCCAGAGGGACATGTAATGCTGCTATTTCCTCGCTCAAGTATTGGAAAGAATACACCTTTGCGAATGGCCAATAGCGTGGGAGTTATTGATAGTGACTATAGAGGCACTATTCATGCACTATACGAGAATGTTTTCTTGCAGGATGAATATATCACACAAGGTGACAGAATAGCACAAGGAATTATCGCACCTATTCCGAAAGTAGAGTTTGAAGAGGTAGAAGAGTTATCAACCACTGAACGTGGCGAGGGTGGATTTGGCAGTACTGGAGTATAAAGATGATTGACGTTTACAAGTTAGAAGAATTAAAACATAGTGCAATTATTGTCAAAGATGCAGTAGAGAATTCAATAATAAATTCAACAGACTATGAAGAATCAGCAACTGCACAAGGAATAGCACTGGTTACTGTATGTGATAAAGTCGTAGATATTATAGATGATTATTTGGCATATCCAGAAGAGTGCGATGATAATAGTATTTTGGTGCAGCTATTAGGAATGGATTATCTATTTGGTAGTGTTCGTAGCGACAAATTAGGATATGATGAAGATGTATTAGAGTGGATTGATGATGATTTTGTAAATAAACATTTTTGGAGTATGGAAAAGTGTTTAAAAATAAAGGATTATCAAAAATAATCATAAGTATTTAAGAGTAAGCTAGGATAGAAAAAACAATGAACATGAAGAACTATATGAGATGTATGAACAAGCGATTATGTGGGGTTAGCCAAGGAGAGATAAGCGAATGAAAGGTGCAACAGCAAGTGATGCAATTAATTTAATCAAATATCAATTACATAAACGACGTCAGAGCCTAGATGAATTTTTCTTGGATAAATATGACCATGATTTACGGCTAGAGGAAATTTTAGCAAGCATTGAGATTGTAGAAGATGTTGAACAGTTGTTGAAAGGGCAGGAGGTAAAGGTTGAAACGAAGATATTTGAACAGTAGGAACAAACAGAATGTGCTGTTGCTGGCATGTATGAACCAGGAGGCAAAGAACATGGTAGAGTCATTCAACCTTGAAAGCGAATGGAAACGCAAGGCAAATACGATTGCCACGTTTGCGGAAAAGCTGATGTACCACGTAATTGAACATCTTGACGAAGAGCAACGAAAGCAGTTAACACGGTTAGTAAACCATTATGAAGTTAAGACAGTACAGACATCTGCTTACACAAAGAAAGAGGAAGAGGAAAGCGACGAGTACTTAAACACATTCGCAGAATATGCCATAGGTGGTGCATGTACTAATTGTGAAAGAGAGGATTACAAAAAATGTGATCTAAGGACAGCACTCATACATGCAGGAATGCCAGTATTTGATGAGTGTTCAGAGTGTTGCCCGTATAAGGTGCAGACATGAAGAATGCACTACGGATAGAGTGCGACTTCGTATATCTGAATGAGTACATAAACAAGGAACGGCAGAATAAGTATGTGGCCGCTAAAATCAAGGATGATTTGACAAACCAAGTAATGTATCAATGTTTACAGAGTAGATGGATCAGACCGAAAGGCAAGGTTGATATGTTGTTCAAATGGCATGTAAAAGGTCGTCATGATAGCGATAATATCGCATTTGCAAAGAAATTCGTATTAGATGGAATGGTTAAAGCGGGCGTATTAGAAAACGATAATCCGAAATGTGTTAGGCATTTAGCAGATTATATTTACAGAGATTTACATAAGTCAGAAATTGACTGGGTAGAAGTTATATGGGAGGAAATTAAAGATGAATAGTGTTCAATTGATGGGTCATTTAGCAAAAGATGTTGAGTTACGATATACGGCTAATGGTAAGCCAGTAGCAACGTTCACAGTGGCTGCCACAAACACATACAAAGAACAGAATGGCGAGGCCAAAGAGTTTACAGCATTTGTAAATTGCGTAGTATGGGGACAGCAAGCAGAATATTTTAGCCAATTTCAAAAGGGTGATAGGGTGTTTGCTCAAGGAAGATTACAAACACGTTCCTATGAGGCGAATGATGGCACTAAACGATATGTCACTGAGGTAGTAGCAGATTTCTGCACAGGCTATGCAAAAGCACTACAGCCACAGGGGCAAGGTAATTTTGATATGATGGCCAACACTGAACCACGAGAGGAATTACCGTTTTAATAATTAGGGATGTAGTAAAACAAAACCACCCTATCCGATGATGGGGTGGTATTCGTGCGTGTTATGGTAAAGGAGACAGATATTGATTAGCAAGAAAGAGCAAAGAGCATGGTCAAAAGAACGATTGAGTAAATTAACCCAAATTAGAGAAGAGGGCAAATGGGCGAGTTACCAAATTGAAAAGTTAAAACGAGAGATGGGACCAAGGGAGTTGAGTGGATCCAGTCTAAGCGGAGATGGTGGTGGAGGAAATAGACCGCCAACAATAGACCAGCTACTTAAATATGAGTCATATACAAAGTATTTAGAGACATTACAATTACAATCAATTGATGAAGAACATAATATAGTGATGTTAATTGATAGGATTGAGGATATTACATTGCGGATAATTTTGAAACGATTATACATAAGCGGTCAGCGATTACGGCACATATATAAAAGAATAACACCGTCATATGAAACGGCTAAAAATTGGCATGCACAAGCTTTAGAGGAATTTTACGTCAAAGCACACGAAATTTGACCCACAAATCCACCTAAATCCACCTAAATCCACCTAAATCCACCTATTGACTGTGATATAATATAAAATGTAATAAGTGCGTAAAGCACGTTACAACAGAAATCCACATGAAGGCAAGAATAGCATTATCCATTAGCTGGGATAGTGCTATTTTTGTAAAAAAACCTCCTAATATACCAATATTTATAGAATACAGATTGACATAATCAATAGTGTATAGTATAATAGAAATATAGAAAGGAGGTGAAGATGTGAAAGAGTTTTATGATTCATTATTTGAAATAGTTTCATTCCTTGCCAATATGATTGCAGTACTAACTGGAGCATATCAAGGATATAAGAAATTAAAGCAAATTTTGAAAAATAAAAAACCCTCTAAAAGGAATCAACGGCGAAAACGTAAATAACCTATAGAGGGTATACAGAGGGGGAGCAATCCCCCAATGTATCTCAATTGTATCACGTCAAACAGTATGAAAACAAGAACAAAAAAATTATTATTGTTGGCATTGGCTATCGTTTCATTTGCATCTAATCTTTATTCAGGTATGAATTGGAGCTCATGGATCAATGGGGCATTCATTGGTTACCTTTATAAAATGTGGTTAGGTGATAAGAATGCCTAGAGGTGGTGCACGAGAAGGTGCAGGTAGACCATTAACAGGTGGAGAACTTAGAAAGCAACGCCAATTAAGGGCTACAGAGGAAGAATGGCAAATTATTAGAGAGTTTTCTCAAATATTGAAAAAAGACAAAGAACGAGCCAAACGGATGTTAGAAACAGAATAAGAAACAAGGACGCTTAGAAATGGGCGTCCTTTTGTATTGCGTGAAAGGTGGTGAGGGTTTGACAAAAATAGCATGTAGCAAGAAACAATGCTTAAATAACAGGCACGGCGTATGTACTGCTAGCGACATCGTATATGATGGTCGATGTCAGACTTTCACAACACCAAACGACAGCATGCGTGCAGATGTGCATATGGTGCACCGTGTACATGGAAAGATTAAATCGAAGAAAGTGCAGGTATTGCGATGAATATTGTAGAGTTAAGCATTCATGATCTAGTGCCGTACGAGAATAATCCACGAAACAATATAGAGGCTGTGGAGTATGTGGCCAACAGTATCGAGAAATTCGGATTCAAAGTGCCAATCGTGGTAGATGCAAATAATGTGATTGTCGCAGGGCATACACGATATATGGCAAGCAAAAAGCTAGGACTGGAGACAGTGCCATGTATTGTGGCTGATGATTTGACCGAGGAACAGATTAAGGCATTCCGATTGACTGACAATAAAGTGTCAGAGATTGCCACATGGGATGATGAATTGTTGACGATTGAGTTAAGCGATATTGTCGATATAGATATGTCAGATTTTGGTTTTTTAGATATTGAATTAGACGACATTATAGAGATAGAAGAAGATGAAGGTGTCGAAGAAGTAAAAACAGCTAAACTCATTCAAAGTGGAGATGTGATATATCTCGGAAACCATCGGTTGATGTGTGGTGATTCTACTAATATAGAAGATGTAGAAAAACTAATGAATGGAGAACTAGCTGATATGTGCATCACTGACCCTCCTTACAATGTAAATTACGAAGGTAGAACTGGAGATAAATTGAAGATTGAAAATGATTCAATGGAGGATGAAGCTTTTAGAGCATTCTTAACAAAGGCCTTTTACAATGTTAACGCCTCGTTGAAATGGGGGGTGTTTTATGTATGGTTAGCAAGCCTTGAGGCATACAACTTCATGGGTGCACTTAGAGATGCAGGATTGCAGCTTAGAGAAGTACTAGTATGGAATAAATCTTCTATGACATTGGGACGGTTTGATTATCACTGGAAACATGAACCATGCCTGTATGGTTGGAAAGATGGCGAAGCACATTATTGGGGAAGTGATAGAAAGCAAACTACAGTAATTGACTTTGACAAACCATCAAGAAATGGTGACCATCCAACAATGAAACCAGTAGGATTATTTGGATATCAAATACAAAATAGCTCTAGACCTAATGAAATAGTATTAGACTTGTTTGGAGGCAGTGGAACAACTTTGATTGCATGTGAAGAAGCTGAGCGTAAGGCACGATTAATGGAACTATCTCCTGAGTATTGTGAGGTAATTATAAAAAGATGGTGCAAATTAACCGATAGAAATATAAAGATATTGCGTGATGGCGAGTATATCGAGATGGAGAGTAAAGAATGGCAAACAGAAAACGAGGACGACCGTTAAAGGAAATAGATAAACAACAATTTGAAAAGCTATGTGGCTTGCAATGTACTCTAGTAGAGATTGCAGGCTTTTTTGATTGTAGTGAGGATACCATAGAGCGGTGGTGTGTACGAAATTACAAAATGAAATTTGCGGAGGTATATAAAACGCACTCACAGCAAGGCAAAATTGCACTACGGCGTTATCAAATGAAGTTAGCGGAGAAAAGTGCTGCCATGGCTATATTCTTAGGAAAGCAATTACTAGGGCAAAGAGATTATAGCGAGGTCGAAGTTAAGGCTGATATCAATAATCCGTTTGATGGAGTTAGTACGGAAGACATCAAGAAGTTGATAGGCGATGAATAAGGCGAATATATTACATCAAGCACGTTTAGAATTGGCTAGACGTGATTTCTTTTATTTCTGCAATCTTATGGCAGGAGACTTTTATAAAAAAGATAGACAGTACCTTGTGGATCTATGCAAAGAGTTGCAACAATTCTATGAAGATAAGTCCGCCAAGGTATTAATCATGAATATGCCCCCCAGGCATGGAAAAAGTCGGAGTGCTCAGATGTTGGTTAAGTGGATACTAGGCACACATCCGCATGAAAAGATTATGACAGGGAGTTACAATACCACCCTATCGACAACCTTTGCGAAGAATGTTAGAAATGATATTCAGATGATTAAGGCGGACAAAGATGTAATCGTATATAGTGACATATTCCCTAATACACGCATTAAACGTGGTGACGGTAGCATGGACATGTGGAGCTTAGAGGGTGGCTATAATAGCTATCTTGCTACATCTCCAAGTGGTACTGCTACAGGTTTTGGTGCTAGTCTACTGATATTAGATGACATCATAAAGAATGCAGAAGAGGCTTATAACGAGAACGTAAAGGCTAAGCACTGGGATTGGTTCACTAATACTATGCTTTCAAGGTTAGAAGAGGGCGGTAAAATCATTATAATCATGACACGATGGGCTAGCGATGACTTAGCAGGGCGAGCGATGGAACACTTTGGAGAACGTGCCAAGGTGATTACGATGAAAGCCCTACAGGACGATGGCACGATGTTATGTGATGAAGTATTAAGCCGTGATTCGTACCGAGATAAGGTATCCGCTATGGGTGAAGATATAGCGAGTGCGAACTACCAACAGATACCGATTGACCTCAAGGGGTGCTTATATAGTGGGTTCAAAACTTATGATGAGCTACCACCATTTGAATTGATTAAAAGTTACACGGATACAGCAGACCAAGGAGCGGATTACCTATGTAGTATTACCTATGGCGTATATAAGAACGAGGCATACATACTTGATGTGATTTATACAAAAGAATCAATGGAGATTACCGAACCACAAGTAGCAAGGACAATCTATGAGTACAATGTGGCGATTGCTGATATTGAAAGTAATAACGGTGGTCGTGGATTTGTTAGAAGTGTAAGGAGAATACTGGAGGAAGTTTACAACAGCAACCGCACTAAGATAGTGGCGTTCCATCAATCCAAGAACAAGGAAAGTCGTATATTATCGCAAGCCACATGGGTTATGGATCATATTTATATGCCTACTGATTGGCAGGAACGATGGAAAGACTTTGCCAAGGCAATATTACGCTTTCAACGAGATGGTAAGAATGAACATGATGACGCACCAGACGCATTGACAGGGGTTGCTGAGAAGATTAATGCACCTACATTGCGTAGTGGTCGAGTGAACTTATATTAAGGGGGATAGAATGGCGGATAGAGTATTTGACAAAACAATCAAAATAGACAATTATAAAATGCTACACGATGCCTATAACGGTAGCGGAATATTTAGCTATGGCCAAGGGATCCAACAGCATGCTAGAGAAAGCATTGAGAATTATATTAAGCGTAAATCATTGGCGTACTATTGGAACTACACAAGGCCAGTAGTGGATGCAACAGTAGACCCTATATTCAAAGACGAAATCAAAAGGGATTACAAAGATAGCGTGTTATTCCAACTATTCCTAAATAACGCAGACCATGCAGGAACGACCCTACAAGAATACCTAAGACGTGTTGCAGTAATGGCCAAGCTATATGGCGTGGTGTATGTGTTAGTAAATAACACCGATAATGTAGCAGAAACGAGAGATGAGGATATAGCGAACGGTAATTATCCATTCGTTACGGAGATAATGCCTGATGATGTGATGTCATGGAAGTTAGACGAGAACGGAGCAATTACTGAATTTGTATTCCGTCAAATTGGAGAATACACAGAGGCAGGTAAGCAGTACATCTATCACCGATGGGATAAAGATACATGGTCGGTACATAAAACACTAACTATGACTAGTGAGGACATGACACATCAAGGTGTGCATGGGTTAGGTGTAGTACCTATCGTACAGTGGTTTGGACGTGCTACTCCACCTAGTACCATCAAGCCGTCTAGTGAGTTCATAAGCATTGCACAGACGAATTACTCACTCTATCAGTTATGCTCATGGCACACGCAGTTATTGGCAGACCAAGCATTCAATATCTTAACGTATCCTGATGATGGGAATTTGGCAGATAATTTAACAATAGGAACGGATAACTTATTGGCATATCCTGCTGAGAGTTCAAAAGCACCTGCTTTTATTTCTCCTGATGCCTCACCTGCTAATATGCTAACTGACCAAATGGACAGACACATTCAAGAAATCTATCGAATGAGTGGCATGGATAGTGTGGTGGGTGTTCAATCTGCAAAGAGTGGCGTTGCTAAACAGTGGGATTTTCAACGGATTAACCAACGATTGGCAGACTTTGCCGTACAATGTGAGAGTGCTGAACGTAAGATAGTGCAATTATTTGAACTATGGACAGGTGAAACGACTGATTTTACTTGCGAATATCCACGAGATTTTAGCATTAATGATGTAACGGAATCACTAGGACAGGCACAATCTGCTATTGATTTGAACCTTGGATCCAATGCGTTTACTGTAGAGGTGGCCAAGAAAGTATTAGAGGCGTATATGCCTAATATCGAACCCGAAATATACGATACCATTGTAAAAGAGGTTGAGGAAAGCACAGCACAAGCTAAGCAAGATAGCGAGTATAGTAATCTATTGAATCATGCTAGTATGTTGCAAGCATTAGACGGAGATGACGAGGGCGATGGACAAGACGAGTCAGAAAATAGACACCTTAATTAATGGCTTTAAAAGTGTAGTTGCTTATCTATTGACGCAAGGGTTCGATGTGAATAGTGCGATTGAACAAGCCTATCAGTTATACCCAGTCATGGACGGGATGAAAGAATCAATCGTTGATGATATGGTGAAAGCTTTTACAAGCGGATACATGAACGCAGGTGTGGCGGTAGGGGTCAATACTGGAGGTATACCATTCTCTAGTGAATCCATATCTACCGCTATGCAAAAGGCATGGGCGAAAGACAATTTGAACCTATCTACACGGCTACACAGTAGAGGGCAAGCCGTACGCAAGGAAGTAGGCGACATACTCAAGGCGACTATAGGTAAGGGCAATACCAATAAGAAGATAGCGAGTGAACTATTCAACCGAGGTGCGATTGATACGGCTGACTTGCCACAATTCATGGATCAAGTGGCAAAACTCCCTATAGATACTAGTGCAGAGGAAAAACGAAAGCTTTTACGCAAGGTACAAAGGCAAGTAAGCAAGCGAACCACAGCAGGATTGAGGGCAGGATACAGTGAAGTCATTAAGGCGGTAGAGAGTGACAATCAACAAAAGCTAGATAAGGCGATTGAGATTGCTACGGAAGAAAAGACACGATACCATGCCGAGAGGATAGCACGTACTGAGACTGCAAGGGCATATGCTGATGGCCAAGTATCTAGGTATAAGGATGATGATGACATAGTGGCGTTTCAATGGAAGTTGGGAACTAGGCATCCAGTATTTGATATTTGCGACTTTTACGCAAACGCAGACTTATATGGCATGGGTAAGGGTGTATTCCCTAAAGACAAAGTACCAACGTTGCCTGCACATCCGCATTGCATGTGCCGTTTAAAGCCTATCGTTGATGGCATGATTGATAATTCTACACCCAAGGAGAATATCAATGATGGTGGTATGGATCTGCTGAAATCTCTATCAGTGAAAGAACAAGAACGGCTATTAGGCGTACACGGTCGATTGGCAGTATTGGATGGCAAGGCACGATGGCAAGACCACCTACGAGGGTGGGATAATGGAAAGTTCGAGGTAAGGACACCGAAAAGAGACTACAAACGCTTGAAAGAGGGCGTGAAAGGTGTTAGGATTAAGAAAGAAGAAGAAATATTGATTAATGAATATTCGTTCAAAAATAAAAAGGAAATGAACGAATATTTACTAGAGAGATTCGGAGCAAAATTTAGCGATGCACATTTAGCGAAGATAGGAAAGGAAACCACCATCGATGGACTAATTCAAGTGTTAAAATTAGATGATGAATTTGGTGCTATCAAAAAATATATAAAAGATGGTGGCAAGTGGGGCTTTGAAAGTTACAAAGAAAAATATGGAGCCATTGCAATGGTTAGATACCAAATTGATTGGCAAGGTAACAAGTTTATAAACATGAGGTTACGGCTAAATGGCGAATATTTTAAAACGATAGATTCTTTGGTAAATACGGTTGAAGAAAATCAAAAAGTTGATTTCTTTATGAAAACAGAAAAGGAAAATCGTCGATTTTACGTTATAACTCATGAATATGGTCACATAATCCATAATTATTGGATGAAGAAAACTGGCAAAGATATTGTTGATGAAGTTCAAAAGTTAATCCATGCACAAGCAAAGGCAGATAATATATCTTATGATGACGTTGTAGGCAGATACATTAGCAGGTATGGTCGAACAAATGAAAGAGAAGCATTTGCAGAGTTATTTACACATGGAATGTTGCACAATGATCCGAATCCATTGGCATTGCGATTGAAAGAATGGATAAAGAAAGAGGTGAAGTGATATGATGGACATGCCATATTTTTTAAAAAATGAAGAATGGTACACCGAACGATTGAATAATGGCCGTGTAGAATATACATTGACGGATAAAGCCCCGAAAAAGGCTGTTGATTCGTACAAACAGTACCATGATATGTTGAGGTACGCAGAAGAACACAATATCGATTTATAACCACTTGCACTAGTAAGTGGTTTTTTCATGCACGAATTAAGGAGGCACAATGTTAAGGTTATTACTCACGCAAATACTGTTCATATGTTTACAAAATGGTGGGTACACAGAAATGCCATATTATATCTTGTTTGCACCGCTCTATATAGGCTTAGCGGTTGGAGTATTTGCATTGATATGCGTGGTGTGTGGTGTGGTTTGTAAAGTAGTAAATGAGGTTAAAAAATGATGGGATACATTGCATTTATGCTTTATGCCACATGGATTATGGCATTCATTGTATTGTTGATGTTGCTTTATGCTTGCGTGGTCGAATGGAAAGAAGATAGAGACGAGCGAAAGCGACAAGAATGGTTAAACAAATATACTAGGTAATTAGCACTCTAGGCACTAGCCTATGGGTGCTTTTATATTGCCGTTTTAGTATTGTTAGGCGAAAAACAACAAGACAGTAGGCGTGAGGTGTGGCTCACGAAAAACAAGCGAATCGTGAATTAGAAAGGAGTCAAGACATGACAAAAGAAGAATTAAAAGCACTAGGATTAACGGACGAACAAGCGGAGGCAGTGGTTGCAGATTATGGTAAGAATTACGTAAGTAAACCACAATTCAATGCTCAATTACAGGATTTGAAAGACGCAAAGAAAACTGTGCAAGAATTGACGGATATGCAAGCTGATTTAAAAGATAAGTTAGAGGGCTTTACATCTGCTGGTGCGAATAGTGGTGCTGATATTGCCAAGTTACAAAATGACTTGAAGAAGTTACAGCAACAGTACGAGGACGCAGAGAAAGCAAGACAAGAAGAGCAGGATAAACGAGTGCAATCCGAGATTATGACGCAAGTTGTCGATGCGTTGAGTAAACATAACGCAGTGGATCCGAACACTTTGGCACAATTAATCATTCCAAAAGTTACCGTAGATGAAGATGGAGCATATTCTTATACAGATGATAAGGGCAATGCACATTCTATCGCTGATGGTGCTAAATCATGGCTTGATGGCAATGCGTGGGCTGTTAAAAGCACGCAAAAGGCAGGTAGTGGCCACAATCGAGGAATGAATGATGGTGGACAACCTGTAACGTTAAGACAAGCCATTGCGGAAGCAATGGGATTGCAAGAGTAATTTATTAATAAAGGAGAACAAACATGGCGGTAACATTAGCTGAGGCAAAGAAGAATGTTCAAGACGATTTGCAGATGGGGATTATTGATGAGTATCGAAAGTCCAATTTCTTATGGGAGGCATTGACGTTTGATGATGTAGTGTCACCTACAGGTGGTGGTGCTTCATTGACGTATGTGTACACACGTTTATTGACTCAACCAACGGCAGCTTTTCGTCAAATCAATCACGAATACACTCCACAAGAAGTGGAACGCCAACGTTGTACTGCTGATTTGGCAGTGTTCGGTGGAGCATTTGAAATCGACCGAATCATTGCCAATATGGGCGGTATTGTTGACGAGGTCCAATTACAAACGCAACAAAAAATTAAGGCAGCTTCCGCATTATTCAATGATACAGTAATCAATGGTGATTCTGCATTAGGTACATTTGCATTTGATGGTTTGGAAAAAGCATTGAAAGGATCTTCTACAGAAATTAACGCAACAGGCCAAGCGATTGACTTATCTACATCTGACAAAGTGACAGAGAACGCGGTCAAATTTTTAGACCAATTAGACGAGTTTTTATCTGAGTTAGATGGTCGCCCAGGTGCATTGATGGGTAACTCCAAATTAATCAACAAAATTAAAGCCGTTGCACGCCGTACATCTATGTACACGGAAACAGCGGACGCATTTGGTCGCCAAGTATCTACATATGACGGAATTCCATTGATTGATTTAGGAGCAAAAGCAGGCACTTACGAAGATGTCGTTTCTACTAAAGCAGGCGATGGCACTACATCCTTATATGCAGTACGATTTGGCTTAGATGGATTCCATGCCATTTCTATGGCAGGTCAACCACCAGTAAAAGCATATTTACCAGATTACAAAACAGCAGGAGCTGTTAAACGTGGCGAGGTTGAAATGGTAGCGGGTGTTGCATTGAAAGCAACTAAGTCTGCAGGCGTATTACGCAATATTAAAGTTAAATAGGAGGTAATCCATGGCAAAAGTATATACACCATTAAAAGACTATAACGGTATTTCTGCATCTGTTACATTCGTAAATGGAGTAGGCGAGACTGACAATGAAAACTTGTTAGAGTGGTTTGAAGAACGTGGCTATACAGTAGAACGTGAAGAAAAGCCGAAACGAGGAAAGAAAACTAAAGGAGCAACTGAGGAAACATCTGAGGAAACATCTGAGGGAGCAACTGAAGAAACAACTGAGGGAGTAGCCGAAGAAGTAGCTGAGGGCAATGAGTAGTGGTAACGCAATATTTCAAAAACGATTACGTCAAGCAATAAAGGCTAGTACCATCGAGGTGCAGGACGAGGCACAGACTAATCATAGGTTTATAAGTCGAACAGGGCAGTTAGAGCGTTCTATTGACGTTAAGTTCAATGAAAATAGCGGTATCGTGTACATTGATTCGCAATCAGCACCGCATGGGCCATTTGTTCATGATGGAACGATGGCTCATGACATCTTCCCTAAAAACAAAAAAGCATTACGATGGGCACCACAAGGAGGCGGTGCCTTTCAATTTGCAAGGGTAGTACATCATAAGGGAATGAAAGCAGATCCATTCTTGTATGAGGCATTAAAAAATAAGAAAGATGACATACGCAATATATTTGCCAAATACACGAAAACGGCATTGAAAGAGGTGATTAGCAGTGAACTCAGAGACGAATACAGCTATTCAGTCAACATTAAATAATGACATATGCGAAAGCATACGACTAGGCGATGAGTTAGTAGGGCGTGAAGTCTCCGAGGACATTATGACGAAAGCCTATGAGTGGTTATTCTATTTTGCAAGCAAATTAGGAGTAGAGCGAGAGGACATCGCCTACTCCTTTATTGTGCGTGAATTATTGGCCATGTATGCCTATCGTGAGGTTTGTATCAAAAAGGGGTATGGAGCAATTGGCACACCGTACCGAGGACAGAATGGGGATGACCATTACACGAATAAATCCAAAACTTATGACGCACGCATTAAGCAGTTAGAGTCAAAACTCACTGCCGAAGATTTAACAGGCGATACTACAAGCGGGAAACGGTCGAATTACCGCACGATACGCATTTTTAGGGGGTAATATGTGGTACGAAACATTGAAAGCCCTTAAAGGGGCAATAAGCGAGGTTAATTCCAATGTTGAAGTAAGCCTTGGGGCAATTCCACCACAACATTTAAATGTGGGAATTGGTGGCCACGTTGTCCTTATGCGTGGTGATGAGTCATTGGGGAATGCTAAGGATACCAAAACACTTGATGTGACAGTGTATTTAGAGGCATGGGTTCGTGAAGATAGTCCCGAATTAGAAGATGGTTATGCCAGCTTATCCGAGTTAGAAATGACGATAGATAAGGCACTCACTCATTTACGAGAGAGAGTAACAAAACTAGATACAAAGTATTGTGTGTTGGATGAGAAATATCAACTGATGGATCTAGTCGTTGAAAGAAGAATTGGCGATGCCGACAGTATACGACCACTGGTAGGCAGTCAATACACGATACGATGCAAGCTATATTCGTTAATTGATGATTTAGATATTTGGTGATTAATTAAAGGAGAAAAACATGGGTAGCGAGGCAGTAACAGCAGTAACACCAAAGAAAAAAGCATTAGCACCTACTAAGGCACAAGTCATGCCTACGGTAGGTAAGAATTATTTTATTTATGTAAATACAGGCACGAATGAAACTACAGGTGCTGAATGGTTGCTTGTAGGTGGTCAACGTGGTGGCACATTATCACGTAAAGCAGATTCTATTGATGCATCTCATAAAGGCAGTGGCGGTTGGAAATCCACATTGCAAGGTTTAAAAGAATGGTCAATTGATTTGGATACGTTGGTAATGCCTAATGATGAGGGGTTACAAGTAATCAATCAAGCATTCCTTGACGACCAACAAATCAATTTAAAATTTGAGTATCCTGATAAGTCCTACATGACTGGATGGGCATCCATTACAGAATTATCCTTAGAGGCTCCACATGATGACGTGGCGACTTATAAAGGCTCATTGAATGGTGTGGGTCCATTATCTGAATTGAAACAAGCATAGGAGAGAATGAATGAAAGTATTATCTTGTAACTATTTTGGTGCAAACGAAACAATCTATTTCAATGTGAAACGATTAGCAGAATTAGAAACAGCTATTGGAAAGCCTATTTTGGGTGTAGTCGATAGCGGTACGTTAGCATTGGCGGATATGATTCAAATCTATACGATTGGCATGCAACACATCAACAATGGTATGCGTACGGCTGACTTTTACACAGAGAAAATCCAAAAATTGATTGATTCCGAAGAGTACGAATTGACAGAAATCATGATGACTGCTGTAAAAGTCTTATTCGCAAGCGGTATCTTTGGCAAAAAAGCCTACTATAATGCATTCCCTAATGAGGCAACGCCTACAGTAGAAAAGAAAATCGCCGAGGAAGAGGAAGAAACAAAAAACTAGAGGGGGGAGATAACACTCCCCTATCTATATTTGAATGGATAGAACGAGTTAAGCCAATTTGTTACGGATATTTACGAATGACACCGAGGGAACTAGACGAACTGGTTCCCTTTGATTTCGTGGATCTAGTCGAGGCACATAAGATGGCGACTAAGACGCAAGACGTAAAAGACGCTTATTATGCTTGCATGATTACTAACGTACAAATTGCAAAAGGTAAGCATATCAAGGTTCAAGATGTTGTTGAAACGTTCCATCCAGTAACACGAATAGACAGAAAACGAGAAGAACAGCGATTCATTGAAGAATGGACAACTGCAGGGGGTGAGATTTAATGCGTGAAGAAATAAAAGTCATAATTGGTGGCAATAGTGAGGGTGCACAACAAGCCATAGCAGAAGTAGGCAATAAAGCTGAAAATGTGCTAGGCAAACGCATGGGATCCATCGTATCTAAGGGGTTCAGTGCATTACCAATGGCTGGAATGGTCGCAGGGTTGGCATTGGTAGGTCAAGAAGTGTTGCAGGTCGGTGCGAAAGCTACGGAGGTTAGTGACAAATTCGCATCCATCAAGGCACGTATTGATTTAATCAATGACGGTTCGCAGTCTACTGCTAGCATTATGGACAAAGTGTATCAAGCCTCCGAACGGTCGAGGGGTTCATATACTGACATGTTGGACAGTGTGGCCAAGTTGAATATGTTGGCAAAAGATAGCTTTTCATCGAATGATGAGGCGATTCGATTCGTTGAACAGTTGAATATGCAATTCAAATTGTCGGGTGCTCAAGTCGGCGAGGTATCGTCTGCTATGACACAGTTAACCCAAGCAATGGCAGCAGGTCGTTTGCAAGGTGATGAGTTCAATTCCATTATGGAAAATGCTCCAATGTTGGCTCAAGCTATCTCACAAGAAATGGGAGTGCCTATTGGTCAGTTAAAACAGTTAGGTTCAGAGGGCAAAATCACTGCTGATGTTATCAAGTCTGCTTTATTTAACAGTGCAGAGGAAACGCAAGCGAAGTTCGCTGAAATGCCAATGACGTTCCAAGAGGTAGGGCAACAATTATCGAATACCATGTTCCAAGCTTTTCAACCTGTGATGGAAGAACTTTCATCAATGACAGCTAGCGAAGATTTCAAAACAGCGATAGATGGCATAGGTGTTGCGATACAAGCAATGGCTGTTGTTGCAACAGGGGCTATTGCTTTAGTTAAAGTAGCATTTGCAGGCATTAAGGCGGTAATTAGTGGTACAGTGGCTCATATTAAAATGGTTGGCACGGTTTTAAAAGGCATATTTGTAGCTCCATCAGTAGCAATTAGGACGTTTGGCGTATTATTGATTGGCTTAGCAGGTTATTTCGTAGGTGTAAGAATAGCATCCATGGCATTTGCTAGTGGGTTAACAGTACAAAAAATCGCAATGATGGCTATGACGGCGGTAACTAAGGCAGGGCAATTGGCGACTATGGCATACAATGGCACGATTATGGCGTTGAAAGTTATCATGTTTGCTACAGGATTTGCCATCATGGCGGTTGTTAGACCTATGCAGTTTATGAAAGGCTTAATGGTGGCGGTTAGAAGTTCTACATTAGCAACGGCAGGGGCACAAGGTATTCTTAATGCAGTAATGCGTATGAATCCTATACCAATCCTTGTAGCTTTATTGGCAGCATTAGCGGCTGCTTTTATTGGTCCTAAAATTGCAACAGAGGGGTTAGGAGCAACAATGAGTTCTATTTGGAATAGCATTGTGCATACTGTAACATGGGCGATTAACCAAATCATTCGTTTTATTAACAAGCTAACTAGTGCATTGAATAGTGTTGGGGGAGTCATTAGCAAAGTACTCAATGTAGATATTGGCAAATTTGGCGAAATTAGCGAAATTTCCGCAGATGATGCCGAGGGATTCGCCAACAAGACCCAAGAAGTATTCGGAGATATGGCGAGTGCATTTACTGGAGGTGGTGGCACTACTACCGCAGAAACTGCAACAGAAAGCGGTGGAGGTGGAGGTGGATCCGCAGGCGGTGGAGCAGATAATTCCTTGCAACAAGCTATCGAAGAGGCTAAAAGAGCCCACGAACAGATGACGGATTCATACCGCCAAATGTTTGGTACTAAAGTTGAAGAAGTCGAGGCGTGGCGAAAGAAAGAACTTGAGGAATTAGACAAATCGAAAGCATAGAATGTGAATTACAATGAAGATTTGCGAATGCTCAATGAAATGTACGCCAAGAAACGAGAGCAAGCAGTATATGAAGAGGCTAAGCGTATTCGAGAGATTCAAAATGAAATTCGAGATATGGATGTTGCTTTTCATATCAAGATTGCTACTACTGATTCTACTGGAGCTGTATCACCGTTCGAGAAATTGAACCAAGAACATGCCGAGGCAATGCGTGAGATTGCTAAAAGACATCAAAAGATGAGTGATGATTTTGCTGAAAAGACGGATAGAGACAAGAAAGTATGGCTTGATTCGTTGAAAGAACAAAATATAGCTTATGAATTGTCTGAGGATGGTAGAATTACATATTCTGAACGCAAACGGCAAGAAGAGTTAGCACAGTTGGAATTATTCAACAAAAAACGAGCAGAATTAGCACGGACTGGAGCGGAGACAGAATATGCGATTCAAGAGGCGGTGCGTACACAGAATTTTGAGGCATTACAAACAGCACTCACTGATGATTATGTGGCACATCAAAACGCATATGAGATGAAGAAAGAATTGATGAACCAATATATTGAGGCGGTGAAAGAATCATATTTCTCCCTTGATGAATTGGTGAATAATTCGCTCATGGCAGGTGTGGGCACATTGAAAGATAGTATAGGCGGATTATTACAAGGTACGATGACGTTAACGCAAGCGTTGCAAAATTTAGGCAAGGCGATGATTAAATCCGTAATGGATTATGTAACACAATGGGCATCCGCTCAATTAAAACAAATGATTCTAGGGAAGTCGTTGCAAGCACAACAAGCAACGGCAAGCATTGCGTCTGCTCAATCTCAAATACCAATATGGTCAAAGTTAGCACAACAAATGTCAATGGCTACGTTTGGTGCTAGTGCAACCGCAGGCATGACAGCTTATATAACGGCATCCGCAGGAATGGCGGGCATGAGTTCATTCGGTGGTGGCAGTATCTTTAGTGGTCGTATGGATTTTAGCGGTGGACAGATTCAACCAAAAATGAAGATGGCGACAGGTGGGCTTGCTTATGGTCGTACTTTTGCAGAAATTGGTGAGGGTCAGTATCCCGAGGCCGTATTGCCATTATCTGATACTGTATTCAGTAAATTAGGCGAGGGCATTCGTGAAAACGGTGGAGGTAGTAACATTACATTGAATGTAAGTGCTATTGACGCTCATTCATTTGGTAGTTGGTTAGAGCATACAGGGGGTAAGGTATTACGTCAATTTACGGCGAATACTGAACGTGAATTTGGTACAGAAGTTGGGGTGTGGTGATGGAGAAATTGAAGATATTCCCACCTATCATGTCGTTGGCATGGAAGTCTACCAAAGGGCAAAAGTGGAATACAGTACTCAAAACGGCTGGTAGTGGTAAGGGTAGAACGATGACTACATGGCAATTACCGCAATGGATTATCACCACATCCTTTGCATACCTAACGGAAGAACAGTACAAGCAAGTTATGGGATTTTTTGCCACGGTCAAAGGTGGACACGAGCCATTTCTTTGGTTAGATCCCGAAGATAACAAAGAAAAAGGCGTCAAGTTAGGTACTGGAGCAACGAGAGAATGGCAAGCTATACGAATATGGGGCGATTACGTTGAACCTATGTACCACATTAAAGACGTCAAGTTATATGTGAATGGCGTAGAACACCCATGTGAGGTAGATAATGGCTTGATTCGATTACGTGCAGGGGATGAAATACCTCAAGACGCAACGATAACGGCTGATTATACGTACTATTGGAAAGTTCGGCTATCGGGAGATACATTCACTGCTGAATTGGTATATAAGAACATCATGAAATCTAAGGAAATGAAATTGGTGACGGTACGATGAAAGAAGTTAGCAACGTTTTAGAGACACATTTAAATACAGAAAAGCATTTCATGTCATGTGATTTGTACGATATACGGCTTAAGAGTGGCGTATCGTATTACTATGCAGACACAGACAAAGATGTTGCCTACGGTGGCAGAGTATACCGAGTGGATGGGCCAATTATCACAAGAACTCAAATCAAGACTAGTTCCAAAGTGAGTGTAGATAAATTGACGTTAACTATCCATTCTGCACAGAATGACACCATAGGCGGAGTACCTATCATGACAGTAGCCCACAATGGTGGCTTTGATGGTGCTACAGTTCGTCTTATCCGTGTATTCTTTGGCGATGGTGGCACGGTCATTGGTGGATTGAACTTATTCCAAGGTCAAGCCGAGGTAAAGAGTGGCGGAGGATTGACACTCCAATTAGAGGTGAAATCAGTCGTACAAAAGCTCAATACCGAATGGCCAAATCGAAGATATTATCCGCAATGTCCATACACTCTATATGACGGCGAATGTGAAGTGAATATTAAGGAGTACCGCAAACGTGCTGTAGTAACGCAAGTGCCAACCCATAACACCGTAGTATTGAATATCACGCATGATAATGGCTATTACACAGCAGGTGGCATTGAATGGGTAAGTGGTGCATTGGTAGGACAGACAACGCAGGTCATGAGAGACGATGGATCGAGAATTTATTTTATAACTCCATCAGAGGCTCAACCATCTGTAGGAGATGAGGCATACATCTATCCAGGTTGTGACAAAACACCTGCTACTTGTAAAAATAAGTTCAATAATTTCAGTAGAAATAGGGCAACGCCTTATGTGCCATTAAAGGAGACAGTACGATGACGATAGGAGAGCGAATAGCAAAAGAGGCATTGACATGGTTAGGCACTCCTCATGTAGACAATTGTATGGCCAGAAAGTACGGAGTCGATTGTGCTCATTTAATGTTGGGTGTATTGATTGATACAAACCTAATAGGCGAAGAAGATATGCAAATAGAACATTATTCTAATGAATGGCATTTGCACCGTTCAGAAGATAAGTTCTTGAAGTATATGGATAGAGTAGGCTATGAAGTCGATATTGATAATTTACAAGTAGGCGATTTCATCTTATTTCAATATGGTCGATGTATTAGCCATGGTGCTATCTATATAGGCAATAACCAAGTAGTGCATGCATATGTAGAAATGGGCGTTATCATATCAAATTTGGATGATGTTATATTTTATGATAGTAAAGGCAACAGCCGTATACGCAAGGTTTACAGATACAAGGAGATTGATTAATGGGCGGTTTATTTGGTCGTGGTGGTGGGATTACTACAAGAGCTGACCGAATTTCAGACTTTCAAATTAATAGTGCGAGTTATGGTGAGGTCGTTCCTGTAGTGTTAGGTACTACACGACTAAGTGGCAACATTATCCAGTGGGAAGACTTTACGGCACATGAACACCGAACATCACAACGTGTGGGTAAAGGTGGCAAAAAGAGAGCGACTAGCATTTCATATACGTATACTGTGGCGGTAGCTATTGGCTTATGTGAGGGGCCAGTAAAACGAATAGGCAAGGTATGGATTGATAAAGAAACGTACCAATACCCTAACGATAAGATAGGATTAACGGCTTATTTAGGCGAAGTAGGGCAAGCACCGTGGCCATATGTAGTAAGTAAACACCCCGATAGAGCGTTGCCGTATAGTGGATTATGCTACATGGCAGGCGTTGTTGATATGGGTGAACGTGCCAGTCTACCTACGTTCAATTTTGAAATCCAAGGGCAGTTGTTAGAAACAGGGGATGGCGTTGATGTCAATCCTGCTGATTATATCGTTCATGTCCTTAAATCTGTAGGAATTGAGGAAACTGCAATAGATGGGATTGATAATTTCAGAGAGTACTGTAGGCAAGCAGATATTCTAATTAGTTCACCTCCTGAAACTAAGACGCAGAAAGCACAGCAAATCGTTTCTGATATTGCGGATATTTGTAATTGCTATCTGTTTTGGTCGAATGATAGGCTGAAAATTGTACCATTGGCAGATAAGCCTATCAAGTCATGGGATCCACACTCACAAATTCAATATGATCTAACCGAAGATGACTTCCTTAGCGGTAGTGATGGTAGGTTGGTAGAGTACAAACGTAAATCGAACAGTGAAAGCTATAACACGGCCACAGTTGAGTTCATTAACCGTGCTAATTCTTACGAGAAAGAGGCAGTCACATTCGAGGTATTAGCAGATGTGCAACGCAACGGCATGAAACCTGCTCCGAGTTATTCCGCACATTACATCTACACGAAAGCAAGGGCAATGTATTTGGCGGAACAGTTGGCCATGAAACGACTTTATGAACGCAATCAATATTCATTCAAATTAGATTGGGCGTTTTGTAGGTTGGAACCAGGCGACTTAGTGACATTGACAGAAAGTACATGTGGATTGCATAAACAAATTGTCGTAATTACTGATGTACAAGAGGCACAAGATGGTGAATTACAAATCACAGCAATTGGTAAGCCACCTGGCATGTATGCACCGACTAAGTATGATGTGCATGAGAACGAGCGACCATTTGTAGATTATAATAAGCCTGCTCAGTCAATATTGGATGCTACATTCATTCAACCGCCTGCTGATGTGGTAGGACAGGGTCAAGAATTATGGGTCGGAGTTTCCACGCCACAAGAATGGGGAGGGTGCGAAGTATGGATGAGTGATGATCCAACAGCTAACTTCCAATCTATGGGAATGCTGAACACTACCGCAAGGATAGGCAAGCTAGTAAGTCCATTATCTGCTGATGGCAATTCGTGCATTGTCCGCATGGTCAATGGCACGTTAAAGAGTGGCACACATATTGACGCCGAACGAGGGAATACCGTTTGTTATATCAATGGCGAATGTTTATCCTATGAAACGGCTACACTCAATACAGATGGCACTGTAACGTTGAATAATCTTGTTAGAGGTCAGTTCAATACACCTATAGGTAGTCATAGTGCAGGGGATAAGCTAAGCCGTCTTGATGAGGCTTTTATGCGTATTCCGTATCGAAAACAGGATGTAGGCAAGAAGATTTATGCGAAGTTTACATCGCTCAATAATCTAGGTGGCCAACAAGAGGACATCTCAAGAGTTAAGCAATACGAGTATACTATTCAAGAGTATTTCATCCCAGAGGTTAGTGAGTTTACTTTATCCAATAAGTACCGCCAATTAGGTGGCAAGGCGATTGTTTATGATTTGGTAGCCAAGTTTACACCGCCTAATCTCAAAACACTATCCACGGTGGTGGCATGGTATCGGGAGCAAGGTACAAGCGAATGGATCTATGGCGGTGATGGCAACGGTCAAATTGTCATTAGTCAATGTGAAGTAGGCAAAACGTATGATGTGAAATTGCAAGTCAAAGACATCAATGGGAATTACTCCGAGGGTATCGTGAAGTCATTACAGATTGCATTGAAAAGCGATAAACCGAATACGCCTGATGGGTTCACTATTCGATTTGCTGAACAGGCGATTTATAATTGGCGTGAAGTAACCAATGCTGACGTAGACTTTTACGAGCTACGATTGAATACCGCTGTAGGTAGTGATGATGGATTGCTTGCGAAGAGTAGCAATACTACGGCTTCTAGCTTGCTACAGAACAGACAAGGCACGGTATATTTGTATGCACATAATCCAGTCAAAGGATACTCTGCACCTGCTATGTTGCAATACAACGTTCCTAAGCCAATAACACCTACAGATGTAACGGTTAAAACTACCATGAATGGATTGGCCGTGACATATTCTCCTATTCCTAGTGGGTCACATCATGCCAATATTTACGTAAATGCACAACGATACCAATCTACATCAAACACTATTTTCATACCAATAGAGGCAGGTGTTCATAAGGTAAAAGTCGCTTATGTAGATATATTTGGCGAGGGCGATTTGAGTGGCGAGCAATTGGCTACAGTCAAGGCGGAGATACCACCCGAATTGATGAAAGCACAGAATGACGCAATCGCTAATATTGACGCAAGGACAAAAGAGTTAGATAAAACGGTACAAGCTATCGATAACAAGGTGGTTCAAACAGTAACTAACCAAGTAACTGGAATGAGTAGCCGTATTACTGCTTTGGATAATTTAATCAATCAGACAGTGCGAGATGTGAATAACAACGTCAATTCACAAATAACGCAGGTCAAAAACAGTATCGATTTAAAGGTAACGCAAGGCTTGAAGGCATTGAATGGTCAAGAGATTATCTCACGTATCAATCTATCTCCCGAGGGCACACGGATTGATGGCAAATTATTGCATGTAACAGGTAAAGCGAAGTTCGATGATAACATCATAACAAGCAAGATGTTACAGGCTAGTGCTGTTACTGCTGATAAAATCAAGGTAGATTCGTTGAGTTCTATCACTGCTAATGTAGGTACATTGACTGGTGGCACGATTACAGGTAGCACCATCATTGGTACAACATTGAAGAATGCAAGTGGCACATTTAGTGTATCAAGCGAGGGTGTAATCAAAGGGGCAACGATAGATGCTCAAACATTTAAAAAATCCGGATTTGAGATTACAGCATTAAAGGTCGAAAACTATACATTGAGGCACAACACGCCTCTTCCTGTTCCAGAGGGTTTTAAATTTGAAGATTGTAGATACATTGTTTTAAATATTCAACAGTGGGTTGAAGTAAAATATAAAGAATATATAAGGGGTTTTGGGGGGAATCATATAAGCGGAGGTCCAATCAACCTTAATGAAAAAGACATTCTTATGGTGGGGGCACAACATGGGACTAAGAGAATCGGATGGGCAAAACATAGAGATAAAACTGGATACATCACGACAATTCGATGTGGTGTAACTAAAGATAAAATTGTATTTGCTACTGAAGTTTACGATAGTTTAGCTGGACCGTGGCCTGATGGAGGAGCTGTGTTTAGAGAGGGCTTCTTAAATATTATGTGTATTGCGGTGAGGGAATAAATTATGCACTATCTATTCAACAGTAACGGCGAATGCGTTATCACCGCCCAATCACCAATCGAACCAATCGAGGGATGTACTCATGTGGAAAGCACCGAGGTATACAATCCATGGGAAATACGATTGATTGATGGCAAGATAACCAAACAAGAGCCACCAAAAGAAGAACCAAAGGAAGAGCCACCACATGAAGAGCCAACGGAAGATAATCCAAAGTTAACACCATCAATAGAGGAACTATCGGACAGTGTGGCAGGATTATATGAATTATTAGCTAACGTTATTCCTCCGACTGAGGAAGAAAGCGAGGGCAAACATGAGTAATGCAAAAGCAGTTTATGATTATGTGAAAGGAAAATGGACAATGAAAGTACAAGAATTTATGATTCCAATTTATGGTTATTTAGTATCCGCAGGAAAATACGCATTAACAAAGAAAGACCGCAAAGAGGGTCAAAAGGTAATTCCAGTAGCCTACATTGAGGCAGTAGCTGAATGGATTGCTAAACGAGTAGAAGAAGAACAATAAGGATTGATGATAGAGGTCGGCACAAGTGGTCGACCTTTTATCGTACACAGAAAGAGGTAATCAATGTACGGCGGATTAGTACGAGCAAATATTGAACTCTATACAGGCATTGACAATGTGGTTGAGTTAACGTTGAACGATGATGCAAGTATGGTCAAATTTGATGGTGGCATATTCACGGCAGTATTTAAGCGACACGTAGACGATAGAACGCCAGTGTTAAAGGCTAGCATGACGGCTACAGGGAATACAGTAGTATTGACCTTAACCGCAGAGCAAATGAAAGCGGTAGGACGAATACCATCACATGGGGCAGTCTTATATTACGACATCGTTCAAGAAGTCGATGGCCAAACCAATGGCATTGCTTTTGGTCGTGCCTACGTAAGGGGTGGCATTCGATGAATAAGGTAACGATACGATATAACAAGCCCTATAGGGTCGTTGTCAATCCACGTGATGATGAGGTGGAATTGATTAAAGAGGATAATGGGGAAACTGGATCCATGTGCAAACCTGCATTAGAGGATAGAGATTTCTTAATGATTTATATTCTAGAACGAGGTAATTAAGATGAATATAGTAGAACGCATTACATTGGTAGTGAAAGAGATTGGTAAAGATATTAAGTCGTTGAAAGGTCGAGTATCAACGTTGGAAACAAATGGCACAGGCGGTACGGTGGATGAATCTGTAATCACCAACAAGGTAAGCGAAGAAATTGCCAAGGTAGTGGGTGGTGCACCTGATGCATTAAATACGTTGAAAGAGATTGCTGATTATATCGAAACAGACAAAAGTGGGGCTAGTGCTATGGCTGAAAGTATCAACAAACGATTGCGTGTTGATGAACAACAATCTTTGACTGAACAAGAGCAATCCAACGTACTAGGTGCATTAGGCTTGACGGATACAGACTTTGTATCAGAGTACAACAAAGCAATAAATGGTTAGGAGACATTCATGAGTTTAATCGGCAAAATCAAAGAATTAGCCATAGCAGTAGGGAAAGACATTAAGGCCTTAAAATCAAGGATCTTAACACTGGAAACAAGTCGAACCGTAGAAAAGAAGTACATATACAAAACTCCAAGGGGAGCGTCATGGATGAATGGTAACAGTTATTTTCAGTTAACACGTATAGGCAACCTTGTTGTTGCTGGTGCAGATGGTGATGATTGGGCGACTATTTCTATTACTCCGCCTAATAACGATAATTTCAATAGGTTGCCAAAAAGAGAAAGTACTGTTAATGGCCGTGGTGGAACGTGGTTATTTGTAAACACCCCAAATAATGAAGGTGGTTATAAACACAATTGGACTATTCCAGAGGGATTCACTCCAGAAAAATCATCATATGGAATGCTAGTCAATGATAATGGATTCATTGTAGGAACAGTAATGTTCGGCGATTTAGACAATCAAAGAATAATTCGGTTTCACTTTGACGGATCGGGTGAAGAGGCTCGCAGAAATATTCCTACATCTTTGTTACGGCTAGGAGCATGTGCATGGATTACGTCAGACGACCCACCAATAAATGGGTTCAGCAATAATGATGGAATCCTAGAGATTAGATCCGTTAAGAAAGGTTAAGGCATGAATTACACTATTTTGGAAATTGTAACGCTAGTCAGTGGTATATTCGCTATCGCCAAAATGGTGGTATGGTTGTACGATTCAAAAGTATCAACCGAGCGAGAGGGCGAACTGCAAAAACTCAAAAACGAATTTTTGCTCAAGCAGGATGAGTTACAAACACGGCTAGAGGTGCAGACACACAACGCAGAGCATACCGTTAAGATGAACACATTGGCTATGCAACATTTGACTGAATCAATCGGAGAATTGAAAGAAACGTTGAAAGAAACGCAGGAGCGATTGCTTGACTTATCAAAGGAACAGGCAAGCATTAAAGAATCGGTAAAATCTGCACACAAACGGATTACCGAAATCAATGATAGGGGGTGCAGATGTAGTGAGTAGGAATACTGACATGGTGGTGGCAACAGGGTTAACTGTTGCGTTATTTATGGCTATTTATTTCCGCATGAACGAATTGGCCACTAACATTGCTAGCGGGTTGATTGGTTACATCGGCGGTGCAGTGGCAAAAGGAGGATTATATAAATGAAAGTAGGCAAGTATTTTGATGATTATGAGTTCGCTTGCAGTTGCGACAGGCATAATGTGGTAGATGGTCATAATGTGTTAGACCATGTTATTGATAAGCGATTGGTTGATGTATTGGACAATATCCGTGAAACAGTAGGGCGACCAGTACACATCACTAGTGGCTATCGTTGCGAGGCACACAATGCAGACGTAGGGGGAGTGCCAAACTCTCAACATACATTAGGCACTGCTAGCGATATTTATGTGGATGGCATGGGTATTGATGAATTGGCAGATATTGCCATTGAGTGCGGAGCAATGGGTGTAGGTCGATACTATAACCAAGGGTTCGTACACGTTGATGTGCGAGATTACAGAGCGGATTGGGATGACCAATAGGAGGTACATATATGAGAATCGATAAAACAATCTTTGATAAAGGCGTAGAGTTAGCAAAAGCACATGCGGATCTAGTGTTGAAAGGTATGGACACAGTGGCCATTGAAGAGTGGGTACGTCATGAATTGGAGCGAGTAACACAGCCACTAGAGAATGAAATCAAAATTACCAAATCATGGTGGGTGAAGTTACGAAACCGTATGTACATCAATGTGATTCAACAGAGTGCAGGGGCAATCGTTGCCAATATCGAGAAAGAAATCAAAAAATTATAATTAAATAACAAAAAGAGGACATCCGAAGTGTTATCAGCACTAGATGTCCTCTTTTTGAAAGGGGGTGAAACCTTGATAAAATTCCTCAAACTATTAAAGATAGTAGACCTTGTGTTACAGCACATGGAATCTATCATTAATACAATAAAATCAATTATTCACCTATTTTGTTAATAGCTATTACAATGCTATTATACATCATTAGTGAATGAGATACAACTAAGAGCCTATCAGCATAAGGTTGATAGGCTTTTTGTGCTATAATATAAGCAAGAAAATAGTTGTTGTTGGATCTAGTGACGGCAGAAAAACGGCAAAAAGGAGTTGCGTGTTGTTGGGTGTTGCTGATTAAAAATCAAAGATGTAAAGAATGGCCAACATGTTATATTGTTGGATTTTAGAAGATTATTGTAATTACCCTAATCTACAGCGTATAATAATAGAGTATAGTTATAGGTAAATGAAAGGGATGGAATATGAAAGAAGATGTACGAATTTTAATCATTAAAATGAGTTCTCTAGGCGATATTATTCATGCCTTACCAACACTCTATGCGTTGCGTCAACAATATCCGAAGGCGCATATTGCATGGGCCGTCCATGAACAGTTTAAGGATGTTATCCCTCCGAAACCTTGGGTGGATGAGATTATTATCATAGATAAGAAAAAGCTAAAACGTTTTTCCTATTGGAAACAATTATGGAAGTTATTGCATGAAAAAAACTTTGATATTTCCTTAGATTTACAATCCATAGCGAAAAGTGCCATCGTGGCGGGTCTAAGTGGAGCAAAGAAACGGTATGCGTACTGGGAACTTCGTGAGGGCAGTTGGCTGGTGAATACAGCTCTAGTAGGTGATCATAAAATGGACCATGTTATCGAGCGCTATTTAGATACGGCTCGTGCCTTGGGCTGTGATGTAGATGGCATCGTGTTTCCACTGCCGATTTTCACAGAGGCGAAGACTGCTGTGACACAGAAGTTAAATGCTAGAGGAGCTTTCATCGAAAATCCCTATATTGTCATGGCTCCAGGGGCACGTTGGGCAGTAAAGGAATGGCCTATTTCTCATTTTGTGGATCTTGGCAAGCGATTGGTGGCAGCCGGTGAGACGGTGGTGCTCATTGGCGCTAAAGAGGATGAGGACAAAGGTCGTGCAATTGTGGACGGCGTTGGTAGCAACAATGTGGTGAATCTCATTGGTGACACGAATTTGAAAGAACTCATTGAGGTCATTCGTCACAGTGCTTTGTATATTAGTGCCGATACGGGACCTTTGCATATTGCCAATGCTTTAAAAGTACCGTTGATTGCTCTGTTTGGGACTACTTGCCCAGAACGGACAGGTCCTTATGGGGGCGATCATATTCATATGATTGTTTCACCTACATCACGAGCGACGCTAGAACAGCCGTTAGTGGAAGATTCAGAATGTATGGCACAGATTACGGTGGACACTGTATTTGATACAGTGAAAGAAATGAGGAACTTATGATAGAGTTAGATGGAAAACGGATTGTGGTAACCTTCTTAATGCATTTAGGCGATGTGGTGCTGACCACACCGTTTATCCATGCTCTTAGAAAGTTGGCGCCTCACAGCCATATTACCTATGTGATTGATAAAAAGTTGGCAGATGTATATCGTCATAATCCTTATATTGATGCTCTAGTAGAAGTGGATAAAAAGGGCGTCCATAATAGCATTGGCGGGCTGAATCAAATTGCCAAAGAGATTCGCAGTCAAGGGGCTGTGGATGTTGTGATCAACTTGCATCCTAATGAACGGACGTCCTATTTAGCTTGGAAATTGAAAGCTAAGGTAACTACTGGGATGAGTCATTTTCTGTTCCGCCCATTTATGACAAAGGTAACACGATTGAATCGTAAAACGGTGCATGCTGCGCAGATGTATATGAATGTGCTAGAACAGTTAGGATATACGGTGGAACATGAAGGATTAGAAATCTTTACTAGTCCGGAGTGGGATGAAAAGGTGCAAGCATTTTATGCCTCTCATGGAGTGACGGAAACGGATTGCCTTATTGGGTTCAATATTGGTAGTGCTGTACCAGAAAAACGTTGGCCCAAGGAACGATTTGCTCATATTGCAGACACCTTAGCAAAAGAAGGATATAAAATAGTATTCTTCGGTGGCCCCATGGATGAAGATATGGTGCAGGACGTGCTAGATACAATGACAGAATCTGCCATTAAGGGAACGGGACAATTTAGCATTGGAGAATTGGCAGCAGCCATGAAACGATGCGACTGCTTGGTCACAAATGACTCAGGTCCTATGCATGTAGGGGTGAGCCAAGGGGTACCTATTGTGGCGCTGTATGGTCCGTCGAATCCAGCCTTGTATGGGCCTTTCACAAAGAAAGCTGTAGTCTTAGAGTCTATGGATCATTATGATGTAAATAAAAATATGAAACAGGTTTTAAAAGAGGGCAACTACAAAGGGTTGTCTGTCATTTCTGAGGAATCTGTATTAGCAGGCATACGGGCGATGTTAGAGAGAAAGGGTATGAAGTAAGGATGCACTATATTGTATTTGACTTGGAATGGAACCAGCCCTATACATTAGAACCGAATATGATACGGCGCTCAGGATTTCCATTCATTGGTGAAATTATACAAATAGGTGCCGTAAAACTAGATGAAAGTCTGCAAATTGTAGACCAATTTGAAGTATTTATTACTCCTAAATTTCTACCTATTATGCATCATTCGGTGGAGAAGTTAACCCATATTACGATGGATAAATTGCGTAAAGAAGGAGTATCTTTCCGACGTGGGTGCGAAAAGTTTTTACGTTTTGTTGGCCCCGATGGTATATTAGTGTCTTGGGGGCCTGATGATATCAATATGCTGATGGACAATGCATTTTGCCATAAGGTTCATGTATATCAAGAAGTACCTTGGTTTGATGCGCAATCTTTATATGCAAAAACGATGCACGATTGTAGTCAACAATATGCATTGCAAAAAGCGATGGATGAGATGCAAGTGCAAGCGCCGAATTTACAAGCCCATAATGGTTTACATGATGCCATCTGCACAGCCATGGTATGCCAGCGATTTCCATTTTTAGAAGCGTTACAAAAGAAGCGAGAAAAGCAAGGGAAGCAACGGTGTTTTTATGGGCTTTCACGGCATGAACATAAAATATTTGAGTCCATTGTGACCATGCCACGTATATTCCGGCAAAGCAATCGGGCGAAAACTGCATGCCCTGTTTGTAAGGAGCCTTTGCATTTAGACCCTATCGTGGGAGTGGTAAAACATCGCTTTTTATCGATGGGATCTTGCAAGGAACATGGCACCTTTGGGGTCCACTGGTATGTAGGAAAATCTATTAGCAAGCATTTAGGAAAACGCTATTATGTTTCCAAAATGGTCACCAATGCACCTAAAGGATTGCGTGAATTATATGCACGTAAAAAATAAATAGTAAAATTTGAAAAGAAAGGAGCTAAGTATGGAACGTAGAAATGCTTGGCATGAATATACAGAAGAACAATTACAAGAGATTGATACTTTAGCAACGAAGTATCGCCATTTTCTAGATCATGGTAAAACAGAGCGCGAATGTGTGGATCAAATTGTGGAGGCTGCAGAAGCAGCTGGATATCGCAATATGGACAGTGTTATCAAAGAAGGTACTACGCTGAAAGCAGGAGATAAGGTCTATTATGTGCACATGAAAAAAGCGGTAGCTATGGTGAACATCGGCACAGAACCGATTGAACAGGGGATGAATATCTTAGGGGCTCATATTGATTCTCCACGATTAGACGTGAAACAAAATCCATTCTATGTGGATAGCGATTTAGCACTATTAGATACACATTATTATGGGGGCATCAAAAAATACCAATGGGTGACCATGCCACTAGCGATCCATGGGGTAGTGGTAAAGCGTGATGGCACTGTCATCAATCTTGCCATTGGTGAGAGCCCAACAGACCCAGTGTTCTGTGTAACTGACTTATTGCCACATTTGGGACAGGAACAAATGGAGAAAAAAGCTGCCAAAGTGGTAGAAGGAGAACAATTGGATCTTCTTATTGGTAGCCGTCCTGTGAAAGGCGAACTAAAAGATGGCGTGAAAGCCTATGTGTTGCAAGTACTACAAGAGCAATATGGTTTTGAAGAAGAAGATTTCTTATCCGCAGAGCTTGAAATTGTACCAGCTGGTGCAGCGAGAGAATTAGGTTTTGACCGTTCTATGATCATAGGCTATGGACAAGATGACCGTGTATGTGCGTATACATCCTTAGTAGCGATGTTAGAAACTGAGAACGTAAGCCGTACTACCTGTACTTTATTGGTAGACAAGGAAGAAATCGGTTCCGTTGGTGCTACAGGTATGCAATCTCGTTTCTTTGAGAACTTCATGGCAGAATTGTTAGAAGCTATGGGTCATACTTCTCCATTAGCAGTACGACGTACTTTATCCAATAGTCATATGTTGTCTTCCGATGTAAGTGCCGGCTTTGATCCACTTTATGCAAGTGCTTTTGAGAAGAAAAACGCCGCTTTCTTGGGACGTGGCGTAGTATTTAACAAATTTACTGGTTCTCGTGGTAAAAGTGGCTCCAATGATGCTAACGCTGAATACATGGCTCGTATTCGTTATTTGATGGATCAAGATAATATTTCTTACCAAACGGCTGAATTAGGCCGAGTAGATCTTGGTGGAGGCGGTACCATTGCTTACATCATGGCTCTCTATGGCATGAATGTAATCGACTGTGGCGTAGCTGTGCTTAGTATGCACTCTCCTTGGGAGGTGACGAGCAAGGCCGATATTTACGAAGCAAAACGTTGTTATATAGCGTTTTTAGCGGCGAAAGGGGAATAATCCTATGTCAACACAGGGTGAAACGGAACGTGTGAAAGTAGATATTTTTAGTATGACTAAAGATGAAGCAGCACAATTTGTGAACGATAAAGCCTACTTTATGATGATCCTTCGCAAATTGATGTATGAATATTGCCCCATTGTAAAAGTTGAACGATTTGATCCTACGGAAGGTGAAAGTATCTCGGGATACTTAACGAAGGAAATGGAACAAGATCAAACACCGGTATTGTCGGTGGTGTTAGATCCTTTTGAAGTGTCGGCTATGAAAGTGGCAGAGGAACGAGGTAAATTAAAAGAGTATGTCTTTGCGGCTAGCGAAATGACAGAAGTTTTATTGAAAGTATTAAAAGAAAAGTTTTGTAATGGTAACACAGAACAATAGAAAGGACAGATTATGTTATATATTGAATATCCAAAATGTACGACTTGCAAACGAGCAAAAAAATATTTAGATGATCATGGTATTAGCTATACCCATCGTGATATTAAAGAAGAAAACCCAACTGCGGAAGAATTAGGTGTATGGTATCCGAAAAGTAAAAAAGCAGACATTAAAGCTTTCTTTAATACATCTGGTCAAATTTATCGTGGAGAAGGAATCAAAGATAAATTGCCAACTATGACAGAGGATGAAAAACTCGCTTTATTGGCAACCAATGGTATGTTGGTGAAACGTCCTATTTTGGTCTTAGAAGATACAGTGCTTGTTGGATTTAAAGAAGCAGAGTGGGAAGAAGCGTTAAAACGCAACGGTTTACTGTAGCTATTTTTAGTTAGTTGTGGTATACTAGAGGTAACTTTTATAGAATCTATTAAAAGAGTGAGCTGCGGCTCACTCTTTCTCTTATACTGTGGCAAGGAGGGGATAAGATGAAACGTGACGCCGTAGAGGAATTTGTGTCCGAAGTAGTAGAAACGATTATAGAGTCTACGGAGTTAGAGCTTGTGGATGTG
Source organism: uncultured Veillonella sp. (assembly GCA_963516605.1). Classification (GTDB taxonomy): domain Bacteria; phylum Bacillota; class Negativicutes; order Veillonellales; family Veillonellaceae; genus F0422. Next base: position 7,129 of record CAUQBP010000005.1, on the reverse strand, counting down.
GAATACGTGCATGAGCGGGAATGGTACTTGCGCGTATTTTTAGACAAAGAGGGAGGCATCGATTTAGATGACTGCCAAATGGTCAGTGAAAAATTAAGCGAAGTATTGGATGCAGAAGACCCAATCAAAGAGAATTACTTGTTAGAAGTATCTTCTCCAGGATTGGACCGAGTGTTGAAAAAAGAAAAAGATTTTATTCGATACCATGGACGTGAGGTAGATATTCAATTGTTTAAACCCATAGATGGTAAAAAGCAATACACAGGATCTTTGCAAGGCTATTCTGATGAAGTCATTACTATTCAGGTGCAAGAAGAACGTATTGACCTAGAACGTGCAGCAATTGCACAAATTCGTTTACATTTAGATTTTTAGGGGAGGAAACCAGTGAGTCAAGAATTAGTACAAGCGGTATTAGCAGTTACTAAACAAAAAGGTGTGGCACCAGAGATTATTTTTGATTCTCTTGAAGTGGCATTGTTACAAGCCTATCGCAAAGAGGTAGGAGCCAATCAAGAGGCCTATATTTATTTCAATCGTGAAACAGGAGATTATAAAGTGTTGGCTAAGAAAACAGTAGTGGACACGCCTGAAAACGAGGAAGTAGAAATTGCCTTAGCAGATGCTCGTCAATTAGACAAACGTATGGAAATCGGCGATATTATCGAAGTGGATGTGACGCCAAAAAACTTCGGTCGCAGTGCAGCCCATACGGCAAAACAATTGTTGATTCAACGCTTGAAAGAAGCAGAACGCAACATTGTCTATGATGAATATTCCAACCGTGAAGGCGATATTTTGACTGGTTTGGTAGAACGTATTGAGGGTCGAAATGTATTCATTAATCTAGGAAAAACTGAGGCGATTTTACCTGTATCTGAGCAAATTCCTAGTGAAAGCTATGCTGTGGGAGACCGCATTAAATGCTACATTGTGGAAGTGAAAAAGACCACAAAAGGGCCTCAAATCATGATTTCCCGTACACATCCAGGTCTATTAAAACGCTTGTTTGAATTAGAAGTACCAGAAATTGCAGAAGGTACAGTGGAATTGAAATCGGTAGCTCGTGAACCAGGTATGCGTTCTAAAATCGCTGTTGTATCTCGCGAGGAAGAAGTAGATGCAGTAGGCGCTTGTGTAGGTCCTAAAGGACAACGTGTACAAAATATCGTGGATGAGCTAAATGGCGAAAAAATTGATATTGTGAAATGGGATGAAGATCCAGCGGTATACATTGCCAATGCCTTAAGCCCAGCGAAAGTAGTAAGCGTAGTAGCTCGTGATGAAGAAAAAACATCTTCTGTTGTGGTGCCAGATTACCAACTTTCATTAGCTATTGGTAAAGCAGGTCAAAATGCTCGTTTAGCAGCGAAATTAACAAATTGGAAAATCGATATTAAAAGTGAAACACAAGCCGCTGAAGCCGGTGAATATGTGGAATCTGATGATATGATTTCCTTGGATGCTTTTGGAGATGAAGACTAATATGAAACAGAAGTCTCAGCCTATGCGAGTATGTGTGGGATGTGGAGAACTTCTTCCCAAGAAAGAGTTAACACGTGTTGTGTTGAGTCCAACGGGAGAGATTTCTATTGACCCCACAAGTAAAGCCCCTGGACGGGGAGCCTATATGGAAATGAAAGTAGAATGCCTAGACATGGCGTATAAAGCCAAACGATTAGAGCGTTCGTTAAAACATAAAGTTTCACAAGAAATTTATGAATCTTTAAAGGAACAAATATCCCATGAATAAAGAAAAAGTGTTGAATATATTAGGATTAGCACAGCGGGCAGGTCGCTTATTATCCGGCGATTTTGTAGTGGAACGGTCCATGAAGCGGCAAGCCTATCCCTTATTGATTATGGCGGAAGATTGTGCGCAGAATAATGCTAAAAAATATATGCACTTAGCCGAGTCTCATCAGGTGCCCCTTCGTTTAGTAGGGACCAAAGAGGAATTAGGTAGAGCATTGGGAAAAGAAATGCGAGCAGTTATATTAGTAAATGATGCTGGATTTGCTAAATCCTTGCTAGCTGAAATAGATAAGAATCAGTAGAGGGGGAATGTAGATGTCCAAAAAAAGAGTATATGAAGTAGCAAAAGACCTAGGTGTAGAAAATAAAGTAGTGATTGATGCTTTAAAAAAGCACAATGTAGAAGTGAAAAGCCATATGAGTACAGTGGAGGATTCACAAGTATCTATGATTAAACAATCGTTAGCAGGTGGCGCTAAACAAGCACAAAGTGAAGCACCAAAAGTAACTCAGCAAGCACCGCAAAAGAAAGTACACGAATACCGTCGTAATGAAGATGGTGAAAGACGTGGACCTAAACAAGATAGAAATAATCGCAATGATCGTAATGATCGTGGAGACCGTAATGACCGTGGTGAAAAGCGTGACCGCCCATTCAATCGTGATGGTAAAAATAATGGTCAGCGAGATCATCGCAATGACAGAAATGACCGTGGAGACAATCGTTCTAACCAACGAAATGGTCAAAACCGTGATGGTCGTCGTCCAGAAGGTCGCAATGATCAACGTCAAGACAATCGCAATGGTGGTAATCGTCCTAACAATGGTGGCAGATTCGACCGCAATAATGAGCGTAATAACAATCGTAGTAACGATCGTAATAATGAGCGTCGCAATGATGGACAACGTCGTGAACGCCGCTTAGAGATTCCACAAGTGGATCCAGCTCTTACTGTGAAAACAGAAGGTCGTGATCGTCAAGCGAGCCGTGAAGTGGATCGTCAAAAAGAAAATCGTCGTTTTGAATCTGAACATCGCAATGAAAATCGTAGCGAGCGTCGCAATAAAAAAGATAAAAAAGGTAAAAAAGGCGAACGTACTCAATCCTTAGTATCTTCTGCGTTGCAAAAAAATAAAAATAAGGTTAAGCAACGTAATGAGCAACACATCAAACAAAAAGAAGAAGAACGCCGTAAGGCTGAAGCAGCGATTGCTACATCTATCGAACTGTCTGGTCCGTTGACGGTTAAAGAGTTGGCTGAAAAAATGGGTCGTGAAGTATCTGAAATCATCAAAAAATTGATGATGTTAGGTGTTATGGCTACGATCAACCAAGAAATTGATGTGGAAACGGCTATGGTATTGGCAGAAGACTTCGGCGTAGAAGTGGTAGAAGTAGAGCCTGAACAAGATCCTACAGAAATCATCGAAATCGAAGATAGCCCAGAAAGCTTAGTAGCTCGTCCTCCAGTTGTTACGATCATGGGTCATGTTGACCATGGTAAAACTTCTTTATTGGACGTGATTCGCTCTACCAATGTAACAGCCTCTGAAGCAGGCGGTATTACGCAACATATCGGTGCCTACCAAGTTCGTTATGAAGGTAATAAAATTACATTCCTAGATACACCAGGTCATGAAGCTTTCACAGCCATGCGTTTACGTGGTGCTCAATCTACAGATATTGCTGTCCTTGTGGTAGCTGCCGATGACGGTGTAATGCCACAAACCATCGAAGCTATCAACCATGCAAAATCTGCAGAAGTGCCAATTATCGTAGCTATCAATAAAATGGATAAACCAGGTGCGAACCCTGACCATGTAAAACAACAATTGTCTGAACACGGTTTGTTACCAGAAGAATGGGGCGGTGATACAATCATGGTTCCTGTATCTGCGAAACAACGTCAAGGTATTGAAGATTTATTGGAAACTATCTTGTTGGTAGCAGAAGTACAAGAATTGAAAGCGAACCCTAACCGTAAGGCACAAGGTATCGTTATCGAAGCACAACTAGATAAAGGCCGTGGTCCTGTATGTACAGTATTGGTACAAAAAGGTTCCTTACGTGTAGGAGAAACGATCCTTGCGGGTGTAGCCTACGGTAAAGTACGTGCTATGACGAATGAACGTGGAGAAAAAGTGAAAGTAGCTCGCCCATCTATGCCTGTGGAAATCTTAGGTTTATCTGATGTGCCACAAGCTGGTGAAGTGATATTCGCTGTAGATGACAACGAAGCTCGTTCCATTGCAGAAAAACGTATTGAAAAACAACGCATTACTGAAATGAATGCGAAAACAAAAGTCACTCTTGATGATTTGTTCAACCAAATGCAACAAGGGGAATTGAAAGACTTAAATATTATTATTAAAGGTGACGTACAAGGTTCTGTAGAAGCATTACGTCAATCTTTAGAGGGCATTAAAAACCCAGAAGTACGCATCAATATTATCCACAGTGCAGTAGGTGCTATCAACGAATCTGACGTTATGTTAGCCTCTGCATCGGGTGCGATTATTATCGGCTTTAACGTACGTCCAGATGCGAATGTACGTAAAGAAGCAGAAAAAGAAAGTGTTGACCTTCGTACATACCGTGTCATCTATGATGCAATCAATGAAATCGAAGCAGCTATGCGTGGTATGTTAACTCCTGAATTTAAAGAAGTTATCCTAGGCCGTGCAGAAGTTCGCCAAGTCATTTCTACGCCGAAAGCTATCGTAGCAGGTTCCTATGTAACGGAAGGTAAAATCACAAATAACTCTGAAATTCGCTTAATCCGTGATGGTATCGTTATCCATGAAGGTCATATTGATTCCTTGCGCCGTTTCAAAGATGAAGTGAAAGAAGTAGCGACAAGCTTTGAATGTGGTATTTCTTTGGAACGTTACCGCGATGTGAAAGAAGGCGACGTGATCGAAGCGTACAAAATGGAAGAAATTGCCCCAGAATTATAGGAGGTATCCATGAGCGAAGTTCGTGTACGAAAATTACAAGAGTTTATTAAACAAGAAGCAAGTCAAATTTTATTGCGTGGGTTGAAAGACCCTCGCATCGGATTTGTCACTGTAACCGATGTGCGTGTCACTGGTGATTTGCGAGAAGCTACAATCTATGTGAGCTTGTTCGGCAGTGAGGCGGAGAAACAACAGTCCTTAGAGACTTTGCGCAGAAGCGCTGGCTATTTCCGTTCTGAACTAGGAAAGGTGCTTCAATTGCGCCACATTCCTAGCATTGCTTTTGATGCAGATACATCCTTAGATTACAGCATGCACATTGAAGGCTTATTAAATTCTATTAAACAAGAGGAAAATAATGGCGAAAATTAGTATTGATCAACTAAAAGCATCGATTGATACAGCCCATTCCATTCTTCTTACTGTTCATGTTAGTCCCGACGGAGATGCTATAGGCTCTATGCTCGCTATGTATGAAGCCTTGGTAGCTCAAGGAAAAACAGTTCGCATGGTCGTAGATGATGTGATTCCAGAAAAATTTTCTTTTCTTTCTTTATGCTCTGAGATTGAGCCCATAGAAAGTCTAGAAACTGGCTATACATCCGATATGCTACTCATTTTGGACGCTAGCACATTTGAACGAATTGGAAAAGTAGGTGTACGAGTGAGTGCACCTACTTTTAATATAGACCATCATATTTCTAATACAGAATTTGCAGACGGCTTATATTTGCGTCCAGATTTTTCTTCTACTGGAGAAACGGTGGCGTACCTATGTAAGATATGGAATTGGGAGATTACCCAATCGATGGGACAAGCTTTGTACATGGCGATGGCTACAGATACAGGGTTCTTTAAATTTTCCAACACTACAGCCCATACTATGGAAATGGCAGGCCTATGTTTGCAAGCGGGAGCACAACCACATGTGATTTCCGAAGCCATAGAAATGGTGGAACCAGGTCGCATAGAAGTGATGAAAGAAGTGTTAGACAATGTATCTTTTCATCATGCAGGACAAGTGGTATCTATGTCGTTAACATTTCCTTTGATGGAACGCATTGGGGATGATACCGATGGGTTTGTGGACATGATTCGAAATATTAAAGGTGTGGACGTGGCTATCGTGTTGAAATCTAAAACGGAAACCTTGACACGTGCTAGCATTCGTTCCAAAGTGCGAGATGCGAATCAAATTGCTAGTCACTTTGGCGGTGGTGGTCATATTCGAGCAGCCGGTTGCTCCATCGAAAGTCCTATCCATGAGGCCTTAGAACAAATCTTAGCGGTGATTGACTAATGGATGGTGTTATTTCTTTAATTAAGCCACCAGGTATTACGAGCCATGACGCCATCGGTATTTGTCGACGTATTTTGAAAGAGCGTCGTATCGGTCATAGTGGAACCTTGGATCCACTGGCGTACGGAGTGTTGCCGATCTTTGTAGGAAAAGCCACACGTGCCATTGAATACACAGAATCTATCGGTAAGACCTATGTGGCAGAATGTAAATTTGGCGTTGAAACAGATACAGAAGATAGCACAGGAAATATGCTGCGGACTATGGATATTTCTGAGCCTCCTAGTTGGGACGAACTAGAACAAGCAGTGCAGTCCTTTCAAGGTTCGATTGAACAACGACCGTCAAAGTATTCTGCTATCAAAATCAATGGGCAACGCGCTTATGATTTAGCCCGTGCAGGGGTGGAATTTGAATTACCAGCTCGTTTGATTCAGATCTACGACATTGAGTTACTCGCCTATGCATTTCCATTCTTTACCATTCGTGTGCGGTGTTCTGCGGGCACCTATGTGCGTGCTCTGTTACGGGATATATGTCATCAATTGAATTTATGTGGTATGATGACACAACTATGCCGTACCGCAGTAGGACAATGCAACATTGAACAGTCTGTAACCATCGAAGAACTAGAAATGCTGGTGGAACAAGTTGTACAGCCAGTAGATACTTTACTAACGCACTTGCCAGCGGTGTATATCAACGATATTAATCGCACGCGCTTAGTACAAGGAAAACAAGTGCCGATACATACAGTGAAACCGAATGGAACTTTCTGTGTGTCGCCAGGTGAAATCCCTGTAGACACATTGGTGAGAGCTTATGATGTGAATGGATTTATGAGTATCTTGCGACGATTGGATGATACTTTAAAGGTAGAAAAAAATATATAAATATAACATAGGTATAAGAAATGGTCAGGAACCTTAGGGGAGCCTGACCATTTTCTTATGTATACTATTGATAGAAAAGCATCTTATATCACGTGTATCATACGGAATAGGATATTAGAAAGAGAACTGTATATGGTGATATTGTATTTCTTTCAGAGAAATACATGTATTGTAAGAGTATAATACATTTGTGACAAAAAATAAAAAAATAAGAAGGCTCTCT
>CAUQBP010000004.1:0-130317 GCA_963516605.1 uncultured Veillonella sp. | reverse complement strand
AAACGCCGAAAGTACTTGGCTGGAAACGGCCTGGGAGGATAGGAAGTCGCTGATTTGCATTAGCGGGGGCTAGCAAATGCTAGCCCAGCTAAATACCTTGGTTCTGCTACAAGAATCACTTGACAAAGTATCAACTTTACGTTATACTAATAAAGTCGTAAAGATAGGGGTATAGCTCAATTGGTAGAGTAGCGGTCTCCAAAACCGTTGGTTGTGGGTTCAAGTCCTACTGCCCCTGCCAACTAAATTACATATGACTCAGTAGCTCAGCTGGATAGAGTGTTTGACTACGAATCAAAAGGTCGGGGGTTCGAATCCCTCCTGGGTCACCATCTTATGCGGGAGTGGCGGAATTGGCAGACGCACCAGACTTAGGATCTGGCGCCATTGGCGTGGGGGTTCAAGTCCCTTCTCCCGCACCAATTTAGAAGATAAGCGAATAGTTATATTCGCTTTTTTTGTATATGTCTTGTAAAATAATGTTCTAAATACATGAATTAAAAAGGAGGTTGCTATGAAAGTTACAGATTTAAGCTTTTTAGCATCTGCGATTTCTGGATTACGTGAAACTCGTTGGAACAAAGAAATTTTCAAAGCTTTTTTCTTCGGTCTTACTGTAGGTGCGTATTTAATATATGCAGCCCTTCATTATATTGAAGAATCCACAAATACGGCGATTAAAGAAAACTTAGAATAATGATAGGGGCTATAGATAACTATAGCCCTTTTCTTATATATCTGATTATACTAGAACATTTTATGCATGTAGATAATATATAAAAGTTTAACTACATATATTTAGCTAGTATTGAAACCATAAGCCTTTAAGTATATATGTATTCCTAAAAGAATAGGCAATATTCACAAAAGATTACTCTTTTTTGTTTTAAAAATAAGTAAGTTTATTAGTATAGCAGGGGCTACAGGTATAGAAGTGACAAGAAAGGAAATAGTATATGTCAATGACATATAAACCTATATTAGATATAGAAGCAACAATGAAAGATACCATAGATGCCTTTTATAGAAAAGGAGCTACACAAATCTATGGATTAGGAGGTTCTCAGAAATCGTTTATCTATAGTCAAGCTATGATACACGATACACAACGACAGACTTTGATTGTTACTCATGATAAAGCGCATAAAGAAATGTGGGAGCGAGATATACAGTGTCTTTTACCAGAAGTTAAGGTATTATCGTATCCCATTGTGGATCGAGCTCTTTCGCAATGGACTGCAAAGAGTTTAGATACGCAGGCAAAGCGTATGGAAGTCTTAGGTAACCTAGCTTTAGGCAAGCCAGTGATTGTATTGGCTACCGTAGAAGAGGCAAGTCAGTTTGTAGGGAGACCATCTTCTGTATTAGATCATATGATAACTCTACAGGTAGAGCAAGATATAGATCAACAACATTTGTTGGAACAATTAGTGCAAATTGGATATGAACGAGTGGACCAGGTGGAATATCGTGGTCATTTTAGCGTGCGCGGAGATATTGTAGATATATTTCCTATCCAAAGTGAATCTCCCTATCGTCTTGAGTTTTTTGGTGATACTATCGACACGATGCGCCAATTCAATGTGGATACACAGCGGTCTATGGGGGAAACTGAGGAATGCATGGTGTTGCCTATCCATGCAGAGAGTGATGAGGAAACATATTCTATTCTTTCCTATTTAGAGCAAGGTGTATTGATTTTGGATGAGCCGAAACGGTTAGAAGAAGCCTTAGGGAAGGTCCACAAGGAAGATACCTCAAATGAAGAGTTATATATGCTTTGGAAAGAGTGGAAAGCATCCTCGAAGGCACGTACCATTATTCTATTTAGTATGATGCAACGTTCTACGGGATGGGGGAAAGTACAAACCATCGGTATGCTGGGGAAATCTATCGCCTCCTATGAGCGGCAGATTCCTATGCTTATGGATGATATTAAGTTTAATACCTCTTTGAACCGACAAATTGTGTTGGTGTTGCACAATCAACAACGTCGTGAAGCCATAGAAAATGCGTTAGTAGAGAATAAAATATCCTATGTGCATCGAGAGCACTGGGAATGGACTGCGCCAGCTGTGCTCATTGTGGAGGGAATCCTTTCAGAGGGATTTGAGTTACCTCATTCTAATCTGACGGTCATCACAGAAGGGAATATTTTTGGCTTTCAGAAGAAAAAAATTCGGAAGAAAGTAGAAAAGGGTCAGGAGATAAAATATTTTACGGATATCAGTGTAGGCGATTATGTTGTACATAGCATCCACGGTATTGGTAAATATCGAGGGCTAAAGACGATTGAGACGGAAGGCATTCATCGGGACTATATTGAAATTGATTACGCTGGTACAGATCGTTTATTTTTACCGGCAGACCATTTGGATCAATTACAAAAATATATTGGTAATGAAGGAGTTACGCCCAAACTACATAAAATGGGTGGTAAAGAATGGATTAAGACAAAATCGAAAGCCCAAAAATCTATTGATGATTTAGCAGATACCTTAGTAGAGTTGTATGCGAAACGAGAACTTATAGAGGGCTATGCATTTTTACCAGACCAACCATGGCAACGAGAGTTTGAAGACCAGTTCCCTTACGAAGAGACCGATGACCAATTACAAGCGATTCAAGAGATTAAGGCGTCGATGGAATTACCACGCCCTATGGACCGACTGTTATGTGGGGATGTTGGATTCGGTAAAACAGAAGTGGCTATGCGTGCTATGTTTAAAGCTGTTATGAGTGGTAAGCAAGTGGCTATGTTAGTACCCACAACGGTGCTTTCAGAGCAACATTTTAAAACATTTATGTATCGATTCTCGCAATTTGGAGTGCGCGTAGAAGTGTTAAATCGATTCCGGTCAGCGAAAGAAAAGAAGGAAATTATTAAGGCTGTACAAGATGGACAGGTAGATATCTTAATCGGCACACATGCGTTATTAAGTAAGAAAATTCAATTCCAAAAGTTAGGACTATTAGTGGTAGATGAAGAACAACGATTTGGGGTGGCACAAAAAGAAAAGTGGAAACAATGGGCTACGAATATCGATATTTTAACCCTCAGCGCCACGCCAATTCCAAGGACCTTGCATATGTCCTTGGTAGGGGTTCGTGAAATGAGTGTCATCCATACGCCACCGATGGAACGATTACCAGTGCAAACCTATGTTGTGGAGTTTGATATGCAAGTAGTGACGGAAGCTATTCGTCGTGAGCTACAACGAGGTGGACAGGTATATTTTGTGTACAACAAGGTACAGTCCATTGCGCATATGGAAGAACAGTTACAGCGAGCTATGCCGGACCTACGCATTGCAGTGGCTCATGGACAAATGGCGGGTACCATGATGGAACATGTGATGCAGGATTTTACAGAAGGACAATATGATGTGCTCTTATGTACTAGTATTATTGAAACGGGCTTAGATATTCCGAATGCCAATACCATTATTATTTACGATGCAGACCATTTGGGCTTGTCACAGTTGTATCAAATGCGCGGGCGAGTAGGGCGTTCTAGTCAACGAGCGTATGCGTATTTTATGTATCGCCCAGATAAGGTGTTAAATGAAAGTGCCGAAAAACGGTTGAAGGCCATCCAAGAATTTACCGAATTAGGCGCAGGATTTAAATTAGCTATGCGCGACATGGAAATTCGAGGGGCAGGCAATTTATTAGGTGCGCAACAACATGGTAATATCGCAGCCGTCGGCTTTGCTATGTATGCCGCCATGTTAGAAGAAGCCATTGCAAAAGCACAGAAAAAAGACATGCCAGAACGGCCATTGCCAGCGCCAGTGGTGGATGTGGGCATCGATGCTTTCATTGACAGTGCCTATATTCATGATGAGGCTCGAAAGATTTCTGTGTACCAACGTCTATTGCAAATCGATACAAAAGCTAGTTTAGATGATTTTGTAGATGAATTGATTGATCGTTTTGGATCTCCTACGAAACCAGTGGAACGCCTCATCAAGCTAGCAAGTATTAAAGAACGTGCTCGTGCGTTAGGTATGAAGAGCGTCATTCGTAAAGATGGGAACATTCTATTCACTTGGCAAGATGAATCAAAAATGGAAGATTGGGATATGGGTGCCATCACTGAAGATATATGGAAACATATGAAACATCGTGGGTCGAACCCAACAGCATGGGCATACACTTTGCAAACGGGTGATGTAATCCGCCAGGTAGAACAGGTAATGAATGAGTTTGAACGGAAACTTCCAAAGGAGGGCTAGTATGACAGGATTTATGAAAGGAGCTATGATCTTAACCGTAGCAGGACTACTGGTGAAAGTCATAGGTGCCATCAGTAAGGTCATTGTAGCCCGTATCCTTGGCGGCGAAGGGGTAGGGCTGTACCAAATGGCATATTCCCTGTACCAACTCATCATTAGTATTGGTGCAGCAGGGTTACCGGTAGCTATTTCTATTATGATTGCTCGCAAAGTAGGTCAAGAGGACTATCGAGGGGCACGGCATATCTTCAAGGTCGCATTGACCACCATGGGGCTAATGGGAGTATTGCTGAGTATAGGATTTTACTTTGCCATACCCTATGTCATCGATGTAGGATTAATTACAGATAACAGAGCAGAAGGAGCCTTATTAGCAGTAGCACCTGCCATTGGTATTGTATCCTTGCTGGCGTGCTTTCGGGGATATTTTCAAGGGTTTCAAAATATGTTACCAACAGGCATATCCCAGGTGTGCGAGCAGTTAGGACGTGTACTGGTCATGGTGGGGGCAGCTATGTATTTCTTGCCACAGGGCATTGAGCTGGCGTCCAGTCGGGCAGCCTTATCTTCTGTCATTGGTGTAGGCTTAGGATTCGTGGTGTTACTCTATTATTATGGACGAGCCCCTAAATTAGAAGGTCAAAATTATCCATTAGAATCACCGAAATCGATTATAAAAGAATTAATTGTGTTGGCCGTTCCTGTGGCGTTGGCAAATATTATGATTCCTCTCATAGGAGCTATTGACTTGTGGTTGGTACCACAACAGCTGATGCTGTCGGGATATGGTAAGGAAGAGGCAACTACAGCCTTTGGGTATTTGACGGGGATGGCTACTTCTCTGATTAGTTTACCTGTAATCGTGACCATGTCGCTAGCCACTAGTTTAGTGCCTGCTATTTCTAGATTACATAGTGAACGAGATCAGCAAGAAATCCATCATCGTATGGGAACGGCACTACGGATGACAAATATTGTGACCATTCCTGCCTTTGTAGGATTATGTGTATTGGCTACACCCATCTCCCAGATGATGTTCAACACACCGAATGCAGGTGGTGCCATTGCGGTCCTTAGCGCTAGTATTTGGCTATTAGGAGTACAACAGGTCACCACAGGAGCCTTACAGGGCTTAGGCCATACGGCAATCCCTATGTTTACATTGCTCTTAGGGGCGGTACTGAAAATCTTATTAAATCTCTATTTAACACCGCAATGGGGAATTGAAGGGGCTGCGTGGGCTACCAACGTAGACTTTGGCATCGCGGCAATAGCGAATGTATATATACTGTATCGCAGTACATCGTTCCAAGTATCTTTCATAGAAATTGGGAAAATACTATTCTCCTCCTTAGCCATGGGGGGCGGTACGGTGATGGCCTATAATGTTATGAGCACCATTCTATCGAATACGATGAGCGTGGCACTATCTATCGTTCTAGGGATTGTGTTTTATGTGGTGGCTCTAAGTATTACGAAGACGATGGACTTGAAAGAATTTAAAAGCTTAGCGAAACAAGCTATGAAGAAAGGAGGAACTAAATGAGTCAAAAAGAAATGAGTTCCTTTACATTGGATCCCCTGGTGGATGTATTAGCTGAATTACGTGGACCTAAGGGGTGTTCCTGGGACAAATTACAAACCCATAGTTCCTTACGCAGATATTTATTAGAAGAAGTGTATGAAACATTAGAAGCTATCGATGAACAAAATGTGGACCATTTGCGTGAAGAGTTAGGTGATTTGTTGTTACAAATTGTGTTCCACGCACGTGTGGCGGAAGAAAATGGACATTTTACCATGCAAGATGTGGTCAATGACATTACGGCAAAAATGGTGCGACGTCATCCCCATGTATTTCAAACAGCAGACCGAGAAACTGTAGGTGACACATTAGCCACTTGGGAAGAATTAAAGGCAAAAGAAAAAGGTCATGAACGGACATCTATTTTGGACGGAATTTCTCCAGGTCTACCGGCACTGTTGAGAGCTCAAAAATTGCAAGAAAAAGCAAGTAAAGTAGGTTTTGATTGGCCTACGGAAGAAGGGGTATGGGCGAAGTTTTATGAAGAAATAGATGAATTTAAACAAGAAATATTCAAAAAAGATGTAGAAAAAGCAGAAGAAGAGGGGGGAGATGTACTTTTTTCCTTGATAAATCTGTTTAAATGGTATAAAATAGTCGGAGAAAACGCACTACACCGCACTAATACAAAGTTTATACGGCGTTTTTCATACGTAGAACAAGAGGTTCAACGAAGTGGAAAAAAATGGGAGGATTTTACTCTCAAAGAGCTAGATGAATTTTGGGATGCGGCGAAGGTGAAACTTAACTCGAATGATTAAGTTAGAGGATACTATTTTTAAGGGAGGTTCAATCATGAACAAAACTGAATTAATTGCAAGCGTTGCAGCAAAAGCTGAGTTGACAAAAAAAGATGCTGAAAAAGCAGTAAAAGCTTTATTCGACACAATCGGCGAAGCATTAGCAAAAGAAGAAAAAGTACAAGTTATCGGTTTCGGTACTTTCGAAGTTCGTACTCGTGCTGAACGTACTGGTCGCAACCCTCGTACAAAAGAAGAAATGACAATTCCAGCGTCCAAATCCCCAGCTTTCAAAGCAGGTAAACAATTAAAAGATCTTGTTAATGGACCAGCTACGCCAGTTCGCAAAAAATAATTCAGGTCATTCCTAAGAGATGTAATAACGCCACAATTCCGGGCCTATATGGTTTGGAATAGTGGCGTTGTTTTGTATCTCTTTTAATTTATGATAGAATAGACATAATGTAGTATCGCAGTAAGTCTCGTAGAGATATGATACAAGAGCTAAGATATATCTAAGGAAAGGAGGACACATGGGACAACGTATTTTAATCGTATCTGCTTCAATTGGTACCGGTCACACGCAAGCAGCGCTAGCTATACAGGAATATTGGCAACAAAAGGATCCAAGTGCCGTAGTTCACCATGTGGACTTCCTCGGAACAGATACGTTTTCCTTTGATAATCTATTGAAAGAAACGTATTTCAAGATGCTCGACTTTTTCCCGTTCCTCTATGACATTGTGTATCGGTGGTCTGGTGGGGAATGGAAAGGAAGCGTAGCCCAAACCGTAGTGTCTTGGATGTTGAAGAATCGGATGGAAAAGCTCATTGAAAAGGAGCAACCTGATTTAATTGTATGTACTCATCCATTTCCTTGTGGTGCAGCCAGTGTATTGAAACGGCATCGGAAAATCGACATTCCTATTGCAGCGGTCATGACTGACTTTGCAGCCCATCAATTTTGGCGCTATGATGAAATCGATGCATACCATGTGGCAACGCCATCTATGGTATACGAAGTACTAAACATGGGGGTGCCTTTGGAGAAAATCCATGTGACGGGCATTCCTATTATGCGTCATTTCTTTACACCGTTAGAGGAACCCTATGGTAGTGATCAATGCAAACGTGTGTTGCTCATGGGTGGTGGCCTTGGCTTAGGCTGTGTAGAAGAAGCATTACAGCGGTTAGACCATGTACCGGGCATCGATGAAATCCATGTAGTGGCTGGCTTGAACGATGGATTGTATAACTCGTTACATCACATGAAAGATTCCTTACGCACACCGATTTCTATTTATGGATATACAAATGAGATTCCGCAGTTGATGCGGAAAGCGACCTTGCTTGTAACAAAACCAGGAGCATTGACTTGCATGGAAGGGGTCACCATCGGGGTGCCAATGGTATTCTTTAATGCGATCCCTGGACAAGAAGAGGCCAATGCAGAACTATTAGAACAAAAGGGTTGTGGAAAGTGGGCACGACATATTGAAAACTTGGATGATGTAGTCGGTGCTTTGTTACAAAATGAAGAACGGTTGCAGGCTATGCATGAAGCGGCCAAAGCTTGGAGAGTTGATGGAGCAGCAGAAATCGTAGCTGCTTGTGAAGAGATGATTGCATACAAAACAGAGAATCACTGAATATAGTTCAAATACAATAGCAGACTATGACTACAAATTAGTCAAGTGAGTACTATTGTTATCAGGTAAATAAGAAAGGCTGTCACAACATGTATATTACATGCTGCGACAGCCTTTTGCTGTATTACTCGCTATAGGAGTCCATTTCAGAATCGTAACGCTCGATATTTTCATGGCGAATATCTTGCAACGTATCTAGCAATTCTTCTGCACTTTCCACACGTAGGAACAAGTCTTTCAACTCTTCGCCGTTCGAAAGTGTTACGCTCCATTGAAATGTATCATTATCATCATACACAGAAACAATTACAGGCGTATCCATTGAAACAGGAATGCGGCCATCCTCATCGGAAACAATGGCGTATTGACCATCTTCCTCTTCACTACCATCAGATAGTTCGTACAATAGAACATCCCGTTCGTCAACTTCTACAATTTCAAAACCAATATCTTCAAACTCTTGCTGAACCGTGTCAGTGTCCATGATAACCTCCTTATAAAATAATGAATAGATTACTTTCATTCTAATCCATGAAAGTAGGCGTGTCAATGGAGGAATGTGTATTTACAAAGTGATAGATTTTAGATATGATAATAAAAAAGGAGGGATTACTATGGAAAAGGTATTAGATGTTGCTAAATATATTATTAATCGATATGAAGAAGTGGCAGGCGTCACTATTGATGAGTTAAAATTACATAAACTTCTTTATTTTGTGCAAAGAGAAGCAATAGCCATTACAGGTAATCCTATGTTTAAAGAAGACTTAGAAGGATGGAAGTATGGTCCAGTAAGCCCAGTAGTTAGAAATTATTTTACGGATGATGGCTTATCTTTTATGGATGAAAAAGAAATACAAGAAGAAAATAAATACATTGTTAATAATATCATTCAACAATATGGTGGTTTTGAATCATGGAAATTGAGTGACTTGTCGCATCAAGAGTATTCATGGAAACAGGCCCGTATAGGGGTAGCATCATTAGAAAATGGAAATCATATCATCAAAATTGAAGATATTTGTAAGGATGCTCAAAAAATTAGACCGTATGACTCAGTATATGATATGTATTATGATGAATTTGAAGATGCGGAGGGCATGTGATGGTTGGAGATTTTTGTTTAGCAATATTTCCATATTATGATGTAAGAGCCAAAAAAAATAAATTCAAATATCGTCCTATTCTTGTCATTGCAGAAGCTGGACAAAATGACTGGGTAACATTACCAGTGTCTAAGATTTCTCATAAAGAATGTATTGATTTAGAATATGATATTAAAATAGAACCTATAAACTATCTGTTAATGAACTTGACATGTGTTTCTTATATAAGAACACATAAACAAACTGTTACGCATCGTGCATCGATTACGAAGGTAATTATTAATGTAAAGAAAATGTATCCTGGATTATATACTAGGGTAATAGATAAAGTTGAAGAGAAGTATAAAATAAATATAATCGAAGCAAGAAGCTAGCACTTTGCTATATTGATATATGATTTTTTAGTTATAGGTACCAATTATTATTAATTGGTACCATTTTTTTATTATGTAAATATATAAGTCATTATCACAAGGATGAAAATTGAAAGGAAACACATGAACATCTTAACATTACAAAATATAGAAAAATCCTATGGCACACGGTTATTATTTAAAAACGTAAATGTAACCATAGCCTCTCATCATCGCATTGGCTTAATTGGTGTCAATGGAACAGGAAAAACAACTTTATTGCAGGTCTTAGAAGGAACGCAAGAACCAGATAAGGGTAGTATAGAACGAAATGGGAAGGCCACAATTCATCGATTGGAACAAGATCCGTATATTGATGAAACAAACACATTGCTAGACAATGTATTATTAGGGGACCATCCGAAACTTTCATTGGTGCGAGATTTTGAAAGAGCTTTACAAGATCCAGAATCACCGCAGTATATGAAATTATTGGCGCGTATGGATGAAGAAGATGGCTGGATTGTAGAACAAGAAGCGAAAATGATATTGACTCGTCTTGGCTTTCACGATGTACATGGGCCAGCAAAGTCATTATCTGGGGGACAACGGCGGAGACTGGCATTAGCTAGAGCCTTGGTCTATCCTTGTGATTTATTATTGCTTGATGAGCCTACGAATCATTTGGACGAGGCCACTATTGAATGGCTAGAACTATATTTAAAAGATAGAAAGGGTGCTGTATTATTGAGCACCCATGATAGATATTTCTTAGATGCCGTATGCAATACCATATGGGAATTATCAAATCAGACCATATATGAATTTCAAGAGACCTACGAAACCTATGTATCATTGAAAGAAGAACGAGAAGCGCAGTTAGATGCTATCGAAGAAAAACGGAGAAAGTTAATTGCTAGTGAACTGAAGTGGGTGCGCCGTGGTGCGAAGGCACGAACCACGAAACAGAAGGCACGATTGCAACGATTTGAGCAATTGAAAGCTATGGAAAAACGACAAAAAGTAGGTACGGTGGATCCTATTGTATTAGCCTCTCGTTTAGGAAATACCATTTTTGATATAGAGCACTTGTCGTTTGCGTATCCTACAGGACGAGAAGTGATTAGAGACTTTACGTACCATATGGTGCGCCATGATCGTATCGGCGTGGTGGGACCCAACGGAATAGGTAAGACAACGTTGATGAAGCTATTCCAAGGGGCCTTGGAACCGACCGGTGGTACCATGGGACGAGGAGAAACGGTTCGCATTGGATATTTCTCGCAACAATTACCAATCTTTAAAGAGGACCAACGTGTGTTGGACTATATTCGAGAAAATCGTTCGTACTTGCACTTGCCAGATGGCAGTTCCTTAAGTGCAGGACAATTGTTGGAACGCTTTTTATTTCCTCCATCCCATCATGGCTTGCCGATTCGCAAACTATCGGGTGGGGAAAAGCGAAGATTATTTTTACTTCGCATTTTAATGGATGCACCTAATGTGTTACTCCTAGATGAGCCTACCAATGATTTAGATATTCCAACTTTAGAAGTCTTAGAAGAGTTCTTAGATTCTTATAGTGGTATTGTCATCACGGTTTGCCATGATCGGTACTTCTTAGATCGTGTAGTAGATAAGCTCTTTGTATTCACGGGGGGCGGGCACATCGAGGTGTATCATGGCGGTTATTCCGATTATGAAGCGGATACGAACCTAACCAGTGCCATGGGTGGTGATACAAAACGTGGTGTCCTACGTCATGCTGTGCAGGTACAGGTCGGATCCGCTGGTCCTGAGGAGCAGGATGTGGAACACCATGACAATGAAGGGGTGCTAGTGGATACTGAAAGTGGATGCATACATACACCATCCCATGGTATAGGCATAGATGTAAATGTGAGTATGAATCCAGTAGCAATAGAGACTACTGTGAATAGCAACGAAGGTGCCAAAAAGAAACTGACCCTAGGGGAAACGAAGGAACTTGAACAATTAGAACTTCGCATTGTGGAATTAGAAGGCCTTTTAAAAGCTTACGATGCTATGATTGCCCAAGGGGGTAGTGACTATGATGCCATTGAAAGTACCGTCAAAGAACGAGAACAAGCCGTAGAAGAGCTAGAGTTAAGTACCTTGCGTTGGTTAGAGTTGGAAGAGAGAAAGTAAATATGTCTTGATGTGTTTTAAAAAGATTTTTATATGCTAATATAAAGCATTAAAAATGATAAATATTTTTTAATTTTTAAAAACCTTTAAAAATTTACATATTGAATAATTGGTGGTATACTTCGGTTAAAGGTGGAATTAGATAGGATATGTCAGTACTCTACCGTGTCAAGCGAGGAAACTTGGACACTCCCACATCATGGACGGTCTGGCTGCTATCTAGTCTACTTAGTTTAATGGTTTCTTTTTTTAGAAAAGGAGTAGTATCATGAAAAAACATTTAGCAGTATTAGCAGCAACAGCAGTATTGGGTGTAACTTCAGCGTTTGCAGCAAATCCTTTCTCTGATGTGACACCACAAGATTGGGCATACCAAGCAGTAGCTCAATTAGCAGCACAAGGCGTAGTGAACGGTTATCCAGATGGAACATTCCAAGGCCAACACAACATCACTCGTTACGAAATAGCACAAATGGTTGCCAAAGCATTAGTTCGTCAAGATCGTGTGGATGCTGAACAAAATGCAATTATCAATCGTTTAGCTAACGAATTTTCTGCAGAATTGAACAACTTAGGGGTTCGTGTAGCTACATTGGAAAATAAAGTGGGTAACTTCAAATTCACTGGTGATGCACGATTGAGATTTATAGGTCATGAAAAAACAACAACTTCTCTTGATGTAGTTGAAAAAGATAAAGAAGATAAATCTGGCAAGGAAAAAGTTCTTACAGAAAAAATGATGAAAAAATCTATGTTTGACTATCGTGGACGTGTTCAATTTGCAGCGACTGTGAATGATAATACAAAAGCAGTGATTCGCTTGGTAGGTAGTAAAGAGTTTGGAGCAGCTGGTAATCCTAAAACAACTATTGATCGTATCTATGTACAGCATAACTTTGGTAAATATCTAACTGCAACAGCAGGCCGTCATGATTTGACAGTAGGTGCTGGTTTAACCTATGACGATGTATTTGAAGGTGCTACAGCAATGGTAGGTAAAGATGCATTAAATGCATCTGTTTCCTATGGTTATGCTCCAGCATTAGGATATAATGCAGTATTTGGTGGTACAAAAGATGTTCCTGGCACATCCAATAGAGAAGTATCTTTCTTTGCCAAAGATCAAAAAGATAATGCACAATTGGCAGTATTCCAAGTGAATGGCATGATTGGTAAAGCTGTAAAAGTAGGTGGCTTCTATACTAAAGTTAATGGTGTAAAAGCAATCGATGCAGTAACAGCAATCAATGGTATTGCTTTAGGTGCTGATTCTATGAAACAAGCAGAAAAATTAACTAAAAAATCTTTAGATTTCTATGGCGTTAATGCTAGTGTGAAATTAGGCCATAATTTAATGGTAGATGGTGAATTTGCTAAATACGTAGATTTGAAACATTCTAATGCTTGGACAGCAGGTATCGCTTATGGTGCGTATGATATGAAAAAAGCTGGTACTTGGATGTTAAAAGCACAATATGTAAATCTTGATGTAATGGCACCAGTATTCTCTTCGACTTATATGACTCCATACAACCAAAACTACAAAACTTGGTCTGTATTAGGTAAATATGCGATTGCTAAAAATGTTGGCTTAGCAGCATACTCCACTATTGGAGCAAAAGATAAAGCTGGTAACGATGTAGCAGACTTCTATCGTGCAGAATTAAACTATAAATTCTAATCTAATTCATAATTAGTAGCTTTAATAGCATAGTAATACCCATAAAAAATAGTGGTTAGTTGTGTATAGCAACTAGCCACTATTTTTAGTTGCGGTCTTACAAGGGGTATTTGTGTATTCGGCTTAATTATGGCTAGTTCTAGGGAATAAATATAGATAGAAGGACTAAAAAAGAGGAAGATAGTTTGCAATTCTATAGGTAATATGATAGTATATAAGGTATCCTAGTGGATGAAATAAGATGATTATGGACAATCAAAGTTGCATATAATGGAGGAAACTTGGACACTCCAATGAAATATACTGTGAATGTAACTAATTGTCTTATGAAATTCACATTTTTTATTTTCATTGAGAGGTAATTATCATGAAAAAACATTTAGCAGTACTTGCAGCAACAGCAGTATTGGGTGTAACTTCTGCATTCGCAGCTAACCCATTCGCTGACGTAACTCCACAAGATTGGGCATACCAAGCAGTAGCTCAATTGGCTTCCCAAGGTATCGTTAACGGTTACCCAGATGGCACTTTCAAAGGCCAACACAACATCACTCGCTATGAAATGGCACAAATGGTTGCTAAAGCATTAGTTCGTCAAGATCGTGTTGATGCTGAACAAAACGCAATCATCAATCGTTTAGCTAACGAATTCTCCGCTGAGTTGAATAACTTAGGTGTTCGTGTTTCCGCATTAGAAAATAAAGTGGGTAACTTTGCGTTCACTGGTGATGCTCGTTTAAAATATGAAGGATCTCATACTACAGAAAATGCATATGTAAATGATGAAGACAGCGAAACATTTAAACGTTCTAAATTTGATTACCGTGCACGTGTACAATTCGAAGCAACTGTAAATGACAACACGAAAGCAGTAGTTCGTTTAGCAACAGGCGATAAAGAGTTTGGGGCAGCAGGTAACCCTGAAACAACATTAGATCGCGTATATGTACAACATAATTTTGGTAAATATGCAACAGCTACGGTAGGTCGTCAAGATTTAGTTATCGGTAGCGGTCTTACATATGATGGAGCTTTTGAAGGTGCACAAGCAACTGTTGGTAAAGATAAACTAAATGCAACAGTATCCTATGGTTACATGGTTGATGGAGATTTAGCAGATCTATCTCGTGAAGAAAATGCACAAACTACATCCTATCAAGTAAATGCAAAATTAGGTAAACATGTTGATGCCAAAGGTTATTATGTTCAATATCATGGTGATAAATCTGAAAATTATTTTGGTGGCGCAGTAGATACGCATTTTGGTCCACATAGCAAAGTATGGTTGGGTGGCGAGTATTCTCGTTATGAAGCATTAGGCGCAGCTGGTGAAGGCTGGACGGCAGGTATTGGTTATGGTAAATATGATATTACTAAACCAGGTACTTGGAGTACAAAAGCTCAATACTTCCGTCTTGGAGAGGCATCTCCTGTAACATCTCCTACATGGAACTTACCAGATATTTCCAACTCTAACTTCCGTGGTTGGTTGGGAACTATCGACTATGCAGTAGCTAAAAACGTAGGTATTACTGCAAATGCTCAATTACGTGGTAAATATTTAGATGGTTATGAATTACCAGATTATTACCGTGTAGAATTAAATTACCAATTCTAATTGGTTAGTGAATATAGAAAAGAACTCCTTCGGGGGTTCTTTTTTTGTGGCCCGATAATAAATAATAGAGCTATTCATAGGGGTATAGGACAAAATGAATTGGTATTAATAGTGATGAGTTTAAAGAGTAACATATATTATTAAAAAATATTAAGGAATGAGATAAACGCACGGATTGTTGCCATATTAGTCATTTTATGATATTATAAATATAATCCAAGTGGATATATAAAGGAACTGTATGACACTATATAAAAATGTGAGGAAACATGGACACTCCATTGAAATATGAAAATGATGCACGACCTAGGTTTTCACTTGGGTACGTGTATTTTTTATTTTCATTGAGAGGTAATTATCATGAAAAAACATTTAGCAGTATTAGCTGCCACAGCAGTATTGGGTGTAACATCTGCATTCGCAGCAAACCCATTCTCCGATGTAACTCCACAAGATTGGGCATACCAAGCGGTTGCTCAATTGGCAGCACAAGGCGTAGTTAACGGCTACCCAGATGGCACTTTCAAAGGTCAAAACAACATCACTCGTTATGAAATGGCACAAATGGTTGCTAAAGCATTAGTTCGTCAAGATCGTGTTGACGCTGAACAAAATGCAATCATCAACCGTTTAGCTAACGAATTCTCCGCTGAGTTGAACAACTTAGGCGTTCGTGTGGCTACATTGGAAAACAAAGTGGGCAACTTCAAGTTCACTGGTGATGCTCGTTTGAAATTTACTGGTACAGAAAAAGAAACTAACACATTTGAAGTTCTTGATAAGGCAAATGCAGATGGAGAACTTATTGAACCAAAAACTGTCAAAAAGTCTAAATTTGATTATCGTGGTCGTGTACAATTTGCAGCAACTGTAAATGAAAATACAAAAGCAGTTGTTCGCTTAACAGCTAGTAAAGAGTTCGGTGCAGCAGGAAATCCTGAAACTGCTATTGATCGTGTATATGTACAACATAACTTTGGTAAACAATTGACTGCTACTGCAGGTCGTCATGATGTAACAATTGGTGCAGGTTTAACATATGATGATGTATTCGAAGGTGCTACAGTTATGGCGGGTAAAGATAGTCTAAATGTGGCAGTTGTTTATGGTTATGCTCCAGAATTAAAATATAATGCTGTAGTTGGTAGTACAAAAGATAAACCAGGAACAGACTTTAAAGAAATCTCTTTATATGCAGATAATCAAAAAGATAATGCACAATTGGCAATTTTCCAATTAAATGGTATGGTTGGAAAGAATGTTAAATTAGGCGGATTCTATACTAAAGTTAATGGTGTAAAAGCTGTTGATGCAGTTAATTTTGCTCTTGGTGGAGAAGGTGCCTTACCAGAAAAAGTAAGTAAAGATTTAGCTAAAAAATCTTTAGATTTCTACGGCTTTAATGCAAAAGCTATGTTAGGTTCTAAAGTAACTGTAGATGGTGAATTTGCAAAATTCAAAGATATTAAACATTCTAATGCATGGACAGCAGGTCTTACATATGGCAACTATAACATGGCGAAACAAGGCACTTGGTCTGTAAAAGCACAGTACACTAACTTAGATACATTTGCACCTGTATTCTCCTCCACTTTCTGGACTCCATACAACCAAAACTTCAAAACTTGGTCTGTACAAGGTAAATATGCAGTAGCTAAAAACGTTGGCTTAGCTGCTTACACAACTATCGATGCTAAAGATAAACAAGGTAACAGCGTAGCTGACTTCTATCGTGCAGAACTTAACTACAAATTCTAATTTGAAAGTTAACTATATGAAAAGAACTCCTTCGGGAGTTCTTTTTTATATGATAAACGATAGATTGTAAATAGGATTGCTCCATATACTTAGGTAGTGTGTTAAAAGTATGGGTAAATGTATTCAATTTTTATTTGCAATTTAAGTGAAAGTTGGGGCTAAGTAAGTATTCATTTATTATCTAGATCTAGGAGTTTTAAAGGTCTAAAATGCTGTATGAAAAGATTGGAATAATACATGTTATAGCAAATAGTTAGATATGGTTATTAAAAGTATATATATCCTGCATACAAAAATAAACGAAACGCTTATTTGTTGGGAAGTATTTGCTTTATATGGATATCCTATGATATGATACTTTCAAGTCAAGTATGTTTGCTATGATTTAGATTATAGGTATGTCATTACTGTATGTGAGGAAACGAGGACACTCCATGAAAAGTAATGCGGTGATATAATCAGTCAAGCTATATGTATGAGACGGTGTATATTATTTTATTTTTCATTGAGAGGTAATTATCATGAAAAAACATTTAGCAGTATTAGCTGCAACAGCAGTATTGGGTGTAACTTCTGCATTCGCAGCAAACCCATTCTCCGATGTAACTCCACAAGATTGGGCATACCAAGCGGTTGCTCAATTGGCAGCACAAGGCGTAGTTAACGGCTACCCAGATGGCACTTTCAAAGGTCAAAACAACATCACTCGTTATGAAATGGCACAAATGGTTGCTAAAGCATTAGTTCGTCAAGATCGTGTTGATGCTGAACAAAATGCAATCATCAACCGTTTAGCTAACGAATTCTCTGCTGAATTGAATAACTTAGGTGTTCGTGTAGCTACATTAGAAAACAAAGTGGGCAACTTCAAATTTACTGGTGATGCTCGTCTTCGTTACACTGGTACAGAAGATGCTCGTAAATCTAAATTCGACTACCGTGGTCGTGTAAAATTCGAAGCAACTGTAAACGACAATACGAAAGCAGTAGTACGTTTAATGGGTAGCAAAGAATTTGGTAAAGCTGGTAACCCTAGTACAGCTATCGACCGTGTATATGTACAACATAACTTTGGTAAATATGCAACTGTAGCTGCTGGTCGTCAAGACTTAACAGTAGGTAGTGGTCTTGCATTTGATGGTGCTTTCGAAGGTGTAGTGGCTACAGCTGGTAAAGACAAATTAAATGGATCTGTTGCATTTGGTTACTTACAAAGTGGTACATATGGTGCAGCGGATAAAGAAGTTTCCGACTTAACACGTGAGAAAAATCATTCCTTCACAGTTTATCAATTGAACTATAACCCTACTGCAAAAGTAGCTGTAAAAGGTTTCTATGCTGCAGCGCATGAAAGTGCTGAAGGTGTTTTAAATGACAACGCATATGGTGCATCCCTAGATCTTAAACTTGGCAACAAAGTTTGGGCTGGTGGTGAATATGTAAAAACAGAAACGCAAGGTGCTAATGGTGAAGCTTGGACAGCTGGCTTAAGCTATGGTAACTACAACATGGCAAAACAAGGTACTTGGTCTGTAAAAGGTCAATACTACGATATTAAAAAAGATGCGCCAGTAGTTGATTCTGCATTAACTTTTGTAAAAAAAGATCAAAAAGGTGTAGTGACAACTGCTAAATATGCTCTAGCTAAAAACGTAGGTCTTGCAGCTACTGCTACTATTGACACTAAAGGTCAAGACAATAAAGCGAAAGCTGAATCTTACCGTGCAGAACTTAACTACAAATTCTAATTTGATAGTTAAACATATAAAAAGAACTCCTTCGGGGGTTCTTTTTGTTTTATTAGAATTATCATTTAGTTCTTTGTCAAGTTTTAAGGATAGCAATTAAGGCTCTATAATAAATGCTGAGGACTCTAGATAAAACGTGCCGTTAGTATACGATAAAGAGTTTTAATTTTTGGTAAAGAAGTAAATGCTAATTGAAATTTTTTCTTAATTAAAATCTACATATCGTGCAATGAAACGTCGAAAGGGTATTGAGTTTTATCTGTTGTTGTGTTATGATATTCACAAGTCAAATAAGAATAATATAGATTAGAGGATAGCGATGTATCTACTAGTATGTGAGGAAACGTGGACACTCCGTTGAAAGTAGTACAATGATATGCTCGAATCTTTCTAGGCTTAGGAGACATGTATATTATTTTATTTTTCATTGAGAGGTAATTATCATGAAAAAACAATTAGCAGTATTAGCTGCAACAGCAGTATTGGGTGTAACTTCTGCATTCGCAGCAAACCCATTTGCAGACGTAACTCCACAAGATTGGGCATACCAAGCAGTAGCTCAATTGGCTTCCCAAGGCGTAGTTAATGGCTACCCAGATGGCACTTTCAAAGGCCAACACAACATCACTCGTTTCGAAATGGCTCAAATGGTAGCTAAAGCTATGGTTCGTCAAGACCGTGTTGATGCTGAACAAAACGCTATCATCAACCGTTTAGCTAACGAATTCTCCGCTGAGTTGAACAACTTGGGCGTTCGTGTTTCCACATTGGAAAACAAAGTAGGTAACTTCGCATTCACTGGTGATGCTCGTCTTCGTTATGAAAATAGAAAAGTCGAAAATACTGATAAATCCCAAACTTATAAATCTAAGTTTGACTACCGTGGTCGTGTACAATTCGAAGCAACTGTAAATGACAACACGAAAGCTGTAGTTCGTTTAGTGGGCGAAAAAGAGTTTGGTGCAGCTAACAATCCAGAAACTAGCATTGACCGTGTATATGTACAACATAACTTCGGTAAATACGTAACTGCAACTGCTGGTCGTCAAGACTTGATGGTTGGTAATGGACTTGTATATGATGATGTATTCGAAGGTGCAGTAGCGACAGTTGGTAAAGATAAATTAAATGCATCTGTTGCCTATGGTTACTTACAAGGTGGTAGCTATATTAATGAAGCTGGTAAAAAAGTAGAATTTGATAAAGCTGAACGTAAAGATAATTCTCAAGTAACAGTTTATCAATTAAACACTATGCCAACTAAAAAATTAGCGGTAAAAGGTTTCTATGCTGATGTTCATGAAAAAGGCGTAAATAGTGTATATGGTGCATCTGTTGATGCTAAATTAGGCTCCAAAGTTTGGGTTGGTGGCGAATATGCTAAACAAGAAACTAAAGGTGCAGCAGGTGAAGCTTGGACAGCAGGCGTAGGTTATGGTGAAGCTGATATGGCAAAAGCTGGTACTTGGGGTGCCAAAGTTCAATACTTTGATTTGAAAAAAGAAGCTCCAGTAGTATCCAATACTTGGAACTTGAACGATCAAAACAGAAACTACAGAGGTTACCTAGCAACTGTTGATTACACTGTAGCTAAAAATGTAGGTCTTTCTGCTTACGCTACATTCGATAGCAAAACTCAAGCTAAAGAAAACAACAACTTGCCAGAGTACTATCGTGCAGAACTTAACTACAAATTCTAATTTGATAGTTACACATATAAAAAGAACTCCTTCGGGAGTTCTTTTTTTGTATAATTGATATTATAAATTACTCTTATGAGCGCCTAGAATATAAATTTATTATTCAGGGTATAACATACTATATAATAAAAATCATAAAGGCTAATGATGGTTATGTTGTGGAATCTAGTGCATGCACCTATTTTATGTGGATAGTGAATATCAGTAAGGGCAAGACCTATTCTATCGGTGTAGATACATACTAGGGCTTAGCATATGATGATTTACTTTCACAATAAATCGTATATTCACAAAGTGTGTATAGATGTCTGTATAAATTGCATTTAATGTATACCTATGATACTATTAAGACAAGTCTAATAGATATAGTAAGGCGAGGTATGTAGGGGTACTTGCTACACGATGAGAATAGGGGTATGCTCGATGGATAGTAATACATAACTGTATCGGAGCTTCTATATAGAATGGACAAGGGTATTATTTGTTTTTATAAAGGGTATTCATTATGAGAAAACAATTAGCAGTATTAGCAGCAACAGCGGTGTTGGGTGTGACATCTGCCTTGGCAGCACATCCATTTTCTGATGTAACAGCACAAGATTGGGCATATCAAGCGGTAGAACGTTTAGCAGTAGAAGGGGTTATCCAAGGTTATCCAGATGGCACGTTCAAAGGTCAACGTAACATCACTCGTTATGAAATGGCACAAATGATTGCCAGAGCCGATGCGCATCAAGACGAAGTAACAGCCGAGCAAAGAGCAACTATCCAACGCTTGGCAAATGAATTTGCCAATGAATTACAAGCATTTGGCGTGCGAGTGAATAGATTAGAAGATAAAGTGGGGAACTTTAAATTTAGTGGAGATGCACGGTTAAGATATGATAATGTGTATCCTGGAGAGCGCGGAACAGAGACGCTTAATGGTAAATCTTCATTTTATTATAGGGCTCGTTTAAAATTTGAAGCTACAATTGATGAGAAAACCAAGGCAGCAGTACGTCTTTCTACGGGTGATACAAGATTTGATGAAGAAGCTCATTCAGGAACAAGTGTTGATGAAGTGTATGTACAACATCAATTTGGTAAACATGTGCTAGCTACAGTAGGTCGCAAGGACTATATTGTCGGTAACGGCTTAACATATGATGATTCTTTTTCGGGAGTTAAGCTTCGTATTGGTGATGAGAAGTTAAATACTAATCTTTCCTTCGGATATATTAATAGTAATGGTAAAAAAGCTGTATCCATTTATGAAGTTGGATATCGTCCAAATCAATCCGTAAACTTAAAAGGATTTTATATTGATCGACACAGTTCGAAGTCTAATAATGATAAGACTAAAAAGTTGACAGATATTTTTGGTGGTTCTTTAGATGTTTACTTGGGTAGCGATAACAAAATTTGGCTTGGTGGTGAATATGCTAGAAAAGAACGACAAGGTGCTGATGGAGAATCATGGATTGTAGGAGGTGGTTATGGAAAAGCGGATATCCTACAACCTAGAACTTGGGATGTGAAGGTACAATACTTTAACTTTAAGAAGGAAACATTTGTAAAATATACAACATATGATGTTCCTACATATTACTATAATTTTGTGCCTGCTCACGCTAATGCAAAAGGATGGTTAGCGACTGTAGATTATACATTGACTAAGAACCTTGGTTTGTCAGCATATGCTAGCTTCAAGAGTAAAACGCAGGATAACGTAAATAAACCAGAATTGTACCGTCTAGATCTGAACTACCAATTCTAACTTATAACACAAAAAGAACTCCTCCGGGGGTTCTTTTTTGTAGCTCTTTTTTAAGTGTGGAAACTGATCTTTTACAAAGTCCTTAGTAATAAGCTATTTAAATAGTGAATGCTGTTCTTTTGCCTAATAGAAGTATATGAACTCTAACATATTCAAATGATACAACCCATAAATATTCTATTACATACATTAATGTTATGATTGCTTTCAATGGGTAAAAAGCTTTCTTAATCTATGTTCTAGGATTAGAATCTATGCATTACAATCTAGGGGGAACGTGATATAATAATACATAATCTATCTCTTTGTTAGGAAATGGAAGGTGTTATAATGAATGATTGGTTGTTCGCGCTCATCAATGGTTTGGCCAACCGCAGTGTGATAGCGGATGCATTGATGATATCGATCTCTAAACTGGTGCCGTACTTATATATACTCATATTAGCTTGGTTATATGTGAAAGGTTTCCGTACAGGCAGCTTTAAGCTTCGTGGTGAAAGTTTCGCCACCGGTGTGTTATTGGTGATTTGTCTTATCGGTAGTTTTATCTTAGGCTCCATGTTCTATGAAAATCGGCCATTTGTGGATCATCCAGATGCTATCTTAATTTTAAAACATGCAGCAGATGCTAGTTTCCCAAGTGATCATGCAGTAGGCACCATGGCCATCGCTTGCGGTATCTTATTCTATCGTTGGAATCAAGGTACATGGATGGTGTATGGTTCTATCTTGGTAGGCTTTTCTCGTGTCTTTGTAGGGAACCATTACCCTGGGGATATACTAGGGGCTTTCATCCTCGTGTGGATTTTGACGGCTATCTATAATAAAACTATACGTCGTGGCGTGGTGCGATTGTATAGAGGATTAGATACACGACTTATGCGTGAGTATGTGAGACGATTCCGAAGCAGAAGAGATGTGTAGAGAGAATCTACTTAATTAACTAAATAAATAATAAGGTTTCTATCTGTAAGGCTTTCACAAAAGTGAAAGCCTTTTTGAATGGTAAGGATAACATAATATTTTGGGCATTAATTTGAGTTAACCTATATTGCTATATTATTAAAGCGATGATAAAATTAACCTATAAGGTTAATTTTTAAAATTTATTAGGTGGTGATGCTTTGGAGATTACATATAAATCTAAAAAGTTAGAAAAAGTATGTGAAGACAAAAAAACAGCAGTAAAAATTATGGAAAGCAAATCATATATAGCGGTTCCGCCGGGGGAATCGATACGAGAACAATTAGAACTACGTAATATGAATCAAAAGGAATTTGCATTGCGCATGAATATGTCCGAGAAGCATGTAAGTAATTTATTAAATGGAAAGGTCAGCCTGACGAATGATGTAGCCAATAGATTAGAACGAGTATTGGGGGTGCCTGCACGATTTTGGAATCGTTTAGAGTCCTTATATAGGGAGGACCTAGCTAAGGTAGAGACAGAAAATTTAGCGGATAAAGAGATTAATTTTATTAATAGTTTCCCATATAACGATATGGTAAAAGCTCATATGGTTGATAATACTACTAATCATGTGGATAGGTATATTAATTTATGTCAGTTCTTTGAAGTTGCTAATTTGAGTCTATTGGATGATATGCGTATTTTACCAATTGTTTGTCGTCAATTAGGAGATACGGACAAGGCTATGCGTGCGAAATTAGTGATAGCTCAATATGCAAAATTACAAGCAAGGGATATAAGTTTATGTCGATATTCAAAAGAAAAGTTATTAGCATGTATTGCTTTTTTAAAACAATTTACTAAATGTGAAACATTTAGCTTTTTTGAAGAGGTTAGAATGGCTCTTTCAAAATGTGGTATAGCGTTGGTATTGGTACCTCATATTCCTGGCTCATTCTTACAAGGATTATCTTTTATAGATGATTCAAGTCAAAAGGTTATAGTAGGTGTTAGTTTACGACAAAAAAGAGCAGATGTATTTTGGTTTACATTGTTTCATGAGCTAATCCATATTATAGAGGGGGATATTTATAAAGTTGATGGTGCATGTAATGATGATGAACAGAAAGCAGACTCATTAGCTAGTTCTTGTTTAATCGATGGAGTTGCCTATAAGAAATTTATTAACAAGACGCCAATTAATATTGATATGATTCAGGCGTTTGCAGATACTCAAGGAATTGGGGTAGCATTAGTAATAGGAAGGCTACAAAAAGATAAGATTATAGGGTATAATCAGTTTAATACATATATTGCCACATATACTACATAGGAGGTTATCATGGATTTTCAAAGTTCTGCAGGTCCGAATCAATATAGTGATTCTGTGTATGAAGTAGTGTTTACACCAGTTTTGGAGCGCCCAGAGTATCAAGGGGAGCCATTACATTCTTTATTATTGGAATTACGTGAAAGAATGGGGCAATCCGACTTTGATCAATATATCAATAGTTTAATTTCTATCAAATACAATGGAACAGCCTTATGGTTGATTACAAAAAGTGAACGAAATCGAACATTGATTGAAGGTCGATTCTTGCCATTGTTGCGTGAAGTGTTCAAGGTAGCAGCGCCACGGATTATTTCACAACCATAGAATGGTAGGAGTTATTTCTAGTTAAAGGTTTACTGATGTTAAGATTTGAGAATGGTCGTAAGATCTTTTCTCAAATCTTTTTTTGCTCTTTATCAAATGTGGGTGCTACTCGTATAAAAAGCTCTTAGCGCTAGATATCTAATTATTGACACAGTGCAAGAATAGCGGAATATTTGGGTATGGATTCATGGATGTTTCTAAGCTGTATATTCATTGATATAACTTTCAAAACTGAGAAAAATTATCATTGACATAATATAAAACGTGACGTATGATAGGTATTAAGAAGTGTGTTTATGTAACCCAACAAACAAGGAATTAATATGGAGGCATATATGAATCAACGTGGTATTGTGTTAGCAACATTCGGTTCCATCTACGGAGATGCGGTGGAAGCATCAGTAGGAGCGATGGAACGACGGATTACGGAAATGTATCCTGGCGTGGAAGTACGTCGTGTGTTTTTATCGGATGCATTAGTAGATAAATGGAATGAAAAGTATGATGCGCAAGTCTATACATTAATTGGTGCCATTGAAAGCTTGGCGAATGCAGGTGTAACAGATATCTTTGTACAACCATTTGCCTTAGTATGGGACCAATGTTATGTACAAATGCGTAAAGAAGTGATGAAAGAAGCTCATGATCGTGGCTTGCGTGCTACGGTGGGTAAACCATTGTTGAACTCCTTAGGCGTGAAGAACTATGCTGATGATTACTCCGATACGATTGAAGCAATCATCAAGCATATTAATATTCGTGCTTTAAATAAAACTGTGTTATTGATGGCAAATGGACAAAACCAATTAGAATACAGTGCATTACAGTTAAAATGCTTGTACGGCGCAGGGCAAAATGTGGTAGTATTCACAGCCAATGGATTCCCTAATTTCAAACAAGCTTTGACATTATTAGAACGTTTAGACCACCAAGAAGTGCTGGTAGTACCATTGGCGTTGATCGGATCAGCTCACTTGATGGATTACTTAGGTGGTGAACGTTCAGACTCCATCGCTACCTTGTTAGGACAACAAGGCTATGGCGTATCTATCTGGAACGAAGGGTTAGGAGAAAATCCATATATCCAAGAATTATTTGTGAAACACTTGTCTCAAGTCATTCGCAGTGCAGAACGTCGTACCTTGCGTCAACGTGAAACAGGAGAAGGCAAACCAGTTGTGAAACATGGGGCTTTCAGAACAGCATAAGAGAATGTAAACTATCGCATATCATGATACGTCATGGTATGCGATTTTTTGATTGTTATGGGAATTTGGAGTATAATGAAAGGTAATGATGACGAAGGATGACGGTATTCTGTCATAACAGATGCCGATACAATTTGTAATAAGAGGAGTAGACTCATGGGACATACAAAGCTATCTAACTGGATACGTGGACTACAGTTAGATGTAAAAGGATTACTTTGGTTCTCCGCACTATTCATGGTGTTTCGGATTGCCTTTATCGGGCTCTTTCAAGATCAACTAGGCGAAGTAGGTGCCGGGGATATTCTTGAGGCTTTATGGTTAGGATTTCGAATTAGCTTAAAAACAGCGGGGGCTATCGTACTGCTTACGTTTATATTTTCTACATTACCTGGTATATGGGGAAGTTGGAAATGGTATTCACCTTGGACGATTCGTCGTTGGATATACGGAATTAGCACCGCCTTATTTACGTTTTTATTTTGCTTGCGTATACCTTATTTTACGATTTTCCATGCTACTTTCAATGCCATGATTATCAACGGGGCTCATGACGATATAGGGGCTACGTTACAAACAGGGGTTTCAGAATATGGGTTGCTATGGCGTGTGCCTCTAGCCATTGTGTTCTGTGCAGTAATGGTGTATATATTTATGAAAGTTTACACCAACCGTACGCGGACGATACAGATACAAGGTAAAGGCAAACAAATTACCACAGTACTAGGATCTATCCTATTGGTTGTAGCCGTAGGCATTGGGTTGCGATTTGGAGGGGCTTTCACCTATAATGGTTCCATCCATTGGGAAAATGCAGCACGGACGAAATCCAATCTATTAAATGAAGCAATTTTAGATGATGGACAAGCGTTGAAACGAGTATCCACCATTTATGAACGGTCCAAACAAGCGAAGAAAATTACCATCACAGGGGATGAACTGAAGGATGTCATTCAATCTGTAGGAGGGAATCCAAAGGCAAACACCATTGATGAAGCGTTCACACGGACTATTACAGAAGAAAAATTACCTACACAGCCGAATAATGTTATCTTTGTATTAGGTGAAAGTTACGGCTTATGGCCGTTCTTGCCAAACTATGAAGAATTAGGTACTTACATTGTACAAGAAGGCAAGGCGATTCAAAATTCACCAAAAGCGATGCACACGAAGTATATGCTAGCCCATGGTACAGGCACTATGCCAGCTATCAATGGATTTGTCACAGGCTTAGCCGATGCGGGTTTATATCCAAATTATGAAGGGCAGTCCTATAAAGCAAAATATGGTACTGGCATTGCGCAAATGATGAAACATTTTGGCTATAAAACAGTGTTCTGGTATGGTGGATTTGGGACTTGGCAAGACGTGGAACGATTTGCACTAGCACAAGGGTTTGACGAGTTTCATGGTGCGACTAGTTTCCCTTATGAAGGAGGCAATGCTTGGGGCGCTCCTGATGGAGATTTGTTTAAGGCCATAACCAATTATGTAAAAGGGGAACAACCAGGCGAAAAAGTGTTCCACTTTATCATGACATCTTCGAACCATCCACCGTACTCGGTAGATTTAGCAAAAGCTGGTTTTGATGCGTCTAAAGTAATTGGCAAAGGTGATGACTCTATCAAAAAGGATGACAAAACGGTGAACGAAATCGGTCACTTCTGGTATGCAGATATGACAATGGGGAAAATGATTCATGATGTAGAGAAATTGGACCCTACTATGCTGACCTTGATTACAGGTGACCACTCTGAACGCTTTAGTTTTGCTACCCAAGTGGATATTCCGACCTTCTCAGCCATTCCTTTTATCGTCTATGGACAAGGTGTAAACCCTAATTGGCTGAGTGAAAGTAGCTTCGGTGGGGCATTACAAATTAATCCTACCTTGGCAGAGCTAGTAGGCCGTAAGGGTGATACGTATATGAGCTTAATGCCAAGCTTATTTACACAACCTAAGATGGGCTTTAACCATCGTTTGTATGTAGATGCTAGCGGTATACATGAACAAGGACAGAACATGCCAGAAGACTATGCGAAGTATATTAAGGCATTGCGGACTATCAGCGTGTGGCGGATTGTGAGAGGGAATATGGTGGAGTAGGGTGTCATATATCTTTGGTGTGTCTGCATTACTTTTTGTACAACAGACGATAATGATTTTTTAGAATTTGCACTTAGCGGAAGACCTTCAGCTACAATAATGTGGAAATATACATTAAAGCTTATTGATAAGGCTCTACTATAGAGAAAATTAAAAGAATCTACAGAGATCGTTGAAGGATATATTGAGCAGTCAATTCGACAATTACATAATATAAAATAATAAATGAATGAGGTGATTTAATGGATAATTCAATTTATCAAAGTGAAATGATGGACTTCATAAAAAAATTTCCAAATAATGGAAATGTAATGATTCCAATTCATGGTAGAACAACAAAATATGGTACAGATGCATATTTTCAATGCAGAGTGTGTTCGTTAGAGACGGCTAAAAAGGAATTAGAGAAAGATGATACAAATAATTGGGAGGATACGTCTCCAGCTTTTACTCAAATTGGATTTGGAGAGGATGAGGAAATTGTTTATTCAAGATTCAATAATCAAGTTGATATGGAACCTTTTGTTATAGAAAGGAATTATCATGGTCTTGAGAAACAAGATGAACTTGAAATTGTTGAAGAGTTTAGATTGCTTAATAACTTATTTTTTGATAGAGCAAAAAATGAATATGTTGATTTGATAAAAGAAAAAACTGTAATAAGAATAGAAGAGGGTCTTGTAACTGTAGACAGAAAATATTTAAAGAGATATCTTTCTGTGAAAGATATGGTTATGCTTGTTCATTGTGATAGCAGATATTTTACAACTAAGGTTGATCAAAGTTTGTCTAAAGATCCTAATATTGAAGTGATGGATAATAAAATATACACGCTATCATTTTGCGAGAACTACGGTAATCTGTTCTCAATACTTTATGCAAAAACAGCAATTCATGGCTGTCCTATTCAAGAATGTGAATATTGGCCGTATACTGAAAGTAAGGAGTATGAAGACTACGCTATTGGTGTTGACGAAGATGGAAATGAAATATTCTGTACATCTGATCCTTCAATGCTGTCAAACTGTTTTGAAGACCATAATGAATCACCGAATTATCTTACGCTAGTATTTTTTAAACGAGAGGTACTAAAAAAATATTATGATGATCCTGATAAGTATTCTATTGAATCAGGGTTATTACGCTGTGGAACATTATGGTCAATATATATTGACAATGAAAGCAATGAATACGTTTCAGCTTATCTTGGTGATTTAGGAAGGAATCTTTCGAGAAAAGAGCAGACGCACTGGAAAAATTACAATATTACGATTGATGGAAAAATTAGCGAATTAAAGTTCGGGTTGGATTTTTTTAGTAGGTTTAGTTCATCGGAATCTCCTGTTTTTGTTTTTCAAAATGAATATAAAAAGTTAAATCAAATGTTTAAAGAAAAATTTGGTTATCCATTATTCCTAACACTGCATAACGATGATAAATATATACTTAAAACACTTAGAATTCCATTCTTGGAATCGCAAGCTGAATTTGATCAACAAATATTAGCTCTTGTAAAATTGATTATAGATTCGGTGAATGAAAGAGGCGTTGAATTATTGCTATCATCAGAAACCGAAAAATTATCTGGCAGTATTTCAAAATTAAAGGCACTATTTAGTCAGTACAAACTGATAGACTATGAAGATAAAATAAAATTTTTGAGGAACTTACAAGAATTAAGGTCCTCAAGTGCTGCTCATAAAAAAGGTAAAAATTATAATAAAATTGCTAAAATTTTTCAAATAGGAGAAATATCAAAAATAGAAGTATTTGAAAAAATTATAAATAATGCAATTGATTTATTAATTTATATTGAGAATAATTTGGATAAAATAAACTCTTGAATATCTTAATTGCATTGATAATAGTAATATGCTTGTGCTATAAAATAAGTAGTAAAATGGTATTGTCTTAGAACATACCAGCTTGCCCGCTATTTATGTAGCGGGTTTCTTTTGTTTAGGAGTAGTACTATGAATATTCTAGTAACAGGTGGTTGTGGATTTATAGGTAGCCACTTCTTGCGATATATGAAGGCGGCCTATCCTGGAGATTCTTTCATATGTTTAGATGCTTTAACCTATGCAGGAAATAAGAATCATATTGCAGAGTTCTTAAATCGTCCATGGTTTACTATGCTGGAAGGAAACATTCGAGATGCTATTTTTGTGGATTCTGTATTTGCAACCTATAAGCCAGATATTGTAGTACATTTTGCAGCAGAAACTCATGTGGATAGAAGTATTACAGGTCCACAAGTGTTTTTAGAGACGAATGTCATGGGTACAGGTGTGTTACTAGATGCTTGCTTGCGATACGGGATTGGGAGATTTCATCATGTATCTACTGATGAAGTATATGGCACATTACCCTTGCAAGGAGGGAGTCCATTTACAGAACAAAGCCCATTATTACCTAGTAGCCCTTATGCAGCCTCGAAAGCATCCTCAGATTTGTTGGTGCTGAGCTATTATAAAACCTATGGATTACCGATTACTATTTCTAGATGCTCTAATAATTATGGAACTCATCAATATCCGGAAAAACTAATTCCTCTTATGATACAAAAGGCGTTACAAGGGAAAGCATTGCCAGTTTATGGCGATGGATTAAATGTACGAGATTGGATTCATGTATTAGACCACTGTAGAGCCATTGATTGTATCTTACAAAAAGGTAGAGTAGGAGAAGTGTATAATATAGGAGCTCGTGAAGAAATTTCCAATATTGATCTGGTGAAACGAATATTAGATGTATTAGAAAAACCTTATGAACTCATTACCTATGTGCCAGACCGATTGGGCCATGATTTGCGATATGCCATAGATAGCGATAAGCTAGAATCATTGGGATGGAAGCCAGAGTATATCATGGAGGATACTTTAACAGGGATTGTGGAGTGGTATAGGAAACGGTTGTAAAGTTAAATCTATATTTCTGATAGAATTTCAGTGGATATTAGATAGTATAGACCTAGGAAATAGGGAGGATGTATGTCAGAACCTTTATTGTCGGTTGTTATACATTACTTTTTTAATATATTATGGTGAGTCATGGAACTTTTAATTTTACAAGGGGTACAACAAGATATAAAAATTTTTCTAGTAAGCCCCATGGTATGTGCTATTTTTAGATTTTTATTTATCTATTACTTTGCACCGAATAGAAGTTATAAAGGTCAAGAGCAGAAATGGCGAACATGCTTTAGCTATGGATTTTGGTGGGGGATGGACTTTAATGCCTATGTATTATTATTTTTATTTTTGTTAGTAACGTTGCCTTCATTAGGGTTAGAAGCTGTTTACGTGCATAGTGATTCTATTAGAGTAGTTTTGGGAACTTTATATTTCCTTGTAGTGTATCTAGCTTTTTTAGGAAAATTAATTTTTTATTATCATTACAAGGATACATATAATTCAAATTTGCGATTAGGAAAAAATGCAGATAAAAGAAATTTGTTAGATATTTTCTTTAATCAAAATTATGGATGGTGGATTTTATTATCCCTTCCAATTTATATAGTAGGGATATACTATTTTCTTAGTTGGATACTAGCTTTAGGTACTATTATTGTACCGACCATTCATTCAGAGTATATGTATTATATATACAATACTGTAATTGTTATTATTACAGTGGTTGTATATTATTGGTTCCGGTACGGTGGCACATTTAAGCATCGTAATAAGCCTGAATGGGATACAGTACCTGAAATAGTCAAGCGAGATATGTTTTTTGCTAAGGCTTGTATCGATGATTTGATTGCTTTTGAATTAGCTATTCGAACAAAACCGCAAGAAATACTAGCGCATAGTGATGCGGAGTCTATCCAAATTTTAACGCCTTTGATTAAGGTTGAACATGATTTAGTAGATACGATTTGGAACTCTTTGCGCAGAAAAACGACTGGACCAAGAATTAAAAAGCCTAAAAAGATATTTTTAATCGTAGAAGAAAGTTATAGTCAGTTCGCATTTGATGACGTATATAAAGATATACCCATTGCTAATGCAGGGCGATTAATTCGTGAAGAAAGCAGTACAATTCATATTGACAATTTTTTGGCAGGAGGGTTGATATCACAGCCATCTATTAGCTCCATGTTAAATGGTATTTATGATGTTAATTTAGAGTTGAATGAAAAATCATATTTTTGGAATCATCAACTACCGACATCATTGGGAAAACAAATTTCAGAGTTAGGGTATACATGTTCGCTGTGGTATGGGGGATCCTTATCTTGGTCTAGCTTAGGTTTATTTGCTAAAGGAAATGGATTTCATAATATATATTCAGGGTTTGATATTACATCAAATGATACACCACATACTTGGTTAGGTGTATATGACCATTTATTTTTAGAGGGGATACAACAAAAGTTAGATGAGAATGATACAGATAACTATGAGTTTCATTTTATCTATACTACCTCAAATCATGGACCGTACACGATTCCAATTGACAAGTATGGCTTTGAAAAAGAAGCGTTGTTAAAAGGGCTGCCAGATTATTTACATAAGCATACTGAGGATATTGGTACCTATGCATATTGTGATTATTATTTAAGTCAGTTTATTCGTTATATCCAAGAAACCTATGAAGATAGTTTAGTTATTGTAACAGGTGACCATACAAGAAGACTACCTATGCCATGTCAGGATACTAATAGGATACAGACCTTACGAGAAGATATTAGTACAGCATTTTATCTGTCACATAAAGATTTTGATAAAGATCTATTAAATGGTGCAAAGATAGGAGCGCATATGAATATTCTACCAACTATTGTGGAATTAATAGCGGCTAAAGAGCATGAATATATAAGTTTATTCCCATCTTTGTTTGAACAGCAAGAGCTTATTATAACTCCATATCATTGGCTAAGTAATAACCATATTGGTTTCTTTAAAGATCAACGTGTAGAGACGTTAG
This sequence comes from uncultured Veillonella sp., assembly GCA_963516605.1. Classification (GTDB taxonomy): domain Bacteria; phylum Bacillota; class Negativicutes; order Veillonellales; family Veillonellaceae; genus F0422. The sequence goes on along the minus strand of CAUQBP010000004.1, from coordinate 97,400 downwards.
ATGGAACGCCAGTATATGATTATAATTTAAAAAATGTAGTTGCTTTACAACGAGCCTATATGGAAGTAACGGGTAGCATTGTTCGACATTATGTATAACCTGTTGTTGAATACAAGGCGTAAACTTGATACAATAAAGAATGAATAAAAGACTATCACGTAAGGTGATAGTCTTTGTCATATGTGGATAGATAAAGAGGAAGTTTATGAATACAGTTAGTGTGTTAATTTTAACGAGAAATGAAGAACAGAACATTAAAGATTGTATAGAAAGTTGTCAACCCTTTGCTGATGAAGTGATTGTTGTCGATGATGGTAGTGAAGATAATACTGTATCCATCGCCGAAGCTTTAGGGGCAAAAGTCTTGCATCATGCAATGAATGGTGATTGGGGAGTACAACAAACATTTGCGATAGAACAAGCCAGCTGTCATTGGATATTCTTTATTGATGCTGATGAACGATGCAGTTCAGAACTATGTGAAGAAATTAAATTAGCTATACAAGGAGAAGATTTAGCATACTGGATAGAACGGCATAATCGCTTTCATCATAATGTAGCTACACATGGAGTGTTACGTCCAGATTATGTATGTCGGTTGATGCCAAAAGAAGGTTCCTATGTAGAAGGGTACGTTCACCCTGCGATCATTACTCCTTACGATAAGAAACAATTAACAGCACCTATGTATCATTATACCTATGATAATTGGGACCAATATTTTAATAAACTAAACAAGTACACAACATTATCTGCAGAAAAATATAAAAAGGCTAATAAATCGGTATCTTTTTTGAAAGATATTGTGTTTAGACCATTCTGGGCATTTATTAAAATGTACTTTTTACAAGGTGGTATCCTAGATGGAAAAATGGGTTGGGTCTTGTCCGTGAATCATTATTTTTACACTATGACAAAATATGTGAAGCTATATTATTTATATAAATCCAATGGTAAGTTGTGATTAAAACGTTATAAGGTTACGGTAAGGAGTTTCCATGCGAGTTGCCATATTAGAAAGTATTATCATGCCAGCAGGTCATGAAGTAGAATTTGATAGAATCCTTGTGAATGAAATGAAACGTCAAGGACATGAACCTATGTTTTTTGTACCAGAAAAATTTCCTTTTAAAGTTGATTATGGAGTTCCTGTTCATGAGTTACAAGGTGGCGAAGTTGTGACGTATGCAGGAGCTACTTGGTATCAAAAACTGTGGCGATCCTTACAACGTGAGAAACGGCGTGTAGCATGGTTTAACAGCGCGTATGAATTAGCAAAACAAGGGGCTTGCGACGCTATAATTATTCCTACGGCCACCTATCGGTATATTAAATCTTTATTGAGAAGTGACTTAAAAAACTCACCAGTTCCGGTACATATTATATTTCATGGAATCAATCCTAAAGAGCAGCCTAAGTTTGAAAAACAAGCTAGACGAGTACAGTCATATAAGAATATCCATTTACATGTCATTACATTACGAAATGATTTTGTTAATAGTGGTTTAACTAATGTTCAATTAGTAGCACCACCTGTGTTTAAGCCTGTATTCAATACTACTGAGCCTATAGAAAATCATGAAGGGCCAGTACGTATAGGCTTTTTTGGACAATTCCGTAAAGAAAAAAATCTAGAGCCATTCATACAAGCTTTTATGCATGCAAACTTTTCAGTACCTGTTGAATTAGTGGTACAAGGTGCCACTGCAAAACCTGAGGATACTGCATTATTTAGTTCACTTATAGAAAAGTATAAACATATTCCCAATATCGTATCTAGACATGAAAATCTGATAGGTAAAGATTGGGAGGACGCTTTATTATCTGTAGATGCTATTGCAATGCCGTATGCAGCGGAGCGATATAGATATCATTGGGGAGCGATGTTATTTACAGCCATTGGATATCATAAACCAGTATTGGTATCTCCAGAATTAAATCCGGAGGTACTAGCACAATTTCCCATTGGTTGTGTGATACAATCATTGGAAGAAGCGGATATTATTTGTGCTATGCAAGAATTAGTAGACTTGTTAAGTACAAAAAAAGCACAAACTAAAGTGGCATTAGAACAGGCTAATGAAGTATATAGCCATGAGGCGCTAATTCGAGGGATTTTGAGAGGGATGTAAGATGAAAATTTTGTTAGCCAATTTTACAAAAATGGTTGCAGATAGTGGTGGATTAGCCAAAGTGACTTGTGCATTTGCTAATGAAATGAAGCGACGTGGACATGAGGTTACATTAGTATATAGTGATGAACAATCTGGAGAATTTTACTATCCAATTGATATAGATGTGCTGCAATATGATTTACGCAATATGGGTGAAAAAAGAGTGACCTATCCCTTTACATTGCGGTTAAAACGTGAATGGTATAGGATATTTAATAAGCAAAAAGCGAGAACTATTAATAATGAGTTTGCAGAAACATATTTGTTGACACCATTGGGAAGTATCCTAGAAGAGACGCAACCAGATGTGATTGTGAGCTTTCAACCAGCGGCAACAAAATTGTTGGTTATAGATTTAAATATCTCCATACCAGTTGTAACAATGAGCCATGGTGATCCAGAAGACTATTTTCACTTTTATCCAAAAGCAGAAATACCAGCTGTAGATAAGTGTGCAATGAATCAAGTTCTTTTACCATCCTTTAAGGAACATCTGTTATATCATTTACCGAATGCTAAGGTGACTGTAATTGGTAATGCGATTCCACAATACAAGGAACAAGTAGATTTAACTAGACCAAAAGAAATTTATAGAATTGGTTTTTTAGCAAGATTATCAAAAAATCATAAACAACCACATTTATTAATAGAAGCATTTTGTAAAATAGCAGATGAATTTCCGAATTGGGAGTTAGTTCTATGGGGCGCCAAAGAAGGTGATGCCTTTTTTAAACAAATGGAAATAATGATAGCTACACATGGATTACAAGAACGAATTCGGTTTGCAGGAACTACAAATGATGTAGAAGGTGCACTAGGAAGTTGTGATATTTTTGCCTTTCCAAGTGCCTATGAAGGATTTGGACTATCCTTAGGGGAAGCTATGAGTAAAGGCTTACCAGCACTAGGCTTTGCATCTTGTAGTGCTGTTAATGAATTAATCATTGATGGCTATAATGGAATACTGTGTGAAGATGGTGCTGAGGGGTTAGCGCAAGGATTAAAGCAGTTAATGAGTAATCAAATACTGCGTGTAGAATATGGTACGAATGCCAATAAAAGTATGAAAGCGTATGCACCGGATAGAGTATGGGATCAGTGGGAACAGTTGCTAAATAACATTAATACAAAATAGGAATTGCTAAGGTAGTAATATGTACAAAAAAATTATAATGAGTCGGTTTGGTGGATTAGGGGATATGGTAATGCTTACCCCTATATTGAGAGGAATAAAAACGCTCTTGCCAGAAGCTAAGTTGATAGTAGTAGGAGAAGAAAATGCCAGAACACTAATGGAGGGCTGCCCATTTGTAGATGAATATCTAGGATTCGATAAGAGCTATAAAAGTTCTTGGAATATTATAAAAAAACTATGGAGAGCTGATATTGTATATCTAATGGATACGCTATATCGTATCTCTATAATTTATTGGTTAGCAAGAGTAAAAAAAAGAATAGGTTTTCCTCATAAAAGGAAGGTTTTTTTAACGGATCTTATTGCACCTAAGCCTTGGATGGACTATGCTTATGAACCAGTGGTATATGCTGATTTTGTGAAGGATATACTGCAAATAGATATTACACAGATACCAGAATGGGACCATTTGTTCTATCCTGAAGGAAGTGAATTAGAAAAGAAAAATGTAAATGAATTATTAAAGAATAGACTATATAATGATTTTATAGTTTGTAGTTTAGAAACAGGAGGACATGCGAAAGATTGGCCTATTGAATACTGGTTGGATCTATTTAGAGAATTAGATAAAATAGAAAAAAGTGTGGTTATTATTGGTGTTCCATCAAAAAAATATAATGACATAGAATTCCCTAGTAATGTGCTTGATTTAAGAGGAAAGACAAATCTCCTTGAAATAGGAGAAGTTATACGATTAGCAGATATGGTTGTTAATGGGTGCAGTTTCCCAATTCATGTAGCAAATGCTGTTGACACACCGGTAATTGGACTATATGGGTCGCAGCCTGATTGGAGAGGGATGCCACAACGCATATTTGCTAGCATACATGCTGAAATAGAGTGCGCCCCTTGTGATTATTTATTTAAAGGGCCGGGGTGGTGTGAGAATCCAACCTGTATGAAACAAATATCTGTAAAAAGAGTTATCACAGAAATACAAAGATGCTATGATGAAGGAAAACCTTTGGGAGAATATAAATTAATAACTGGAGAAAATAATGGATAATAATTTAATTGAGAAATATAATATCTCTAAAATAGATGCGTATTTAGCAGAAATGGTTCGTAGAATAAAAGGCAGTAGAATTTGCCCAGAATATATTTATAAGTTATCATTAAAAAAATACGGGTTTAAGGATAATTTAGCGAGATATTATACAGAAAAATATTCAGGAATCCCTGTTGGAAAATTTACTTGGGGATATAAATATATACGAAACGATATTATTAAGTCTATAGGAGCATATTGTTCTATTGCGGTTGATCAATTAGTAGTTCCCAATGGACATAAAACAGATTATGTTACTACATGGCAATCAGAATTAGAATATCCGAATGAATTACCTATTAATAAAAGTACAGTTATTGGTAATGATGTTTGGATTGGTGCACGGTGCACAATTTTAAATAATCTTACAATTGGTGATGGAGCTGTTATTGGTGCTGGCAGTATAATAACAAAAGACGTGCCACCATATGCGATTGTAGTGGGAGCTAATAAAATCATTAGATATCGTTTCCCAGAAGAAATAATTCGAAAATTGCTTATCATGAAATGGTGGGAATGGGAAGATGAAAAAATACGTTCTTCCTACAAATTATTTGAAGACCCTATTGCTTTTGTAGATGCGTATTATTTAAAATAGAGTAAAATATGAGAATACTAGAAATATTATCAGGTCCATCATACGATTCGGTTATTGCCTTCAAAGATGCGGGGATGTTATTGTATGAATTGAATAAATCTTTTAATTACACAGCAAATTATTGTGGATGTAATTGTAGTGAGTATAATGCTGCGTGGAACCCTCAATTTTTAAAATCTGTGTGCGTTACCAAAATTTCAGAGAGCTTAGAATTTAAACAACAAGTTTTAGATATAAAAAAATATATAAAAGATCATATTATAAGTTATGATGCAGTTATTTTTTTTAATTATGGCAATACGACATACAAATTAGCAAACCTATGTAAACAAATTAATCCTAAAATTGTTGTGTATGTAAAATTAGATATGGGGAGGGGAGGATATGCGCATTTTTCTCCAAAACGAGACTTCTCTCTCTTGCGTAGCCGTTTTGAAGCGTTTAAAAGTAGGTATATTGATTTTTTTACTGTAGAAACAAAAGAGTATTATAATACTTTGAAGGACACTCCGATGTTTAAAGGGAGATTGCATTATTTACCCAATGGTGTGTCTACATTAGGAATTGATAATACCACAGTGACTATAGAACAAAAAGAAAATATTGTGATTACTGTTGGTAGACTTGGTATTTATGAGAAAAATACAGAACTATTTTTGAATAGTATATTAGAAATTCCTGATAATTTACGTAGCCAATGGAAATTTTACTTTGTAGGATCACAAACAACGGAGTTTTCGCAGTATATCGCAAAATTTTTAGAAGATAATCCAATGCTTGCACCTAACATAGTTCAGCTAGGAAATATCACAGATAGGAATGAACTATCTAATCTATTAAAAAAGGCAAAAATTATTTGTATGCCTAGTAGAACGGAAAGTACATGTATAGCAACTTTAGAAGGTATGTATTTTGGCTGTATACCCATTATTAGCCGGTATAGTGCTTTTGTAAAAGATACAACAAATAATGAAACCATTGGTAAGGTTGTGGATGATTATACATCTAGTGGCTTTGCCAAGGCAATGGTAGAATATATGAAAGATGAGGTTCATCTAAAATCGGAAGTAGAAAAAGCGATAAGTTATGCAAGAGATACATTTGATTATAAAACTATTGGTGCTGAATTGAATCGATTGTTAATGTTGTATAAAAAAGGTTAGTAATATAAATAGTGACACTTATAATGGATTACTAAAAATTATGGATTATAGAACTTTTATAAATTATTTAAATCCGAATTAGTTAATATAAAAGTATCGATATCCATTTAGTTAGTGATATTCAAGAAACACTATTTAAATTTAGTAGAGACCAAGACTTACATTTTAGTACTATATAAAAGTAGTGACAGAGCGAGTAATCGCTCTGTTTTTGTATGACGACTCTATTGTTGTATAATAAATATAGAATTATACTTATCGGATTAGGGCGAATATAAAATATATACCAGATTGGAGAGATGGTATGGAGACTTTAAATGATATAAATATTGTATTACAGATTATAACTAATATATGTATTGTATGTATTACGCTCTATACTACATTTTTACAACTTTGGTCTGCATCAATTAGAGGGATATTAGTTGAATATAAACGGCAAAAGTTTTTTGGAGAATATTTTATATTACAATTGTATAATACTTCATTATCTTCTATTAGTATTAGAGAAGTTTACCTTATTTTTAATAACAAAAAGAAATTGTTGGTTAAACAATATGATGTTCCTTTCTTAGTGGAATCGCGTCGTAGCTTTCAAATAGAAATGGATCCAGTATCGAACTGCCTTGTTGATTCTAAGCTTTTGATAGATAAAAATTATATGGTATTTATAGAACTTGTTGATGGTAACTCCATATGCACATTTTCTACACTCGAATTGAAAGGTAGAATTAAATTTTGGATTAAAAACCACAAATTTTTAAAGAATTTAAAAAGAAATCCGAGAAATGTCATAGAGAGTTTAGACTCAATAGAGTGGTATAAAATTTGCTATGGAGATATTGTTTTAAGAGATGTTGTTAATTTCATTTTACTAATTAAATCGTAAGAAAGTGAACAAATAGTATTTATTACAAAATCTGGAGTAATGAGTCAAAGATGTTTTAGTGATGAAAAGTGGAAAAATGGAATTGGTAGTGGTACGTATCAAGAAATAAAAGAACGATTAACTGAAGCATTTAAAGAGGAGCTCAAAGAAGGCGTAGTAGAATTTGATCTATATAAGGTAGAGGATGTATCTAGTTTGCATGTATCTAATCTCTTAGGCCATAATTTAGATTATGAGATGTTGAAAAAATGGTTTGAAAATAAGGAGTGATAGAATTACCTTATATTAATAAATTTTAGGTATGAGATTAAAAAAGAAAGTTATGGCTATGAATTTAATTAGAGATTTTAAAAGAATACTCCTTGATCACGGTCGTAAACAGGGGCTCATATTTTCTGATGTGGATAGTGACAAAACCTTTATTAGAATATTTAGTTTTAATAGAAAAATAGGCTTAGGAAATAAAAAGAAAGTTTCTTATGCAAAAGGGATTAGAATACCTAAAGAACATAAAAAACGAGTCTCTCATATATTGGAGTATCTAGCTGATGGTGGTAATATCATTCCCTATTTATCTAAACAAAGTATTAACTTAAATAATCCTGGAGATTTAATGTTTAATGATTGGAATATACTGCATATACATCTTGGAAAACGAAAAGATAAGAAAGATTCTAGCTTTATTGAACGTACAGGCGAATTATTATTTTTAATTAATACAGATAAAGAGATTAGAGTATTAGGCGTATACGATCATAAACCTTCTCCATGGACTAAGAAGGAATTGCTACAAAGAATATATGATACTTGGCCTGAAATGCTATATGTGTATTCGGAAATCTATAGTATTGATCCGTGTATAGAAGAACAAAGATACTCTGTTCGTAAAGAACATATGCTTGCACTGGATCAAGTCTATGATAAAAAGGCGCGTAGACGAAAATTTGTTATGGCAAAGGATAGCTTAGGATTAGTGAGTTCAGGTGACTCTATAATAGATGTTAATATGTATGATGATGGATATAATTTTTTAATAGATGTGGAAGAACATATTCAGAGAAAAACTTTTATCTCTTCAGCTGAGTTGTATGAAGAAACTAATAGTTGGGTAATTGCGGATAAAAATTTACAAGAAGTATATTGGCGTGGAGAACTGGTGAAACTAAATAAAGTACATATATTGTAAATATTTAAACTAGCCTATATATTTTTTGCATTAAATGATTAAGACAGAGCGAGTAATCGCTCTGTTTTTTAGGATTTATACTAAATGTTGGGGCTACTCATATAAGAGTAGTCGCCAACATTTTTTGTTGCAATAAAATAGACATATACAAACTCAAACCGTTTCAGTAAAAGCAACCAAACCATTAAGAAAGGATGAGTCATATATGTCTAATATCAATTATACAGAAATTGTCTTTAAAATTAACGAGTAACATATTAAATACATGAAAGTTAATGAGGATGGTTCTATTCACTATACACTAGAGATGACGATAGCTGAGCAAGTTTGTCCTCATTGTGGAGCAAGCAGTAGAAAGTCTAAAGGTAACCGATCTAGAGACTTTAAATTTGGCACTATACAGCATCATACAGTGACTGCAACCTACTTACAAAGACGTTACAAGTTCCAGGAATGTCATCATACTTTCATAGAAAAGAATTCTTTTGTTAGTCGCTATTTGCGACTCAGTAAAACTAATATGGAGTATCTATTTAGACAATTAGGTGAAAAAGGATCCTACACCGAGATGGCTAAACGAAGTGACGTTTCTGTATCTACAGTCATTCGGTATTGCTCTAAATTAGCCATTCCAAAGCCTACGCAGTTACCTATTGTACTAGGTATTGACGAATATAAAGGGAATGCTGAGGGGCACGTATACCAAGTCATCATAACTGATTTGAGGAATCATTCTTTCGTGGATATTTTGCCTAAATGAGATACACGTGCTCTTATGCAATACTTTAAAAGCTTTATTAGTTGGTGCCCTCAAATTGTTAATGCTTTTGTATTACCCTATTCCAATGGGTTTACAGAAGGTTGTAATAATATCAAAGTATTAAAGCGAATAAGTTATGGGTTACGTCATTTTGAACGCTTCAGAATTCGTATACTTCTATTAAGCAAAAAGAATAGCTAGTGATATGAACTTTTTATATGAGTAGCCCCCACATTTAACAAAGATCCTTCATTTCTTTGTCGATTAACATTTTCCATAATTTGTTATAACTGATTCGTATTTTATATTCTCCAATTAATCTGTAATATCCATAAGGAATCCGTATCTTCCTGGTTCAAAACCTTTTGTAAAGGTGATAACATTGGCTCCTGTGGATTCAAAGTCTATATCCGGAACATTATTCATATTATCAAGAAGTATTACTTGGCCACAATCTTGATGATTTGTGAAGAAGGTGTATAAGGCTGCTCTCATGCTTTTAGGGGAGAAATCAGATACCCCTTGGTCTAATCCTAGCAGAGGCGTATCTATCACAAGGAATCCAGGGTCGTGTACCGCTTTTTTTGCAAGATATTGCCTGAAGGTCATTGCTGTAATACTGTTTAAGAAAGCAGTGTATCCTTGACCATTAAAATTCTGCTTTTTGTATCCGTTTATTTCTACATCAAAACTGGAAGGGTTAAAACGAGCAGTTGTTAAGTTGGGAAAACTACATTCGGTTAATGCATTTTTTATCAATGTATCGACTTCCTCTAGAAATTCTTTGTCAAAAAGTTCTTTTGGGTGATATTCAGTTTTTGATTCGTCTTCATTGGGCAATGCCCTAAGGTCGGTTTCCCAATTTGATGCAAATTCTGTAATAATACTCAGTTCATGCTTTATTTGGATATAAATACGATAATCTTTAAGGGCTTTCTTTAGTGCCTCTGCCTCTGGTTGAAGTTCTTTTTTGATGATGTTATCAATATCATCGCGTTGTGATTTTAGTTCGATGAGTTGAGTAGTAATTTCTACTTCTTCTGCAGTTAATTCATTTTCAGTTTCAATTAAACCATTCATTTGATTTGTAATCCTATGTAGTTCTGCTTGAGCAGATTCTATATAGGATTTTTTGCTTTTAGCGGGAATCGTACCTTCACAAAAAGGGCATATAGTGTTAGGGGTAACATTTTTCATCTCGACTTCGCCGTTTACAATAAAAGATAAGCGCTTGATGTCAGAAATATATTGTCCGTGAAGTGTAGCATACCGTTCTTGTAACAGATTACATTCTGCAGCCTTCTCTTGTAATTCTAGTATTTGGTTTATTACTTTTTTGTTTTTATCGGAAGCTATGTCGATTTTTTCTTCTGTTACTTTTATATCGTTAATTATTTCTTGCATTTTAGCATCGACATCTACATTGTCGAAAAGTGCTAGTTGCTCTTCTAATGATTTCTTTTTTTCCGCTACAGAGGATATTTTTTTATTGACATATTCTTCCAAAGCTTTTTTACGTGCTACCCGGATTTCTTTCCTAACCGTAGGGTCAACGATTAAAAGATTTTTGCCATTGATTAGTAAAAGTAAAGAAGAGAGGAAGGCCGTCTTTTGCGTAGCTTGTGTTGGTTCAATTACAGAATTCTCTTTTACTATGTCGTTAACGGTAAATAGGAGGAGGGGAAGAATCGTTCTCCAGGTCATTTTCTGTGTTTCGAAGTATTTATTTTTATATATCGCTTGCTCGTCATCAATACCAATGGATGTTAGTAATAAGTCACTTAATAGTGGAGTGTGTTTTTTCTTTTTACTGCTTGATCTTTTTAAATCATAGACCCCATTATCAAATCCAGGTACATTTGTAATAATATCAACTTTATTTTTACCGAATGTACGGCTGATTTGAATGCTCCCTTTTGGTGTATTTAGAGTCAATTGGATAGTTGTGTAACCAAGGCTATCATCAAAGGGCTTATCGTCTCCACCGAAACAGTAATCAATACACTTGATAATACATGTTTTTCCAGTGTTTGAACGACCTTGAATCAAGTTAAGCCCTGGTTTTAGTTCTACAAAAGAGTCTTGTCTATTGATTCCACAAGCAAGAACTTTACTTATATAGAGTTTATTCATGCGTTTTTCCTCAGTGCTTTAATTGCTTTTTTATTAATGAAATTAAGAATTTCTTCGTCCGATAAATTTGAAAATTTTGCATTTACCTCTCTGGCGATTGAAAGGTATTGAAAAGCGTAATCAGATGATAGAATTTTCACATATTTTTTACCTTGATCATTAATGGTATATGTAAAACCTTTATTAGTTAATTTTATTGAAATTAAACCAATAAGTGCGAATTCTTTTATTCCATCACTACAGTTGGCACGTTTTGATGCTAATTCGCTAAAATTAAAGGTGCTATCTCCGTGTAGGTTTTTGAGAGAAATACCAAAATCTTTACTATACATTGTTATAAAGTCAAAAGCTGAAATACGGTCAATAGTTGCAGCGGTAGGAGATATACAAGATAGTAGTAATAAGCAGCGAAGTCCTGCATCAAATGGTGAATTGAATAGCTTATTCATCAATATTTACCCACGATTTTATAATGTCGTCATTTACCAGAATGTGACAAAGGCCTTTCTTTTCAAGATTACCGATAAGGCCAACAAGATTAATAAGTGCAGACTTTGTCAAAGATATTATGGTAATTCTTTCTAGGACTGCTTTTAATCTGCCATAGCCTGTGCTGTGGTCATCATAATAGGTGTCTTCAATACCTGCAAAGGCATCTTCTTTTAGTGTTGAGAACTGCTTATCTCCGTCTGAAAAAGTTTCTCTTGCCATACGCTTTACGAACTCTGCCTGATAATATGCTTTTCGTTGTGAAGAGTAGTGATGCAATAGATTTTTTGGAAGAACAGAGGATATAGTATCTGGAGTAACCGTTCCGAGAGCAAGCCCTAATTTTTCTGCATAAACCTCGCATAATGCATTTATATATGGTAATTTTTCTGGTGCAAGAAGCCCTGGTTGTATTAGCTCAATTTGAAGTTTTACTTTCTCATTTCCTAGATAAATAATATTTTTCTCACGATCAAATCGAACCGGGGTTATGGGGGTATATGGTATACCTTTTTCATCGTAATTTATAGGTGGACCGTTAAAAATACTTACATTTCCACCAGGCTGGTTAGTTACGTTGATATTATGTTGACCTGTTTGTTGGATAGTTGGTGTACTTGAAATATTTGTTATTAAAGTGTTTTTAGTATCCATAACGAATTCTCCTACAACTTAATGTTTAAAGTTCCGTTATTTGTCATGTTGACATTAGTATTTCCGTTTTGAACGACATTAGTTTGTTGTTGAATAGTGGCATTATTTTCAATCTTGGCATCATCTTCAGGAGGAGGGTATAAACGTATATATAAGTCGTGCATTTTTGCCCGTAAGTGTTTAGTTTTAGGTTGAAGAACATCTCGTAGCTGCTGGACTTCTTCTGCTGATTCATTTCTAAACCATAGGAAATTTCTGTTTGGCAGTAAACGAAGGAATTTGTCAGAAATGTAATATGTATAATCATCAAGCACTTTTATGGTATCTTCTACAATTCTGCGAAGTGCTATATCCTCAATTTCATGATATTCAAATTGCCAATACCGTGTGAACTCGGAAATTTCATCTGATAAAAGCAGTTTTGTTCCTTCGGCAGAGGGATCGTGGTCAATACAGTATTTAAGGATAGGTTTTACCTCTGTACGGAATTTTTTTAGGAGTGCTGTATCTTCCATACACAGATTATTAATGATTAATTTTTTCATTTGTACCTTTTTGATGGAGGTATTATTACCTACTTCGTTAGTTAGATTTTCCGTTTTGTTTTCTTCAGCATCGACTTGAGATAGTGTCGTGGTTGAAAATTTATTGCTTATATTTTCAGAAGGTGTGGAGCCTTCTATTTTTTTTGTCTTTTTATTAGAGGCTTTTCTTTCTTTGGACGCTGCTGATGTAAGTATTTCTTCAAAATAATATGCAATTTTTTCTGATGTGTTATGTAGGTTAAGTGATTCAATATTAGGTCTAAATGTATCACATAACCTTTGTGTGGTTGCTTCAGAGAAGGTATCTAAGTAGTTGATGAACTGCTCTGGTTCAATGTGGGGCAGAATACGTTGGGCAATCTTTGTGATTTTAGTTTGACCGTTGTAATAGGCCTTAAATGTATTGTTGCTTACATCTTCTAGATGTAATAAGCCTTCTTCGGTAATGATTGATTCAAATAAAGTTTTTACAAAAATAGGAGTATTGTAAGACCCACCTATGATGGGCTTAAGCTTGTGTGCAAATTCTGTGAACTTCATAAGCCACCTCTTTCTTCAGTTCAACCCAAGACTACCGAAGTCTACCAATCTCTACCAAGTTCTACCAACTGAAAACTCTATAATAAAAATTGTAAAGAGCAAGCAATGAGTGATTGCTATATAGTCGATAGCAGGGGGATATATATCTATTTTATCAACAAATAAGATAAAAATATATACCTTTGCAAGGTTATTTTATGCATTTACAGAGATTAAATAGCAAAAAACTTCTTACTCTTACTTTTACATTTTATATTTCAAGGCCTGATTAGCTATAGGGCATTGGGATACAAATATCGGTACCATCTATAGGACAACCTATGGATGGGTACGATAGAAGTACCCTTAGCTCCTTATGTCTAATTTAGGCGTCTTAGGTCGGTACTTCTATAGGTACCGACCTTTATTTGTTTCCTATGCCATTCTGCTAGAAACAGGCAGAAAAGGTAGGAACACTATGAAAGTTAAGATGCGTTACGAGAATGCGTACCAGACGATTGAGGTAGAAACAAAGGAGCTTGAAAAGTGCTTAAACATCTCTATTATAGAGGATGAAAGTGAATTGGATTACGAAAAGAGGATTCAAAATGAAATCGAGGTTCAGTTCAATAGACCAGACTACAACAATTGGCATAAACACGACCGCCACAGAGGTTATAGTAAGGCACAACCTAATGATGAAAGTGAATGCATTGATATTTCTGAACCTTTAATGGATGAAGTCCTTGATTCTAGGATTTTTTACAAGGAATCTATTGAGCGTGAAATTCAGTGGGAGTATGAATCTATTTGTACAAAAATTCGTGAAGTCTTAAAGCCCGATATAGCAGATATGGTTATTGCTATTGTACTTGACGGACAAACTGTGGGTGAATATGCAGCATCTATCAAGGATAGTGCTAATAATGTCAGTCATCGATATAGACGTGCTCTCAATACATTAAAAAAAGTTTTTTCAAAAACGTCCTTTTGACCCTTTTCTCAAGGCTACTAAGTAGGAGGGAAAAGCCCTCCAATCATTTGATTTGATTAAGGAGATAATTCGAATGGAATTACAAGTATTTAACAATGCTGAGTTTGGCTCTGTAAGAACTGCAACGGTAAATGGTGATGTCATGTTTGTTGGTAAGGATGTGGCAGATATCCTCGGGTACCAAAACGGTAGTCGAGATATTAACCGTCATGTTGCGGTAGAGGATCGACTCAAGACTATGATTTTTGATGGTAATCAGAATAAGGAAATAACTCTTATTAACAAATCGGGACTTTACAGTCTTATCTTGTCCAGTAAGGTGTCGAATGCTAGAAAGTTTAAGCACTGGGTAACGGCAGAAGTTCTTCCGTCTATCCGCAAGCATGGCATGTATGCTATTGATGAGATTTTGGAAAGTTCGGACTTTGCCATCGAAGTTTTTACCTGTCTTAAGGAAGAACAAGTGAAACGAAAACAGTTTGAATGCTTAAGTTTAGCTCAGCAACAACAAATAGCGGAAATGCAACCAAAAGCAAGTTACTATGATTTAATTTTACAGAATACGAATACAGTACCGATTACACAAATTGCAAAAGACTATGGAATGAGTGGTCAAAGGTTCAATGCGTTACTTCATGATTTAGGTGTTCAGTATAAGTTCAGAAAAACCTGGCTTTTATATCAGCATTATGCAGCGTACGGCTATACGCAGTCCAGAACCTATGTTATCGATAAGAACAGAAGTGTGATGCATACATATTGGACGCAAAAGGGGAGATTGTTTCTATATGACCTTCTTAAGAGTGAAGGTATTTATCCGCTAATGGAACGGGAGGACTCGGACATATGAACATTGATAAGTTTAACTCTGAGGGTTATTACGACTCAACCACCTATGAGGTACCTACCAATATTTATTATGAGGAAACGGCAGTTGATAAAAAGGCTACCTATCTACCATTAGTGTATATTTGCAGTGCCTATACCGGTGATGTTGACCATAATGTAACAAATGCTAGAACGTATAGTCGTTTTGCCGTTGATAACAATGCAATCCCTATAATGTCACATCTTTTATATCCGCAATTATGGATGACAGTCGTGAAGAGGAACGAGAACTGATGATGAATTTTAACTATGTACTCTTGGTTAAATGTACAGAACTTTGGGGTTGGGGAGGGCTTGTAAGCCAGGGAATGGTTCGAGAAATTGTTCTAGCTAGGAAACGAAGACTCAAAATTAAATGGTTTGACTATCTTATGAAAGAAGTAGAGGTATATGCGGTAGTTTACAATCTATAGGGCAGATTGTGCAGGGAATAGTAGTAATTGCTTGTATCCGACTAAGACTGTGATTACCGATAAAAGTTCTTTTCAAGAGGCTGTAACAGTAGATTATGTAACTGCTAAGTATAAAGATAACTACCGCAGTAAAGATAATTTTGAAGAAGCGGATTGTATTCCTCTAGATTGTGATAATGACCATTCAGAAACCCCAGAAGAGTGGATTACGCCTTTAGAGATTGCACTCGAAATCCCTGGCGTTGCTTTTGACGTATCTTATAGTAGGCATCATAATCTTCTAAAGGATGAAAAAAACGGCTAGACCTAGATTTCATGTTTTCTTTCCTACTGTAAAAAGGTAAATAAGTTTGTTACATTTGTTATATCTGAGAACATCCCTTGTAATCGAGAGTATTTTCTTGCCTAGGTTTCTAAGCAAGACTCGAGATCGTTTAATGTAAGAACCTGACTCTTTTGGCAGTTACTAAATGATGGGCTTGCTTCTATTTTTCAGCCCTTTCTTATTTGTGTCGTTACTTATATTGTAAAGTAAACTGAATGATATGCCTATTTTTATGCATAAAAAAATATATCTTGGGGGATGGCTTTTGCTTTCCCCAAAGATATATTATAGAATCATTATAGTATAATCTATTTGGATAGATCTTTACTATTAGAATTTAAATTTTTATGAATATTTCTTTCTACCTTTTTTACGTCTTTTTCGGGTGGTAATTCTTCAGGTTTAATGCCTCGATTTACTAGCATTTTACGAATGGTTGAGTTATTTTGTATGTGCTCATCTGTAATAGGAGATTCTCCGTACATATCATTTTGTTCTACATTATGATTCGTCATTTCTGTAGCTAAATTCTTTGCCGCAATAGTTACAGTTGGGAGGAAATCAGCTAATGGACGATTTCCCTTTACACCGAGTTTAGTTTTCATAACTTGTGTAGAGTGTCCACCAAATAATGCAGTATCACCTTTTGAACGTATTCGCGCAAAACCATTGCTGTCAACACCGCGTTCATATATATTTTGAGACAGTCTTTTTTCTGATTCTTTTAGCTGAGCTCTAGCCTCTATACGTTTGACATCTTTCTTGTATTTTTCGTAAAATTCTATATCTTCACGTTCATTAGTTTTCACTACGAAGTATGTTTGAGCGAGTGCTATAACTTCCTTTCGTGGATCTCCATTCATTGCGATTAAATAACAAGCGTATTTAGTTAACTTTACATCTTGTACATAGCGTTCAGTGGTATTCCCGATTAGCACCATTTTGTTGACGTCAACAAAATGCAAGGAAACCGCATTATTGCTGGATTCACAAGCAGTTTTAGCTTTCTCAATTACTTTGGAAAAGTTTCTCCATTCTGAGTACTCGAGAATTTCTTGCAAATCTCGAGCATACCAAAATACATTTCCTAATTCATCTATCTGTTTAATAGATTCAAAAGGAGATATATAAGTATTACCTACACCACCATGATCTTTTTCAGAAAAAAAGAAAAACATTTTCAGCTCACCTCCTAGTATAATTTTTAGGTATAAAGTACTATTAAAGCACTGCAAGACATTTACAAAATCTACCGACATATATAAATTCAATCTTTTAAGTGTATAATACAATAAAATTGCACAAAAGGAAAGACGTTGAAAAATCTTTTGTTTGTAAATATTTTACAATAGGGTAATCCTTGTTAGAGTAAAATGTTTGACTACTACAGATTATGCTATTCTTTCTTAGCACTCCCAAATTGTATTTCCCCTTCTTCTCGTGTATAATAACAACTATAAAGGTTTTTAAAGGATAAAGAATTAAACAGGAGGCATGGAATGAATCGATTCCAAATGGAACTTGCTGGTCGCACGTTATCAATCGAAACTGGCGAGTTAGCAAAACAAGCAAGTGGTTCTGCATTAGTACAATATGGTGATACGGTTGTATTGGTTACAGCAACGGCATCTAAAGAGGCAAAAGATATTGACTTTTTCCCATTAACAGTAGATTACGAAGAAAAAATGTATGCTGTTGGTAGATTCCCAGGTGGTTTTATTAAACGTGAAGCACGTCCACCAGAGTCTGCTATTTTGAATAGCCGTTTGATTGACCGTCCAATTCGTCCTTTATTCGATAAAGGTAGCCGTAATGAAGTACATGTAGTAGCTACTGTATTGTCTGTTGATCATGACCATGCACCTGAAATCTGTGCGTTGATTGGTGCGTCTGCAGCATTATCCATTTCCGATATTCCTTGGGCAGGTCCAATTGCTGGTGTGCGCATGGGACTGGTAGATGGCAATATCGTAGTCAACCCAACTGAAGCACAATTAGAAGCAACTACATTAAATATGGTAGTAGCGGGTACGAAAGATGCAATCTTGATGGTAGAAGGGGAAGCCAACGAAATTCCTGAAGATATCATCTTAGAAGTAATCATGACAGCTCACGAAGAAATCAAAAACATCGTAGCGTTCCAAGAAACTATGGTGGCTGAAATTGGACATGCGAAACGCACATTCCCAATTAAAGAAGTAGACCCAGTGGTAGCAGAAGCAGTTCGTGCCTATGCACATGACAAATTAGATGCAGCTGTACGCTGTGCTGATAAAGTGCAACGGGAAGAGCAACAACAAGCTGTATTTGAAGAGGTATTGGCTCATTTCGCGGAACAGTTCCCAGAACAAGCAGGCGATATCTACGCAACATTAGAAAAAATGGTGAAAGAAATTGTACGTCATATGATTACGGTAGAAAAAATTCGTCCAGATGGCCGTCAATTAGATGAAGTTCGCCCTATTTCTTGTCGTGTTAGCGCATTGCCACGTACTCATGGTTCTGGCTTGTTCACACGTGGGCAAACACAAGTATTAAACATTTGTACATTAGCTCCATTGTCTGAAAAACAAACCATCGATGGCATTGGTCTAGATACAGAAAAACGATACATTCACCATTACAATTTCCCATCTTTCTCTGTAGGGGAAACTCGTTCCTCTCGTGGTCCTGGACGTCGTGAAATCGGGCATGGTGCGTTGGCTGAAAGAGCATTACTAGCGGTTCTTCCAACAGAAGCAGAATTCCCATATGCGATGCGTTTAGTATCTGAAGTATTAGAATCCAATGGTTCTAGCTCCATGGCCAGCGTATGTGGTTCCACTTTATCCTTGATGGATGCAGGGGTACCTATTACAGCGCCAGTTGCTGGGGTAGCAATGGGTCTTGTAACACAAGATGAACATTACACAATCTTAACAGATATCCAAGGTATGGAAGATGCTTTAGGCGATATGGACTTCAAAGTAGCAGGTACTACAAAAGGTGTGACTGCCATCCAAATGGATATTAAAATTTCCGGTTTATCTCGTGAAATCTTAGAAGAAGCATTAGCGCAAGCTCACAAAGGTCGTATGCATATCATGGGTAAAATGATGGAAGCTATTCAAGCACCACGTGAAGAAATGTCTAAATGGGCTCCTCGCATCGTAACGATGAAAATTGATCCAGACAAAATCCGTGACGTTATCGGTACAGGTGGTAAAGTTATTCGTGGCATTATTGAAGAAACTGGTGCTAAAATTGACATTGAAGATGATGGCACTATCTCTATTGCTGCAGTAGAAGCGGAAGCGGCTGAAAAAGCAATCCAAATCATTACGAACTTGACAAAAGAAGTAGAAGCAGGCGAAGTGTACATGGGTAAAGTCACTCGTTTGATGAACTTCGGTGCTTTCGTAGAAGTATTGCCAGGTAAAGAAGGCTTAGTTCATATTTCTCAATTAGCAAGAGAACGTGTAGAAAAAGTAGAAGATGTAGTGAATGTAGGCGATGAAATTATGGTCAAAGTTATCGAAATCGATGACAAAGGTCGTATTAATTTGTCTCGCAAGGAACTATTAAAATAATTGAGGTGCACTATGGATATTCGTGGATTTGAAGTGGTGTCTGCCTTTGAAGGGCAAGGCATTAATTTGCCGAAGCGTAAGACTTCTGAAAGTGCAGGCTATGACATTGAATGTGCAGAAGCTGTTGTAGTAGGTCCTAAAGAAACGGTATTAATTCCTACAGGACTGAAAGCGTTCATGCATTATGATGAATATTTGGCGATCCACGTTCGCTCAAGTATGGCGATCAAACGAGGCTTGATGCTTACAAATAGTACAGGGATTATCGACTCTGATTACTATAACAATGAAGATAACGAAGGTCATATTATGATTGCCGTGTACAATATTACAGACGCTCCTGTTGCCTTGGAAAAAGGGGAACGAGTGGCGCAAGGTATCTTCTCTAAATACTTGTTGACTAATGATGACGATGCTCGTGGTATTCGTACGGGTGGTATCGGTAGTACAGGAAGTAAATAACAACATATACTAAGGAATAAATTCCTTTAACTAGAGAGTCGTAAGCAATGTTGCTTAGGGCTCTCTAGTTTTTTGTATATCATTGAATTTCGTTGTTGAAATGGAGTATAATATAGTTTGATATAGTCTATCCTAAGGAGGATGTACCGTGTTTACATATGCAAAACAACAATGGGAATTAGGTAAAAGAATCTATGGATACCATAGCTGGCGCGAAAAGCGACGTATTTTTTTATTTACGGCCCGTTCTTATAAAAATAGCTCGCAACTGAATCAACTAGAATCTTACTTCGCTACCTATGGCAGTTATTCTAATTTACTGCAGGATCAAGAAGGAATCTGGGAGATTATTAATCGTGTCTTCTTCTACAAAGAATCTACAGCCCAAGAACGGTTAGAATGTATTATTCAGCACTTTGATGCCTTACCGAAATATGTGACAGACGATGCGATTCGGGCCTTGTACAGTCCCTCTGAAAGTGGCATTCGTTTATGGCATTCCGAAGAATTAGCTTTAGAGGCAACCTTACGTTTTATGCCAGGTCAACGAAAAGAAGGCTTATTGAGTTTGCTCTTAACCTATGAAGGTGATGGAATTTATCATATCAACTTCCGATTAGGTGTGGATCCATCGGGACAACCATGTATTTGGGTGGGTACTATACAAGGGTATAAAGAGGGCTTAGATAAGGCGAAGAAACTAACGAAAAAAATGCATGGCTATCGTCCTAAAAACTTTATGTTCTTTTTATTGCGACAATTAGCTGCTTGCTTAGGTATTGAGACCTTGTATGCAGTGTCTGATGAAGGATTCTATACGAATACGCATTTGATTCGTTTCAATCGTCATAAATTAGTGAAATTTGATGACTTTTGGGAAGAATTAGGCGGTCACGTATGGGAGCAAGACTCTCGATTCTTTGTGATTCCTTTAGCGGAGGAACGGAAAACCTACGAAACAGCGAAAACACATAAACGAAATATGTATCGCAAACGCTATGAAATGTTAGATACTTTTATAGAAGAAATTCAACAGCAAGGAAAGACTTTCTTGCGCAACCAATAGGAGGATACGATATGAAATGTCCTTATTGTCATCATGACGAAATCAAAGTCACAGACTCACGGTCTACGGACGATAATAATATTCGTCGTCGTCGGGAATGTATGAACTGTGGCAAACGGTTTACGACCTATGAGGTGATTGAAGATTTACCAATTATGGTGATAAAACGAGATCAGAAAAAAGAATTATTTGATCGATCTAAATTGATGAATGGCTTGTGGAGATCTTGTAGTAAACGAGGCATTTCCACAGATCAATTAGAATCGATTGTGAATGAAACGGAAAAACAAATTCGCATGGAAGTAGAGCAAGAAGTGACTACGGAGCGAATTGGTGAAATTGTATTATCCTTGTTGAAAGATGTAGACCAAGTTGCCTACGTGCGATTTGCCTCTGTGTATCGACAATTTAATAATGTAGAAAGTTTCTTGCAAGAATTACACGAATTATTGGACAATCATGGAAAGGATATAACACATGAGTGAATTACATCCAACTATTAGCGCCCGCTTTTCAGATCATGTAGACACATTGAGTGCTACCTATGAAGTGATGGGTGTTATTGAAGCTATGGCGGAGCGTTGTAAAGCAGCGCTGGCAGCAGGCAATAAAATTTTATTTTGCGGTAATGGTGGTTCCGCTGCAGATTCTCAGCATTTAGCCGCAGAATTAGTGGGACGATTTCAAAAAGAACGCCGTTCTTTGGCATCCATTGCTCTGACTACAGATACGTCTATTTTGACAGCTGTAGGTAATGATTATGGGTATGATGAAGTATTTGCCCGACAAGTAGATGGATTAGGCCGATCTGGAGATATTTTGATTGGTATTTCTACATCTGGAAATAGTAAAAATGTGGTAAAAGCCGTAGAATCTGCTCGTAATATTGGCATGCATACCTTTGCATTTACTGGTGAAGGTGGTGGAAAGATGGCAGAGTTATGTGATTTAACTTTTGCAGTGCCATCTAAAGTGACAGCCCGTATTCAAGAAATGCATATTTTAGCGGGCCATATTTTATGTGAACTGGTGGAAGAAGATTATGCCTAATCGTACATTACAATCCTTTTTGCTTCGTGATTTACCACAATTACAAGTAGGTGTTATTGGTGACTGCATGTTAGATCGCTATATTTTTGGCGATGTAAGTCGTATCTCTCCAGAATCTCCAGTGCCTGTGAATTTAGTGCAACGTGAAGCGGAAGTGTTAGGCGGTGCCGCCAATGTGGCGAATAATTTAGCGCAATTAGATTGCCAAGTGCATATGGCATCTCGTATTGGCGATGATACACATGGTAAGATAGTACGTCAATTATTAACAGATAATGGTATCCAAAGTACTGGCGTCTTTACTGAAGATTCTATTCCGACTACCACGAAAACACGTATCTTAGGTGGACAACAGCAAATGATTCGCTTAGATTATGAAGTGAATCAGCCTGTGTCTAGCGCCAGTGAAATAGCTATCCTTACTTGGCTAGATGAGTTGTTGCACAAAGGATTGCAAGGCCTTGTGATTTCTGACTATGGGAAAGGTATTTGCCAACCATCCTTATTAAGTCAAGTATTCAGTAAAACTCGTGCTGCTGGCATTATGACTATTGTGGATCCGAAAGGTTCTGACTGGTCAAAATATAACGGTGCTACTTGTATTACTCCTAATGTGAAGGAACTCAGTGAAGCTGTAGGCTATGAAGTGCCCAACACAGATGAAGCAGTTGTTGAAGCAGCACGTCATATTTTGGATAAGATGGAACTAGACTTTATCATTGTTACGCGTTCTGCTAAAGGAATTACCTTAGTTCGTAAAGATGGCAATGTGTGGCACAATGCAGAAACGAAACAGCAAGATGTATTCGATGTGAGCGGTGCTGGTGATACGGTAGTGGCTATGATGCTTACTACATTAATTGCAGGCTTATCTATCCGAGCAGCTTTAGTAGCTGCCAATGCAGCAGCAGGTGTAGTAGTATCTAAAGTGGGTACCTATCCAATTCATCGTCAAGAACTATTAGATTTATTGTCTTCTATGAAAGCTAAAAAAGAAGATAAAGAGAGTGTCTATTCTGTAGAGGCATTAGCTAAGAAAATCCGATTGTGGCAAGATCGAGGAGAAGTGGTTGTCTTTACGAATGGGTGCTTTGATATTTTACATCGTGGTCATTTGACCTATTTAAAAGAGGCAGCAACACTGGGTGATCATTTGGTGGTGGCCCTGAATTCAGATAGTTCTGTACGCCGTTTAAAGGGGGATAGTCGTCCTATCAACCATGAACTAGATAGAGCCTTGTTAATGAGTTCTTTGGGCTTTGTCGATGGTGTAGTTCTCTTTGAAGAAGATACACCAGCAGAGGTGCTTTCACAGTTGCGACCAAATATATTGGTTAAAGGTGGAGATTATAAGCCAGAAGACGTCATTGGCAAGGAGTTTGTAGAGGAAGTACAAATCTTGCCATTCCAAGAGGGATATTCCACAACAGGAATCATTGAACGTATTCAAGGATTAATAGAGGAAGGAAAACTATGATTATTGTTACTGGTGGTGCTGGCTTTATCGGCTCCAATATTGTAAAACAGTTGAATAATAAAGGTCGCAATGATATTTTGATTGTTGATGATTTAACGGATGGTCGTAAAATCCGCAACATTGAAATGTTGGATTTTGCAGATTATATCGATTATGAAGATTTTGATATTGCGGTAGAACAAAATACCTTTGATTGTGGCCCTATCGAAGTGGTATTTCATGAAGGTGCTTGTGCAGATACTATGAATTACGATGGCAGATACATGATGAAAAATAACTATGAAGGGTCTAAAAACCTCTTTCATTATTGCCAAGAACGTCGAGTTCCTTTCATTTATGCGTCATCTGCATCTACCTATGGACATGGTACTAACGGATTCCGTGAAGATCCAGCTTGTGAACAAGCTTTAAATCCATATGCGTATTCTAAATTGCTATTTGATCGCTATGTGGCAAAATTTAGAAATCATTTACAATTACAATCTCAATGTGTGGGCTTGCGCTATTTTAATGTATTTGGACCAAATGAAACACATAAAGATAAAATGGCATCTTTGGTACGCCAAATGTATTATAAATTGATGGAAACTGGTGAAATCACCCTGTTTAAAGGCATCGATGGATATGGTGATGGTGAGCAAACTCGTGATTTTATCTATGTAAACGACGTGGTCAATGTGAATTTCTATTTCTGGGAACATCCTGAAATTAGTGGTGTATTCAACTGTGGTACAGGTCATGCTCATACATTTAATGAGTTTATGAAAGCTGTTATTTCCTTTGCAGGAAAAGGAGAGATTCGTTATATCGATTTCCCAGAAGTATTAAAGGGTAAATACCAAAGCTATACGCAAGCAGATACAACAAAATTGTTAGCCGCTGGTTATGATAAAGGATTTACGCCATTAGAACAAGCAGTCCATGAGTATTGTACGTTATTACGTGATAATGAAGGGTATGTAAAATAATGGAAACTAGAAATGTATTATTTTTAGATCGTGATGGGGTTATTAACGTGGATGTAGGATACTTGAGTAATCCTGCACAACTAGAATTTATTCCTGGTGCTATTGAAGCTATGAAAGAAGCCCAAACACGTGGGTATGATATCATTGTGGTCACAAACCAAAGTGGGGTTGCACGAGGCTACTATACAGAGGAAGATGTGCAAGCGTTACATGCTGAAATGTCCCGTCGTTTAGAAGCAGAAGGTGTGAAAGTATTGGCCTACTATTACTGCCCACATCATCCAGAAGGATCTGTGGCAGAGTACACGAAAGACTGTGATTGCCGCAAACCAAATCCTGGTATGTTGACGAAAGCAATTCAGGACTGGAATGTAGATGTGGATGGTAGCTTCCTAGTCGGTGATAAACCATCTGATGCGCAGGCTGCTGAGTCCATTGGCATGCGTGCGTACCCATTTGAAGAAGACAACTTAATGACATTCTTAGAGCCTATTTTTGCCTGGGAAGAAGGCAGAAAGCTATTGGGGCTGTAATGGTAGAACGAACACTTGTATGAGGCACCTCATAAGGTGTTCGTTTTCTTGTAGTGTAAGAAAAGTTACATTTTATGATTGACGGAATAGCTGATTTGTACTACTCTATACGAGGAACTAACTGTATAGTCTGTATCAAGAAGAACAGAACTGAGTTCCATTTTTTAGTATTGGTTCGACTTATATCCTAAGGGAATAAGAACGGAGGAAAACATGGAAAAAGAAACAGCGTTGCAAACACAACCATCGCAAAAATTTACGGTACGTCAATTAACGATTATTGGCTTATTGGCAGGGATTACGATTGTACTTGGCATGACAGGATGGGGCTTTGTGCCAATCCCACCAATTAGTGGGACCATCTTGCATATTCCAACCCTTTTAGGTGGTATCGTAGAAGGTCCTAAAGTGGGGATGTCAGTAGGGTTCTTATTTGGTGCTTACAGTATGGTACGAGCGTATATGTCACCGAATGTTTTATCTTTCGTGTTTATGAATCCAATCATTTCTATATTACCAAGAATGTTGATTGGTTTAGTAGCAGCGTTGGTATATATGTACTTGCCAGTTAAGGTAAGAGCTATCCGTATTGGTGTAGCCGCTTTCTTAGGAAAAGTCACAAGTACTATCCTTGTATTGACTGGTATTTATACAATCTATGGTGTAGAATTTGCAAAGGCAACACACATTTCACAAGAAGCTGTATTTGATGTGGTGATGGGTATTGCATGGTCTCATGGTATTCCAGAAGCACTATTAGGAGTAGCCGTTGTAACACCTGTGGCACTAGCTGTCATCAAAAAATTTAAATGATAATGAAATTGAGTGTATAGACTGCTCATGCATTCAAGTACGGATTTTTTAAATCGGATATAATCAAGAAGTGAATTAGCAAAGACTGATCACTTCTTGTTTTTTTATGTGTTAGGAGGAGTATACTCATGAATTGGAAAAACGATTAATCTACTTTGTGGGTGATAAACCTTCTGATGTACAGGCTGCTGAAGCGATTGGCATGCGTGCGTATCCATTTGAAGAAGAAAATTTAATGACATTCTTAACACCTATCTTTGCTTGGGAAGAAGGCAGAAAATTGTTGGGTTTGTAAATTAACAACGAACACTTTTATGAGAGTCTCATAAGGTGTTCGTTTTTTATAGGATCTATTAATACATGTTCGGACAAGTAGTCGCTACATTTGACAAAGAGCCTTTTTATAACTGTAAGAAAAATTACATTTTATGATTGACAGAACCGCTGATTTGTACTACTCTATACGAGGAACTAACTGTATAGTCTGTATCAGGAAGAGCAGAACTGAGTTCCATTTTTTTATTATTGGTTCGACTTATATCCTAAGGGAATAAGAACGGAGGAAAACATGGAAAAAGAAACAGCGTTGCAAACACAGCCATCGCAAAAATTTACGGTACGTCAATTAACGATTATTGGTTTATTGGCAGGGATTACCATTGTACTTGGTATGACAGGTTGGGGCTTTGTGCCAATTCCACCAATTAGTGCTACTATCTTGCACATCCCAACTATCTTAGGTGGTGTTGTGGAAGGGCCTAAAGTAGGTATGTCAGTAGGTTTCTTATTCGGTGCGTACAGTATGGTACAAGCTTACATGGCGCCTAATATTTTATCCTTTGCATTTATGAATCCTATTATTTCTGTATTGCCAAGAATGTTGATCGGTTTAGTGGCAGCGTTGGTGTATATGTATGTACCAATTAAGGTGAAAGCCATCCGTATCGGCTTAGCTGCATTCTTGGGAACAGCTACTAATACAATCCTTGTTATGACTGGTATTTACACAATTTATGGTGTAGAATTTGCTAAGGCAACACACATTTCACCGGAAGCTGTATTTAATGTGGTGATGGGCATTGTATGGTCTCATGGTATTCCAGAAGCATTGTTAGCGGTAGCTGTTGTAACACCTGTGGCACTAGCTGTTATTAAAAAGTTTAAATGATAATGAAATTGAGTGTATAGACTGCTCATGCATTCAAGCACGGATTTTTTAAATCGGATATAATCAAGAAGTGAATTAGCAAAAACTAATCACTTCTTGTTTTTTATGTGTTAGGAGGAGTATACTCATGAATTGGAAAAAACGATTAACCTATTTTGTACTAGGAGCTACTATGGTGGCGACTGCAGTAGGTATTGCTGGGTGTGGTAGTGATACAAAACAAGCAGCACCAGCTGAAAAAATGAAAGTTGTTACTACCGTGTTCCCTGTATATGATGTAGCGAAACAAGTAGGGGGAGATAAAGTTGATGTGTCTTTATTAGTACCTCCAGGAGCAGAACCACATGATTGGGATCCAACTGCAAAAGATTTGAAAGAAATCGGTACTGCTAAAGTGTTCTTGTATAGTGGTGCAGGTTTGGAACCAACAGAAAAGATTCTAGCAAAAGATGTGCTACAACAAGCGCAACCTGTAGAATTATCTAAATCGGTTACTTTGTTGCCAGCTCCAGATGAAGATGAAGACGAACATGATCATGACCATGACAAAGATCATAAAGATGACAAAGATCATAAAGACGACAAAGATGACCATAATAAAGCTCAAAAAGAAGATAAACATGAGCACGAACATGAACATGGCGAGTTTGATCCACATGTATGGTTAGATCCAATGAATGTTGCTAAAGAAGTAGATGCTGTTGTAGAAGCCTTCTCTAAAGCAGACCCTACGAATGCAAAATACTATGAAGCTAACGGCAAAGCATACAAAGAAAAATTACAAGCTTTGCATGCTAAATATGAAGAATTTGGTAAAACACAACACGACAAACATTTAGTAGTTAGCCATATGGCATTTGGGTACTTAGCAAACGCATACGGTTTTGAACAATTGGGTATTATGGGAGTATCTCCAGATGCTGAACCAACACCAGAACGCATGGCAGATATCGTGGCTTTCATCAAAGAACATAATGTAAAAGCAATCTTCAGTGAAGAATTGGTAAGCCCTAAATTGGCTAATGCCATTGCTGCTGAAACTGGCGTAAAAGTGTATGTATTAAACCCTGCAGAAGGTTTAACAGAAGAACAAGCACAAAAAAATGTGACATACCTTGACATCATGGAAGAAAACCTTAAAACATTGAAAGAAGCGTTAGCTCACTAATTCCTATGCCTTTTGCTTGCTTGAATCGGTATTAGATGATAATATATAAGAGTAAGTTTGTGCTTAGGAGGAATGAAGATGTCTAAACGTATTCGTACAATTAACACTGAATCCCTACAAAAAACTGCTAAAACAGGCGGCTGCGGCGAATGTCAAACATCTTGCCAATCTGCTTGCAAAACTAGCTGTACAGTAGGTAACCAAGTGTGCAAACAAAAATAATCATTCGATTAGCAATAAGCTGTTCACCATATGGTGGGCAGCTTATTTGCTTTATATTACTTCTAGGATTATACTAAAAGTGTTACTATAAAACATACAAAAATCCCCCTAGATGTATCAGATCTAGGGGGATTCTGTATGCTAACTCTTTTATATCTTTAGCTCATCTAAATTATAATATCTGTACTTCAAAAGTACAATTTTTTGCATACTATAATTTTAGAAAAAGTATACCCTATATTGATAGCTTTCTATACGTTACGAGTATAAAGTGATATAATAAACGGTAGACTTTAGTAAGTTAATGGAGGTATGAATGTTAGAATTACAACCGATGATTCATAAATTTAAAATGAAAGATAAGTTCTTTCTACTAGATGTAAATAGTGGAATTATCCATGTGATCGATGAGCTCATTGATCGTGTATTAGATATCTATAACGGCACAAACCGTGATGCTGTACATAGTGCGTTAGATGCTACAGAGGATGCAGTGGAGTTAGATGAAATTATGGATGAGTTAGATGAACTCATCAAAGAGGAAATGCTCTTTGCTCCTATGTCTGCAGAGTTCAAACTAGTGGTAGATGAAAAACCAATTGTAAAAGCTCTTTGTTTAAACATTGCGCATGATTGCAACTTAGCTTGTAAATATTGTTTTGCCAGCCAAGGTGACTACGGCGGAGTGAAACGTGAATTAATGAGCTTTGATGTGGCGAAGCGGGCCGTAGATTTCTTGATTTCCATGAGCGGTCCACGTCAACATTGTGAAATCGACTTTTTTGGTGGTGAACCATTATTAAATTGGGATGTTGTGAAACAAACCGTAGAATATATTGAATCCATCCAAGAAAAACACGGAAAAATCTTTAAATTAACATTGACTACCAACGGCATGTTATTGACACAAGATAAAATTGACTATGTGAATGAACATGACATGAGCTTAGTACTTTCCCTAGATGGTCGTGAAGATGTTCATAATAGTATGCGCCCAAGTTCTGGTGGTAAAGACACTTACAATACAGTGGCGAAAAACTTAGTCAATGCTGTTAAACAACGTGATGGCCGTGAATACTATGTGCGTGGCACTTATACGCATAATAACTTAGACTTCTGCAAAGATGTAGAAGCTATGTCAGATTTAGGGTTTGAGCATTTGTCTATGGAACCAGTGGTTGGCGAAGATGGGGCTTATGTGTTACGTCCTGAGGATATGCCAATCATCGAAAAAGAATATGAAAAATTGGCAGACCTATATTTAGAACGTCAATTGGCTGGTTGGGGCGAGAAATTTAATTTCTTCCACTTCCGGATGGATTTATATCGTGGACCATGTATGGCAAAACGTTTGCGTGGTTGTGGTGCTGGTCATGAGTATATGGCAGTCGTACCAAATGGAGATATTTATCCATGTCACCAATATGTAGGTAAGGATGGGTATGTGATTGGTACTGTTTTCGATGGTTTGAAAAATTATGACATACCGACACAGTTCAGAAACACTCACGTATTTACGAAAGAAACATGTGCTAATTGCTGGGCAAAATTCTTCTGCTCTGGCGGTTGCCATGCGAATAATGAAACATTAGGTGGAGACCTTAGCACACCATACGAAATGGGATGTAAATTACAGAAAAAACGTATTGAATGTGCTATTATGATCCAAGCTGAACTGGATGCAGCCGGGATCCGACAAGAAAATCATTAAAATTATATAACAGAAGGGAGGCGGGTTCTATGAAGGCATACACCATACATGTAACGGGCATTGTACAGGGCATAGGATTCCGCCCCTTTGTGTCTAAACTAGCTCATGAATTAGGAATCTTGGGCACAGTGAGAAATGACACGAACGGTGTGGAGATACACATACAGGGGGTGGATGTAGATTGCCAACTGTTTGTAGAACGGTTGCAATCTGATTTGCCTATGCATGGACGTATCGATACCTTACAAATGGAACCGACAGAATTACAAGATTTGGATGATTTTACCATCATCCTTTCGCAAGGTGTGAAAGGGAATGCCTTTATTGGTGCTGATATGGCGCCTTGCGAGGCGTGCTTGAAAGATATACAAGATCCTGAGAACCGGCGCTTTCACTATGGGTTTACGAATTGTACGAATTGTGGCCCTCGGTATACGATTATTGAAAGTACACCCTATGACCGTGATACAACGTCTATGAAAGTATTCCCTATGTGCGAAGATTGTCAGAAGGAATACGAAAATCTAGAAGGTCGACGATACCATGCGGAGCCCAATGCTTGCGAGCACTGTGGTCCCATGTTTACATTACGAGGTGTAGATGGAACGGTACTCGCTACTGGACAGGATGCCATAGAGCAAGCCAAAGAGTACATACAACAAGGTGCCATTGTAGCATTAAAAGGCGTAGGCGGCTATCATTTGGTCTGTGATGCGTTACAAGAAATAGCGGTACAAACCTTGCGCCAGCGAAAAGGACGACCTAGAAAACCCTTAGCAGTTATGGCAGGGTCTTTAGAAACGGCAAAGCAGTATGTGCATATATCTAACACAGAAGAAGAACTGTTGTTGAGTCCTGCAAGGCCCATTGTTTTGTTACGTAAAGTAAGTTTGACCTTTACTGTTAATGACGTCATGCATACAGAAACATGTGTGACTTCTGAGTGTGATACCGATCTTAAAGAGATGACTGATATAAATCAGAAAAAATATGTTTCTAATCAAGAATGTCGTAATACATTTACTAAGATCACAATGAAGGTGGCATCACAGATAACGCCAGTGGCTCCCAGTGTAGCCCCCGGTATGGAAACATTAGGCATTTTGTTGCCCTATGCTCCGTATCACTACAGTTTAGTGCCATCTGATGCTCTATGGGTCATGACTAGTGCGAACCGAAGTGGTGATCCTGTACTATATGATGATGCACAGGCAGCGGAAGAGCTACAGGGTATTGCAGATTATATATTGACTCACAATCGGGAGATTATCTCTCCTGTAGATGATTCTGTGGTACAAGTGGTGCATGATAAATCAATCATGATTCGCCGTAGCCGAGGGTACGTCCCTTTGTCTATTTCTGTAGTACCATTAGAGCAGAGTCCTACTATGTTAGCTATGGGTGGTGATATGAAAGCCTCTTTCGGTATGAATCGTGGGTCTCATGCTATCCTTAGCCCCTACATGGGAGATATGGAGCATCAGCGAGTACAGGATTTGTTGTGGTCCACAACGAAGCGCTATGAAGAGTTATTTCAATTACAGCCTACGCAAGTTATTGTAGATGCCCACCCGAAGTACTATACCTCACAGTGTGGTAGAACCTATGCAGAGAAGCATCAATTACCTGTCATAGAAGTGCAGCATCATCATGCCCATGTGGCAGCGGTACTGGCGGAGTATAACATTCAAGATCCTGTGTTAGGAATCTGCTTTGATGGAACAGGATATGGTACAGATGGAACTCTCTGGGGTGGTGAATTTTTATATTGCCACAAAGAACATATGGAACGAATGGCACATTTGAGCTATGCCCCTTTGCCAGGTGGTGAATTAGCCGTACGAGAACCGTGGCGACAAGCCTTGTGGTATGTGAATCAGCTCTATCCAGCAGGAGCGCCTACAGTGCTAGAACAGTGGAAAGAATCACTGCCTAAAGGGTGGCAATTGTTAGAGAAAATGATGCCCCATATGCAGATGGTACAGTCTTCTAGCGGTGGTCGTTTATTTGATACAGTAGCATCCCTACTAGGTTTAGGTCATGAGCATCTCTATGATGCGCAACTTGCTATTGAGTTAGAGCAACTGGCGCTTTCAGAGAAGGGCACTATCCTAGACATGAAGCTAGACGGAAGCGTATTAGATACAATGAGTTTAGTACGATCTGTGATAGAACAATTAAAAGATGGTGAAAGTGTAGCAAAAATCTCAGCGAACTTTCACAGAACTTTGATATATTATATAGGACAGATGGCGAAACAATGTTGTGAAAAACGATACATTTCGCATATTGTCTTGTGTGGAGGAGTATTCCAAAATCGTATTCTCCTAGAAGGAGTGATGCAAGAATTACAGGAATACACAGTCCACGTGCCTACCCAAAGCCCGATGAATGATGGCGGTATCGCTTTAGGGCAATTATGGTTAGGAAGTCATAGGAATAGATAGGAGATTTTATGTGTTTAGCAGTACCTGCACAATTGGTGCATATTAATGAAACAATTGGTACCGTGGAATTAACAGGGGTGCAACGAGAGTGCAGCCTGTTATTGGTGCCAGAAGCAAAAATTGGAGATTGGTTATTAGTCCATGCGGGCTGTGCCGTACAAATTGTAGATGAGGAGGAAGCGCGTTTGACCCTTGAGGCATTCCGCGAATTAGAAGAACTTGAACAAGATTACTTTAACGGAAAAATCGAAAGTCGCAGCTAGTTTACTAGAGCGCATTCACGAATTACATAATCCAGAGGAAACTGTACGATTCATGGAAGTCTGTGGGACTCATACAGTGGCTATCTTTCGTGAAGGGATCCGTCAAATGTTACCCAAAGGCATTGAGTTGATTAGTGGTCCTGGATGTCCTGTGTGTGTGACAGACCAACAATATATGGATCAAGCCTTGGCGTATGCGGATCGAGAGGATGTAGTCATCGCTACCTTTGGAGATATGCTGAAGATTCCTGGTACGACAGGTAATTTATGGCAGTCGAAAGAAAATGGGGCTCATATTGAAATTATTTATAGCCCTATGGAAGTGCTTGGATTAAGTGAACAATATCCAGATAAAAAGATTATTTTCTTGGGTATCGGCTTTGAAACGACCATCGCTGTCATTGCAGCCACCATTCAGGCAGTGCATGCTAAGGGATTAAAAAATGTATTTTTCTTGATTTCTCATAAATTGGTTCCCCCTGCATTACGTGCGTTATTGAGCAATCCAGAGCATCAAATCGATGGATTTCTATTGCCAGGCCATGTAAGCGTTATCATTGGAGAACAGCCGTATCAATTCTTAGCTGATGAATATCATATGCCAAGTTGTATTGCTGGCTTTGATGGTATGGAAATTTTAGCAGCCATTGTCAATCTCTTAGAACAACGTAAAGAAAAGAAATTTTATGTAGGAAATACGTATCGGTCCGTGGTGGCAAAAACGGGAAATTCCGTAGCACAACAATTAATGGATACCTTGTACGAACCGTCTGATGATGGCTGGCGTGGTATTGGTGTACTGCCAGCATCGGGTTTAAAATTGCGCGGAGAATGGTCTGCCTATGATGCGTTGGTACAACTACCTTTAGAAACATTTACAACCAGTGATGGACCGAAAGGATGCCAATGTGGCTCCGTCATTCAGGGAATGATTCATCCGGATGCATGTCCTTTATTTGGTAAACTTTGTACGCCAGAGCATCCAGTGGGGGCTTGTATGGTATCGGTAGAAGGCAGTTGTTCAGCTTGGTATAAATACGGTTTTTCCAGTGGTGGAATGACCTGGGAGGAATAAATGGAACGTATTCGCTTAGTCCACGGTAATGGCGGTAAATTTAGCCATGAATTGGTGGACCAATATATTGTGAAATATTTTTCGAATCCAATCTTAAATGAATTACATGATGGTGCTGTATTTCCAGTTACAATGGGACGTATGGCTATGAGTACAGATTCCTATGTTGTGACACCGCATATGTTTCCAGGTGGCAACATCGGTAAGTTAGCTGTATGCGGTACGGTAAATGATTTAGCCATGATGGGTGCAGTGCCTCAGTATTTGTCGTGCGGGCTCATCTTAGAAGAAGGATTACCTATTTCTACATTAGAAACTGTGCTACAAACCATGTCAGATATGGCACAACTTTCAGGGGTGTCCATTGTCACAGGGGATACGAAGGTGGTAGAAAAAGGTTCCGTTGACGGCATCTACATCAATACTGCTGGCGTAGGTATCGTACCGGACTATGCACAGTTAGGTACATCTTATATTGAAAGTGGTATGAAAGTCATCATTTCAGGCACTTTGGGTGACCATGCGATTGCTGTCATGGGGACTCGGTATGGATTGGATTTACCAGATACCATACAAACAGATTGTGCGCCTTTACATACAATGGCTCATAAGCTATTAGAAACCTTTGGTAAAGATATTGCTTTCTTTAGAGATCCTACCCGTGGTGGTTTAGCGACGACGCTCCAAGAAATTGCTAACTCTGCACAAAAAGGAATTCGATTGCAAGAGTCTGCCATCCCTGTCCGTGCGGAAGTACAAGCGGTATGCCAAGTGTTAGGTTACGACCCATTGTATTTGGCAAATGAAGGTAAGATGATTGCCATTGTACGCGCTGATGTGGCAGATGAGGTAGTGCAAATGATGCGTACTTTCGCAGAAGGTCGTGATGCGGTGATCGTCGGTGATGTGGTGAATGGTAATGCTGGCAAAGTAGGATTGCAAACGGCAGTGGGGGGGATACGCCTCTTGGATATGCTGGGAGAAGACCAAGTACCACGAATTTGTTAGAAAATTGTAATACTTCATGAAAAAATCATATATATCCCGTATACTTTGTATAGAATAAAAATATATTTTTTGATACAATGGAAAGGAAAAGGAGGATATTACGATGAAAAAACAAATCGTAGCTGCTATGGTAGCATTCTCGGTAGCCACTGTAGGTGTTGTTGGCGTTCAACAAGCACAGGCATTTAATTTAGGGAG
This sequence comes from uncultured Veillonella sp., assembly GCA_963516605.1. Taxonomy (GTDB): domain Bacteria; phylum Bacillota; class Negativicutes; order Veillonellales; family Veillonellaceae; genus F0422. The sequence continues at coordinate 62,229 of CAUQBP010000004.1, read as the reverse complement.
TCTAGTAGGAGGCGTATTGAAAGTAGGGGGCGTGGGCTTTCTAGTAGATAAATACGGTGACTCCATCAATAACTTCTTGAACAGTTTATTAAAGCAAAATAATTTGAGTACTACCTATTCAACAAAAGTAGTTCCTATTGTGAGTCTTGGGAAAGGTGGACACATTGGTGCGGCACAGGTAACAGGACCTAGCAGTGAAGTGGAACGTGTTGAGGCAGTAGCGCAAATAGAGGCTAGTTTTAATTCCGTAGCTCGCGTAAAAGGACTAGTACCGATTGATAGCACAAATCCAACGAGTGCCAATCGCATTCAAGGGGTCGGTGTATCGGCAATTATAGATTTGAAGATTTAATGGATTAGCACGGGCTTGCCCGTGCTATCTATGTGTTAGTAGAGATGAGGAGATACTATGAAACGTTCTGCTGTATTGGGAGCCGTGTTCGCTCTTTTAACAACAAGTGTATGGGCGGCACCAGACACTGTTTTAGAAAAAACAGAAGCCTTAGAAAGTACTGTATATGGTAAAGTGCAAGTAGGGGCCTTAACAGATCGAGTGCATCAATTGCAAGATACTATTTTGGGAGCTAAACAACAAGGCAGTATTACTGGTCAAGTGGAATCTTTATACAAGTCTGTAGAAGGGCAAGGTACAAAGGTAACATTGCATCAAGAAGTGAATGCTTTGGAATGGATGTATTTTGATGAAGTTCATAGTGGATCTCTTGTAGAGCGCATTGGGGAAATGGAACGCAGTGTGAATGGATTAGAAGCAAAAGGATCCTTACAAAGCCGTGTACAAAAACTAAAACAATCTATTTTTGGCACACAAGTAGCCTTGAAAACTAAGACGGGTACAATTGGAGCAGATCAAGTATTTACTCTAGAATTGACAGAACCTGTGACATCTCAAAAAAATGTAAAAGATGATGTGGTACATGTCAAAGTAGCTGAAGATGTAATGGATGGAGAAACTTTGTTGATTCCTAAAGGAACAGTAGGAACTGGTCATATTACAGAAATTACAAAAGCTCGCTCTTTTGGTCGTAATGCTAAATTGAACATTGTCTTTGACCAATTACAAGGTATCGACGGAACCATCTTTACAGCTATCCAAGGGGAAGAAGCAAAAGCGAAAACAAAAGGCGAATTAAAAGCTGCTGGCGCCTCTGTAGCAGGAGCTGTATTGTTGGGTCCAGTAGGACTTGTAGGTGGTTTCTTTGTCAAAGGTAAATCCATTGATTTGCCAGTAGGAACGCTTGTATACGTGCAACCGGAATCTTCTGTTACAATTTCTGGTATAGAAATACATGGTGTGGATACTGGTATAGCTCCTAAAGCTTCTGTAGAACCTGTGGTAGCGCCGAAAGTAGCAGAGCCAGTTGCTACACAAGCGCCAGCTGTAAAAGCAAAAGCAGAACCAGTACAAGTAGTGCCAGATGATTCTTTAACAGAAAAACCTGTCATCATTGTAAAACGTGAGAAAGACTAGGAGATGGGCATGAAACGATATTCTGTAACAGCCGCTGCTATTTTGACGGCATTGGCGTGTACACAAAGCCATGCACAAACAGTAGATACTACAGCTCCAGTATTTGAACCGGATCCTCAAGTAGCTGCGGTTCAGTATGTGCAAACTCCTATGGGTTCCACTGTATCTACGGATACAAAGTACGCACCGAATTTGCAAGTGAAGCCAACAGTTCCTAAAGGAAAACAAGAGGTACAGAAACCAGCCGTACCAGTTCGTATTGATGCAGATAAAATGTATTATAATGATACAACTGGTCGTGTATGGGCTAATGGTTCGGTAGAAGTAGAACGAGGCAATCAACAGCTACTGTCGCAAAAAATAGAAGGCAATACGAAGACGCAACAATATGAAAGTGCATCGGACTATCGCTTTTTAGAAGATAAAGGGGACACAAAAGACTTAACAGGTTCTCATATTACTTACAATGCGACTACTGGTGAAGCGCATACAAAGGACGTATTTGGCTATGCAGATCCCTATTGGGTGAAAGCTGAAGTAGGCGACTTTGATGGTAAAACAGGGCGCATTGAAAAAGGTTGGTTAACGACAAAACATGCCATCGCTTTTAAAGGGGCACCTGATTATCGTGTGGAAGGGGATTATATTGAAGTATTCCCTGGCGATAAAGCAGTCATTCATAATGCAAGCTTTTATATTAAAAATAAACGAATTATTTCTGTAAAAAAATATACCGTGTCTTTGCGCCAAGATAAACAAGGACAAGTCAGTGTATTTTCCTTTGTACCAAGACCAAAATACAATTCTTCTGACGGATTGAGCTTAACTGGTAAGATTGATTATCCTGTATCTAAGCATGGAGAGCTGTTCTTGCATTATACATGGGGCACCAATATTGGATTTAAACCGTCTTTTGGGTATGTACAGTTCTTGCCATGGGGTGAAGCAAAGATTGCATACAGTCGCGAATCAGCTACACTAAATGCTAAAAAGGTATGGGTAGAAAAGAAACCTGAATTGTCCATAGATACGCACGCCTATCATATAGGTACTACGCCGTTTACAATTCGTGGCGGTGCTAGCTATGGTAGATGGGTGGAAGGTCATATCAAAGGCTCTCATGCTAAGTATTTTGGAGAACTCTCTCATGATCCTGTTCATATTGGACCAAACACAGAGGTAAAATTCTATGGTGGTTACCAACGGGACTATTATGGATATGATTCATCCGTACGATCTATGCCATATTGGGGCGTAGGAGCGACTACAAAATTAGGGCCAAGAGTGGATGCATGGGCTGGATATCGTCAAAGTAATGTATCGGTTTCAGCAGATTCTCCATATCCATTTGACCAAATCGATGTGAAGTATAATTTGTACTATGGCCTAAGTGTCCAAGCTACACGATTAGATCGTTTTAGTGTACAAATGCAACGAGATTTGCAAACTCATGAATTACGCTATGTAGATTTGACATGGCATAGAGATTTGCATTCCTTTGAAGGATCCTTAACATATCGTACAAAACAAAAGAAATGGGAATATACATTGGTAGCGAAAGATTTTTAATCTAAGGGGAGACCATGAAAAAAGTTAGAAAAGCAGTCATTCCAGCCGCAGGTTTTGGAACACGCTTTTTACCAGCCACTAAGGCACAACCGAAAGAGATGTTGCCTATCGTGGATACACCAACTATACAATACATTGTGCAAGAAGCCATTGATTCCGGTATTGAGGATATTCTAATTATTACGGGGCGCAATAAGCGTGCTATTGAAGATCATTTTGATACTAGCGTGGAGTTGGAGCAATTATTGCAACAACAAGGTAAGCAACAGCATCTAGAGATGGTGAGAAACTTGGCGAATATTAAAGTTCATTACATTCGTCAGAAAACGGCCCGTGGCCTAGGTGATGCGATTTACTGTGCAAAGTCTTTCATAGGGGATGAGCCATTTGCTGTTCTCTTGGGAGATGATGTGGTGTATAACCCACAAAGGCCATGTTTGAAACAGCTCATTGATTGTCATTACACCCATGATGGTGTAACAATTTTAGGAACTCAATTTGTAGCGCCAGAAAAAGTTAGCTCCTATGGTATTGTGTCAGGACATGAAATTGAACCGAATGTGTACGAAGTAGCTGGGCTAGTGGAGAAACCACCACTTGAATATGCTCCATCGAACTTGGCCGTATTAGGTCGTTATATTTTGACACCAGACATATTCGACGAGTTAGAAAAAACTCCTCAAGGAGCGGGCAATGAAATTCAGTTGACCGATGCCATTGCGAGACTTTCATCAAAAATTTTAGCCTATTCCTATGAAGGGGTACGCTATGATATAGGTGATCGCTTAGGTTATTTAAAAGCCACCGTAGAATACGGCTTGCGAAATCCACAGTTGGCAGAGGCTTTCAAAACCTATTTACAAGAACTAGACATCGATTCTGTTATGAATCTTAAAGTGTAGTTGTATATATGTAAGTAACGGATGTTATGAGGTGCATACCTCGTGACATCCGTTTTTGTATATCTACTTACTGCATAGTAAAAATATATTGCGATTCATATCACAGAAGCTTATATTTACTAAGGCTAATACTGTGTATATGATGGGTCTCATATTGTGAAATACTTAATTAAATGTTAGAATATAAAGGAATATACATAAGTATAATAAGTTACAACGAATGAGGAAATTATGGCAACAAGATTAAAATGGAAACAGTCCGAAATTAAAGAAAACCCGCTTTTTTCTAAATTAAGAAGTACCATAGAAACAGCGTTTTATGGAAACAATGTAACACCTGTTAAATCCATTGCACAGGCTTATGAGTTAGCAGCTAAGGAACCTGGTGTCATTGTATTAGATATGCCAATTTATCGTGCGGAAGAGCAAGGATTACCACAAGATGCAAAAGTATTAGTTACCAATAATGGTAAAACTACAGGTCGCTATGCAAAAGCGCGTCGTATTATTGGCGATGAGGGGATTAATGAAGTAGAGTTATGTGATATTGCTCGTGAAGCTGTATATGATAGCCGTCATAAAGAATGGATTTCTGCGCAAGCTATCGTAGGCTTGGATGAAGCTTTCACAGCTCGTGCGCACTTGATGATTCCGAAAGAACATGCATCTATCCTGTATTCTTGGGCTATCAATTTCCAATTTTTCAATGAGGAAGTAAAAGCCTTTTACAGAGAGAGCAAGGAAATTCCTGAAGGGGATATTTTTATCTATTCTGATCCAGATTATGTGGTAGAAGGATATCCTGGAGGACTGGCTATTTTTGATCCTGCTCATAACTGCGCTATGATTTTAGGGATGCGCTATTTTGGGGAACACAAAAAAGGCACTCTTACATTAGGATGGTCTTTGGCAAATCGTTACGGTTATGTGGCATGCCATGGTGGTATGAAACGATATAATTTGAAAGATGGTTCCTCGTATACGATTGGCGTATTCGGGTTATCCGGGTCGGGTAAGTCTACATTAACGCATGAACAACATGATGGACGCTATGATATTTCTGTGTTACATGATGATGCGTATATTATTCATACAGAAGATTTATCCTCTATTGCATTAGAACCAACATATTTTGATAAAATGCAAGACTATCCGGTGGAACATCCTGCCAATAAATATTTATTGACATTACAAAATGTGGGCGTTACCTTGGATGAAGATGGTAATAAAGTTGTCTTAGCAGAAGATGTACGCAATAACAATGGTCGTGCTATTAAATCGCAATTCTGGACAGATAATCGTGTGAATTTTGTGAAAGACCCAGTGAATGCTATCGTATGGTTGATGAAAGATAAAACGTTACCACCGATTTTAAAAATTGATGATCCAATTTTGGCGGCCACTATGGGTGCTACGCTAGCAACACGTCGCTCTACAGCGGAAAAATTAGATGATAATGTAGACCCTAATGCATTGGTCATTGAACCTTATGCAAATCCATTCCGTACCTATTCCTTACGTACTGATTATGAAAGTTACAAAAAACTATTCACTCAGTCTGGTGTAGATTGTTATATTATGAACACTGGATTCTTCTTGGACAAGAAAATTCCAAAAGAGGTAACATTAGGTTTGTTAGAAGGTTTGGTTGAGGGTAGTCTTAACTTTGAACCATTCTATAAATATGAAAACTTAGAATATGTAAAAGTAGAAGGTTTTGAACCAGATTTTACAGTTCGTGAGTATCATCATATTCTTCATAAAGCATTTGAGTTCCGTTATGATTACATTGAAAACTTAAAAGGAACAAAAGATGAGTTGCCTGACGAAGTATTAGATGTATTAAAAATCATTATGTAGGGGGACTAATCATGAAGCAAACATTATCTTGGGGTTCCGTTGCCTTTATTGGAACTATGTTGTTCGGTATGTTCTTTGGGGCAGGAAACTTAATTTTCCCAGTTCACTTGGGACAAGAAGCAGGTCAAGCCTTATGGCCAGCTATTATAGGTTTTTTAGTAACAGCTATCGGATTACCATTCTTGGGTATTGTTGCTATGGGGGTATCTCGTAGTAATGGCTTACAAGATTTAGTGAGCCGCGTACACCCTATGTATGGTAAAATCTTTACTTTGTTGTTATACATTACTATTGGCCCTGCATTTGCCATCCCGAGAACAAGTACAGTATCCTATACCATCGGATTTGAACCATTCCTTGGTGGTGTCAATCCTGATCTTGCATTAGGTGTATTCTCAGCAGTGTTCTTTATCATTGCTATTTTGTTCTCTCTAAACCCTGGCAAGTTGATGACCTATATTGGTAAAGTGTTAACACCATTATTCTTAGTGTTTCTAAGTATTTTATTAATCACTGTAGTGGTTATGCCAATGGGAGATTACACATCAGTAGCGCCACAAGGGGAATATGCTACTCATCCGTTCTTCAAAGGTTTTACGGAAGGATATAACACGCTAGATGTATTGGCATCCTTAGCCTTTGGTATTATCGTTATTCGTGCTCTACAAGGAGTAGGGGTCACAGAACCTAAGGACATTGCTATGGGCCTTGTGAAAGCCGGCTTTGTAGCGTGCTCCATTATGGCTGTTATCTACGGTTTCTTGGCGTATAGTGGTGCTACTAGCGTGACCACATTAGGTCTTGCTAAAAATGGCGGTATCACCATGGCGCAAATGAATGCATTTTACTTCGGTAATGTAGGGGCTGTGTTGTTGGCGATCATCGTTACGCTGGCATGTTTAAAAACATGCGTAGGCTTAATCGGTGCTTGTGGTGAAACATTCGATGAAATGTTCCCTAATACATTGGGTTACCGTGGTTATGCATATTTAACAACAGCAGTAGGTTTCTTAATCGCTAACGTAGGTTTAACAAAAATTATCGAACTCGCTATCCCTGTGTTGATGTTCTTGTATCCATTGTCTATTACGATCATCTTGTTATCCTTTGCAGCACCAATTTTCGAAGGAAGACAAGCAGTATATGCTTGGACAACAGCCTTTGCTTTATTTGCGGCATTAGGTGATGCCATGGCGACAGCGCCAGCATTTATCAATCAATCTGGATTTGTCCAATGGGCATTGCCATATTACGGAATGCTTCCATTTGCCTCTATCGGTATGGGCTGGATTGTACCGTCAATTATCGGTTTCGTTGTGGGTATGATACATGTCGCATTAGTACGTAAATAGTTCAATTGATTTAAAGATACTCTATCTAGTATTCTTAGCATCGTCGTATAGAGTTTCTTGCAAGGTACATCAATAGTGTAATATATATAAACGACTAGGTCTTTTAGATCTAGTCGTTTTGTTATTTGTGAAAGTAACTTTTAATTTCGCTGTTATAAACATAGGACATCGTTATTTATGTTCTTAACATATATGTTGCAGAAAAATAGTAGAGAGGATTCTATAGAAATTTTAATTTATATATTTTATATTACTTTCACATGTGGTATAATCTCTATATCTTTCCCATAGAAAGACTGTAGGCGGTAGCGCGAGGCTACCAATGTAGTATAGTAGAAAGGAGATTTTTATGTGGAAAAAAGGACTGGCCCTGTTGGTGGTCTGTCTGGTGGGATTCTTACTATGGCATGAATCTTCACTAGAAGCACCAGGAGGAGGCAAGATGTACCGAGTAGGTATCTTGCAATTAGCGGAGCATCCCGCACTAGATGCAGCCAACAAAGGTGTTGTAGATGGATTACGGGAAGAGGGATTTGTAGATAATGTGATTCTTGACCATCAAAATGCTCAAGGAGACCAATCGAACCTCAACACCATTGCCCAACGATTTGTGGCACGTAATTCCGATTTAGTTGTGGCCATTGCAACTCCAGCGGTACAGGCTATGGCAAATGCTACGAAGGATATTCCGGTGTTAGGAACGGCGGTTACGAGTTTTACCACAGCACGACTAGTGGATAGTGATGAACATCCAGGTGGTAATGTATCGGGTACCACAGATATGGTGCCTATGGAAAAACGAGTGGAATTAGTGCATCAATTATTACCGAATGCGAAAAAAATCGGTACTATTTATTCATCTAGTGAAGTGAATTCACAATTACAAGCAGAGAGTTTTCGAAAAGAAGCGCAGAAATACGGTATGGAATTAGTGGAAATTACCGTATCCAACGTGAATGATGTACCGCAAGCAGCGAATCAATTAGCTATTATGGGTATTGATGCAGTATATTTTCCAACAGATAATATCATTGCTTCATCCTATGCAAACATCGTCACTATATTTAGTAGCGCTAACGTACCAGTGTTTCCCTCTGATGAGACATGGTTAAAAACAGGTGGACTAGCAGCCTATTCTGTAGACTTTTATAGATTAGGAGTTCAAACTGGACATATGGCGGCCCGTGTGCTTCGTGGTGAAAGCACACCGGATAGCATGCCAATCGAGATGCAAGAGCCTATTAAATTTGTATTCAATCAAGACGAAGCGGATCGCTTGCATATCCAGATTCCAGAGTCATTGCGACAACAGTAGTATAGTAGTGGGGGCAACCCCGAGTAGGAGGATCTATGACAAACTTAATTATTAGTACCATTGCACAGGGCCTATTGTGGGCATTGTTGGCATTGGGTGTGTTTATTACTTTCAGAATTTTAGATGTAGCTGATTTAACAGTAGAAGGTAGTTTCCCTATGGGAGCTGCTATTTCTGCAGTATTGATTACCATGGGTGTCAATCCTTGGTTAACAGTAGTGATAGCAGGTATTGGTGGTATGATTGCCGGTGCTGTAACGGGATGGATACATACCAAATTAAAAATTCCCGCATTACTAGCTGGTATCTTAACCATGATTGCCTTGTATTCTGTGAACTTACATATTATGGGGAAAGCAAACATTTCCTTATTACGCATGGATACAGTGTACTCTGCCATTCATAGCATGGGCATTTCTAATGCGGTAGCATTGACCATCATTGGTGTAGTAGTCACGGTGGTAGTGGGATTATTCTTATTCTGGTTCTTCGGTACTGAACTAGGTACATCGATCCGTGCTACGGGGGTAAATCCACAAATGATTCGAGCCCAAGGGGTGAACACAGATTCCATGATTGTCCTTGGCTTATTATTATCCAACGGGTTCGTAGCTGTGTCAGGTGCCTTGATTGCGCAATCCCAAGGCTTTGCAGATATCGGCATGGGTGTAGGGACTATCGTTATTGGTTTGGCATCTGTTATCATTGGGGAAGTATTATTTGCTTCTTCTTCAATAGTGCGCAAACTGTTCGGCAATTCATCCTTCGTGTTGAGTCTCGTGGCAGTTGTATTTGGTTCCATAATTTACCGTATTGTTATTGCTACTGTGCTATACCTAGGTATGCCTCCAAATGATTTGAAATTATTTACCGCTATATTAGTAGCTCTTGCCTTATCTTTACCAACGTGGCAAGGTAAATTTCGTCGTGGTTAAGAGGAGGGTGCACACATGTTAGAATTAAAAGGAATTGTGAAAGCCTTCCATAAAGGCACTGTGAATGAAAAAATTGCTCTTCGTGGCATTGATTTGCGCTTAGAAGATGGAGATTTCGTGACTGTTATCGGTGGTAATGGAGCTGGTAAAAGTACATTGTTGAACTCCATTGCCGGTGTATTCTCCGTCGATGAAGGTTCATTGCATATTAATGATGTAGACGTCACTCACATGGCGGAATATAAACGGGCCAAATACATTGGTCGTGTCTTCCAAGATCCTATGTTGGGAACAGCTGGAAATATGCAAATTGAAGAGAATATGCTTCTCGCCTTGCGCCGTGGCAAACAAATGGGATTGTCTTGGGCTTTTAAAGAAAATGAAAGAGAATTGTTTAAGCAACAGTTGGCACGTTTAGATTTGGGTTTAGAAAATCGTTTGTCATCCAGTATGGGATTATTAAGTGGTGGTCAACGCCAATCCATTACTTTGTTGATGGCCACTATGTTGAAACCGGAAGTGCTGTTGCTAGATGAACATACGGCAGCTTTAGACCCTAAAACGGCAGAAAAAGTATTGCAACTCACAGATGAACTAGTAAAAGAACATCATTTGACTACCTTGATGATTACCCATAATATGCGTGATGCCTTACGATTCGGCAATCGTTTGATCATGATGGATAATGGTAAAGTTATCTATGATGTACGTGGAGAAGAAAAGGCTAGCTTAACCGTACAAGATTTATTAGAGCGCTTTGAAGTAGCTAGCGAAAATACCTTGAGCGACCGCATGATGTTGGGCTAAGTACTTTACTTTTACCACAAAGTATAGTATTATAGATACCGATGTATTAACCTAGGCGAGGTAATTGAGTCTCCGCCCATTACTTTGGCCTATGGAATTGTAATTTTTAGGAGGACATGAAACATGTTAACTACAGAAGCTAAAGCAGCTATTATTAAAGAATTCGCTGTTCACGAAGGTGACACTGGATCCCCAGAAGTACAAATCGCGATTTTAACTAACCGCATTGTATACTTAACTGAGCATTTAAAAGAGCATAAAAAAGATCATCATTCCCGTCGTGGTCTTTTAAAATTAGTTGGTCAACGTCGTAACATGCTTGACTACCTTCGTCGTAAAGATATCGAACGCTACCGTGCGATCTTAGAAAAATTAGGCTTACGTAAATAATTTTACGTACTTACAAAAAGCGGCTTCGGCCGCTTTTTTGTTATATATGAAGATATTTTCACAAAATGATTTGCAATATTGAAAATGAATGGTATACTAATAGGAAACTTAATGTTTGTTTTATAGTAAGAAGGGAAGTACGAATGAAACAAGTTAAACGAAATGCAACGCGGTTACTATTATTATCTATGGTTACGGTAGCGTTGGGCAGTTATACAGGGTATGCTCATGATGCGCAAGCGGTAGAAGAAACAGTGATCTTGCCAGATGTGACGGTAACGGCTACGAGGACCTTGCAAGATATTTCAAAAACGCCTAGTTCGGTGTCTGTGGTGACAGCGAAGGATATTGAAAATCGCAAGGTGGATACGGTTGCAGATGCGATACAATTATTACCAGGAGTGTATAAAAGTCAAGCTTCGGCAGGTGAAATACAAATCCGTGGATTCGATTCCAAAAATATATCTGTACTCGTTGATGGCGTGCCGATGAATAATTCTTTCAATAATAAGGTGGACTGGGAAGTGATTCCCGTGCATTCTATTGAACGCATTGAATTAGTGAGAGGTGCTAGTTCCTCCTTGTATGGTGGCAAGGGTGTTGCAGGTGTGATCAGCATCAAAACAAAACAAGTGGCACCAAAAGCTGATCGCAAGGATATTCGTTGGCACGGTAAGGTGAATGGCGGAACTTATGGTACTTGGAACAATGAGCTAGGTTTTGATGCGCGCGTGTCGGATAAGGTAGCCATTGGTGTCTCAGCAGAGGAGCGCCGTACGAATGGATTCCCTGGATTTTTCGTGACCGATAAGAGTAAAGCCATTACTAGTAAGGTAAAAGCGATTACACCAGATATGCCGTTGGAACTATTGAAAAGTGGTAAATATGTGTTAGGGAATCGTGGGGATAAATCTTTGCATAATAAGAATTTGTCTGCTTATATTACGATGAACCTAGGCGACAAAGAAACGCTAACCTATCGCTATGTATATGCGAACCATAAGTACTCTTACCACAATCCAATTAGTGCGGTTACAGTAAATGGAAAGACCGTTTTTACAGGGGATATCAAGGTTAGTGATAAAAAATATGTATCTCTTAATGGCAATAGTTTCTTAGGTCATGATGCAGAGCGAGAATATCATTCTCATAGTTTGCAATATAAAAATGAAGCAAATAAATTGCAGATTTCTTTGGGCTATTTAGATAAAAAGAAAGATGGCTATTCTGTGCCAGAAAAAGCTACAACTGGTGATTATGAAGGACCAGGTTCTCACTCCTTCTATCCTGGAAAAGCATACAATCTAGATGTACAAAAGGCATGGAAGGCTCAAGGAAAACATCAAATTGTAGGGGGATTGAATTGGAAACAAGAACGGTTTGATCAAGAAAAGATTTCTTTACAACATTGGCGTGATAAAAGCTCTAAAGATACTAAGGTATTCCCTAACGGCGTGAGTGAAACGAATGCAGGGGCGTCTCGTACAGTGGCAGCCTTTGTACAAGATACGTATCGCCCTAATGATGATTGGGCCGTTTATGCAGGTCTTCGCTTAGACCATTTTAAAAAGTACGATGGATCCCATGGGGAGTATAAAAAGGAAACGAAATCCTATGATGTAGTACACCACAACGACGGTTCTTATATTGAAGTGAGTCCTAAGTTGTCTGTAGAACGATACCTTGACGATTCCACTAACGTCTACGCATCCTATGGTCATTCTTTTGCACCGCCAACCTTGTACCAAGTGTACCGTTACGGCAAAACATCTAAAACTCCTATTTATGCAAATCCAGAGTTAGATCCAGAACATTCTGATACTTTTGAACTTGGTTTGAAAAAATCTTGGAATGAAAATACAAAATTAAACGTAGCAGCCTTTTATGTGAACACAAAGGATAAAATTCAATATGTGACATTTAAAAAAGCGGATGGTACGGATAATTACAAAAAATATATCAATGTAGGATCAGAAACACGACGTGGTGTAGAATTAGAACTTCGTCACAAGTTGTCTAACAAATGGTCTGTCTTTGGAAACTATACATGGCAAATGGGATATATAGAAAGTAAAGCTTTGGCCAATACAGATCAAAGTGATGGAAAAGAACAAAACTTTGATATTCCAAAACATCTATTCCATGGTGGTTTTGAATACAGCAGTGGCAAGTGGAATGCCTTGTGGGATATGCAATACGTTAGCTCCCGCAACAGCAAAGATACCGCAGGTGGCGAGCCGGAGTCAGAAGATGCGTACTTCTTGACTAATGCATCCGTAAATTACAAAGTATCCAAAGAAGCGACATTGCAATTCGGAGTACAAAATATCTTTAATCGTGAATACTATGCGAGAGAAGCAACAGCAGGCCGCACATATTCTGCAAGTATGAAATTCAAATTCTAATACAATATAATATTAATAATATGAGACGTTCCGACGAGGGGCGTCTCATTTTGTTACCTACTAGATGTTGTATAACCAATTGGAATAGCACTACCATAGGCAATGGCTCTTACCAATGGTATACTAAAGAGGATATAAAGATATTCATAGTAGAGGTCCAAGTGATTCGTAAGGGGAGTATGTATGAATTATAAGAGAAATGTACTAGCAGGACTTGTTATGGCATGTTTGAGCACGGTACCATTTGTGTATGGAGCGTCAGCAGAGCTAGGCTTTCAACAGGTTGTGACGCAACCGGAGATCATTGAGGTAAGCACAGAGGGGCGAGCTGTGGCGATGCGCAAATACCATGAGGTACTCAACTATCCAGAGGGGCTACATATTAAGGTAAATGGTGTAGGGTATGATACGGTGCAGCAGAAGCATCATAATGTAACTGGTATTTATGTATTGGATGGTACGAAGTTAACTGTCCACAAGGGCTTGCAAGTAGATTTAAGTAATGGTCATCCCTATGACCAAGCGGATGAAATGGCTCATTATTACATGAGTGGCATCTACGCAGGCTTTGGGCGTAAACAGATTGATGACCCTAAGTATGACACACAGGTTGTTGTTCACGGGCCTACTGTGATTCATGCCATTGGAAATGGTGTACAGGCCAACAAAGATAGTTATATTACATTAGATGGTCCTGTGAAAATTGAAACTGTGCCATTTGAGCAGGCAGATGTGTATGCTGCTATTGTCGAAGAAGGTAGCATTGGCATTGGTACTAACCGATTAGCTGATACCTATACAAGCACAACGATTTCTTCTGTGGAGCAGGTTGATCAGTATCCGACAGTACAAGTGACGGGTAATCTTGGTGTGCTTAATAAAAATTATGGGTTGAACCCTAATCCAGGTCGTCATGGCTCCTATATCGCGATGAATCTTGGCACAAAGGACTCCAATTGGACTGGTGGAGCTTTAAATGAATTTGCTGAAAGTGGCATTAATCCTCATCAATCAGGTATTACCTTAGTATTAAAAAATAATGCCGCTTGGCATCATCAGTGGATTGGAGCTAAGCGACATCGTACTGGTCATGAAGAACTGCTGTTGGCTACAGGGAAAGGATATGCTTTCACAGGAAGCCACATTCAAAATATCATTGGTGGGGATACTCCAGAAACGGCGGGTATCATATACCAAGAAGATGTATATCCTATCGTAGTGGATGTATTAAAAGGGTATATTAAAGTAGTAGACCGTAGACCTGCTACAATGGATAGAAGCGCACCAATCCATGTAAGAAGGAATGAAGGAACGTTGACCATTCTCAAATAGCTATGCATATTTTGCATAGTAATAAAGAAAAGCTTGCATACTATTATCATTTTAGAGTATAATTGTATGGAAGTATTATTACTTGGTCATAAAAGGTGGTTATATGAGTCGTATAAAGAAGGAAGAACGACAACAGTTATTGCGCGAAAAACTGAATATAAGTCCCTTCACGACAGATGAGGAATTGGCCACATATTTTGGTGTCAGTGTTCCTACCATTCGATTGGATCGGTTGGCTTTGGGCATTCCTGAATTACGTGAACGGATTAAGGCAATGGCACAGGAGCATTCTGATGACCGACAGCATATAGATCGGGCAGATGTGGTAGGAGATGTCATTGATTTAGCAGTAGGACAATACGGCATCAGTGTTCTTCGCACTACAAAAGATATGCTGGATCGCTCTGGTTACGTAGAGGCACAATATTTATATGCTCAAGCGAACTCATTGGCGAGAGCCATTGTAGGAGTACCTACGATGATTGCTGGAGTTGGGAATATTAAGTATAAAAGTCTTGTTAAGAGTGATGTCAATTTAGCGGCGAAAGCAGAGTTAGTGCGACAACGAGGAGAAAAATTCTTTATAAAAGTAACAATCAAAGATAACATAAAAGAAGTGTTTCGCGCTAAATTCATTATGGAATCTGTGATAGAATAAAGGTGAACTATGAAGATTGCAGTAGATGCTATGGGTGGCGATTTTGCTCCCCTCGAAATAGTCTTAGGCTCTATTGCCGCTGTGCACGAATATGATACTATGGATATCGTGCTTGTCGGTGATGAAAGTAAAATAAAAGAAATTTTAGAAGCAGAAGGTGAACTGGAGAATCCAAGAATTTCCATTCATCATGCTAGTGAAGTCATAGAAATGCATGAGCATCCTAGTATTGCGTTACGCAAGAAAAAAGATGCATCCATTGCGGTGGCGACACGGTTGGTTCGTGAAAAAATTTGTGATGCGGTGATTGCGCCAGGTAGTACTGGGGCGGCCGTGGCATCAGCTTTACTAGGATTAGGAAGAATCAAAGGGATTGAGCGCCCTTGTATTGCTACACCATTACCAACAGCGAATGGCGTGACAATTATGCTAGATTCTGGTGCTAATGCGAATAGTAAGCCAAAACATCTAGTGCAAGGGGCTATCATGGGATATAACTATGCGCAGTTGTTACTTGGTAAACCTAACCCAACTGTGGGCTTGTTAAATATTGGCGAAGAATCCACAAAAGGAAATGAAGTTGTCTTAGAAACCTATCCGTTACTACAAAAACTAAAAACAATCCCATTTAAAGGGAATGTGGAAGGCCGTGATATTCCAAAAGGGACGGTAGATGTAGTAGTATGTGATGGATTTGTAGGTAATGTGGTGCTAAAATTTGCAGAAGGTCTTGTATCAGTGGTACAAGATATTCTAAAAGAAGGCATCAAACAAAGTAGCATTATCTCTAAACTAGGAGCCTTATTGATTGTTCCTGTGTTTAAGAAAATAAAAAAACGACTAGATCACACAGAAAATGGCGGAGCACCTCTATTAGGGGTAAATGGTGTATTTATCATTTGCCATGGTAGCTCTAAGTCTAAGGAAATTATGACAGCCATTAAAATTGCTGGAGATCTAGTAGAACGGAAATTGATTGAACATATTTCCTCAAGTATTGAAGAAGAAGGGACCCTAACATATGACAATGCTGAATAAGCCAGTCGGAATTATTGGTACCGGTAGCTATGTGCCAGAAAAAGTTCTTACAAATGCAGATTTAGAAAAAATGGTAGATACTAGCGATGCTTGGATTCAAGAACGAACAGGCATTAAAGAACGTAGAATTGCACCAGAAGGTGTAAATGCTTCAGATATGGCTACAGAAGCGGCAAAAAAAGCCTTAGAAGCTGCTAAGTTAACAGCAGAAGATATCGATTGTATTATTGTTGCCACCTTAACAGGCGATATGGCAATTCCATCTACGGCATGTTTAGTACAAGCGAATCTAGGAGCTACGAAAGCGGCAGCCTTTGATTTATCTGCAGCTTGTTCAGGATATGTATACTCTTTGATTACAGCTAGTTCCTATATCAATGCGGGATTGTTTAAAAATGTCCTCGTAGTAGGCGTTGAAGTATTATCTCGTGTGGTAAACTGGGAAGATCGTAATACATGTGTTCTATTCGGTGATGGTGCTGGGGCTGCTGTAGTGTCTACAGTAGAAGAAGGCTATGGCATGCTCGGTATGAATATGGGGGCTGATGGAAGTGGCGGAATGCATCTATGTATTCCATCTGGAGGTACCGCATTGCCACCGACTACGGAACGTCGTGAAGAGGGGTTAACTTTCATTCATATGAATGGACAAGAAGTATATAAATTTGCTGTAAAAACAATGGGCAAAACTGTATTGAAAGCTCTAGAAATGGCAAATATGGAAGTGGAAGAATTAGACTTCTTTATTCCACATCAAGCGAATACTCGTATTATCAAATCTGCAGCAGATCGTTTGCATCTGACAGAAGATAAAGTATTTATTAATTTACCTAAGTATGGAAACACATCAGCAGCATCCATTGCGATTGCTTTAGATGAAGCAGTGTGTGCAGGAAAATTACAAAAGGGTGATAATCTTGCCGTTGCTGGATTTGGTGCAGGATTAACTTGGGCAAGTCTAGTAATGAAATGGTGCTAAGGAGGACAAGATGATTAAGACTGATATTTGTGATTTATTAGGGATAGAGTATCCCGTGCTTCAAGGTGGTATGGCTTGGTTGGGTACAGCTGAATTAGCAGCTGCTGTATCTGAAGCAGGCGGTTTGGGAATTATCGGAGCAGGTCATATGCCTCCAGATGTATTCCGTGCAGAAATTCATAAATTGAAAGAGCGCACAAGCAAACCATATGGCTGTAACATCATGTTGATGTCTCCATTTGTGAATGAAGTTATGGAAGTTGCTTTGGAAGAACGCGTACCAGTTATCACAACTGGGGCAGGTAATCCATCTACATGGGTGCCAGCTTTCAAAGAAATCGGTACAAAAGTAATTCCTGTAGTAGCATCTGTATTATTAGCTAAACGTTTACTTCGTGGCGGTATTGATGCAGTTATCGCAGAAGGCACTGAATCTGGTGGTCACGTAGGGGATATTACAACTATGTGCTTAATCCCTCAAATCGTAGATGCAGTGGACGTACCTGTTATTGCCGCTGGTGGTATTGCTGATGGTCGCGGTATGGCAGCAGCCTTAGCATTGGGCGCTAGTGCCGTTCAAATGGGTTCTCGTTTCGTAGTATCTGAAGAATGTATTGCCCATGAAAACTATAAGGAAGCTGTATTGAAAGCAAAAGATCGTTCTACAGTGATGACAGGCTTGACAACAGGTCATCCAGTTCGTATCATTGAGAACTTATTAGCTCGTAAATATCAATCCCTTGAGTTCAGCGGAGCACCAAAAGAAGCTCTTGAAAACCTAGGTGCTGGTACACTTAGAAAAGCGGCTATTGAAGGGGAAACTAAAAATGGTTCTGTTATGATTGGACAAATCGCAGGTATGTTAACTGATATTAAACCTTGCGCTACAATCATTCAAGATATTGTTCGTGAAGCAGAAGAAGTAATGTTGAACTTAAAATCTGTTATCCGATAAGCAGGAGGAAGCCTTATGAAAACAGCATTTGTATTCCCTGGTCAAGGGTCTCAAAAAGTAGGTATGTTGAAAGATTTGTACGAAGCGTACCCTATCGTAAGAGAGCGTTTTGCACAAGCAGATGAAGCATTGGGATATTCCATTTCACAATTATGTTTTGAAGGTCCAGATACGGAATTAGTAAAAACAGCAAACACACAACCTGCCATTTTAACAGCTAGTGTGGCATGCTATGAAATTTTAAAAGAGAAAGGCTTTACACCTGATATCGTAGGTGGTCATAGTCTTGGTGAATATAGTGCCTTGGTAGCAGCAGGCGTTCTTGATTTTAAAGATGCTGTTTACGTAGTGCATAAACGTGGCGAATATATGCAAGAAGCGGTGCCATTGGGTGAAGGCGCAATGGCTGCGATCTTAGCATTACCACGTGAAGAAGTAGTTCGCATCTGCGGAGAAGTGAATGATACTGTAGGATCTGTACAAGCAGTTAACTTTAACTGCCCAGGACAAATTGTAATTGCTGGTGCTACAAAAGCCGTAGAAGTGGCAGCTGAAAAAATGAAAGAAGCTGGTGCTAAACGTGCTGTTATGTTACCAGTAAGTGCTCCATTCCACAGTCGCTTAATGGAACCAGCAGCGAAACGTTTACAAGAAGAGTTAGACAAAATCGAAGTGAAAGATGCACAAATTCCTGTGGTAGCGAATATTACAGGTGAAATTCTAAAAGATGGTGCTACTATTAAAGCAGCCTTAGTTAAACAAGCTGCAGCACCAGTACTTTGGGAAGATTGTGTAGCTACAATGGTAGACTTCGGAGCTACTCGATTTGTAGAGGTAGGTCCGGGAAAAGTATTAACAGGTTTCACTAAAAAAATTAACAAAGCAATGGAATTGGCCAATGTTGAAGATGAACCATCCTTAGCAGCAGCAATTGCATTCTTACAAGGAGAATAACATGAATTTAACAGGTAAAGTAGCATTAGTTACTGGTGCATCCCGTGGTATCGGTCAAGCCACTGCTATCGACTTAGCAAAAGCTGGAGCAGATGTAGTAGTAAACTTTATTGGTAATGAAGCAGTAGCACAAGAAACTGTAGATGCCATTGAAGCATTAGGCCGTAAAGCGATTAAAATTAAAGCTGATGTGGGTAATGCTGAGGATGTACAAGCTATGGTGGATGAAGCAGTAGCTGCATTTGGTCATATTGACATTCTTGTAAACAATGCAGGCATCACTCGTGACGGATTATTAATTCGTATGAAAGATTCCGACTGGGATGATGTATTGAATATCAACTTAAAAGGTGTATACCTAGTGACTAAAGCAGTTGCTAAGCTTATGGTAAAACAACGTGCTGGTCGCGTTATCAACATGACATCTGTATCTGGTGTGACTGGTAATGTAGGACAGGCCAATTATGCCGCTGCTAAAGCAGGGGTAATTGGCTTTACTAAAACTTGTGCCAAAGAATTAGCCGCTCGTGGTATTACTGTAAATGCAGTAGCACCAGGATTTATTGAAACAGCAATGACAGATGTATTACCTGAAAAGATTAAAGAAGGTATTGCAGCGACAGTTCCGTTTGGTCGTATGGGTCAACCGGAAGAAATTGCTAGTGTAGTAACGTTTTTAGCGTCTGACTTTGCAAGTTATATTACTGGCCAAGTTCTCAATGTAGACGGCGGAATGGTGATGTAAACGCAAGATTCTATAGATAGACTACGTGAAAGGAGGTGTACGTAATGAGCACATTTGACAAAGTAAAAGCTATTGTTGTTGAACAATTGGGCGTTGACGAATCTGAAGTGGCTATCGATTCCACTTTCATCGATGATTTAGGCGCTGACTCTCTTGACATCGTTGAATTGATCATGGCATTTGAAGAGGAATTCAATATTGAAATCCCTGATGATGTTGCTGAAAAAATCAAAACTGTAAAAGACACAGTTGATTACATCGATTCTACAAAATAAGTCTTAGTACTTATACACCACGAAAGGGGGCTTAGCCCCCTCAGTGGATGTGCACATAGGAGGAATAATAGTGAAACTCCCTGAACTTCGAATAGGGAAATTGGTAGCCAAAGTACCGGTAATTCAAGGTGGAATGGCAATCCGATTGTCTACAGCTCGGTTGGCTGCAGCAGTTGCAAATGAAGGTGGTATCGGCCTGATTGCAGCATCTGGCATGCCTTTTGATGAATTACGATACGAAATACAATTAGCAAGAAAATTATCGCCTACGGGCATTATCGGTATAAATGCAATGGTAGCCGCTACAGAATTTTTAGGCCTTGTAAAAACGGCCATTGAAGAGGGCATTGACCTTGTTGTAGCTGGCGCTGGATTTTCCAGAGATATGTTTGCTTTAGGACGTGAATCTGGTACACCTATCGTACCTATCGTATCCACGCCTAAATTAGCTCGTATTTCTGAAGGATTAGGAGCCTCCGCAGTCATTGTGGAAGGTTGTGAAGCAGGTGGTCACTTAGGTACAGACCGCTCCTCTCGTGAGCTAGTACCAGAAGTGGTAGCAGCTGTAAAAAACATTCCAGTCATTGGTGCTGGTGGGGTTCTTGATGGAGCAGATATTGTAGAGATGATTAAACTTGGCGCTAGTGGTGTACAAATGGGAAGCCGTTTTGCTGCTAGTGTGGAGTGTAATGCCTCTGATGAATT
This sequence comes from uncultured Veillonella sp., assembly GCA_963516605.1. Classification (GTDB taxonomy): domain Bacteria; phylum Bacillota; class Negativicutes; order Veillonellales; family Veillonellaceae; genus F0422. The sequence goes on along the minus strand of CAUQBP010000004.1, from coordinate 41,564 downwards.
GAAAAAAATGTACGTTCGTGCAGATGCTCCAGAAGATATTGTCTTGATTCAAAGTCCAGTAGGACTTCCAGGACAAGCGTTGCGTAATAAGTTTGCAGAAACAGTATTAGACGGTACAGTACCGCCACCTACAGAGTGTCATCGATGCTTGAAGCATTGTTCTCACAAGTTCTGTATTATTAAAGCCCTTTCACGTGCTCAACAAGGGGATGTGGAAACGGGATTAGTGTTCTCAGGTAATAATATGCGAAAAGTAGATTCCATATTACCTGTGAATGAGATTTTTGCTCGCCTAGTTTCAGAGGCAGCAGCCATTGATTAAATGAGATTATAAAGAGGTGGAATAATGGAAAGACGTGTTGTTATTACTGGTTTAGGTGCTGTGACACCAGTGGGAATCGGTAAAGATGACTTTTACAATGCATTGCTACGTGGCGAATCTGGTATTGGTCCAATTACTCGATTTGATGCAAGTGATTATGCAACTCGTATTGCAGGAGAAATTAAAGATTTTGATCCAACACAATTTGGAATTGATAAAAAAGAAGCGCGCCGTATGGACCGCTCTGCAGCATTTGCTATTGCAGCGGCAGTGCTTGCACAAAAAGATGCTGATTTAGATTTAGACAAAGAAGAAGCAGATCGTTGTGGTACTGTAGTTGGTACTGGTATCGGCGGTATTGATTCTATCCACGATGTATATGTGACTCTATTTGAAAAAGGTCCAGGTCGTGTAAGTCCATTTGCGGTACCTATGATGATTGCCAACATGGTATCTGGCCGTGTCTCTATCCAATTAGGATTGAAAGGACCAGTAGAAACTGTTGTTACAGCTTGTACTTCTGGTACTAATGCAATTGGTGAAGCATTCCGCATGATTGCACATGGCCAAGCAGATGTTATGTTCGCTGGTGGTACAGAAGCTGCAGTTTCTCCAGCAGCAGTAGCTGGGTTCGCATCTATGAAAGCTATGTCTACACGCAATGATGAGCCTACAAAAGCATCTCGTCCATTTGCAGCTGACCGCGATGGATTCGTAATGGGCGAAGGCTCTGGCATGATTGTATTGGAAGAATTAGAACATGCAAAAGCACGTGGTGCGCATATCTACGCAGAAGTGGTGGGATATGGTACTAATGGTGATGCATATCATATTTCTTCTCCTGCACCAGGCGGCACACAAGCCCGTAAATGTATGGAATTAGCATTAAATGATGCAGGTATTAAACCTGAGGAAGTTGACTATATCAACGCTCATGGCACATCTACATCCATTAATGATGCGAATGAAACATTGGCAATTAAACAGTTATTCGGAGACCATGCTAGTAAATTAGCTGTGAACTCCACAAAATCTATGACAGGTCACTTATTAGGTGCTGCTGGTGCTATTGAAGCAATTGTTATGGCTATGGCTATCGAAACTGGCAAAGTGCATCCAACAATTAACTTAGATAATCCAGATCCAGAATTGGATTTAGATTATGTATCTGACGGAGCTCGTGATATGAAAGTTGATGTAGCTCTTTCCAACTCCTTCGGTTTTGGTGGACACAACGGTACTATCGTTGTTCGCCGTTACGAGGCATAATTGTGAGTGCTCCTAAAAGTAGCAAAGTAACTAGCAAGGCTCGTGAAGAATCACTTTACGAGCTTATTGCGAATTTACAATTGCCATTACAAAATATAGGCACTTTGAATCGTGCTTTGACACATTCTTCCTATGCGAATGAACATAAATTATCTCATGAACATCATAATGAGCGCTTAGAGTTCTTAGGGGATGCTGTGTTAGACCTTATTATAGGAGAATATTTATTTATTACATATCCAGAAATGACTGAGGGTGAACTGACTCGCTTAAAAGCTTGTACTGTATGTGAAGGTTCTTTAGCTGCATGTAGTCGTACGTTGGAATTAGGTACCTACTTACGACTAGGTAGAGGGGAACGTCATTGCGGTGGAGCAGAGCGAAACTCTATTTTAGCAGATACTTTTGAGGCTGTCTTAGGAGCTATCTATTTAGAGTGTGGTTACGAAGTGGGAAAACAGTTTGTTTTGAGTCATTTGCATGGATATCTCCAAATGGCACTTTCAGGAAAAGTAGGGAAAGATTTTAAAACATTGCTCCAAGAGTTGGTACAACAAAAAGGAGAATCTGTGATACGGTATCATGTCATTAATGAAGAAGGTCCGGATCATAATAAATTTTTTACTATGGAAGTGGTCGTTGATGGAATTCCATCAGGGGTAGGTTCTGGACGAAATAAAAAAGTAGCAGCTCAAGCGGCTGCAAAAGAGGCTTATGAAAAGCTTATACAATAGTAAGGATTGAGGGGTGGGGAACCACTCCCTTTTTCTTTGATGAGGGTTACATACACGAAATAGCTATAGTTAAGGGGGATCCTATGAGGAAAGTAAAAAAAGAGAAAACTAGACTACTTCCATTTTTTATTCCTCATATTGGGTGCCCTTATATTTGTGTATTTTGTAATCAGCCACGTATTTCTGGACAACAAGAAATGGTATCGGTGGATACTATCCGTAGGTCCATTCGTGAGACAATATCTGAACAAGGTCACAAAGGACAATGGGAGGTGGCATACTTTGGCGGTAGCTTTACGGCCATCCCAGAAGAAGTGCAAAATACATTATTGGAGCCTGCAACAGAAGCATTTCAACAGGGATTAATTCAAGGAATCCGCTTGTCTACTCGACCTGATGCTATCAGAGAAGACCGATTGAAAGAGCTCCATACTAGTGGTGTAAGAACCATTGAATTAGGGGTACAAACATTAGATGAGGATATGCTTGTAGATGCTAAACGAGGGCATACGGAAGAAGATGTGGAACAGGCGTGTAAGATGATACGTGAACAAGGGATAACCTTGGGTATACAATTACTCCCAGGCTTACCTGGCGAAACCTGGACTACTTTAGTAAAAACGGCGGTGAAAGCCGGTCAATTGCAGGCTGACTTATGTCGTATTTATCCGGTGATTGTTATTGAAGATACCGAACTAGCTGATCGTGTTCGTGAAGGTAGTTATGTACCATTAACAATAGAACAAGCGGTAGCCTATAGTTCTTTTTTAAAATCCTATTTAGAAGGCAAAGGTACACAGATCATACGTGTAGGATTACAAAGTACAGAAGATTTTGATACTGGTCGAGGTATTGTAGGAGGACCCTATGCTCCTGCCTTTGGAGAATTGGTAGTCAATTATGAATGGCTTCAAGCTATCCAGCAAACCATAGAAGAACACCTAGAAGTATTTGGTGTGATTCATAAGGTCATTGTAGAATATCCAAGACCTTTCACATCAAAGATACGTGGATTGAAGAACAGAAATATAGAGTACTTTGGACAGGAATATAAGCAGATAGAATGGATATGGCAAGAAAAACAGGAAAATAATAATACTGGAGTATTGCATGTCACGATAGATCATATACTATATAGCTTGCCTCTTTAAATAGCGGGTTATGGTTATACAACAATGGATTAACTAATATTCTGTAGAGAGAGCATGTGATGAGAGGTTGGAAATAGGTATTAGGTTAGGATATAGTATGAACAATATGTTATATTGTGTAAATTTGAAACATACCTATGTATACATAGAAAGGAAGCAGTCATGCAATTATTGCGACTAGAAATGAAAGGATTCAAGTCCTTTGCTGATAAAACGATAGTGTCTTTTTCTCCAGGCATGACTGGGATTGTAGGCCCTAATGGTAGTGGTAAAAGTAATATTACTGATGCGATTCGCTGGGTCTTAGGGGAATCGAATGTACGCCATTTACGTGGACAAAAAGCAGAAGACATTATTTTTTCTGGCACAGAAGCTCGTCGTCCTCATAATACGGCAGAGGTAAACTTAATTTTTGATAACAGTGATGGCACTTTGGGCAAAGAATTAGCAGAAGTTGTTATCACACGCCGTATGTATCGCAATGGTGAAAGTGAATTCCAAATCAATAAGAGAAATTGCCGGTTAAAAGATATTCATCTATTATTAGCTGATACAGGCTTAGGTAAAGATTCTATGGCCATCATCGGGCAGAATCGTATCGATGCTATCTTGAATAGTAAACCAGAAGAACGTCGCTTAATATTTGAAGATGTGGCAGGTATCTCTCGCTTTAAAATGAATAAAGAAGATGCTATTCGGCGTATCAATAGTACAGATCGTAATATGGAACGATTAGATGATGTGATGAGTACGTTAGGAGATCAATTAGTAGAATTGGAGGCGAAAGCTAATGTGACACGTGAGTATAATACATTATCACAGGATAAGCGTAGCTATGATGGAGCTATTGCTTTTCATGAATATAAAACGGCGGATCGTTTATTTACACGCCAAGAAAATGAAAACTTATCCTACCTTCGTGAGCAAGAAGAATTAGAAACTAGTTTAGATACAATCCAAGAGACTTATAAGACCACACAAAATGAGCTTCAATCATTTCGTGAAACCCACCGAAGTATGGAAGATGAATATGCCACTTTACAAGGTAAATTAGGGGAACTAACTGGACAAATTGAAGTAGCTCGCTTAAAAGAAGCCAATATGGTAGAAGAGTTAAAAGGTGGAGAAGAACAGTTAACAACTTGGAAGGAAGAACTGAAAGTTAAAGCGCAACAATATGATTGTGACTTGGCATCTTTGAAAGACCAAGAAAGTAACTTAACATCCATTGGACAAGATGTAAAACAAGCGGAATCTAATTTGCAAAGCACTCGAGACTCTCTTAGTCAAGTGAAGGCTAATTTAGATGGTATGCGCATAGCGGAGCAGCATGCTCATGAGCGTCATATTCGTGTTGTTCGTGAATTGGAAGAAGCTCGCCATCAATTAGCAAGAGCGGAAGAGTTAGAAACACAAAAGAAAGATGATGCGCAACGCTTGAAGGCTACTTTACAAGATATAAAACAATCTGTAGAGGAAACACAAGCGCAATTAGAGGCGCAACAACAGGTTGTTAGTGAAGCACAGGAAGCGTTGACTACAGCACGTCAATCATTACAACAGCTAGAGGATACACGTCGACAAAAAAATCAGGAATTAGTAGAAGTACAAAGAACACTGCAAGCTAAAGAAGGTCGTTTAGAACTATTACATAGCTGGGAAGAGTTACACGAAGGCTATCTAGATGGAACAAAACATGTGTTACAAGCGAAAGAAGCTTGGTCTTCACATATTCGTGGAGCTATTGGTGATGTATTCACTGTGGAAGAAAAATTCTTAGTGGCCATTGAAACTGCTTTAGGTGGCGCTATTCATCAAGTTATCACAGAGACTGCAAAGATTGCTTCTGAAGCAGTACAATACTTAAAACGCACACAAGGTGGTCGTGTTACGTTTTTACCGATGGATATGGTACGAGGAAAACGACTCGATCATAAAGCCTTAACATCGCCTTATGTATTGGGACTGGGTGTAGACTGCATTCAATTTGATACACAATATACGGGCGTATTTAATCAGCTATTAGGGCGTACTCTTATTGTAGATACCTTGGATCATGGATTAGCATTGCAAAAAGAATATCATCAACAATTGCGGATTGTTACCTTAACAGGAGAGCAATTGCAACCAGGTGGTGCTCTAACAGGTGGTGCTACGAAACGGAAAAAAGTGTCTATCTTGTCCCGTAAAGAAGAGCAAGACACATTACAGCAAGATATTCATGTATTACGAGATACAGCACAGGTGTTACAACAGACTTTACAAGGACTAGACAAAGAAATAGAAGCTTTAACACAGTCTGGTAAGGGATTACGTCAAACTTATGAACAAGAAGAATTGCAGTTACGTAGCTTACAGCAAGAGCAACAACGCTCCCAAGGAGAGCAAATTAACTTACGTGGAATGGTGCAGACCTATCATGAGGAGCTACAAAAGGTTCAAGAAAAGCAAACTACCTTAGGGGAGAACATTAAAAGGCTAGCAGATGAACTTTCACAGTTAGAGAATCGAGAAGTACATCAAGAGCAAGTCGCTACCTTAGTTGCTCAAGAGCAAACTTTACAAGACCGAGAACGTGAGCAAAATGAGGAACTGCAAGGAGTACGCTTACGATGGGAACAATCTAGATTGTTGTTAGAACAAAGCAAAAAAGAATTAGCTCAATTAGAACAACATATCAAAGATAAGGAAGTAAATATTGCAAGCTTAGATAGACGATTAAGCCAATTAGGTGAGGACGTTATACGCTTAGGTGGCGAACCTGCTTTAGCATTAGAATCAGAAAAACAAGCGATAGAAAAACGGGTAGCAGCCATTGGAGAAGCTCGTAAAGGTGGACAAGAAAAAGTACGTACCTGGGAATTACAATTAAGCCAATTGCAAGAAGAACGAAATCAAAAAGAACAGCGCCAACGAATTGTACAGAAAAAACTAGTGGACCTACAAGAAGGGTTAACAAAATATCAACTACAAGGCGAACAAGCATTGGAACAATTGGGCGCTTTAGGGTATACTAAACAAGAGGCACAGAATATACAGTTAGGTGGCTCCGTACATGAGTGGAAACAACAACAGGCGAACTTAGCAAGGCAGATTGAAAGCTTAGGAGCTATCAATCCTAATGCCATTGTGGAATATGAAGAAGCGAAAGAAAAGCTAGCATTCTATCATGCACAAAAAGAGGATTTAGTGATAGCTAAAGAACAACTTGAAGGCGTTATTGCTGAAATTGATGGGGCGATGTCTGAGCAACTACAAGGAGTTCTTACAGAGATTCGTGAGAAATTTCAACATGTATTCTCTCAATTGTTTGGAGGCGGTACTGCACAAATCGTGGCATCGAACCCAGAATCAATTTTAGAAAGTGGTATTGATTTTTATATCCAACCGCCAGGAAAGAAGCGCCAACAATTGAGCTTATTATCTGGAGGGGAACGAGCATTGACGGTCATTGCATTATTGTTTGCATTGTTGGATTATCGACCAGCTCCATTCTGTGTACTTGACGAAGTAGATGCCGCTTTAGATGATGCGAATGTGGAACGATTTAGCCAATATTTGCATAACTTGGGGGATGCCACACAATTTATCGTGGTGACTCATCGTAAACGGACCATGGAATCAGCTCATGTCTTACAAGGGGTGACTATGGTGGAACGAGGGGTGTCACGTTTATTAACAGTAGCCTTTGACGAAGTAAAGGAGAACAGCGATTATGGCATTTAGTTTTTTTGACCGTGTGAAAGCGGGCTTAGAAAAGACAAAAAATAATTTTGTAAAAAAAGTAGAAACCATCGTTATCGGTTATGCAGAAATTGATGATGATTTTTTAGATGATTTAGAAGCTACTATGCTAGTAGGTGATTTAGGACCTAAAACAACGGCCTATTTAATGAAAGAAATTCGCCGAGGTGTTACGGAAGGGATTATCAATAATACTGGTGAAGTGATGCCTTTCATGGAAGAGCGCATTACAGAAATGCTAGGAGCTCAAGAGGAAGTGTTGGAGCTTCACAAACCAGAAGTCATCTTGGTAGTGGGTGTCAATGGTGTTGGTAAAACGACAACGATTGCGAAATTAGCGCATTACTATGCAGAGCAAGGTAAAAAAGTAATCATTGCAGCAGGGGATACATTCCGGGCAGCTGCCACTGAACAATTATCTATTTGGGCCGATCGCGTAGGTGTATCGATTGTAAAACATAAGGAAGGGGCGGATCCAGCAGCAGTGGTATTCGATGCCTGCGCCTCAGCAGTTGCTAAAGAAGCAGACTTAGTCATTGTAGATACAGCAGGGCGCTTGCACACAAAAGTGAACCTTATGGAAGAATTGAAAAAAATCGGCCGTGTAGCAGACAAACAAATTCCAGGTGCACCGCATCAAACCTTGTTAGTACTTGATGGCACTACAGGTCAAAATGCGGTGAGTCAAGCAAAACTATTCGGTGAAGCAGTACCTGTGACAGGGATTGTGGTGACCAAATTAGATGGTACTGCAAAAGGTGGTGTAGTTATCTCTATCAAAGAAGAGTTGGGCGTTCCTGTGCGTTGGATTGGCGTGGGTGAGCAAATGGATGACTTGCGTCCTTTCAATGCAAAAGAATTTGCTAATGCTCTTTTTGACAAAGGAGAATAGTGGACCGTGACTAGAAAACAATTATATGACTATGTGGTGGACCAAAATGAAATGAATGGTTATGGTATTGATGGGGATAGTATTGAATGTGCTGTAGATATTATGGAATTTGTAGGCGGTGATTTGTACAGACCTCTTACACGCTTACTCTTAAGTAATTGGAAGGAAATTGCTAGCCGTATTGAAAGCTACACCGATGAGGAATGGAATTTTGTCCATCGTATTGCTGAGAATATGAAGGACTCCCTAGAACATGATCATGGTGATGAAAGTCATCATTTATCTGATTGTGGTATTGCCATCTTCATCGAAATGTTAGAAGGTGATGACACAGCCACACAAACTTTGCAAGGGGATACACCTATCACAGAAGAAGAATTGCGTCGCATTCGTGGCAAAGGATAGTCTTACAGAGTGCGCATGAGTATTACTGTAACATATATGGGGTATCTATTAGCTTGTGATAGTGGCATGAATAAACCGCTATAAGACTGAAATGCACAAAAGGAATAGTATATTGTAACGTCTCTTTAGGAGTGTAGAATTTCTTAGGTAGTAGACAGTATAATAGATAAGTAAAAAGTTGAATCTTGTATTCAGCTTTTTTCTTTTTATCTACTGTTACTGGTTATATCTAATCCTTATGTAATCATCTATGTATATTCAGGTGTATTGTATTATTTGATGAGAGATCACTATAATGTCACAATATCCTGCAGGGTTGGGAAAATAGTATGTGACTCTAGTATTCTATTGTATCGAACATACGATATAATATTTTCTGTATTCGTGATATAATATAGAAGTTACTAGATATAGAATGAACAGTGAACTTTCACGTTTACAGAGATAGATATATAAGGAGGGACTATGAGCGGATTGCATCATTTTCCTGAGGAAGGGATTCCTTTTCAAGTAGAGGCCCCCTATTCACCGATGGGTGACCAACCAAAGGCCATCCAGTCCTTGGCAGAGGAAATTGAACGAGGGGAATGGGCACAGGTATTACTAGGTGCTACAGGTACGGGAAAAACATATACCATGGCTAAACTCATCGAAGCCGTACAAAAGCCGACTTTGATCATTGCCCACAATAAGACATTAGCAGCCCAATTGGCCAGTGAGTTCAAAAGTTTTTTCCCTAAGAATGCAGTGGAATATTTCGTGTCTTATTACGATTATTACCAACCAGAGGCGTACATTGCCTCTACGGATACATATATTGAAAAAGATGCGTCCATCAATGAAGAAATCGATAAGTTGCGCCACTCGGCGACAATGAACTTATTTGAACGGAAAGATGTGATCATCGTCGCATCGGTTAGTTGTATTTATGGCTTAGGGGACCCAGAGGACTATAGTACGCTCTGTGTATCCTTGCGACAAGGTCAGGAATATAGCCGGGACGATATTCTTCGTAAATTAGTATCTATCCAATATACCCGAAATGATATGAACTTTGTGCGAGGTACCTTCCGAGTACAAGGGGATACATTGGAAATTTTCCCTGCAGGCACCAGTGAAAGAGCCATTCGAGTAGAAATGTTCGGCGATGAAATTGATCGTTTAGTGGAAATCGATGTGCTTACAGGTGATGTTATCGTAGAGCGTAAACACGTGGCTATCTATCCAGCTTCTCACTATGTAACGACGAAGGAAAAGTTAGACCTTGCCATTGGGCGCATCGAGACAGAGTTGGCTGAACGTTTGGCATACTTTAATGAAAATGGCCGTCTCTTAGAAGCGCAACGCTTGGAGCAACGCACACGATATGACATTGAAATGATGCAGGAAATGGGCTATTGCTCGGGGATTGAAAACTACTCTCGTCTGTTGTCTAACCGTCAACCAGGGGAAGCACCAATGACCCTTATCGATTATTTTACAGATGATTTCCTGATTATCATTGACGAATCCCATGTGACCTTGCCACAAATTCGTGCCATGTATAATGGTGACCAAGCTCGGAAACATAATTTGATCGACTATGGATTCCGCTTGCCATCGGCGGCGGATAATCGGCCCTTAAAATTTGAAGAGTTTGTAGAGAGAATCAACCAAATTGTCTATGTATCTGCTACACCAGGGCCCTATGAAATGGAAGTACAGACGAATGTGGCAGAACAAATCATTCGTCCAACAGGTTTGCTAGATCCTATTATCGAAATCCGACCTATTAAGGGGCAGATGGATGATCTGTTAGGGGAAATTAAAGACCGTGCGAAGTCGGATGAACGGGTGTTAGTAACGACGTTAACGAAGAAAATGGCAGAGGATTTAACAAATTATCTAAAAGAAATGGGTATTCGAGTGCGCTATTTACACTCCGACATTGCTACCATTGAGAGGGCTGATATTATCCGTGATTTGAGAGCCGGTGTTTTTGATGTTCTCGTGGGAATTAACTTACTGCGGGAAGGCTTAGATATGCCAGAAGTGTCTTTAGTGGCTATCTTAGATGCCGATAAGGAAGGCTTCTTGCGCAGTGATACGTCCTTGATTCAGACCATAGGCCGTGCGGCTCGTAATGAAAAAGGGAAAGTTATTATGTATGCTGACCGTATTACAGGATCTATGCAACGCGCCATAGATGAAACAGAACGTCGTCGTGCTCTGCAAGAGTCCTACAACAGAGAGCATGGTATTATACCACGAACAGTGCGTAAGGAAGTGAAAGACTTAATTGAGTTGACCAAAGTCGAAGGGGAAGTGGCTGCTACTAAAAAAGGTCGCAAGCCTAAAGCAGATAGTCCTGTGGTATATGATAGTACTGCGCCGACAGAGGTGGTGGCAGAAAGGGTTGAGCCATTTTCACAGAAAATGCAGTATGAAACGAAAGAAGATGTGTTCAATGCCATTGAAGAGACCACACGCCTCATGAAAGCAGCAGCAAAACAATTAGAATTTGAACGAGCTGCAGAGTTACGTGATGAACTAGGCAGATTGCGCCAAATTTGGTCAGACATGAATGAAGAATAGGAGATATTTTGAAAGATCAATTAATTATAAAAGGAGCCCGTCAACATAATTTGAAGAATATTGACGTGGCTCTACCAAGAAATCAATTTATTGTATTAACAGGATTAAGTGGATCCGGTAAATCATCCCTAGCCTTTGATACGATTTATGCAGAAGGGCAACGTAGATATGTGGAGTCTTTATCTGCCTATGCTCGCCAGTTTTTGGGACAAATGGATAAACCTGATGTAGATTACATTGAGGGGCTTTCACCGGCTATATCCATCGACCAAAAAACGACGAGCCGCAATCCTAGGTCTACGGTGGGAACGGTGACAGAAATTTATGACTATTTGCGATTATTATTTGCTCGTATTGGTCGAGCTTACTGCCCTACTTGTGGAGAAGAGATTGCCCAACAGACGATTGAGCAAATAACAGACTTAGTCATGAAATTGCCGGAACGTACTAAGATTATGGTGATGGCTCCCGTGGTACGGGGTAAAAAAGGTCGCCATGAAAAAGTGTTGGAACAAATTCGTAAAAATGGATTTGCTCGTGTTCGCATCAATGGAGAGATTCATACCTTTGATGACGAAATCAATTTAGATAAAAATAAGAAGCACAATATTGAAATTGTTGTAGACCGTCTTGTGATCAAGGAAGGCTTAGAAAGTCGTTTAACGGATTCTTTGGAAACGGCCATTCATCATGGAGAAGGCTTTGTCATCATTCAAGAGGTAGACGGCCCAGCCCACCAATTCAGTGTTCATTTTACCTGTCCTAACGGTCACATTTCATTGCCAGAAATTGAACCTCGTATGTTTTCCTTCAACAGTCCTTTTGGTGCCTGTCCATCCTGTTTGGGATTAGGTAGTACCATGGAGGTAGATGAAGATCGTGTTATTCCAGATCCAACGGTGCCTTTTATAGATGGGGGAGTAGCCCCATTGAGTTCGAATCCTAATGCGTGGTTCATGAGACAGTTAGAGGGATTGTTGAAAGCGCATGGATATACATTAGAAGCAAGTTTTTCAGAACTACCTACAGCCTTACAAAAAGAAGTGCTCTACGGTAGCACTGAGAAAGTAACCTTCGACTACGAAAATATGCGTGGAGAGGTGAAAACATTCCACACCGAATATGAAGGTATTTTACCAATGGTGAAACGCCGTCATGCGGAGGCTACTACAGATAGCATGCGGGAAGAGTTCGAATCCTATATGTCTATTAAACCATGTACAGCTTGTAAGGGAGCTCGTTTGAAACCAGAATCTCTTGCCATCCGTGTAGGGGAGAAAAATATAGATGAAGTGACACAGCTAACGATTAGCGAAGCGGTGGACTATTTTGGCAATCTACAGTTGACGGAACGAGAGGCTTTCATAGGGGCTCAAATTTTGAAAGAAATCAATGCTCGTCTAGGATTTCTGAATAATGTGGGCTTAGATTATTTGACTATGAACCGCAGTGCTGGCACCTTATCTGGTGGGGAAGCACAGCGGATTCGATTGGCCACACAAATTGGTTCTGGCCTCGTTGGGGTCTTATATATTTTAGATGAACCATCCATTGGCTTGCATCAACGAGATAATGACCGCTTAATTGAAACACTGAAAGGCTTGCGTGACTTAGGCAATACCTTACTCGTGGTAGAACACGATGAAGATACGATGCTAGCGGCGGATTATTTGGTAGATATTGGACCTGCGGCAGGTGAACATGGTGGTCAAATCGTGGCGCAAGGTACAGTACCAGAGGTAATGGCTGTAAAAGAATCCATTACCGGTCAATATTTAAGTGGTCAAAAATATATTCCATTGCCAAAAGAACGTAGAAAGCCTACGAAAACATGCTTAGAAATCCGTGGAGCTAAAGAAAACAATCTAAAACAAGTGAATGTAAAGTTCCCTATTGGTTTGTTTACTGTTGTGACCGGTGTGAGTGGATCTGGTAAATCTACATTGATCAACGAAATTTTATATAAAGGCGTAGCCAATGCACTCTACAGAAGTCATCATAAGGTGGGAGCGCACAAGGAGATTCGTGGCTTAGAGTATGTGGATAAAATCATCAATATTGATCAAAGTCCGATCGGACGAACACCGCGTTCGAATCCAGCCACCTATACAGGTGTGTTCGATGCCATCCGTGAGTTATATAGTCAAACCAATGAAGCGAAGATTCGGGGATACAAAGCAGGACGATTTAGCTTTAACGTCAAAGGCGGTCGCTGTGAAGCGTGTCGTGGCGATGGTATCATCAAAATTGAAATGCATTTCTTGCCAGATGTGTATGTACCGTGCGAGGTATGTAAAGGGGCTCGATACAATCGAGAGACGATGGAAGTGAAATACAAAGGTAAAAGTATTGCCGATGTATTGGACATGGTCGTCGATGAAGCGGTAGATTTCTTTAGTGCAATCCCAAAAATTCACCGTAAATTGGTAACTTTACAAGAAGTGGGCTTAGGCTATATTCGCTTAGGCCAAGCGGCGACTACCTTATCTGGTGGGGAAGCACAACGGGTTAAACTAGCCACTGAACTGGCTCGTCGCAGTACGGGGAAAACCTTATACATCCTTGACGAACCGACTACTGGATTACATGTAGAAGATATCCGGAAATTGCTAGAAGTATTGCAAAAGCTTACCGATGGTGGCGATACAGTAGTGGTAATCGAGCATAATTTAGATGTGATCAAAACGGCGGACCACATTATCGATTTAGGTCCAGAAGGTGGTTTCCGTGGCGGCACCATCGTGGGTACGGGTACACCTGAGGAGATTGCCGTGTTACCTGAAAGCTACACGGGCAAATTCTTAGGCCCTGTGTTAGATAAAACTAGGACGTATATGGAACAACATCCGTTGCCTACTGAGGACACACCATGAATCCCATAGACAGACAATTGCAAGCAAAAGAAGTGAACTTTAATCCTTCTAGTCAGAAAGACATGATGATGGGTGATGCGGAACAGCAAGCATATATACTGGAAAAAGTAAGCCATCTGCCTACCACACCGGGGGTCTACTTGTGGCGTGACAAGTATCAGCGCATCATCTATGTAGGAAAGGCCATCAACTTGCGCAATCGAGTGCGGTCCTATGTGCAGCAAGATGTGAATCGCTCTGTGAAAGTGACAGCCATGATGCGCCGTGCTTGGGATGTGGAAACGATTCAAACGAAAACGGAAATGGAAGCTCTTATCCTAGAGGCAACTTTAATTAAGGAGCATCATCCGAAATATAATATTATGCTTCGCGATGATAAGACATATCCCTATGTAAAGATCACTGTGCAAGAGGACTTTCCACGGCTCTTTATGACTCGTCGCTTAGAACGAGATGGAGCGAAGTATTTTGGGCCTTTCACAGATGTCACAGCGGTACATCATGTACTGCGTATCTTGCGCTCCTATTATCCACTACGTACTTGTAAAAGTATGAAAGTAGAGCGACCTTGCTTGCAATATCATATGCATTATTGTGAAGGACCTTGCATGAACTATGTGACGGTAGAATCCTATCGAAGATATATCGATGATATTGTAGCTCTTTTTGAAGGGAAACAAGTCCAGGTTATCCAAGAGATTACGTCCAAGATGGAGCAAGCCTCAGAGGATCTGGAGTTTGAGTTAGCAGCGAAATACCGTGATGACTTGTTGAGCATCCAAAAGGTACAAGAAAAGCAACGCATGGTCACACAGCGAGGCGATATGGACGTACTAGGCATGGCTATCGATGGTCCTATGGTATGCATTCAACTGTTTTTCATTCGCAGTGGTAGGCTGTTGGGACGAGAGAACTATTTTGTCCAACATGAAGGGGATAGCCCAGAGCTAGTGATGACGGAGTTCATTAAACAGTATTATGGAGGATCTACATTCATTCCTAAAGAATTGCTATTACCTATGGATAGTGCGGACCGTGAATTATTTAGTGAATGGTTCACCTCTATGAAAGGGCAACAAGTAGAAGTATCTGTGCCACAGCGGGGTTATAAAAAAGACTTGATCAAGATGGCGGAGGAAAATGCTCAGAACTTCTTGGCAGAACGCCGTCGTCAGTGGCAATACACCATCGATAAAGCCGGTGGGGCTGTGAAAAAATTAGCAGAAGTACTCGACTTGCCAAGATTGCCAGAGCGTATGGAATGTTACGATATTTCTCATATGCAAGGGGCAGAAACGGTGGCATCTATGGTTGTCTTTGAAGGTGGAAAGCCGGCGAAACGAGAGTATCGTCGATTCAAGCTAAAAACAGTACAAGGGAAGCCTGACGACTTTGCATCTATGGCGGAGATTATGGAACGACGCTACGGCAATGAAAAAGATTGGCCTATACCAGATTTGATTATCATTGATGGTGGTAAAGGTCAGTTAAATGCAGCATTACCAGTCATCCGTGCTATGGGAGTTACTGATGTACCTGTCATATCTTTGGCAAAACGAATCGAAGAAGTATTCGTCGAAGGGGAGTCAGAAAGTATTATTCTAGAACATCATACGCCAGAATTACAATTGCTCCAACAAATACGTGACGAAGCTCATCGCTTTGCTATTACCTACCATCGTAGATTGCGTGGAAAGCGTAACTTAGAATCCGTTCTCGACCATATCGAAGGCATAGGACCAAAACGAAGAAAAGCGCTGTATAAGCACTTTGGGAATTTAGATGCTATGCGAGTAGCAGAGTTGGAAGAACTGGAAAGCGTGGAAGGGATGAACAAAAAAGCGGCTTTGGCTGTGTATGAGTTCTTTCGACGGAATTTAAAATAACGGAAACGAGCAACAGTGGTTTGTGGTGTTTTGTATGAATTAGATAAAGGAAAGAGCACGACATATTCCTACGCAAACTGATACAGTGGTTAGGTTTGCTTCGGAACATGTCGTGCTCTTTTTGTGTTTGTTATATTTAGGTAATAAAGAAATGCCACAAAGACGCTATCATTGGTAGTGTATCTTAAGGAATTGTTGCTCGTTTCTTGCGTAGATTAATTTTGATGCCCCAGGGAAAGAACTCATCCACAGGTGTGGCGCCGAGGGAAAGGGTGATTGTTTCTCGATGAAGTCTGTAGCGTTCGGGGCTTAAGCTAGTAAAGGAAAGAGCACGACATATTCCTATGCAAACTGAGCGTCATTTGTTTTGTTATGAAATCTTGTGGCGCGTGTTTATATAGCAAAGGAAACGAGCAACATATTCCTCCACAAACTGATACAGTGGTTAGGTTTGCTCCGGAACATGTTGCTCGTTTTTGGTGTTGTTTGATTTAGTCAATAAGGGCACCGCAAGATCTTCTACACTAGTGCTGCGTTCCTTATGGATAGATTGTCTATTTTCTAAAAAAATATCTTTCAAAAGATAACGTTTTGCATAGTTTATGCTATAATGAAAATACAGAAGGATCACCGACGTGAGTTGGGCTCATCTCTTCCTATCTATAGGAGGAGGTGGTACTATGACAAAGTTTGAAAAAATCTATTTAATGATTTTAATTTTAGACTTACTAGTACAAATCATTGATTTGTTCAAATAATTAATGATAACGCCTAACGACATAAGGTTTCCTAGACCTTAATACGTTAGGCGTATCTACTTTAGCACTTCAGAGATGAGCCTAAAGCCATCGACACGTTGGTGGCCCTTCTTTTTGATACGTATAGTATACCACATTTTGTGGAAAAGATAAAGGTGTGACGGATGGTCACACCTTTTTTGTTTTATTTTGTTGTTTCATCGTCATCACTAGGTGCCAACATGGAGTAGAAGGCCCATAGTAGGATAAACCAGAATGGTGTAAACATGAGGGCGATGCGTGTGTCACTTTGCAATGCTAGTACTACCAAGATGAATAGGAAGAACGCTAGGATCAGGTAATTCATAAATGGGTACAGTGGCATTTTGAAAGTAGATTGCTTCGCCAATTCTGGTCGTTGCTTGCGATATTTGAGATGGCATACGACGATGATGGCCCAAATATAGATAAAGCAGAATGTGGAGATGGACGTAATCATGATAAATACGCTTTCAGGCATGACATAGTTTAAGACTACGGTAAATAGTAAGGCCGCAGCGGAGAATAGTGTTGCCTGATACGGTACGGCATGGTTCGTTAATCGTTTCATTCGACTCGGTGCATGTCCACGTTTGGATAATGCGTAGATCATACGGCTCGTGGAGAAGATGCCAGAGTTCGTAGCAGATGCTGCGGATGTTAGAACAACGAAGTTTACGATGCTTGCAGCAGCTAGGATGCCCACTGCATTAAACACAGCCACGAAGGGACTAGAATTTGGGTCTACTGCAATCCATGGGTATATACTCATGATGATTGCAAGGGAACCAATATAGAAAAGAATAATTCGCAATGGAATGTTATTGATAGCCATAGGGATAACTTTTTTCGGATTTTCCGTTTCCCCAGCTGTGAGGCCTACGAGTTCAATGCCTGTGAAAGCAAATACTACCATTTGGAAAGATAAGATGAAGCCCATCGTCCCATTTGGGAACCAACCACCGTAATTCCAAAGGTTATCAAAGGCAGCTGCTCCTGCATTGGTAGTGAATCCTGTGAGGATCATGATAAGACCAATAATGATGAGTGATACAATGGCAATTACTTTTATTAAAGCAAACCAGAACTCCATTTCACCGAAGTGCTTCACGGCAGTTAAATTCATAACTAGTAATACTGCTAGCACAACGAGGGCAGGTATCCATTGAGGCATCCAAGGGATCCAGTATTGCATGTATAATCCGACCGCAGTTAAGTCCGCCATAGCTAGTGAAAGCCAACAGAACCAATAGGTCCAACCAGTAATAAAGGCAGCTCGATCACCTAAATATTCTTCTACAAAGTCGATGAAAGAATGGTGATTTAAGTTGGAAAGCAATAACTCGCCCAATGCACGCATGATGAAGAAGCAAATAATGCCTGTAATCATATACGTGAGGAGGATGGAAGGGCCCGCTAAACTAATAGATCGCCCAGAGCCAAGGAATAAACCGGTACCGATGGCACCACCAATGGCTAATAATTGAACGTGGCGATTTTTAAGACCACGCTTTAACTCTTGTTGCGAGTCCGTCATAGTAAAACCTCCTTAATACAATATAAACTTTTATATTTGATAATAGTAAACTATTTTCTATAGAATGTCAATTAATGGTAGTGAATTACTATGGTTAGACAGTAAAAAGGCTTTCATGTGTTTCTAAGAAACACCTTTGAAAGCCGATTACGTATATTAATATCTTAGCGTATGCTTAAAAATAGATTACATTCTTTCATATAATCTCATGATTTTATATCTTTTTTCTAGAGGATGTAGACAATAGTTTATATATATATTGTAGTAGCATGTATCTATAAGAAACCTACCTGATACATTCAACTTTGAATACCAATAGTGATGAGTAGATATAAGAAAAGAAAGACTGATACAGTATATATCTTAATAGCAAGTTATACTAGATTGCTATGTAAGTCCGTTAGGATGCGTTGAGCCACGCTTTCAGGAGTACCAGTGTTTAGAACTTGTGCTTGACGGAATCGTGCATATAGGGGAGCCCGTACTGTGTACAATTGTTGCAATCGTTCTATTCCACCAGAGGAGAGAACACGCCCTGTTGTATCTAATTCTTCTAAAGGACGATAAATTTCATAGATTTGTCCATTTTGTCTTAGGGGAGCAAAGTTCTCTGGCATGGTGACGGCACCGCCACCAGTGGAGATGATGAGGCCTGTTTGTTTGCCTACATCGGCGATAATCTTAGATTCTATAATACGGAATGCAGGTTCCCCGTGCGTTAAAATGTAATCACTGATGGAACCGACCTCCTCTGTTATGCGGCTGTCGATATCTACTAGTGGTCGTCCTGTTAGGTTAGCTAAGGCTTTTCCAATGGTACTTTTACCAGACCCAGGCATACCAATTAAAATGATATTTTCTTGATCTTGTCGAAATTGTTTGTATAGGTCTGAAAGGATACTTTCATCATAGGTGCGATGTAAAAACAATGCGCTGGCTGCTATGGCTTGGGCCAATAGAAATACAAAGCCATTCACATGGGGTATATTTAAGGATTCCGCTTCTATTAGAATGGCAGTGCGATGTGGATTGTACACTAAATCGATAACACCTTCTAAGTGAGTGAAAGGGGCTAATCGGATGCTTTGGTCAGGACAATGAGGATACATACCAACTGGAGTACAGTTGATAATTACCTGTGCCCGTTCATAAAATTGTGCAATGTGTTCATATGTAGGAAAGTGATGACGGCTGATATGGGTAATAGAGGCGGCGCCTAATCTTTCTAATGCCACATGCACTGTATTGGACGAGGCCCCATCACCTAAAATTAAACAATGCTTATTTGTCACTTCTATACCAGACCAATCTAAGGTAGCTAGGAAGCCATCATAGTCCGTATTGGTCCCATACCAAGAACCATCTGCTTCGCGCACCATAGTGTTGACACAACCAATTGCTTCTGCAATATCACTGATGTGATGACAAGCCTGTAAGGCATTGATTTTATAGGGAATGGTAATATTTAAGCCTTGCAAGTCAGAACGATTAAAAAAATCTTGTAGCTGGTCTGGTTCCATTTCAAATATGTCATAGGATGTATTTCCTAAGGATTGATGAATCATGGGGGAGTAGGTGTGGCCCAAGGTGCGGCCTAATAATCCAAACATTTACACCTCCAACGCGGGATCACTAAAATGACGGAATGCATGTGGATCCTGTTCCAGTACAAAATCTAAAAGGACAAGAGCCGTCAAAGCTTCTACGACAGGAACAGCGCGCAAGGCTACACAAGGGTCATGGCGACCTTGAATTTGCAATACTTCTGCACTGTGGTTGCTGAGGGACACAGAGTTTTGCTCATGATAAATGGACGGTGTGGGCTTAATCCCTACTTGCATGACAAGGGGCATACCGTTGGTAATACCACCTTGGATGCCACCGCTGTTATTCTTTTCTGTGCGAACACCTTCCTCAGTGATGATGAAAGGATCGTTTTGCTCACTTCCACGGGATGCACAGCCAGGGAAACCAGACCCAAAGGAAATACCTTTCACTGCAGGCATGCCGAATAACGTAGCGCCTAAGCGATTTTCAATACCATCATAATTGGGATTCCCCATACCAACAGGTAAACCTGTGGCAAATACCTCTACGATGCCACCAGTGGAATCGCCAGATGTTTTTAACTCTAATACAAGTTGCTCTGCTGTATGACGTTGCACAGGGTCTAACATAGGAATCGCTTCAGTGCTGAGACTAGCGAGCTTGTCCATAGGTGGGTTAGTATAATCGATAGATGTATCTGGGACAGTGCCAACTTGTGCTAAGTGTGCACGCACATGAATGCCGATGGATTCTAATAGTTGTATAGCGATGCCACCAGCTACGCAAACAGGGGCTGTTAGGCGAGCAGAGAAATGACCGCCCCCACGCATATCCACATACTCACCATAGCGCATGCGAGCGGTGTAATCTGCATGGGATGGGCGTGGTATATCTCGTAGGTTATCGTAATCGCCACTTCGTTGTGATGTATTTTGAATGGTGAAAGCCAAAGGAGATCCGCTCAGTCTCCCTTGTACAATACCTGCTTGAAACTCAGGGATATCTGCTTCTTTTCGTTGCGTTTGTAATTGATGTTGCCCTGGAGCTCGTCGTTTTAGGAAGGCTTGCAAGGTTTCTAGATTGACTGGAAACCCACAAGGAAGTCCGTCCACAACTCCGCCAATAGCTTGACCGTGAGAAGCTCCAAAGGTGGAAACTTTCACAGTACGACCGAAATAGGATGCCATAATTACTCCTTACTTGTTAAATACACTTATATAGTATGTGTCTGCCCACCTAATCGTTTCCAGTCTTCAAAAAAGCGCGGGTACGATTTACTAATGGCTTCGCTGTCCTGCAAAATCATAGGGGAAGTGCCGATGAGTGCATTTAATGCGCCCGCCATGACGAGACGATGATCATTCACACAGTCTACAGTTCCACCCGTAAGAGTGCCTGTTCCCGTAATATATAGATTATCTCCTTCGATATGAACGATGCCGCCAGAATCACGAACTAGCTGAGCCACCGCTTCTAAACGGTCTGATTCTTTTAAGCGTAGCCGGGCGCCATTGATGAAAGTAGATTCTCCTTTGATGGAGCAAGCTAAGCTAGATAGAATCGGTAATAAATCTGGCATTTGTTCTAAATTTACATGGATTGGTTGATGTGCTTTGCCAGTAATCGTGATAGTAGATCCATTCCACGTACAAGTGACACCAGCACTTTCTAAAATGGAAAGAATTCGTTTATCTGCTTGTACAGAATCAGGGCGCAATCCTGTGACGGAGATAGATTGACCTGTCATAGCGGCCGCCACTAGCCAAATGGCACCGTTAGACCAATCCCCTTCAATAGGATATTGTTCATTGCCGTGGAAGTGTTGGCTCTCTTCGATAGTAAAACTTGGATATCCTTCCTCTATGGAATCTTCTATTACTTGCACACCAAAGTCTTTCATGGTTTCTATAGTTAATGTCACATAGTCTTTTGATTGTAAGGGACTTGTACAATTAACGGTGGTGTACCCCAGTTGTGGAGCTGCCAAAAGAAGACCTGAGAAGAATTGAGAACTTACGGTGCCCGTCATGGAGAAGGTACCACCTTGCAGACGACCTGTCATAGTGAAAGGCGGTGCATCTTGTGAAAACGATACGCCGTGGTCTTTCATTTCGCTCAACAATGGTTCTAGTGGTCGTTCTGGTAGGCGTCCTTTGGCATCTACTTTCACAATGTCACAAATCGAGGCGGACACAGGTAAGAGTAAACGCAAGGTCGTGCCTGATTCGTGGGGTAATACCTGTCCTATAGAAGGAGTAGGGCTCGGAGTGACATGAGCCACACCATTTTCATAGATGATGGTGGCACCCAAAGCTCGCAAGGAATCCATGGTAGCATCAATGTCCTTGGAAGAGTGGGAGATTAAAATCGTACTAGGACTCGTGGCAAGGGCAGCTGCGATGAGTGCCCGATGGGCATGAGCCTTAGCCGGTATAGATGAGATTGTGCCACATAAGGGCACATTAGAAACATGTTGCATAGGAATCCTTTCTGTTATGGTTGTGCTATCAACTTGAGGTGATGATTACAAGATAACGATAAAAGGTAAGTATAATTTGTTTGATATATCATACATAGTAATTCTAGAATGGGAGTATATTAAAATAGTTTAATTATGTATTCTAATAATAAAACATTGAGTACTATACTTACGTATGGCAGTAGGTAGCAAGTTCTTGGAAGGTAACTTGTTTTAGTACCGACGTGCCATACCCTGTAGGAACCACGATGGTAATGGAAGAGCCAGAGGCTTTTTTGTCATGACTAGCTTCTTCTAAGATAAGATCTTTTGAAATCGTTGTTGTGGTGGGTAATTCATGGGCTATTAGCAACTGTTCAATACTAGAAACAATGGTAGGGTCTAGCTCTCCGTTGGCTACAGCACCTCTTGCCATGATGAGTAGTCCCAAAGCAACGGCATTGCCGTGGGGGATGGTGAAAGTACTACCGTGCTCGATACCATGTCCAAAGGTATGACCTAAGTTCAATGTCGCACGAAGGCCGCTTTCCTTTTCATCTACTTCCACCACATGGGCTTTGATGCGTACACATTGAGCGATGATACTATCTACATCTTCTGGATATTGTAAGAGTGGTCGTTCTTGAAGTTGATCTAGTAACTCTGGATGATCTAAGAAACCATATTTGATAATTTCCCCACATCCATTAATCCATTCCTCTTTAGGTAAGGTAGAAAGTGTTTCTGGATCACAGAGAACAAGGATAGGTTGTTTAAAAGCACCCCATAAATTCTTACCACACGCTAGGTTCACAGCTGTTTTACCGCCTACAGAGGAATCGACAGCAGCCAACAGTGACGTAGGTACTTGTACATAATCGACACCTCGTAAGTAGGTGGCAGCAGCAAATCCAGCTAGATCGCCGACGACGCCACCACCTAAAGCAATGATTAGGTCTTTCCGAGTCAATTTTGCGGTTCCTAATGTTTCTATTAGATCCATGAGGCGATGGCCGTTCTTTTCACTCTCACCGTGAGGGAAGGTGTAAGTATGAACGGTGTAGCCTGCTGTTTCTAGAGATTTAGAAACTGTAGA
Source organism: uncultured Veillonella sp. (assembly GCA_963516605.1). Taxonomy (GTDB): domain Bacteria; phylum Bacillota; class Negativicutes; order Veillonellales; family Veillonellaceae; genus F0422. Next base: position 18,299 of record CAUQBP010000004.1, on the reverse strand, counting down.
TGCATAGAGAGGGCCCACATTGTCATCGGTAACAATCATGACGGAACAAAGAGGTTTGATAGTTTGCAAATGCTCACCAATGCGAGGTAAGCTATGTCGCTCGATGATCACATCATAAGAAATAGATGCTTGAATATGAATTGTATCCATAGGAGTGACCTATTTATGACCTAATGCATCACGTAAAGCGAATACTTGGTTTGCCAAAGTAGCGAATTGCTCTGGGTGTAAGGATTGCGGACCATCGCATAATGCTTTTTCTGGATTGTTGTGAACTTCAATCATTAAACCATCAGCACCGCCACCAACGGAGGCTAGGGAAAGGGATGGAACCACACGGCTCATACCTGCTGCATGGCTAGGGTCCATGATGATTGGCAAGTGGGATAACTCGTGCATCATTGGAATCGCGGTTACATCTAAAGTATTACGAGTGCGTGTTTCGAAGGTGCGAATACCACGCTCGCAAAGAACGATTTGTTCGTTACCTTCGCTCATGATGTATTCCGCAGCCATTAACCATTCTTCGTATGTAGCACATAGACCACGTTTTAATAAGATTGGTTTTCTTAATTTGCCGACTTCTTTTAACAGGTTGAAGTTTTGCATATTACGGGCACCGATTTGCAACATATCTACATTGTCGAAGTATTCCAATTGGGAGATATCCATAACTTCAGATACGATCGGTAGACCAGTTTCTTTTTTTGCCTCTTCTAGTAAGGCTAAACCACTTGGTCCCATGCCTTGGAAAGAGTATGGGGAAGTACGAGGTTTGAAAGCGCCACCACGAAGAATACCAGCACCAGCTGATTTCACAGCTTTCGCTACTTCGATGACCTGTTCTGGTGTTTCTACAGAGCAAGGGCCTGCGATGATAGCGAAGTGACCGCCACCAATTTTAGCATTCCCCACAGTAACCACCGTATCTTGAGGGTGGAATTTACGATTTGCTTTTTTGAAAGGCTCTTGGATACGCATAACCTTTTCAACGTATGGAAGGGATTCAATAGTGCGCAAGTCGACACGAGATGTATCACCTATTAAACCGATGATATCTTGTTGTTCTCCATGGACAGGATGTAATGTAACGCCAGTGGCTTCTAGTAGTTGACGTAGATCTGCAATTTGTGCTTCTGTTGCTGTAGTGTGTAATCGAATAATCATATTGTCCTCCTAAATTAAATCTTGTGTATGTAGGTATTCGTGAGTGGTGGTATAGGAAGATATGCAAAAAGGGCTACCCGCCTATACCTAGTACGGGTAGCCCTTACCACTATTTAAAGCCACTCAGTGATGTTACCTAAATTAGCGTAGCTCAAATAGTTCTTTACCCGTAGTATGGATAAAGAACCAAAAAAATGTATTTGCATTTGTTGTAGCTAAATTGGCTTGCTTCATCATTGTAGTGACTCCTTTCTTTCAACAATTGCGTTTAGTATACTCCATTCATTTAAGTTTGGCAAGGAAAAAATTCAAATTGGGCTCAAATTGGGTTTAAAAATTGGCTCAAATGCAAAAAATGGATTCTCAACAAAGGTGAGAATCCAGTCATATGCTCCTTTTTGGAAGGTATCGCTACGCACTATTTTACAATGTCAATCTTTATGATAATTTTATCAATTATAACTAATTGGTATAATAATGCTTTACTATATAAAATATGCATAATAACCTGCTTATATAGGTGTGAGTATGTACGAAATGCAAATGAAGATGTATAATGATAGCAAGCTTATTGATGTATATTATCAATGTTGGAGTTCTTTGTATTTTTAAGGTGCTATCATTTTACGTAATCTAGTGAGAAGATTATAAGCATCGTATAGAAAAGAGGCAAGCATGAAAATTACACGTCATGTATCAGCAGTGATGGCTGCATTAGTAGTAACAGGAATGTCTTATTCTGTAATGGCTACAGATATTACTATGTATAGTGATAAAGCAGAAAACTTAATTGGTTTATCGATGGGCTCTCAAAAGCAAACGGAACCTGACGTTAAGCATATAGAAGACACGTTGACCGTCAATGTACATGGTAAAAGCTTGATGGAAATGGAGAACGGTAAAAGTAAAAGTAAAAATGTAGCAGGGATTTTTATTGGATTCGGATCTCAATTGACCATAGATAAAGATCTCATTGTACGATTAAAAAATGATGCGCCAGCATCTAAGCGTGAATTGGGACATTATTATATGAGTGCTGTCTATGCTGGTCTTGGTGGTAAGGTGCCACATCATAATGATAATCCTAACAGAGACTATGGTGATAGCAATATTCATGTGAAAGGCAATGTAGATATTGACGCTGTGGGAGTAGGATTACAAGCTAATCACCGAGGCCATATTATCGTTGATGGCGGTGGTCGTATTATAACGCATCCTGTTAAAACGTCAGATATCTATTCTGTTGTGGCAGAAGAGGGCGATGTATATGTGAATGCAGGTACCGATGGTAAACACCCAGGTACGAAAGATTTGGTAGCTGTTGGTAATGTAGGGTTAATTAATAAAGATTATGGTGATAATCCAAATCCTAATGAAGCGCCAGCAAATATCGGACTAGCTTTTACAACCTCTAACTCTAAGCTTACTGGTGCTGTGTTAAATGAATATGCTGAAAGTAATAAAAATCCGCATAATTCTGGTGCCGATATCTATTTACAAAATGGGGCTACTTGGAATAATGAATGGATTGGCATGGAACGACCTACACCAAAAAAACCACGTCCATCAGGAGGTGATGCAGCATACCTATATAAAGGCAGTAAAGTTCGTAATCTTATAGGTGGTGCAAATCCAACTGCAGCAGGTATGATTCACCCTATCGATGCTCGTCCTATTACGATTCAAAACTATAGTGGTTTTGTAAATGCTGATTATAAAACAGGTGCGCCAGCGAGCGAAGCTGGCAATGGACAAATCATAATTCAACATGCTGCTGATCATAGCCACATCACTGTACAAGGTGATAGTGCTAAGAATTTGACTAATGATGCAAGTTATCGTGCAGAAATGAAATCGTTAGCCACTAAATTACAATATACTGGGAATGATAAGAAACTAGCTGCTGCTGTTCAAGTTAATGAAGGTATTACAAGACCGGCTGCTATGACGGAACTTGGTACAAATGCATTTGATGCACAAGGTAATCTTGTTGTTACTGATACCGCGACGGTAACACATGCTAGTGAATCTTCCTTGGTAAGTGGTGCGAAATCTGCTCTCACATCTACAGCGATAGCTTGGCATAATACTACGAACGATTTACAACGTCGTTTAGGGGACCTTCGTTTGACTAATACGAACCAAGGTGTATGGGCTAAATACATTGGTGGCAAATCTAAAATGACAAATGGTGCTGATGCTCATATGACATATAATGGTGTACAAGTTGGTTATGATCATAAGGTATCCAATGGTTGGACATTTGGTGGCGCTCTAGATTACAGTACGTCTAGTAACTCCTATGCCGTTGGCAACGGAGACAGCAAAACCGTTGGTATTGGGTTATATGGTACAAAACAACATGATGATGGACGTTACTTAGATATCATCGCTCGTGGAAACCGCTTATCCAATACTTACAAACTTCACTCATTAGGAGGACATCAATTGAATGGGGAGTATCATACATTTGGTACCTCTTTAAGTGCTGAATACGGTAAACGTATTAAGAAACATAATGGTGTCTATATGGATCCAAGTGTAGAATTCATTGTAGGTCGTTTGAACGGCGTATCCTATGATGCTAATCTTGTTGGTGGTGGCTCTATGCATGTGAAAGCTGACGCTGTTAACTCTGCTGTAGGTCGATTAGGATTTGGCATTGGTAGAGAAACAGAAACATCTAACATCTTTGCAAAACTCGCATTGGCTCATGAATTCTCTAGTAAGGTCAATGCGACATATTCCGCACCAGGTAATCCAACAGTACATACAGAACTTGACTTGAAAGATACATGGCTTGATGCTGAAATTGGGGGCTCCTGGAGCATTAGTCCAAGTACATACGTATATGGTACATTTACTAAAAACTTTGGTGCTACTATAGACAATACATGGCGTATTGATGCGGGAGTACGACATAACTTTTAATTAAATCTTGTACTAATAGTCCTTATAGCGTATGCTGTAAGGACTATTAGTATGTAAGGAGGATAATATGGTAAAAGTCTTATTCATCTGTCACGGTAACATTTGTCGCTCTACGATGGCAGAGTTTTATATGAAGCATATCATTAACAAGGCGGGCTTAACCGATTCTATTTATATTGAGTCCGCAGCTATATCTCGTGAGGAGATAGGAAACGATACCCATTATGGAACTAAACAAAAATTAGATGAAATGGATATTCCTTATACTCGTCGCAAGGCCCGCCAAGTAACGATGGATGATTACCGTAACTTTGATTACCTCATCATCATGGATGAAAATAATGCAAGAAATTTGCTTCTCATTATTGATGATGACGTTGCTCATAAGGTGTATAAGGCTATGACGTTTGTTGGAGAAAGTCGAGATGTAAAAGACCCTTGGTATACGGGAAATTTTGACGAAACCTATGATGATATAAGTCGTAGCTGTGATGCCCTATTAGAGTTAATCAAAGGGCAATTATTTAAGTAAAAGTATAATATAATAAGCCCCAATGTTATCTGAATTAGATATAACATTGGGGCTTTTCGGTGTTTTTTATAAAAATTTAAATTGGGCTCAAAATTGGGCTCAAATGCAAAAATGGATTCTCAACAACGGTGAGAATCCAGTTATATCAATGGTGCGCCTAGCAGGAATCGAACCTGCGCACCCGGTTCCGGAGACCGGCGCTCTATCCCCTGAGCTATAGGCGCGTGTATACCGTTAAAGTATATCATGAAATAATGGGGAGGACAATAGGGAAGAATTAAAGGTTAACTTAAAGAAGTGTATCCCGAACATCCAATACATAATTGTAATAACATATTGAAACAAATGGTGCCTTATCATACTCTCATATACAAGGACATCTTACTTGTGTTATAATATACTAATTCGCATGATACATATACAAGATTTTAAAGGAGGACCCTTTTATATATGCAAATTAAATTTGAAGATTTACACATTAGCGAACCTATTTTACGAGCTTTAAACGATATGGGCTTTGAAGAACCAACACCGATTCAACGTGAAGCCATTCCAGTGGCGAAGTCCGGTCAAGATATGATTGGTCAAGCGCAAACTGGTACAGGTAAAACAGCTGCCTTTGGTATCCCAGCGTTAGAGCAAGTGGATCCAACAATCCAAGATCCACAAGTGTTGATTCTTTCACCCACACGTGAATTAGCTATTCAAGTGGCAGAAGAATTAAATAAAATGGCGCAACATACAAATATCCAAGCCCTACCAATTTATGGTGGTCAAGATATTGGACGTCAATTCCGTATGTTGAAAAAACATCCACAAGTGATTGTAGCAACACCTGGTCGTTTGATGGATCACATGGAGCGAAAATCTATTTCTTTTGACCATGTAAAAGTTGTCATTTTGGATGAAGCGGATGAAATGTTAAACATGGGCTTCGTAGATGATATTAATAAAATTTTGACAGCTGTTCCAGAAGAGCGTCAAACATTATTGTTCTCTGCTACTATGCCAAAAGCAATCCAAGAGTTGGCAGAAACATACTTAACAGAGCCAACATTAATCCGTATGAAACCGACACAAGTGACAATGGATTTAATCGAGCAATATTACATTGAAGTGCAAGATCGTCAAAAATTTGATGTATTGTGTCGTTTGCTAGATATACAAGCGCCAGAATTGGCTATCGTGTTCGGTCGTACAAAACGTCGTGTAGATGAAGTAACAGAAGCATTGAAAAAGCGTGGTTACATGGCAGAAGGCATTCATGGTGACTTGTCTCAACAAAAACGTGACTCTGTAATCCGTCAATTCCGTGAAGGCACTATCGATATCTTAGTGGCTACAGACGTAGCAGCTCGTGGATTAGATATTAGCGGTGTGACGCATGTATATAACTATGATTTGCCACAAGATCCTGAAAGCTATGTACACCGTGTTGGTCGTACTGGTCGTGCTGGTAAAGCAGGCGTAGCGATGACATTTGTTATCCCACGTGAAATTGAACATTTACATGCCATTGAACGTTTGACAAAACGCAAGATTGCTCGTCGTAAAGCTCCATCATTAGGAGAAGTACTAGAAGGACAACAAAAAATTGCAGTAGAGAAATTGATTGCTTTAGCAGATAATCGTGAAGAATTAGCAAGCTATCGTTCTAGTGCAGAAGAATTGTTGAACGATATCGATTCTGTTACTTTGTTAGCAGCTGCTTTGAAATTATTGACAAAAGAGCCAGATACAACACCTGTTAGCATTACAGAAGAAGCGCCACTCCGCATACGTCGTCGCCGTGACAGTGGACGTCGAGATGGCCGTCGCCGTGATGATCGTCGTAGAGATGGTCGCCGTCGTGATGATCGTCGTGACGGAGATAGAAGACGTTCCTCTCGCGATCGCAGTCAACGTTCCAATAGTGGAGAACGTCGTTCCCGTGATGGACAAAAACAACAAAAACATCAAGGTAGCGGTTTCAAACCATATTTTAAAGATTAATCTCCTTAAGTAAGGATATTTAAAATTAACCAATTCTGATTATTGTTTGGGAATGAACTTTCTGATATAATATAGTTAGAGTAGTAGTGTTTTAATCTCACAGTTAAGCTTCCAAGTGGAAAGGATGTGCTTTATGGATATTGCACAAAAATTGCGAGAAGAAGGTTATAAAGTAACGCCACAGCGTATTGCCATTTATAATGTTCTTTACGCAGAAAACAACCATCCCACTGCGGAAATGATCTACCAAAGTTTGCGGGAAGACCATCCAAGCATGAGCTTGGCGACTGTATATAAAACGATGGAGATTTTTGAACGCATTGGTATAGTTCGTGTCTTAGACTTGGGCGATGATTGTAGCCGATATGATTGGGATACAAGAAATCATCCACATGTACGTTGTACAATGTGTAATCGTATTAATGATTTGCATGATGTACAAGTTAACTGTCTAAGAGAAGAAGTGGCACGCCACAGTGAATATGAAATTACAGGACTACATGTGTCTTTTGAAGGCATTTGTCCAGAATGTTTGCGTAAAAGCTCACATTAACAGTAATGGAAACCATCTAGTCTTAGATTAGAAACAGATGAATAGGGGATAATTGCTTACATAAACAATTATCCCCTATTTTCTATGTAACTGTATATGTCATAGAAGGTTACATGATATACTTACAAGTAAGAAAATGAATCAGTAAGAGAAGGAGTTATACATGAGTCAATTAACAATTGGATGTCATTTATCCATTAGCAAAGGCTATTTACATATGGGAAAGGAAGCATTATCCATTGGTGCCAATACATTTCAATATTTTACGAGAAATCCACGTGGCGGAAAGGCACGTGCCTTTGATGAAGCAGATATGAAAGCCTTAGATGCTTTCCTAAAAGAACATCAATTTGGTAAATTATTAGGACATGCACCATATACTTTAAATGCGTGTGCCGCCGATCCAGGGCTCCGTGAGTTTGCGAAAAATTCTATGAGAGAAGATTTGGAGCGACTGGAATATTTACCAGGCCATTTATATAACTTTCACCCTGGTAGCCATGTGAAACAAGGTGTGGACCAAGGCATCGAATATATCGTAGATATGTTAAACGAAGTGATTTTTCCAGGTATGAAAACTACCGTTCTATTAGAAGCTATGGCAGGAAAAGGCACGGAAGTAGGTCGTAATTTTGAAGAACTAGCACGTATCATTGATGGAGTGAAACACAAAGAATACATTGGTGTTTGTGTAGATACTTGCCATATTCATGAAGGCGGATACGATATCATTGAAAATTTAGACGGTGTATTGGAGGAGTTTGATCATTTTATAGGGTTAGATAGAATCCATGCAGTGCATTTGAACGACTCTAAAAATCCTAGAGGAGCTCATAAAGATCGTCACGAAAAAATTGGGGAAGGCCATATTGGCATTGAGGCCATTGCTAATTTCATTACCCATCCTAAATTACGTCATCTACCATTCTATTTAGAAACACCAAATGAGTTAGATGGATATGCAAAAGAAATTTCTATCTTACGGGAGATTTATGCAAACGAGGTGTAAGTATGCGCATACTACATACAGCAGACTGGCATTTAGGACGACTATTTTACAATGAACATTTAACAACGGATCAAGCTCATGTGTTGGAACATCAATTTTTCCCTTTACTAAAAGAAGAACGTATTGATCTAGTGGTCCTCAGTGGGGACGTTTTTGACCGATCTGTGCCTCCCATTGAAGCTATTGAACTATGGGATTCCGTGCTCCATCGATTGGCCTTTACTGAAAAGATTCCTATGGTGGCCATTTCGGGGAATCACGATAGCGGACCTCGCTTAGCGATGGGGCGCAGTGCTTGGGAAACGCATGGCATCCATTTGCTTGGGCAGGCTCACCAAGGGATGAATCCTATCCCATTCCAAGATGGGCACGGTCAACTTGATGTGTGGGCATTGCCCTATGGAGAAGTGCGTGATATGCAAAGTGCTCTGGATCGGCAAGGTGTTGGAAATGAAACGATAGAAATAACAGAGGATATCGAATCTGTTAAGACATCTAAAAAACATAGAACGCAATGTGAATCAGCAGATTTATTTGATTCTTTAAGTGATGCAAGTATTGCAAATCTAGACATTACTTCTTATAGCGATAATGGTGATATGTCTGGCATCGACACTGTGAAAAATGATATAAGTTCTGATACAAACAAATATAATTGGACTATTGCTGATGCCTATGAACGTTGGTCCGACTATGCAACGCATCGTTCTAAAGGTTACCGTACTCTGTGTATGGCCCATGCTTTTGTGGCAGGTGGTGCTGAAAGTGAATCGGAACGACCTCTATTAGTAGGTGGTTCTGGACAAGTTCCCACAACAGTATTTCAAGATTTTACATACACTGCCTTAGGTCATTTGCATAGACCGCAACGGATTGGAGCAGATCATATTCGTTATAGTGGTCCCTTGTTGACCTATTCCTTTGACGAGGTGGGGTATAGTAAAAGTTTCACTATCGTTGATATAGATGGCAAAGGTGCTACAACCATCAGTGAAATTCCTATTGTAGGGCGCCGCCAATTTGTGAGTTTGACGGGATATTTTGACGATTTGCTAGCAGATGACAGTCTTCATATACAGCATCATAATGATTATGTGGAAGTACGATTGTTAGATACGGCACCTGTAGTGGATGGAATGCGCCGCTTGCGAAAGGTATTTCCATATTGTATGCGGTTAGAATTAGTAGGTCGTATGGAAGTCGTTCAAGATATCACGGGGGCAAAGCGTTTTAAAGAGTTAAATGAACGAGATTTATTTGCGCAATTTGCTAAGGAAGCTCGTAATGAAGAACTTTCACAAGAAGAATTAGACTACATGGAGCAGTTGTGGCGTCGTGTATTAAGGGAGGAAGAAGCATGAGACCCTTACGATTAGAAGTGATTGCCTTTGGTCCGTACCCTAAGGAAGTAATCCTTGATTTTGCTGTATTGGCTAATCAATTCATGTTTTTGATTACTGGTCCTACAGGGGCTGGAAAAACAAGTATATTAGATGCCATTGTATATGCCTTATATGGTCAAACCAGTGGTGGCCTTCGAGATGGAGCTGATATGCGTAGCGATTATGCAGACGCTACCACACCTACATCAGTGGTGTTTGAGTTTCAAGTAGGTGATCATCGGTATCGGATGGAGCGAACTCCAAAACAAGAATTGAAGAAAAAGCGTGGTACTGGTACAAGAGTGGTCTTAGCTACGGCGGCTATCAGTGAATGGATTGATGAAGAATGGAAATTACTCACTACGAAAGCCCAAGAAATTCGTGACTATGTACAACAGATCATTGGATTTCGTGTGGATCAATTTTTGCAAGTTGTCTTGCTGCCGCAAGGTGATTTTAGAAAATTGTTAGTAGCCCCCACATCAGAACGGGAAGTATTGTTACATACGATTTTCAAAACCTCTGTGTATAAACGCATGCAAGATGTATTGAAAGAAGAATTGACTAAGGCTACCGTAGGGATTCAAGATACATTGCAAAAAGTTGAGTTTTTATTAGGTACTTATGCAGTGGATACTTTACAGGACTTAGTGGTGCTGGTGGAAGAAGACCGTAAGCTGTTATTCGACCATGAAGAAGAACGGAAGGAAAAACAGGAGCAGTGCGATGTTTTGCAAACAGCCTATGCTAAGTACGAAACCTATGCCAACCTAGTATCGCGCAAAGACCAATACAGTCAAGCCTTGGGTACTCATCAAGAAGGAGAGCCGGCGCATCTTGCATTAGGAGAGGCTATTAGCCGTTGGGAACGGTTACAAGAAGTTCGGAGATCTATGAAAGACTATGAGAGGTTGCAAGATATTTTCAGAACGGACAATGAAAAATTAGAAGTCTTGAAAACATCGTTGCAGTCCGTGGAAGGAAGTTTACAAATCTTAGAGTCTAAGTGGAAACAGCTAGTAGCTCAAGAGGAAACACATGCAAAGCAACAAGAGCAATACCACCAATTGCAGGCCTTGCAACAAGAGGTGGAGTGGTATGGCGAACTTGTGACAAAAAGGACTGATATAGAGGCTTCGAAAGCACAGCAAGTGGAGCAACAACAGGCTCTACAACAGGAGTTAACTACAAGTCAGGCAGAGTTGGAGTTGCACCGTAAAACATTAGAAGGTATAAAGATAGAGTTACAAAGTTATACTTCCTTAGGTGAGGAAAAATTATGTACCAGTGAACTGCGGAGTTGGTGGGATTCCTTAAAGGGGACTGTTAACAAACTCCAAACTGCTTGGGATGCTAGAAATCTCCATAGTCAACAGTTAGACAAAGAACATCACGTGTGTAAGACTCGTGAAGGGTTGTATCATCATAATGAGCAATTATTACGACAACACCAAGCTTATGAAGTGAGTTTGCAAGTAGAAGATGATGCGCCGTGTCCTGTGTGTGGTTCCTTAGAACATCCACAACTAGCACAAGCCCCGTCGGAAGACATTGTTAGAGAAACGGTAGACCGACTTCGGCAAGAGTTCCAAGCTAGTCAAACACAGGTGGCAACGATAGAAACCAAGCTAAGCCACAGTGAAGAAGAAGTAGAACGATATAGTAAAGAATGGAATCGTTTATGTGAGACCTATCCAAAGGTAACAGCAGGAGTGCAAAGAAAAGCTATTATTCACTTGGGGAATATGGTGGAATCGGCTATACAAGTCAAGGACATAGATAGGGTAGCTGAACGCCTCCAATGGTGGAAGGCATCTGCGGATATAGAAACTATAGACCAAGTGTTTAAAACGATACAAAATGAGTTAGTTGTTGCTGAAACCACTAAAGTAGAATTGGAAGAAAGATTAGAAACATTACAGAAGGCAATACAAGTAGAAGAAGCTAACTTTCATGCAAAACAACTGGAACTGACTACTTTAGCTGGTCAGATAGAGTCGATTAAACAAGATGTTCACCACATGACAACAGAAATGCATCGTATTGAAAAGAGTATAGCTCCTTTTACGGTGGAAACGTATACGACTGAGGTGAAAGAACTCGCAGATTCTCTGAAACGGTATGAAGTGGACCGTAAAGAGGTAGGCGAAGGACGACAAAAATATCAGGAGAAAAAGGTCGCCCTCACAGCGGAAGTAGGGACCCTCAAAGAACAACAGGATCGCATGGCGCAGGATATAGAATTCTTGGGCAAGGACATTGAGCAAGTATTAGAAGCGGAATCTCTTACCATCGATACATTTAAACAGGAATCTTATGCATTTGATGAATTGCCAGTATGGAAAGAAACCTTTAGTGCCTATCACAATGAATCGTTGAGGTTGACTTCTCTCTTAGAAGGAGTGCAACAGGACTTGGCATCCTATGCTACGGTACCTGAAGAGATTCGAAAGGAGTCGGTGGAGTCATTACAACAAGAATTGAAAAATCTAGGGGAAGTTATTGGTACCTTGAAATCACAAGTGACTGCCAAGGAAAAAACTATCCAAGAGATTGCCAAGTTAGAAGCGGATACCAAAGAGTTGTCGGACCGTCGGGCATTTATCTTCGGCTTAGCCGATTTAGCCAATGGCGGTGATTCAGGTATGAAAGGGGTCAGCTTTGAACGCTATGTACTAGGTGCTATCCTGGAAGAAGTGTTGTGTGCGGCGAACTTACGACTTCATGATATGAGTCGTGGTCGCTATCGATTGGAACGATCGTTAGAAGAAGGAGGTCGTGGCGCACGAGGGTTGGATATTGCTGTTTTTGATGCCTATACAGGGGCAAGCCGCCCTGCTAATACGTTGTCTGGAGGAGAAACCTTTTTAGCGTCCTTAGGTTTAGCTATGGGATTGGCGGATGTCATTCAATCTTATGCGGGAGGTATTCATTTGGATACCATGTTTATTGATGAAGGGTTTGGAACCTTGGATTCAGATACTTTAGATGTGGCAATGGAAACACTAGTAGCATTGCAATCCCAAGGACGATTGGTAGGCATCATATCTCATGTGCCAGAATTACAACAACAAATTGGTGCACACTTGGTGGTGACAAAAACGGATGAGGGAAGTAGGGCCTACTTTCAAACGCAGTGATTGTATTCCCGTAGTACCTATGTTAGAATAATACTGTTATTTACTAGGAATTAAGGAGGAAGTATGAAATTTAGCTTTGCTCATAATAATATTAATGTAAAAGATTTGGATACAAGTTTATCCTTTTATAAAGACGCATTAGGGTTAGAAGAAGTCGGTCATATCGATGGAGAAGATGGATCTTTTAAAATCGTCTATTTAGGGGATGGTACCAATCCGCATCGATTAGAATTGACATGGCTTCGTGATTGGGATCGTCCTTATAATTTAGGAGATAATGAATTCCATGTGGCATTTTATGTAGATGATTATGCAGGAGCGTTAGCAAAACATAAGGCTATGAACTGCGTTGTCTATGAAAATGAAGCGATGGGTATTTATTTTATCGCCGACCCAGATGGATATTGGACAGAAATTATCCCATCAGGAGCTTATTAATATGGAGCATATGTTAACTCGCCTACAATGGTTGGTAGGGGAAGAAAAAATTAAAACTTTGCAAGGTAAGAAAGTACTGCTATTTGGATGCGGTGGTGTTGGCTCTTTTGCGTTAGAAGCGTTAGTGCGTTCTGGGGTAGGTCATGTTGTCATTGTTGATGGTGACCAAGTAACAGTGAGTAATATTAATCGCCAACTTATTGCGTTGCCAAGCACTGTAGGTCAACGCAAGGTAGAAGTGGCAAAAGAACGCGCCTTGGAGATTAATCCTAACTTGCACATTGAGGCTTATGATATGGTATATACCGGTGAAAGTCATCCTACTTTCATTGCTGATATTAATCCAGATTTTGTCATTGATGCCATTGATATGGTAAGTGCTAAACTATCTATCATCGAAACGTGTTATAATAGAAATATACCTTGTATATCTTCTATGGGAACAGGCAATAAAATGTGGCCTGATCAACTGAAGATTACAGATATTAATAAGACCCATACATGCCCATTGGCGAAAGTCATGCGTAAAGAATTACGTCGTCGGGGCATTAAAAAGCAAACTGTATTATTCTCTACAGAACAACCGATGATACCGAACCGAGATGATGATTCAAGAAGTCCAGGTTCCTGTGGATTTGTTCCTTCTGTAGCAGGATTGCATTTAGCGGGTCATGTCATTAGAACTTTTTTGGAGGTACAGTAATGAAAAAAGCAATTATTCATATGGAATACGGTGACATTGTTATCGAATTATTTGAAAACGAAGCTCCTGGTACAGTAGCTAACTTTGAAAAATTAATTAAAGAAGGTTTCTATGATACTTTGAAGTTCCATCGTGTCATCCCTGGTTTCGTAGCACAAGGTGGTTGCCCAATGGGTACTGGCGTAGGTGGTCCTGGCTACACAATTCCTTGCGAAACTAAAGGTAACCCACATAAACATGTTCGTGGTGCTTTATCTATGGCACATCGTGGACCTAACACAGGTGGCAGCCAATTCTTTATCGTGTATGAACCACAACCTCATTTAGATGGCGTTCATACTGTATTCGGTCAAGTCATCGAAGGCATGGATGTAGTAGATAAAATTCAACAAGGTGACCGCATGCAAACTGTTGAGGTAGTAGAAGACTAATGGCAGGAATCAAACGCTATCGTATTGAACATCCTGAATGGTTACAAGTGAAAAAGGATGGAAACTTTTCCTATGGGTATGATCAAGAATGGTACGAAGATGCGTGGAAACGCTTAGCTGGTTGTGGTCCTACTACGGCAACAGAGGTGATTTCCTATGTACTCTTTCGTGATGGTCATTTACCTGTGGAGACTGCTGCAGACGGTGATCAAGCCTTGGAACGCATGAACCAAGTATGGGAATACGTGCGCCCTCGCTATGGTGGTGGACTCTATAAAAGTACTTGGTGGGAACAAGGTGTCAACCAATATATGGCAGATAACAACCTGTCTTATAATGTGAAACGATTGCCGATTTTTCCTCTGAAAGGAAGCGCTTATACGGTGGAAGAAGTAACGGCTTTCATACAACGTGGACTGGAACAAAATTGCCCTGTTGCCTTTTTAAATCGTCATCGTGGACAAGAAGAAGGTCTATCTACATGGCATTGGGTTCCTATCGTATCTATGCAGGTCAACAACGATGATACGCGATGTGTCGTCTATGATGAAGGCATGGAGCGAACGTTTTCCCTACGCCGTTGGTTACGAGATAATTTGCTGGGTGGAGCTTTTTTATACATCCAGTCACAATGTGAGGAGTAAGATATGACACAATGGATTAAAGAACTGCAATCCCCTCATCTTGCGTTATGCGCAGAAGTGGATGAAATTTTATATTCTGGAAAATCTGACTTTCAAACCATAGAAGTCGCTCATAGCTTAGAATACGGTAATATGCTTGTGTTAGATGGAGTGTTTCAAACATCGGAACGAGAAGAATTTGTGTATCATGAAATGATGAGCCACATTCCGTTATTCTTGCACCCAAACCCTAAGCATGTATTAATCATCGGTGGCGGTGATGGTGGCGTGGCTAGAGAATGTGTACGCCATAGCTGTGTAGAAACAGTGACAATGGTGGAAATTGATGGTAAAGTAGTGGAATTGGCGAAACAATATTTGCCGTCTATTGCTGACGCTATGATTCGTCAAGATCCAAAATTGACGGTAACCATTGGTGATGGTATTGGTCATGTAGCGGAAAAAGAAAATTTCTATGATGTAATCATCGTAGACTGCTCTGACCCAATTGGCCCTGGCGAAGGTTTATTTACAGAAGAATTCTACAAAAATACATATCGTGCCTTGAAGGAAGATGGTTTATTTGTACAACAAACAGAATCTCCAGTGATGCATCAACAACTAGTATCTGATGTATTTTACTATGTAAATAAACATTTCCCTGTGACTCGCCTATATACAGCATTCATTCCGTTATATCCAACAGGTATGCATTGCTTTACTATGGGATCTAAGAAACATGACCCATTAGAATGGGATCCAAATCGTGCCCAAGATTTTACAACTAAATACTATAACTATGGCATCCAAAAATCTGCATTCGTATTGCCAACATTTGTAAAACAATATTTACAAGCTCGAATCGCAGAGTAAACCTTACATCTAGGAGTGCTATAGATTCGCAGTAATGGACTAGCACTTTCCTTGTGGAAGTGCTAGTTTTGCGTATAAGGAATACAATCTAAATAAATCTTTAGAAGGTTGTGTCATAAATGTTTGACTACTGTAGAGGTTTGAAAAAATATTTGTGATATATAGTATTGAAATTCCTAGTAAATAGGTATACAATAAGAACAATATTGTATTTACTAATGAAATATATAATAGACTTCTATTCATGTGAATTAACAAAAGGGGAGACAATTATGAAACAATATGATTTACTCGTTATCGGTTTTGGTAAAGCTGGTAAAACATTAGCTGCTACATTTGGCAAAGAAGGGAAACAAGTAGCTTTAATTGAACAAGATCCGGCTATGTATGGTGGTACATGCATCAACATCGGATGTATCCCTACAAAAACGATGATTGTTGGTGCGGATAAAGGCAAAACATACGAAGCAGCGAAAGCAACTCGTGATACAGTAGTAGGCAAATTAAATGCAAAAAACTTAAACATGTTAACATCCAATCCAAATGTAACCGTGTATACTGGTCATGGTAAATTTATTTCCAATAAAGAAGTAGAGGTAACAACAGCAGAAGGTGTGGAAACATTGACAGCTGAAACTATCATCATCAACACAGGGGCTACGAATGTAGTGCTTCCAATTCCAGGTCTATCTACATCTAAATTTGTGTACAACAGCACTGAACTACAAGCCCTTCCAATATTGCCAAAACGCTTGGGTATCATTGGCTGCGGTAACATCGGCATAGAGTTCGCTAATCTATATGCACGATTAGGTGCTGAGGTGACTGCTTTTGAAAGTGGCGACAGAATCTTAAAACGTGAAGATGCAGACGTAGCTGCGTTGGCGCAACAATATTTAGAAGAAGATGGCGTTCGATTCTACTTTAACGCTGTCACCAAAGAAATTAAAAACGTAGGCGATACGGTAGTAGTGGTGACTGAAAGTGGCGAAGAGTTCGTCTTTGATGCGTTGTTACATGCTACAGGTCGTAAAGCAAACACAGACGGTCTTGGATTAGAGCACACAGACATCCAAGTACGCCCTAATGGCTCTATCGTTACGGATGATACATTAATGACATCTGTTCCTAATGTATTTGCTGTAGGTGATGTAAATGGTGGTCCACAATTTACGTATGTATCTTTAGATGACTTCCGAATTGTAAATCGTGTATTACACGGTGATGAAAGTTATAAGTTAGGGAATCGTGCACACGTGCCATATTCAACTTTCATTACACCTGCTTTATCCCATGTAGGTTTGCATGAAGAAGAAGCGAAAGCACAATATCCAAGTGCAGTGACAGTGGCATTACCAGTAAATAATATGCCACGTCATGCAGTAAACCAAGACCCACGTGGTGTATTTAAATTAACTGTTAACAAAGATAATGGACTAATCCTAGGTGCTACCTTGTTTGGTAAAAACTCTGAAGAGTTAATCAACATCATCAAAATGGCGATGGATAACGATATTAAATATACATACTTGCGTGACCAAATCTTTACACATCCAACAATGGCTGAAAATTTAAATGATGTAGCTAAGCTAATTTAGTAGAAAGTATAGTATTGATATAAGCTGGTAGAAGATAAATTAGATACAAGATGATACCTGAAGTATATTAAAAAAATACATGGAAAAGGGCAGCAGTGAAATAGTCCTAAATGAACTAGAGGAACGATGATTGAAAGCAATTGACGTTCCTCTATTTTTATATTTGTTAAGTAAGAACAATAAAGATATAAACTATAGATAATAAGACTAAAAGATTACCGTTGATAGTGATGAACATGCATTGATAAGATAAATATTGAGAATATACTTTACATTAAATACTACTAACAAAAGTAAAGAAATACATATAAAATAAAAGCATTAAGAGTAAACAATGTAATAGAAAATAAAAGTATAAATAGAAGGAAAGCTTCATCAGAGAAAATTGGAAAATAAAATGTTAAGAAGGGGTTTACAAGAAAAAGATTATTTGATATACTTTAAAAACATCAGCGATGCTCATGTGATGTCCTGATTGGTTAACATGAGATAGTAGAACAGTTAAAAAAGTTTTTTAAAAAGTGGTTGACACAAAAAACATTAACTGATATACTAAGTATCGTTGTAAGGCACGATAGTGCTAAACAGAATAAATATCCTGTGGTGGGTATGGTGAAGCGGTTAACACGGCGGATTGTGGCTCCGTTATGCATGGGTTCGATCCCCATTACTCACCCCACAACACAGGGGTGTAGCCAAGCGGTAAGGCATCGGACTTTGACTCCGACATGCGATGGTTCGATCCCATCCACCCCTGCCATTTTATGACCCACTAGCTCAGTTGGCAGAGCACCTGACTTTTAATCAGGGTGTCCCGCGTTCGAGTCGCGGGTGGGTCACCATTTACTATTCATATAGTATAGGGATATTGATGATCTTTGAAAACTGAACAATGTAAGGTAATTACTTCGAAAGAAGTAAACATAA
>CAUQBP010000003.1:0-138598 GCA_963516605.1 uncultured Veillonella sp. | reverse complement strand
AGATATAGATAGCAAATACACCTCTGTAATCCACCAGTCTGGACTCTATGCAGGAAGTTCAGGATTCAACATATCCGTAGGTAATACAACCACATTAGAAGGAGCTCTCTTAGCTAGTCGTACAGATACGAATACACTGAAAACAAAACACCTAGTTATGAAGGATATGGAAAATAGGGCGAAGTATACCTATGGGTCTAAGGGGGTGTCATATCTATCTGACGTACAATACAGGAAGTCTTTGGAGCACATGAAAGATAGAAAAAATGCTATACTCACAGATAAAAATCTTAGCATTCCAGCTAAGATACAACACTTACAACAGTTGAATCAAGATAAGGACTATACAAGCCACCTCAAGTATGTTAATAGCTTGCATAATCAAGTAGGTCTATTGCCAAATATGTTACCGGGTGAAAGAAAAGAAGCATACACTGTGACTAGATCTGCCATTGCACCTGGAACGATTGATGTAGAGAATCCTAAGATGGATGTAAGTCAAATTAATAGAGATATTAATCATAGCCTTCAAGCACTAGATACTATTTTCAACAAGCAAGACATATTAGAACGCCAAGAACTAACTAAATTATTTAACAAATATGCCAATGAGGCGATTCATCATATCTCTGATATGGCAGGTTGGAAGGAAGGCTCATCAGAAAAAGTGGCGTTACATGCCATAGTAGGCAATATAAGTGCTAATATGGTGAATGGTAATACACGTGTAGGCACTGTAGCAGGTGGACTATCTGAACTCTTAGCACCAGCTATATTAGAAGCATCTAATGGCGATTCAGCAAAAGCACAATGGCTAGCGTATGCCTTGGGATATGCAACAGATAAACTTGCTGGAGGAACTGGAGAACTAGGTGGAAGTATTAGTCACTATGGGGTTAAGTGGAATGGATTGTCAAATTATCAACAAAGTTATTATGAAGATGCAATTTATAGGTATCTTGTAGATAATAATAGAAGATACCATAAAGATGGTATTATCAAAGTGCTTGAATCTGCAATTATTATTAGTAATAACAATAAATACCTATCAGATGCAGCTGAACCTCAAATGATTGATGAACTAGAAGAATCAGCTCGTATATTAGGGTTAAATTATAGCTATAATTATGAGAATGGTTTAACTGGAGAGATGATTCGAATTTTAGAAGAATATGCAGATAAGTTACCTAATCGGAATATCTTCTCTGCAAATGGAGGAATTGGTGTAGGTTTCGGAATAAATGGTCGAATTGCAGGATTTAATGGCAGAGTGGGTGCAACATCACATCTTGACTATGATACAGATCGAAATGGGTTAGCTATTATATCTAAGGCAGGATTAAACCTAGGATTTAATGAAAAATATTCTGCAGGAATAGGTATAACTAATGTTGCAAAGGCAAATAATATAAGGGATAATGAAACATTTATAGAGGGAACTATAGGAAAAGCATTAAATAAAGTGAGCGATACATCATTAAATCTTAGTAATGAGGATCTAACAGCTAGCATTGGTGCAGGAGTATATGTGGGAGCAGGATTAGAAGGTTCACTAAATTTTAATTATTCAGCATTAGAAGATAAGGTAAGGGGAAAAAAGGGGGATAAAGAATCCTTACAAGAAAAAGTGGAAGATTTAAAGGAGGAATATAATTATTGACTATACAAAGCATAAAGGATTCATTCAATCTATATAAGCCTATATCTGTAAAAGAATATTGGAAAAGTATGAATTGGCTTATATTATGGGGAATTTTATTAGTAATTCCAGGAACTATTTTAGAAAAAAATGGAGCAGATCTTGAGGTTTTAGTCGTAATTGGTGCAATGTTTATAGTTGGCATACAGTGCCTGTTGTTTATATTTACATTAAAAAGGTTCAGAGCTATGCATATTCCACCGATTTGGGCAGTTTTTATGTTTATACCTCCTTTTTATGGGATATGCTTTATTATTTCTGGGTTGAGAGAGGATAGTGCTATCCTTAGTTTTCTTAAAAGACTGTTCCATTATTTAAAGGAGGAACCTCATGGTTGAATTACTTAGAGAGACTCTTAATACATTGGATAAGTATGGAGCCGACACTGAGGATGTATTATTTTTATTTTATCATTGTATTGGATTGATTCCATTATCACTATATTGTTTAAAATACAACAATAAAAATTATACTGTATTAACCAATATAGGGATTCATATGTTACGTCTATTAATGTTTACTGTAGCTTTTATTACGTATATTCGCTATGGTTTTATGGACTACTTGATTAAATGGAACTCATTGTTATTAATTGTTTATACTATTGTGGGATATTACTATTGGGTGAATGAAGAACTATTACAATCGTTTACCAATAGGGTTCGTAGTATTTTAAAATATATCCTTTATGGGTCTATTTGTATTGAAAGTATATACATCCTGTGTAAGTTGTTGCACGTTTAAACTTTAAAAAGTATATATGAAACCAATATTTGTTCTGATGAACTGATTGGATAGTAGATATTATAAGATGTTACAGGAGTTATATAGATATGATTGGATATATTAAGAAATATGGTGTAGAGATTATTTTAATACTTGCCTATATAGGCATTATGTCATTAGTGGCTCAGATAATGTATACACCATATGACCCTCCATCCTTGAATATTGAAAAAAATATGATAACTGGAAAATATGTAGCTGTCATGGAATCTAAAAACTATTCGAGAGTGATAGAACCTTATGTGAAGGCACAGTACTTTACTAGAAGTTTTCAATATACGTACGGCTCAATTGGATTTATAAGTCAATTCGTATTTAATGGTGATACTACCGTGGTATTAAATAAAAATATGACAGATGAGGAAAAAGAAAAGTTAATCCAATGCCTAAATGATATAAGTATGGATAAAAGATTAAGCTATCCTAGAATTTCTATTATTGAAGAAAAAGATTTGGATGAACGTAAGCATGAAATTATGAAAAAATTAGAAATTCAGGCACGAGAGAAGTCATTAGAAGATCGTTCCGAGAGATATAACAGTTTGTTGTGATGTAAAGGAGTATAGGATTGACAGCACATAAAATAGTGGCGGGTCTTGTCTGTTTGTGTATAGGGGTATGTTCTCATAGTACCTATGCCAATACTATAGATGAGCAAGGTAAACTGCTAGACCAGATGGAGCGTTCTATATCTCATGTGGAACAAAAGGAAACGCCGGCTTTCACAGTTCTTACAGAGGGGATAGTACCTCAAAAGATGAATCAACTGTCTAGTGATGAACCAGAATTTTTAATTCATCATATTGAACTACCACAGGTTCTACCTGAATTTAGTTTTCTGCAAACGATGGTGGCTAAGAAAGAACATCAATTGTATGGGGTAAGATCAATTAACGCTGTGTTGGATGAACTGAACACAGCCTTACTAGATAGAGGGTATGTCACCTCTAAGGTCTATATGGAGCCTCAAAATATAGGGAGTGGTACACTTCGCTTATCCTTGTTGGTAGGAACTGTGGAAGAAATACAATTTAAGGGTGTGGCAGGTAATTATACAAACGCATTAGCCTTTCATAAGGGGCATATCTTAAATATACGGAACATAGAACAAACTGTAGATAATTTAAATACAGTACCCCATCAGAAGGCTAAGGTACAGTTACAACCGGGAAGTAAGTTAGGTACATCTATAGTGGTATTTCAGATAGAAAATAAGTCCAAAGTAGAAATCAACACCGGATTCGATAATTTCGGTAATGAAGGGACAGGGCGCTTGCAAGGGAATGTGTCCATCACAGTAGGCAGACCATTGGATCGTAGTGATACTTTGTACTATAGCTTAACTAAAACTAGACACTCAGATAGTATCAATACAAGTAAATCAAATTATGTATCATATCAAATACCTATTGGATATGATAGTATTACCTTTAGCCATTCTAATTCAGACTATCAACAACGAGTTAGCTATGCCATTAAACCATTTATTTCTAGCGGTAACTTTACTAGCGATGAGCTAAGGTGGAAGCATGTATTACATAGGAATAGCCAACAGATTACAGAATTAGTTCAAGGTCTTACACATAAGACAAGGCATTCTTTTATCAATAGCAGCGAAATTGATGTGCAACGGAGAAACACCACGTCTTGGTCCATAGGGATACATCAAAAACGATATGGTAAGAATGGGAGTTTAGATTGGTTGGTGCAATATGAAAGAGGTGTTCCTTGGTGGGCTAGTCCTGGACCTACCGATTATTTAGGAGAAGCTACCACACAATATCATATATATACGGGGAAAGTGAACTATCAGCGTACATTGACGCTTTGGAA
Organism: uncultured Veillonella sp.; assembly: GCA_963516605.1. Classification (GTDB taxonomy): domain Bacteria; phylum Bacillota; class Negativicutes; order Veillonellales; family Veillonellaceae; genus F0422. The sequence continues at coordinate 134,280 of CAUQBP010000003.1, read as the reverse complement.
TCGGAAAGCTACCTATACAATGGAAGCAAAAGGACAGTATACGAATAGTAAGCTGTACAGTAGTGAGTTCTTTAATATCGGTGGATGGCATAATATACGTGGCTTTACCGGAGATAGAAACCTAGCTGCAGAGCAAGGATTTTATGTGCGGAACACCTTAGATGTAGCATTAAATCAGAATCATACACTGTATGTAGGCTTAGATTATGGTAAAGTGTACGGCAAATCTACAGAAGATATATTGGGTACAGATCTATGGGGCGGATCCATTGGCATGAAAGGACACTATGGAAGTGCTAACTACAATATATTCTTGTCCACACCATTACAAGTACCAAGCGGTTTTACAGTGCCACACCGTGTCCTAGGAATACAGATGAGTGTAGCATTGTAAAGAACTAGAATATGGGTTGGATGCTATTTTGACAGTGTGACATATCTTTGAGATGTATTGATTAGCCTTTGTGAATGAAGAGAATATTCTATTGCTAAATAAAATAATAGAGGAACGTTGAGTGTTAGATATCAACGTTCCTCTATTTAGTCTATATTATTTTTTATATACGAAATAAATGTATGAACAGCTCTACGTTGTAGTGCATTTGCTTGATAATAAAGCTTTGTTTCTCGCAATAGAGGGGTACCATCTTCCCATAGTAATGGTTCAAAGGTAAATTCATCAGAGAATCTTCCCAAGCCCGTTTCTGGGAGGACAGACCATCCTAAATTTTTTCTGATGAACTGTCGACATGTAGCCATGGTATCAACTTTTATACTATCGTTGGGAGGGACTTGGTAATGCTGTTTCCACCATTTATCGATGATAGTATATAAATCATGGGCTGTCGCATATCGTATAAATGGCAAAGTCAGGATATCTTCTCTGGGCATAGGTTTAGAAGGTAAAGATGTATTGGTTACTAAACCGATGCGATCTGTGTGAATTAATAATGATTCACCGTCAATGGATTGAGGACCGCGAATAATAGCTACCTCTACCTCATTAGATTGAAATAATTGAGCAATTTTAGAACTAATACCAGTATAAACTTCTAACTTTACCTTTGGATAGACTTGTGTAAATCCTGATAAAATATCAGGTAACATATAATTGGCATAGATGCTCGAGACACCAAGCCGTAATGTCCCTGTTATTTCATCACTATAATTGGATAGAGTGTTTTCAAATTCACGTTTTCTATGTAGCATATCTAAGGCATAGTGATAATATAATTCCCCTGTTTCTGTTAAGGTAACACCACGAGATGTACGTATAAATAAAGGTTTATTGAACTGTTTTTCTAGTTGCTGTAGACGATACGATAACGCAGGCTGAGAGATATATAAACGATTGGCTGCCTTTGTCATATTTCCTTCTTCTGCAATAGCAATAAAAAAATGCCAATCTTTTTCCATAGTTTCCATGGTTGCCCTCCTTTTATAAAAATATTTTATCATACAAGATAAATGTAATCTATTTTATTTATTTCCTCACAACATATATACTTAAACTATAAGAGCCTTCAAGTAAGGTAAAACCGTAGTTAGTCATAAGTAGGAGGACTAAGATGGCAGGAAAAAGTTTAATCTATAAAATATTAGAAACTCATTTAGTAGAGGGAACACTGGTTGCAGGTGAAGATATTGCAATCAGCATTGACCAAACTTTAACACAAGATGCCACAGGGACTATGGCATATTTAGAATTTGAATCTTTAGGGTTAGACAGAGTAAAGACCCTATCTGTATCCTATGTAGATCATAATACATTACAAGATGGATTTGAAAATGCAGATGATCATAAATATTTACAAGATGTAGCAAGTAAATATGGTATTTATTATTCGAAAGCAGGTAATGGGATTTGCCATCAAGTACATTTAGAACGATTCGCTAGGCCAGGTCAAACCTTAGTAGGTGCAGATAGTCATACTCCAACTGCTGGAGGTTTAGGGATGTTTGCTGTCGGTGTTGGGGGTATGGACGTGGCAGCATCTATGGCAGGAAAGCCATTCCATTTAACTTGTCCTAAAGTTACTAATATAAAATTAAATGGGCGTTTACAACCTTGGTGTGCAGCAAAAGATATCGTGCTAAAAGTATTAAGTATTTTAACCACTAAAGGAAATGTTGGAACAGCCATCGAGTATACAGGTGAAGGTGTGGCATCTTTAACAGTACCAGAGAGAGCAACCATCACGAATATGGGTGCAGAAATGGGAATTACTACATCGATTTTCCCAAGTGATGCAAAAACAAAAGAGTTTTTACGCGCTCAAGGTCGTGAAGATGTATGGGTAGAATTACAGACAGATGAAGATGCACAGTATGATGAAGTCATTGAAATTGATCTAAATACATTAGTGCCTATGATTGCATGTCCACACTCTCCAGATAATGTAAAAACAGTAGCAGAATTAAAAGATGTTGTAGTAGACCAAGTACTAGTAGGAAGCTGTACCAATTCCAGTTATCGAGACTTAATGATGGTGGCATCTATGTTGAAAGGGCGTAAAATTCATCCAGATGTGAGTTTTGGGGTAGCTCCTGGTTCCAAACAAGCATTAGCAATGATTACAAAAAATGGAGCCTTAGCAGATATCATTGCTTCCGGAGCACGTCTGTTTGAAAGTGCTTGTGGATTCTGCGTAGGTTGCGGGCAAGCGCCACGAACAAAATCTATTTCTTTACGTACGAATAACCGTAACTATGAAGGTCGTAGTGGTACTAAAGATGCCTTAGTGCATTTAGTTTCAGTAGAAACAGCGGTAGCCTCTGCTTTAACAGGAACGATTACGGATCCTCGTGAAATAGGCTTAGAAGTACCAACAATTGAGCTTCCTGAGGTGTATGAAATTGATGATTCCTTGATTGTTGCTCCAAAATGCGATGTAAACCAATCTATTTTACGAGGTCCTAATATTGGAGAGCCTCCTAGCAATATTGCGTTACCAGAAACAATTTCTGCTAAAGTGACGATTAAAGTAGAAGATAAAATTACAACAGATCATATTATGCCAGCTGGACCATATTTGAAATTTAGATCGAATGTACCTAAATATAGTCAATATGTATTTAGTCCTGTAAAACCAGATTTTGCTGAGCAATGCAAAGAAAATGTTGAGCACGGATACTATAATGTGATTGTAGCTCGTGAAAGTTATGGACAAGGATCTTCTCGTGAACATGCCGCACTTTGCCCAATGTATTTAGGAGTAAAAGCAGTGATTGCAAAATCTATTGAACGGATTCATATGGATAATCTTGTGAACTTTGGTATTTTGCCTTTATTATTTGAAAATGAGGCAGATTATGAGAGTATTCAAGAAGGTGATGAATTATTCTATCATTGTGATGATGCTTCCTTTGCAGCTGGTGTATTTACCGTAGAGAATAAAACAAAATCTACGACCTACACATTAAGAACACCATTAAATGAACGACAATTAGAGATTGTTCGAGCGGGAGGTAAATTAAACTTCTTACGTAATGGTGGACAATAATTAGGAATAACAGTTAATAAATTAGAGTAAGTGATGGCACAGTGCAGACTGTGTCATCCTCTATATGTGAGGTGTATGATGAAAGATTATATGAAATTACCCGTATTATATATGCGTGGCGGAACTAGTAAAGGAGCTTATTTATATGCTCCAGACTTGCCAACAGATCCAACAGAACGAGATGCAATGATTCTATCCCTCTATGGGAGTCCAGATGTACGTCAAATTGATGGGATTGGAGGAGCAGACCCTTTAACGAGTAAACTGGCTATTGTGGGACCTGCTTCGGTGGAAGGATGTGATGTAGATTATACATTTGCTTACGTAGGTATCGATACGGCAGTTGTCGATTATGAAGGTAATTGTGGTAACATTTCATCTGGAGTTGGTATTTTTGCTATGTTACGTGGTTTGGTAGAACCAGTAGAGCCAATAACTGTAGTTCGCATACATAATACGAATACCCATAAAATCATAGAAGCGCATATACCTGTACAAGATGGATTACCAGTGGTAACAGGGGACTTTGCCATCGATGGAGTTCCTGGTACAGGGGCACAAATTATGCTCTACTTTCAATCCCCTAGTGGGGCTAAAACGGGGAAATTACTGCCAACGGGGAATGCGCGAGATACCATCACTTTGGAAGTGGGAAATGCGCATACAGCGAAGAATAATCATAGGATAGACGTAAGTTTTGTGGACTCTGCCACACCGGGTGTATTTGTGAAAGCAGAAGATTTAGGATATACAGGAACAGAAATGCCAAGTGACATTGAAGCAGATGCAGAGGGCCTATTAGATATATTAGAAGATATTCGTAGGACTGCCGCTGTCAGAATGGGATTAGCGACATCAAAAGAAAGTGCTAGTCCAGCCATTCCAAAGGTATGTATGGTAGGTACTGCTTCTACGTATACCGATATACAGGGTCGTGTCATTGAGGGTGCATCGATAGATATAGTAGCACGAACAAAAGCATTACAAGTGATTCATAAGGCCTATGCAGTCACTGGAGGTATTGCTACTGCAATAGCAGCACTTATTCCAGGGACGATTGTCAATGATGTAGTCAGTGAAGCAGCTAAGCGTACAAAAACAGTAACATTAGGTCACCCAAGTGGGACTTTCACATTTACTATTGATATAGATACAGAGAGTTTATGTGTTACCAAAGCAGGGGTAGCAAGAACTGCTCGCCCTATTATGGATGGCATTGCCTATGTTAAGGTAGGTACATACCAATAGAATATAGTAGAAACGTTATTGTAACAGATATAAGATGATTTATGGAGGAAAGCCCATCTATAGTATGGACTTTCCTCTAATTTTATTTTTGTAGTATGGCGGGAATCAAAAAATACATCTATTTTTGTGAATAGATGTATGTACACCTTGTAATGAAGGATAAATTATTTTATTATATAGCTATATATACTCTATATTAGTAAGGAGAGGTGTTACTTATGAAACAACCATTAATCGGTATCTCAGGTTCTCATATGATTGACCAAGGCGGTCCATTTCCAGGATATAAACGATCCTATGTGAATGATGATTATGTGCAGTCTGTATTGGAAGCAGGTGGCATTCCTGTGATTATTCCATTCCAAGAAGATGAAGCAACATTGAAAGCATTGGTAGAACGATTAGATGGTCTCATTCTTTCTGGTGGTCATGACATTGCCCCACAATTCTATGGGGAAGAACCAGAGCGTGGATTAGGTGCTATTTGGCCAGAACGTGATATCTTTGATATGCGTTTATTAGCTTTCGCAAAAGAATGCAAGCTTCCTATTATGGGGATTTGCCGTGGACATCAAATTATCAACGTAGCCCATAAAGGATCCTTATATCAAGACTTACCTGCCTTTGCTACGATCAAGCATTCCCAAAATCAAACAGCAGGATTACCAACGCACTCTATGGTGATTGAAAAGGATTCCAAATTATTTGGTGTATTAGAATCTGAAACAGTGATGGTTAACTCTCATCACCACCAAATTGTGAAAGAAGTAGGAGAAGGCTTGCGTGTAGTAGGCCGTGCTAAAGATACTGTAGTAGAAGCTATGGAAGGCACAGACTACCCATACCTACGTACGTACCAATTCCATCCGGAAATGATGCGTCATACAGAGTTGAATGCAGCGATTTTCAAAGACTTTGTAGAGGCAGCTAAGAAAGAGGCCTAATATGGAACAAAAAGATAGTAAATTTGGCTTTTGGAGTATCGTTCTCCTCGGTATTAACGCTATTGTAGGAACAGGGATTTTCTTATTACCGAATAAAGCATATGCTCTTATGGGACCAGCGAGTTTAGGGGTGCTGTTATTTGATGCATTCCTTGCCATTTGTATCGCCTTATGCTTTGCTGAAGTAGCGGGATTCTTCACTCGTAATGGAGGACCCTATTTATACGCAAAACATTCTTTAGGTGACTTTTGGGGATTTGAAGTAGGCGTTCTTAAATGGATTGTAGTGCTCATTGCTTGGGCAGTTATGGCAGTAGGATTTGCGACAGCCTTGGGGGCAGCTATTCCGGCGCTATCTGGGGATTTTATGAAAGATGTCATCGCCACGATCATCATCGTCTTATTAACGGTGATTAATATTATTGGCGTTAATATGACTAAAATTCTGAATAACTTGATTACCGTATCTAAGTTAGTGCCTTTATTTGCGTTCATTGTCATCGGGTTGTTTGCCATTAATGGTACAAACTTTACACCGTTTGTACCAGATTTCGTGGAACTTTCAGATGGAGGCGTATCGGGAGCATTCGCAGCCACTGCGATATTGCTATTCTTTGCGTATACTGGATTTGAAGCCATTGCGGTAGCCGCAGAAGATATGGAAAATCCTAAAAAGAATTTGCCTCGTGCCATCATTACGGTCATGATCATCGTATCTGTGCTATATATGTTGGTATTGGCAGTATGTATCGGTATTATGGGTGATAGCCTTGCTAATGATAAAGCACCATTGCAAACGGCATTTGGTCAAATTATGGGACCATGGGGTATGTACTTCGTGCTAGCCGGTACGTTGTTATCTATGGGTGGTATTAACATTGCTCAGTCCTTCCTAGGACCTCGTATTGCAACGTCCTTGGCAGAAGATGGTATGTTACCAAGTATCCTAGCCAAACGTACTAGTTGGGGTACGCCAGTTGTTGCATGTATTGTGACAGGTGTATTCAGCTTATTACTAGCATGGAGCGGTAGCTTTGTTCAATTGGCAGCCATCAGCGCCGTATCTCGGTTTACGCAGTATTTACCAACTTGTATTTCTGTCATTATTTTCCGTAAAAAATGGGCTCATAAAGAGCGTCCGTATAAAATTCCGGGAGGTATTATTATTCCTGTGATTGCCATCATTACATCTCTTTGGATGTTGGCACAGGCAAAACCAAATCAATTGATTTGGGGTCTTGGTGGTTGTATTATTATCTTGCCACTGTATTTCTTATATCTAAATAAGAAAAAACGAGGCTTAATCAAAGAAACAGAAGAATTATAATTGGATATGAAAAAAGGGTCCTTCGGGACCCTTTTGTATTACTATATTATTCTCCACCAGAATGTGCTTTATAGAATTCTAAAAACTGTTGTGCCACCATGGACAAAGGTTGTCCTTTGATGGTGATAAACGCTTTATAGAATGTATTTGTTAGCTCTGAAAGCCTAATGCGTGTCATATCTGGATGGGATACGGTTTCCTGTCCGTCCATTGGGATAATCGCTATGGTACGGCCTGATTGAGCCCATTCAATAGCGGAGCTCTTCGTAGTCGTTACAGAAATGACATTAAGAGAAGAGAAGTCGTTGTGGTGAGCTTGCATGAGCATACGTACAGAACCACCAGATAAGCTGAGAGGACATTTGGAAATATCTTTCCAAGAAATACTTTCCAAGTCACGGTCTGTCCAAAATAAATCTTTTCGGAAAAGAGCATATAAATCCTCTGTTTGCGTGTAGAGAACATCAAATTTGTTGGTATCTACCATTTGCTCATTGCATAAACCAATTTCAGCGCTACCATTTAATAAGGATTCCGTTACATCTGTCATTAATCCTTCATAAATTTCATAACGCACTACAGGGTATTGGCGGGAAAAGAAATGCAAATATTGTTGAATTAAGGCGGTAGACCTTGAGGCAGAGGAGGCGATACGAAGAGTGCCTTCTACCTCAGAACTAAGACGCTTTACATCAGCGTAGGTAGACTCCTCAATGGAACACAATTGTTGTGCTTTTTCATAAAAGATACGACCTGCTTCAGTGAGGTGAAAGCTAGCTCCACGCTGGCCACGCTTGATGACTAATAGGGGGGTACCAAATTCTGCTTCTAAGTACTTGAGTTGCTTACTTAAAGCTGGTTGTGTAATATGCAGTATCTCTGCTGCTTGCGTCATATTCCCCGTTTGTACTAAGATGATAAAATTATAATAGTAAGATGTATCCATGGTATCCTCCTAAACATACGTAGTCAGATGTCATGTTAGTTCGTTTCTATTCATGGGCGCACATCATCGTACAATAGATCTCTTATTGTTAACCTTTACTATTCTATTGTACTATAAATTTTATAATTCGTCTCCTATATTTGTTAACTAATGCTATTAATTATGGTTTAGTTTATGATTATAACTCATGGATATAAACCTATATAAAAAGTAGGAATATTGACGTACTATATTGAGAATGATATAATTGGGTCATATTGTTGCCTGTACAGTGCAGGGAATCAAGAAGTAATTGGACTATAGTTAGGTCTGGAAAGGAAGGGGAATTTGTATGGATATGCCATTTTTTACACAATTTCTCATGATTAGCGATCCTATGACGATAGGTATACTAGTGCTATTCGTTATCGCATTAGGATATGTGTATTTTCTTCAGAAAAGAAATATTCATTTCGGTACACTTGTAATGGTTGCCACTGTAGTAGGTGCTATACTAGGGGTTGCGGTACAACTGATTGCAGGATTTCCTAACAACCCGATGGACGTGGTATTCATCAAGGAAAGCACGAAGTGGTTCTCTCTTATCGGGGGAGGATTCATTGATTTAATTCGTATGCTCGTTATTCCTGTGGTATTTATTTCCATTGTTCATGTCATCTTACATATGGATACGAATGCGAACTTAAAGCGTCTTGTATCCTCCACAGGCGTGGTAGCCTTAGTCATGGTTGGTATTGCTGCTATCGTAGGCTTAGTGCTAGGTACAGTAACTGGATTAGGGGAAGGTACCTTAGCGGTGGCTGGTGATTCTAAAATGCGTGAAGTAAAACCAGTAGTAGACACATTGCGTGCCTTGATTCCTTCCAATCCTGTAAATGCTATGGCGCAAACCAATGTTATCGCCATCGTAGTATTCGGTGTTATCATCGGCGGTATTGCTAGACTGGTAAAACAACATGGTGCCAGTGATTTAGAAGTGATGACAAAACTATTTGATGAAGCCTATACGGTGATTTTCTGGGTAGCTGATTTCATCATCGGTTTGATGCCATATGGTGTCGTTGCATTGTTGGCTACTACATTAGCGCAAAAAGGCTTTGGCGCTATTGCTGATATGGCCTTGTTCATCATCTTGATCTATGTAGGCGTAGTGATTATGTTACTTGTACAAGCCGTATTATTAACAGTATTCGGTGTGAGCCCTATTATGTACTTCCGTAAAGCAAAAGAGGCATTAATCTTAGCTTTCACATCTCGTTCTAGTATGGGTGTGTTACCATTGACGGTAGAAACATTGACTAAAAAATTAGGTGTTAATCCTGCCACTGCGAATACAGTAGCAAGCTTTGGTACCACAGCAGGTATGCAAGGTTGTGCAGGTATCTTCCCAGCGTTATGTATCATCTATATTGCTCGAGTATCTGGTGTGCCATTAGACTTTACAATGTATGTAATGAGCGTTATAGTTATCGCTTTAGGCTCCTTGGGAATTGCTGGCGTACCTGGTACAGCGACGATGGCAGCCTCTGTTTCCTTGTCTGGTACCGGTATGGGTGCTTTCTTCGGATCCATTTCTCCAATTTTAGCAGTAGATCCTATCGTTGATATGGGACGTACCATGTTAAACGTAAGTGGTTCTATGACAAATGCTATCGTAGTAGATCGTTTACAAGGTACCTTCGACCAAGAAGCATTTAACGACACAAAAACAATTCGATAAGGTATAAGTAATGTATTAGATGCATTATGTATCTATGATGAAAGTATTAGAAGATATACAGCTGCAACCTACAGATATAGCGTAGGTTGCAGCTTTTTTCTATCATAGAGTTGAAGAAAATAGGCTATTCCTTGAGTGTGCCATGACAGATGTAAAATAAGGACCTCTATCGCGCGATAGAGGTCCTTATTTGTATGGGGTATATGTTGATATAGGGAAGGGAATATAAAAGAATATAGGTAAGGATAGTGTAAGGCTATTTAAGGATATTTAAGGATATTTAAGGGTATATATGGGAAACCTTACCAGCGATCAACGCCAAGGTGTTTTTCCATGCGGCGCATCATACGTGCGAAGGCATCATCTTCCTCTTTTTTCTGGGATTTTGTTTCTTCTGCTACAGGAATGATATTATCAGACGTGATAATCACTGTATCTCCGAAGGAATGGTATGTATGACCACCTACACGTTTTGTTTGGGAGTAGCTTTCATCATAGGAGTAAGGCTCAACACGGTCTTTGTGGAAAAAATCATCCTTGTTATATTCGCGTACACCGGCATTGTAAGTATCGATAGCAGCACGTTTTTTAGTGATCAACATTTGAATCACTGCATCTGTATCAGCTAGATAATTTTCTAAGTCTATTGTGTAGGCTTTCATATCTTCCGTGGATGCCATTTTGAAAGACATAGGTTTATGCTCTCCTTGAAAACTAGGGTAGTTAATGGATGTAGCAAAAGCGGAAGAACCGATAGTTATGGCTAGTGTCGTTAATAGTAATGTACGTTTCATAAGTGTCTCCTTCGTATTAGCTAGTTTATAAACGTTAATTAGGTACACCCTATTAGTAGCTTACCACATAGTGTATTATATGCTGTTTCAAGGCTTTTATAGGGAGAAACTATGAATTAAGCATATAGTTAGAAGTATAAGAGTTAAAACTAATGTAGTGTACCCTGTTATCTGTATCTAAAGTATATCCTACGAATATGAAGAGAAGATGATGAATACTACAAGATAGTTATATCGGTTAGGTAGATGATAGCCATAAGCTTGTATAGGTTAATATACAAAAAAGCGACTGTTTTCACAGTCGCTTTAGTATACTTATACTAGATCTAACCCACTTGGGATAACGTATATGTAATTTGACCCACTTGGGTAGACATCATTACTACTTAGTATATTATTTGTTTCGGGTACATACCCTTAGAACTACTTAGTTCTTAATGTAGGTTGTTTGTATCACTTGATACAATGTTATAGTACTTATCTAAGAAACCACTCGGTTTACTAATTAGATAAGAGTTTCTCCGTGTTGAGAGAAGAATGCTTGTGGATGAGCACATACTGGGCAAAGTTTTGGAGCTTCTTCGCCGATGTGGATGTAACCACAGTTAGCACAGATCCAAGCAACTGGTTGTTCACGTTTGAACACTTTACCGCCTTCAACAGCAGTTACAAGGTCAAGGTAACGTTCTTCATGACGAGCTTCGATAACACCAACTTGTTCGAATAAGTAAGCGATTTTAGCGAAACCTTCTTCTTTTGCAACTTTAGCAAATTCTGGGTACATTACAGTGTGCTCGTAGTGTTCACCAGCAGCAGCGTCTTTTAAGTTGATCGCTACGTCAGCGTTTACATCGCCACCGTGTAACAATTTGAACCATACTTTAGCATGAGCGGATTCGTTGATTGCTGTTTCTTCGAAGTAATCAGCAATTTTGTTCATACCAGCTTTGCGAGCTGCACTTGCATAGTATGTATATTTACGGTTAGCTTGAGATTCACCAGCGAATGCTGCTTGAAGATTTTTTTCTGTTTGAGTACCTTTTAATTCTGGCATTTTCTTTCCTCCATGTACTTTACATAGTTGTAATAAAATAAATACTTATTTGTATAGTGGGCTTGTTCACTTGAACAAGTCCCTATTGATTTCGTTACTTAACGAATAATCATTGTTGATTACATTATAGACTATGAAAATGAGAAATGCAAGTCTTTTTTTAGAAAATTTTAAAAATTTTTTATAAATGATAAACTCTCTCAATCGGCTTTATTATCACATTTGTAGCGTGTTAATTCCCCTGTTAAATAGGGGGATTACACAAATTAGAAATTGAGAATCGAACTCAAAAGATAAAAATGTAATGATAATACATAGAAATACCTCTATTTATAGGCTTTGAGCTATATAGTGATATGCTAGGTATTTTTGAGGTCTTATCAAATGATACTCGTCATCAATGTTCATAGTTTGTAAGTATTGCATAGGGAGAAACTTTCAGCAATACCCATAAGGTCCTATAGAGAAATATAAAGTTAGATGATATACTATAGACATAATCATGGAAATAGGAGGTGCCTATGGGATTTGTAAAATACCAAGTAGGTGATGTGGTACAAATGAAGAAACCTCATCCTTGTGGTAGTCAGAATTGGGAGATTAAACGAACTGGCGTTGATTTCGTAACAGTCTGTGAAGGCTGTGGGCATCAAGTGATGATACCACGACCTAAGTTTGAAAAGAATGTAAAAAAGATAGTATCTAGAAAAGAAGCAACAGAAGAATAAGAAGCGATTCGTACATCATGATAGTTTTCTAGGAGAGGGATACCTATGGTTGATTTAACGAAATATGCAGCCAAGGGCGGTTGCGCCTGTAAGATTGGGCCGCACATCTTAGCGGATGTGTTACAGCATATGAAGATGCCCACACATCCAGCTGTATTGACTGATGCATCTGGTATGGAAGATGCAGGGGTGTATCAAATTAATGAAAGTCAAGCCATTGTACAAACGGTGGATTTTTTTACACCTCCAGTGGCAGATCCGAGACTCTTTGGTCGGGTGGCAGCGTGTAATAGCCTAAGCGATGTATATGCTATGGGTGGTACTCCCATCTCAGCGCTGAATATTGTAGGTTTTCCGGTGCCTTTAGTGAAAGAAGGTGTCCTTCGTGAGGTATTAGAAGGTGCCAATGAGGTCTTACTGGAGACGGGAGTAGCTCTTCTTGGTGGTCACAGTATCGAAAATGAAGTGCCTATTTTTGGGATGGCTGTGACAGGTCTCATTGATCCACATCATATTTGGACCAATGGAGATGCTCAAGTGGGGGATGTGTTAATTCTATCTAAACCGATTGGGACGGGCATTATGAACACGGCTGCGAAAGGTGGCGTATTCCCTGAAGGTGTGCAGGAAGCTGTCCACAGTATGGGAACGATTAATAAAGGAGCTCGTGATGTGGCGGTGCAGTTTACCATTCACGGTTGTACGGATATTACAGGATTCAGTCTGATTGGTCATGTATCTGAAATGGCAAAAGCTAGTGGAACATCTGTGGAACTCTATGCGGAGCAAATTCCTCTCTTTACCGATGTATTAGAAGCTGCTCGTATGGGCCTAGTCCCAGCGGCTACCTATGGGAATCGTAAGGCATTAGGTGATCAAGCTGAGTTTGCTGACCATTTAGATCCAGTATGGAGTGATATTTGTTTTGATCCGCAAACATCAGGTGGTTTATTATTTGCTTGTTCTGAAAGTGAAGGAAAACAGTTACTTTCAGCGTTACAAGCAAAGGGTTTACAGGCCGCACAGATTGGCCGTGTTATTCAGGAAGGAAGGAAACAAGTCTATGTCAAATAAAGAAGTAACGATAGATATGCGAGGCCAAGTATGCCCAGCACCAGTGATTGAAGCAAAGAAGGCTATGGATGCCGATGCAAATACGTATGTAAAAGTCATTGTCGACAATGATGTGAGCCGTGACAATGTGGTGAAATTAGGGGAATACCGAGGCTATGAAAACCATGTATTAGAACAAGAGGGAAATTATATCGTTGTATTGATTCCTCCTACAGCGGTGAAAGAGGAAGTAGCTACAGCTAGTGCTGCCAACATTCAAACGTCGAATGATTTAGAGGACCTAGATTTGGAAGCTATTTTTGAAAATGAATTTGCCGCACCTTTAGGAAAGGTTGTGACGAATACAACGATTGCCGGTGGAGAGGCCCCATTTTATATGACAAATGGAACAGGTAGTTTGGAACGTAGTATCGCAGCTTATGAAAAAACAAAAGCAGAAAAAGCTGCAATGGGTGCGCCGATTAGTCAAGATACAGTTCCCCCTGAATTGATGGGCGCTGTAGTACCATCTGTGCCAACCTCTTCTATGGGTGGCAAAGTACTACTATTCACGAAGGATTATTTAGGCGAAGGTAGTGAAGAGTTAGGCCGTAACTTGATGAAAACGTTCATCTATGTATTGACGGAAACAGATGTGAAACCCAAAGCCATCTATTGCATTAATAGTGCTGTAAAAATGCTCGTAGAAGGGTCTGAACATATTGAAAACTTCAAAGCCTTAGAAGCAGCAGGGGTAACTGTTAGTGGCTGTGGCATTTGCTTAGACTTTTATGAAGTAAAAGACAAAGTGCAAGTAGGCACTATTACGAATCTGTATGCCATTACTGAAAGTATGATGCAAGAACCCTTTGTTACATTGTAATTAGATGCGGGGTGACATTGGCAGATAGAACTGGAAAGATTGAATGAGGTAGATGCACATGAACGTTTTTACGGTAGATAGTAAGAAACCTGATACAGCTACAGATAAGGTACCACAAAAAGTACTCGTTCTATTTAGTTCTTACTATTTTGCAGATAAAGCAGATAAAATGTTAGGGCAATATAAAGTGCCTCATCAGTTAATGCCAGTTCCACCAGAGCTATCTAGCGCTTGTGGGCTCTCTATTGGTGTGCAAGAAGAATACATAGAAGATGTGTTGCGTATCTTTGAAGTAGAAAAAATAACCCCTTCTCATATGTATTATTATGAAAAAGGGAAAGAACCGATAGAATATAAGCGTTGATGTTGTCGATATAGGTACTGGGAGATATATTTGACATAGGTACATATAGAAAAGCTAGGTGCACTCAAAGGAGTGTACCTAGCTTTTTTGCTATGGATAGTATTATACGTTGAAACGGAAATGTGTTACATCGCCGTCTTTCATAATATAGTCTTTGCCTTCTAGGCGAACAAGACCTTTTTCTTTGGCTGCATTTTGGCTGCCGCAAGCTTCTAAATCGTCAAAGGATACAATTTCTGCACGGATGAAGCCTTTTTCGATGTCAGAGTGGATTTTACCAGCTGCTTGAGGGGCTTTTGTGCCTTCCACGATAGTCCACGCACGAGCTTCCATTTCGCCAGCTGTGAAGTAGTTAATTAAGCCCAATAAGGAGTAACTAGCTTTGATTAATTTTGTTAAGCCGCTTTCTTCTAAACCGAGATCAGCTAGGAAAGCTGTTGCTTCTTCGTCGGATAATTCAGCAATTTCAGATTCAATGCGAGCAGATACGACAACTACGCCAGAACCTTCTTTAGCAGCATAGTCTTCTACTTGTTTGACAAATTCGTTGCCAGAGTAGTCGGACACTTCATCTTCCCCCACATTGGCTACGTATAAAGATTTTTTAGCTGTTAAAAGTGTTAGGTCTTTTAAGATGTCTAGCTCATCTTCTGCTAAGCCTTGGGCACGAACAGGGATGGCATCGCCTAAAGCAGCAGATACTTTTTCTAAAATAGGTGCTTCAATGCGAGCATCTTTGTCACCAGATTTTGCTAACTTAGCAATACGTTGTAAGCGTTTATCTACGCTTTCAAGGTCAGCTAAACAAAGTTCAGTGTTGATGATTTCAATATCGCGAACAGGATCTACAGAACCAGCCACATGTGTGATGTTAGGGTCATCAAAACAACGAATCACTTGTGCAATGGCATCGACTTGGCGGATGTGGCTTAAGAATTTATTGCCTAAACCTTCCCCTTTGGATGCACCAGCTACAAGGCCTGCGATGTCTACGAAACGCATGGCAGCAGGTAAGATGCGTTTAGAACCGAACATCTCAGCCAACACCGCTAAACGAGCGTCTGGTACGTCTACGACGCCTACATTTGGTTCGATAGTACAGAATGGGTAGTTTGCCGCTTCGGCGCCAGCCTTTGTAATAGCATTAAACAATGTACTTTTTCCGACATTTGGAAGGCCTACAATGCCTACTTCTAAATTTGTGCTCATTGGTAACTCCTTTAGTGCTTGCGATACATTATCAAAATAGTATAAACGGTATGTATAATTTGTGATATACTATAAATAAGAGAGCTTCCAACGTGAGTTGGGCTCATCTCTTCCTACTCTGGGAGGAGGTGATACTATGACACCATTTGAAATCGCATCTGTATTGATACAGTTTGGAATGTTAGTTGTAGCAATTTTGACTTACCGTAAAAGTAAGTAAAAAGCCTAACGATATAAGGTTTCGCGTACCTTAACACGTTAGGCATTTCGATTTTTGATACGTTTCGAGATGAGCCTAACGCCTAGTACACGTTGTGGGCTCTCTTTTTTACAGTCATAGTATACCATAATTGCATACTAACTGCCAATAGATTTATACAAAATGTAATAATAGAGGAAAGTTGATGCTTTTTGACCAACTTTCCTCTACTTTATTTTAGATATGTTATTACAGTTCTGACTATCTTATGAAATAAGATGCTACTAACGTATATCTTATAGATAATGGGCACGTAATTCTTCAGCAGATTTTGGAGACAACCAAGCTGGTGCGATATCGAATACTGTGAAAGCACCACGGCCACCATGTGCTGCTAAGCGATGTACGCCACGAACGAAGGCTACTAATACAGCACCAGTAAATTCAGGGTTAGAATCTAATTGTAAACCGAATTCGTAGATGTGTTTTGTACCTGTTGTAGTTTCGCCGCTGCGGATCACAAGACCGCCATGTGGGATGCCTTTGTGGTTAGTATCTAATTCTTCTTGGGAGATGAATGTTACAGCTGTCTCATAGCCAACGAAGTAGTTAGGCATTGTTTTAATTTCGTTTTCGATGCGAGCTGCGTCAGCGCCTTCTTCAAGGACCACATAGCATTCACGAAGGTGAGAAGAAGTAGCTGTCACTTCTGGTGTTTCACCATTGCGGATAGCGGAGATGATTTCTTGTTTAGGCACAGTGTATTGGCGAGCATCTGCTACGCCTTCGATGCGACGGATAGCATCGGAATGACCTTGGGATACGCCGCGGCCCCAGAATGTGTAAGAATCGCCTTGCGGTAAGATACTTTCAGCGTACACACGTTGTAAGGAGAACATGCCAGGGTCCCAACCGCAAGAGATAAGAGCCGCAGTACCAGCTTCTTGAGCTACTTTGCGCACGTTTTCGAAATGCTCAGGAATACGAGCATGTGTGTCAAAGCTGTCGATCACATTGAAATGAGCTGCAATAGCAGGAGTTTGATCGATTAGGTCTGTCGCACTACCGCCGCATAATACCATGACATCGATTTTGCCTTTGAAAGATTCTACTTCTTCCATTGTGTAGCTAGGTACGCCACTAACAGTTTGTAAACCAGAACGGCGAGAGAATACGCCTACCAATTCCATATCTGGTTGTAATGCTACAGCCGCTTCTACACCGCGGCCAAGGTTACCGTATCCAACGATACCAATACGAATGTTGCTCATGTTACTTCCTTTCGTGAAAGTTGATACTTTCAATACGATTACTATTATACGAACTGTAATGAGAAATTACAGTATATGATGACATAAAATAGGGCACTGTGTCCGCTATTTTCGCATGTACCATTATAGCGAAAAATTCTCATAGAGAAAAGGGGGAAGATATTAAAATTGTAATGTTTTAATGCGATCGACTGCACGAATGGTGTTTTCCCGGCTGCCGAATGCAGTGAGACGTAAATAGCCTTCGCCTTCTGGACCAAAGCCAGAACCAGGAGTGCTTACAATGTGTACCTTTTCTAATAAGGTATCGAATAAGTCCCAGCTAGTCATGCCTTTTGGTGCTTGAATCCAAATGTATGGAGCATCAATACCACCAAATACAGTTAGACCAATGGCTTCTAAGCCTTCACGGATGATGCGAGCATTTTCCATGTAGTAAGCGATGTGTTCTTTAATTTGTGCACGACCTTCTGGTGTGTAAACAGCAGCAGCACCACGTTGAATGATGTAAGGAACACCATTGAATTTTGTAGTCTGGCGACGATTCCACATTGGGTTCAGCGGAACACGCTTACCTTCTGCGTTCTTGGCAGTTACTTCATGAGGAACTACAGTGTAGGCACAACGAGTACCAGTGAAACCTGCCGTTTTAGAGAAAGAACGGAATTCGATAGCTACTTCACGGGCGCCTTCGATTTCATAAATAGAACGAACTGTATCTGTGGATGTGATAAAAGCTTCATAAGCGGAGTCGAACATTAAGATCGCTTCGTTATCTTTACACCACTGTACCCATTCTGCCAAGCGAGCACGGCTTAATACGGTACCAGTTGGGTTGTTAGGGCAGCAAAGATAGACGATATCTACTCGTTCTTTTGGAAATGCTGGAGAGAAATTATTTTCTGCATTGGTTGGTAAATATACCACTTTTTCATAGATGCCGTCGATAGCTTTGCCAGTGCGGCCGCCCATGACATTAGAGTCAAGGTATACTGGGTACACAGGGTCAGTAATAGCGATGATGTTGTCTTCGGAGAAAATTTCTTGAATGTTACCCACATCAGATTTTGCTCCGTCAGACACGAAGATTTCATCCGGTTGGATTGTAATACCTAATGGTGCATAATCGCCTTCCGCGATGGCATTGCGCAAGAAATCGTAGCCTTGCTCAGGACCGTAGCCACGGAAAGTGTCAGCAGAACCCATTTCATCTACTGCTGCGTGCATCGCTTCAATGACAGCTGGCACAAGAGGGCGAGTCACATCGCCGATACCAAGGCGAATGATGTCTGCCTCAGGATGGCTTTCTTTGAAAGCTTCTACTTTACGAGCAATATTAGCGAATAAATAAGAACCTTGTAGATTTTCATAATTTGGATTTACAGTAGCCATAGGAGCTCCTTCTTTTACAAAATAATAAAGATACATTTATATAAAGACATCGAAGCGGTATGTATATTTCAGCATAATAGATATGTGTATATGCTGTGAGTTGCTTATGCAGACACGCAAGACGAGGAACATATATATAGATGTAATAATAATTAATGAATGAATATAAAAGGGGATTGAATAGGTCCCGCAAATTACATCTCTATATTCTATAGTATTTATAATAATATGTCAAAAGTAAAATGGAGGTATAGCGTGCTGTTATACTAGTTAATTTACCTATCGAGGTTTCAGCTGATACCATATGTTTTGTGCCAATGATTGTGTCTAATTGCCTGTGTATGTCGTTATCACATAAAAACGAGGCTGTTCATGGAATGCCTCGTCATTTAAAAGGTTTAGTTTTTATTGATGTTTTTAGAATGACATGTTCAGTACATTGCGCTGGACTTTACGTAATCGATACATATAGCAGAGTGCAGCCGAAGACGTACTTGATAATAATCCAATCCAAACGGAGTAAGGCCCGAAGTCTGTGAATAGGTAGCAAAGGTATGCAACGGGTACGGTCACGCCCCAATAGGTGCCGATGGTAATAATAGAAACGCTAGTTACATCACGATAGGCTCGGAGAACTCCTTGTAAAGGTGTGCCTACAGCATCGATAATTGTGAAAAATACGGCGTAAGAAATGAAACTTTCAATAAGTGGAATCATATGATCTTCCTTGGTATATAGGCTGGCTAGGAAGTCGATATGAGTGAAAGAATAGGTTCCAATGCAAAGTGCTATGACAGCTGCTACACCACGAGTAATCCATGTGTAAGTAATAGCATTTTGATATCGTTTAGCCCCTAACTCATAGGCGATGACGATGGTGGATGCCATACTTAAACTCAATGGAAAAGAAAATGTTAATCCAAGGAAACTAGACGCTGCTTGATGGGCGGCTATGATTTCTGTGCCGAACTTAGTCATAGCAATCCCCGCAGCACTAAAAATGCTGATTTCTGCAAAGATAGAGAGACCAATAGGAATCCCTAGAGCTAATTGATCTCGAATAAGTATCCAACTTGGACCAGTGAAAGAAGACCAAAATCGATACTGTTTGAAGTGTTTATGGAATGTAATGAGCCCGAGAAAACATAACATCATATACCAATAGGCGATGGCCGTTGAAATACCGGCACCAAAGCCCCCAAGAGCGGGGATGGGGCCATAACCTTGTATGAATAGTACATTGAAAATAGACTGAAATAGTACACTACTGCCAATGATGTATAAAGAGTAGCGAGTATTTCCGTGAGCATCGACGATATATCTGAATCCAGACATAATCATCATAGCTGGAAAGGCGACGCACATGGCGTTCATATATTGGATGCAAACAGATTTTGCCGACGGTTCTAATCCTAATAGATCTAACAAAGGAGATAAACCAAGCAGGGTGGTAAGTATAAGAACTGTTGCAAATGCAAGCCCTAAATAGATATTTTGCCACATAGTTGCAGCTACCGATTCAGTTTTTTTAGCCCCTAAGGCATGAGAAATAATGGGGGTCACACCAAGGAGAATTCCTGACAGACCAAAAAAAGCGGCGACCCATAAGTTATATCCCACACCGATAGCTGCTAAATCTATAGTACTGTATTGCCCCGTTAATGTGACTGCTATAAAACTACCAATAATGATAGAAAATTGTGTAGCAATGACGGGGGCAGCTACAAGTAGGAAATGTTTAATCATAGAAATTAAAGACATACTACCTCCCAAACTTACTTATTTTTACAATCTTAATAACATTTAATTTTATCACTAAATATGATACAAGTCTATGGCTTCTAGAGGGGTATTATCTCTTAAAAGAACATGGTGTATAATGATGGCAATTCAGTTATATCAATAGATATAGCTTGGTATGTTGCATGTAAAATATAAGAGTATATAATTTTTGCATACATCTATGTTTTTGGCGCAATTGTTATGGTGGAGACACTAGAAAGGAGTTCTATGTTAGGAGCAATCATTGGAGATATGGCGGGCTCTATTTATGAGTTTGATAATATCAAAAGCCGAGAATTTGAGTTCTTGTCAGAACGATGTGAGCCTACAGATGATTCGATTTTAACATGTGCTATTGCACGGGCTTTAATCGATGTAAAAGGAAGGGGGGACACACTTACAACGAGTGACTGTGCTTCGGATGAAAGAATATTTTCTTTCTAATCCATTGCCAATGGGAGGGTTTGGAGCTAAATTCTTTCAGTGGGGATTATCTGATGTGACAGAACCCTATGGTAGTTGGGGTAATGGAGCAGCGATGCGTATTAGCCCTGTGGCTTACGTAGGAAATAGTGAAATGGAAGTGAAACTGTTGAGTCAAATTATAACAGGTACTACTCACAATGATCCGGAAGGATTGAAAGGGGGAGAGGTGACAGCGTTAGCTGTGTTCAAAGCACTGCATGGAGCTACGAAAGAGGAAATCCAAAAGATGGTAAAATCATACGACCCTGGCGAGTACAGCGTGGAAGAACTGCACAAGACGTATAAGTTTGAGCCAAGTTGTCAAAAAACGGTGCCAGAAGGAATGCAATGTTTCTTTGAAAGTGAAGACTATGAATCGGCTATTCGCAATGTAATGTATATCGGCGGTGACTGCGATACATTAGGTGCCATTGTCGGTGCTGTGGCAGGAGCCTATTACGGAATCCCAGAATGGATACAAGAAAAAGCTTTATCCATGATGCCAGATTACATGGTGGAAGACTATGAAGATTTCAAAGCCATGTATATAGACAAAGAAAAAACCCTCTAAAGCTAGCGCTGGACACGCATATTGCCTTTGAGGGTATGATACAAGGGGCCGGAATCCCCTATGCAATTGTATTGTACCATGTGTAAGGCAATGATGATAGAGAGTAAATAGAATTATGATAAAAATATGGGAGGCCACTCGTATGTGAGGGGTCTCCCTATTTAGTAATGACGCAAAAAAAAAGAACCTGCCCGCCGGCAGGTTCTTTTTAGGATGATGATGTACGCCCATACAAAATCATGACAACTATATCAACACTTTGAGTGCTAATACCATAATGGTAGGTTCACTTGGCCATGATAAGGCGATCATCAATATGTGACGTATCCCATACAACGCATATTGTAATAATAAAAAATCCTTTTTCTTGTGTTTTGGAGTATCAGAAAAAGGCTTTTGATTCTCCTCCCTATCTCTCGTAGGTCAAGTGGTGAATGATGAATAGGCAGTTCTCCTGACTTAGCTTCAACGCGCCTCCAGCCTTCCCAGTTTCCCAGTGACATAATTGGATTTGCTCTGCTTTACAGTGGCGGGACCGTGCCAGACTTTAACTGGCTTCTCTATTATGCTTTCGCACCTATTCCCGAATGTTTGATTGTATGTGTGTATTGTACTCTTTTGGTTTTTCAATGTCAAGAACAAGATGAATAAGTATGACTATTTTGTAATTAGAACGGCATAATTGTGACTTTTATTACTAATTGTCATGATTGAGATCGGAGTACTCCTTTTCTTGCTAAATGGATAGCATTAATTTATAATGAATGAAGATAATACAATATATTGTGAAACATAAAGGATGAAAGAATGAAGTATACAAGTACGCGCAGTCATGAAACGGTAAGTGAGACCTTTGCATTGCTCCATGGATTGGCGAGTGATGGTGGTTTATATGTGCCGGCAGAGTTTCCGGAACAATGTTTGTCCTACCGCGATGTGGCAGACAAAAGCTATGAAGAAATTGCACTGGTGGTATTGAGTAAGTTATTTACGACTTTCACAGAAGTAGAATTAGAAACGATGATTCGCAGTGCCTATAATACAGTGAACTTTGATACTCCAGATATGGCACCAATGCATTCCTTGTTAGAGTGCGTGTCAGTGTTGGAGTTGTTCCACGGTCGCACACAAGCCTTTAAAGATATGGCGTTGTCCTTATTTCCATACTTGCTAGTAGCAGCGAAGGAAGCGGAGAAAGAAACAAAAGAAGTGTTGATCTTGACGGCGACCTCTGGTGATACAGGAAAAGCGGCCTTAGAAGGGTTCAAAGATGCGCCGGGAACGCATATTCAAGTGTTCTTCCCTACAGATGGCGTTAGCCCAATGCAACAAGAACAAATGCAAAAGCAAGAAGGTGCGAATGTCAATGTAACAGCTATCGAAGGTAACTTTGATGATGCGCAACAATTTTTGAAACGTCTCTTTGTGGATGCTGATGTAGCAAAGGAAGTAGCAGACAAAGGTGTGAAGTTCTCTTCTGCAAATTCCATCAATATTGGTCGTTTAGCGCCACAAGTGGTATACTATGTAGCGGCTTATGCGGAGCTAGTAAATACAGGTGCTATCCATGAAGATGAAGCGTTCAACGTAGTGGTGCCAACAGGTAACTTTGGTAATATTTTGGCAGCTTACTATGCAAAACGCATGGGTATTCCTGTGGGAAAACTAATCTGTGCGTCTAATCAAAATAATGTGTTAACGGATTTCTTTAACACTGGTACTTACGATATGAATCGTCCATTCTACACGACAATTTCCCCGTCCATGGACATTTTAGAAAGTTCTAACTTTGAACGGTTTATGTATTATGTGAGCGGTGAAAATGCAGAATTGACAGCACAGCGCATGAAAGCACTGAAAACAGAAGGTAAATTCTCTGTGACGCCAGAAGAATTACAAGCGATACAAACAGAATTTGCTGGTGCCTATGTAGATGATGACATGACAAAAGCAGTTATCGAGCAAGTGTACAATTCTTATGGTTATGTGATGGACCCGCATACAGCAGTAGCGATGGGAGCTTATATGAAAGAACTAGAGGCTCACCCTGAAGATGGTCATCGTCACACTGTGATTGCTTCTACGGCGCATCCGTTTAAATTCCCAACGCCGATTTGTGAAGCTTTGGACATCAAAGTAGGAGCGACTCCTTATGAAAGCTTAGATAATATTTCGGCTGTCACGGGCGTAGGTTGTCCGAAACAATTGGCAGAGTTGCAACATAAGCCATTGCGTTTTACTAAGGTAATTCCAAAAGAATCTATGAAAGAAGAAATTCTATCCTTTGTGGATACTTTCAAACAATAGGTGACCTATGGTACAAGCATTTTTCTTTTCCCTCATGTCATCCTTCGCCTTCAGTATTATGAATTTATTTGTGAAACTTCTAGGCGATGGTATGCCGGCGGCAGAGGTGACATTTTTCAGAGGGCTCATAGGAACAATTGCCGTACTCATAGTGATGCGACAAAAAGGAATTTCCTTTTCCACGGAACATCGAGGACTATTAACCTTGCGTGGTATCTTTGGTGGATTAGGAAATTTAAGTAATTTCATTGCATTAGTCTATATGACGATGGCAGATGCATCCATACTATTTCAATTATCAGGTATATTCGTCCTGATTTTTAGCAACTTTGTGTTGAAAGAAAAATTGCCTGATGGAACTGCTAAATGGTTAGGATTGATCTTCTTAGCCGTTGTGTATATGATTCAACCTTGGAATTTATCGGGATTGCATTGGTATTCTTTTATTGCCATTGCAGGAGCAGCCTTATCGGCGGCGGCCTATACAACGATTCGTACCATTAGCTTAAAGGGTGGTCACAGTTCCTATGAAATCATGTTTTATTTTTTAGTCACCACCATGCTAGTAGGCGGTATCGTGATGATACCAGATTTTGTGTGGCCTAATGCAACACAAGCACTGTATTTAGGGATTATCGGAGCCATTTCCGTAGTGGCGCAATTCTTCCTAACTGGTGCGTTTGTGGCGACGAATGCGGTGGTGGCACAATTTATGCAATATGTAGGGGTATTCTTTAACTCCTTCTGGGGATTTATCGTCTTCGGAGAAAACCTAGCTTTGGCGACCGTCATTGCAGGTATTATTATGTTTAGTTCATCAGTGATGTTGGCTCGTTTGAAAGAAGAACAAGCTCACACACGGTAGTCAATCAAGAAAGAGGTATGACGATGAGTGAAAAATTATATCAATTTGGTCTAGTTGGTTTGGCTGTTATGGGACAAAACTTGGCCCGCAACATTGCCCGTCATGGATTCAGCATTGCTGTGTACAACCGTACACCACAAAAAACAGACGATTTTGTAGCCAATTATAGCCACGAAGGAACAATCGGCGGAGCTCATACACCAGAAGAGTTTGTAGCGATGTTAGAAAAACCTCGTAAAATCATGTTCTTGGTGAAAGCTGGTCAACCAGTAGATGACATGATCGAAGCATTCTTGCCATACTTGGACCAAGGTGATACCTTAATCGATGGCGGTAACTCCCATTACCCAGATACGATTCGCCGTACAAAATACTTAGAATCCAAAGGTTTCCGTTTCTTAGGCGTTGGCGTATCTGGCGGCGAAGAAGGTGCTTTGAATGGCCCAAGCTTGATGCCAGGCGGTAACGAAGCATCTTATAACGAATTGGCGCCAATCTTCACATCCATTGCAGCCCAAGTGGCAGATGGCCCTTGCTGCACATATGTAGGCGATAATGGTGCAGGTCACTACGTAAAAATGGTGCATAATGGCATCGAATACGGTGATATGCAATTAATCTCCGAAGCTTACTTCATGATGAAAGAATTACTTCGCATGAGCGATGATGAAATCGGCGATGTATTTGCGAAATGGAATACAGGATTATTAGATTCCTACCTTATTGAAATTACTTCCAAAATTATGAAAGTCAAAGATACTGATGGAACTCCATTAGTAGAAAAAATCTTGGACAAAGCAGGTCAAAAAGGTACTGGTAAATGGACTAGCCAAGAAGGTTTAGACCTTGGCGTGCCAATCCCAACTATTGCTGAAGCGGTATTTGCTCGTGCTATGTCTGCTTATAAATCTGAACGAGTGTTGGCAGAGCCAGTGCTAGCAGGCCCTACAGAAGTCTTTGAAGGCAATAAAGAAGCCTTAGTAGATGCTATCCATTCTGCGTTATATGCGTCTAAAATTTGCTCCTATGCACAAGGCTTTGCATTGATTAAAGCAGCGGCAAAAGAATATAACTGGAATATTAACTTCGGTGACATGGCATTATTGTGGCGTGGTGGTTGCATTATCCGTGCAGCCTTCTTAGAAGATATTAAAAAAGCCTTCACAATCAACCCAGAGTTGAACAACTTGATGTTGGATCCATTCTTCGCAGAAGCATTGCAAACACACCAAGCAAAATGGCGTGAAGCGATCATTGCTGCGAAACGTTACGGTATCCCAACACCTGCTTTCAGTGCATCCTTAGATTACTTCGATTCCTATCGCCGTGGCGTATTACCAGCGAACCTAATCCAAGGACAACGTGACTTCTTCGGCGCTCATACATACGAACGTACAGATAAAGAAGGTATATTCCATACAGAATGGGCGGAAGCGTAACTACTATATAGCTAGATTTTGTGAAATGAACATATAGCAAACATCCCTAGGTGGCTGCCTAGGGATGTTGACTTTTACAGGACAATGTTTTACTATATACATAAGAAGAGCAATTGATGTCTAACAGCGTCAAGCTCATCTCGGAATCTAAGATGAGGCCTAACGTGCAGAGTACGGCTAATACTCTACATATACGTTAGGCCTTTAAGCTTATATATTACTTGATCAATGCTATGATCATAACAATACATG
The DNA here is from genome assembly GCA_963516605.1 of uncultured Veillonella sp. Classification (GTDB taxonomy): domain Bacteria; phylum Bacillota; class Negativicutes; order Veillonellales; family Veillonellaceae; genus F0422. Next base: position 107,964 of record CAUQBP010000003.1, on the reverse strand, counting down.
TGATTAAAAGTACCACTAAGGTACATGAAGTTAATGCGATCATTAAAGCTTCAAATACAGTCATGGCACTCACCTCCTTTCGAGGGGGATTTAACAAGTAAATCCGAAGTCTACTAAGAGATGAGCCAAACGCATATCGCCCTTAAGGGCAACATCAATTGCTCTACGTTTAGTATAGCACTTTACAACTGGATAATACATAGCGAAGCGACTACTTCTTACAGGTAACTGTGAGGGGTGGTCGTTTTTAATTGCATGGGTAAATTGTCTTTTATAGGAGAATGTTTTGCTAAAAATGTTGACGGGGGGGGGACATGATGTATAATATGAAATATATTTAATATGCTTTGTTGATTATATCCATACATTAAAACTTTATAAGTAGGAAAAGTGATGAGGGAAGTTTTATAACAAAATTTATTATCATTGTTAATTTTTCCAAGTAAAGTATGAAGTGTAAGATATATGAAACTTTTTTTGTTGTAGATATTAAGAGGAGGATAGTATGTTTAAAAATTTAAAGACAATAAAAATCAAGAAAAAGGTTGTTAATGAAGCAACTGTTGTTTGTCAGCGTTGTCAATGTAGAGTAACGCATAAAAGAAAGGATTGTTAGTTAAAAATATAAAGGCCCATAAAGGGCCTTTTTTTGGTGTATAATGGAAAAAGAATTTGATGTACAAACAATAATAAAATTACCTAAAGAAGTATATTTAAAAAAAGTAGAGAAATATACAATAGTAATAAGCCCTAATAGGCCTAACTGGGTTGTTTTTGATGATTTGGAGTATAAATTATTTGATTTGCTTAGAATTAATACTATTTTAAATGCTTTGGTGTTATTTCAGGCGGAAACTTTTCTTACAGAAGAAAACTGTATAAATATTTTACAGTCAGTTTTATCTAAAATTGATGCTATCTCATTTTATGAGGAGATTGAAGGTTGTGAAGAAGATGATATTAAGCATATTATAAAAACTATTCATATTACGGTAACAGATGATTGTAATTTGCGTTGTATGCATTGCTATATGTCAGCAGGAATTGTATCCCAAGAGTATTTGAATCTTACTTTGGTGAGCGAAAGAATTAAGCAGATTCAACAGTATTATAACAGCAAACTAGATATTGTCGTTTCTGGTGGTGAACCACTCTTACACCCTAGGATTCTTTCATTTTTAAAAGAGATTAAAGAAAATCAGGTAACATTATTTACTAATGGTATGTTGATAAATTCTAGTAATATTAATGTTATTTCAGAGGCTTGTGACGCAGTCCAAATAAGTATGGAAGGAATTTCTAAACACGTATTTGAAAAGATAAGGGGAAAAAATACGTATGATAAATTCATGGATGCAATTGTGTATTTAAAGGAAAATAACATTAGAATTATATTAGCAATTACTATGCTACCTAATACAATAGAGGATATAAAAAGTAATCTAATTTCATTTCTTGAAGGGTTATCGTATAAAAATATTGAGGTTAGACTGAATTATGAATTAGAAATGACTGGAAATGCATTGAAAAACTTTGCTGAAGAAAAACATATAGTAAATGTTGAAAACATTGTAGTGGATCTATTACAAGAACTAAAAGAAATAGGAGTCACATATAATTCAAAGTCTGAAAGAAATATACGGTTTAATAATTGTGGAATTGGAGCATCAATTGTTTTTGATGCTAAGGGGAAAATTTACCCTTGTAATAAATTAAGTGATTATCATAGGGATATTTCAGATGATATTGTTGATGTGATTAAATATTTTGATGATTTAAATAATAACTCTTCGTGTCGCAATATTCAGGGGTGTCAATCATGCGAGTTGAAGTATATTTGCGCTGGTGGCTGTAGGATAGATAATTATATCAATACAGGGTCTATGATCAAAACCAGATGTACTCAAGAATTTAAATTAGAGCAGTATAAAAGACTTATAAAGGATTATTTGAGAGAAAATTAACTTATGAAGAAAAATAATAATGCACGGTATGTAGGTGTTAAGACGAATGTGCTTAATAATATTGATGTGCAAATACCTTCTAATCAAATTACATTTATTGGAGGGCAAAGTGGATCTGGAAAGTCAAGTTTAGCATTTCAAACTATTGCAGATATAAGCGATTATGAATTTTCGATGTTAGAGGGAAGAATGGATAAAGAATATTCATTTGAACTAGAAAGCTATAATGATATTCAGATGGTCATCTCTCTAGAACAATTAAATTTTAACGTAAATGTTAAGTCGAGCATTATGACATATTTTGGACTAAAAAAAATAATTAACAGGATAATTAATTATATCTTACTGAAAAATGATCAGCCAGCGGTTAATCTTAGTCTTTATAACTATTGTTTAGAATGTGAAGGGAAAGGAATCAAGAAAGTAATTGATTTAAGTTCTATAATTGAGAGCAATAAAAGGTTAATAGATTTGCCGTTTAAGCATTGGCAAAATAGTTATTGTGATTTTTACAGACAATTACTTGCATTTGAATTGCGTGAATTGAATATTGATGAATGTAAAACATTTAATGGGTTAAATGCGAGAGAAAAGAGTGCCATTTTATATGGACAAAAAGAGAATAGATATAAAATAATATATAAATATTTGGGGAAAAATAGAAGTAAAACAATAAAATTTAATGGAATAATTGATGAGTTTTATCGTAATACGTTTAATCTCAATTATGAACAATATACAAAACCTTCTTTATGTGAATTATGCAATGGAGCAAGGTTTAATAATCAGATTTTAGAGGCGCAATTGACAAGAGGGACTACAGTTCAAGATTTTTTGCTAATGCCGTTTGAAGATTTGTTACAATATATTTCTTTAGATGAGTTTAAGGAAACACATATTAATAGAAATGTTGAACTCTTACAACGATATTTGAAAATATGTTGTAAGTTAGGGTTGAGTTATTTGAATTTATCAAGAGGGATTACTACATTGTCAGGTGGGGAATTTCAACGACTACGTTTAGCAAAAATCTTTGATGGTAGTATTTGTCGAATTACCGTAGTATTAGATGAACCATCTAATTCGCTATATCCAGATGAAATAAAAATTGTTGCAGGATTGATAAAAGAATTAAGAGACAAAAATACAGTTATAATTGTTGATTATAATTTTGCAATGGAGGAAATTTCCGATGCTTCGTACTATTTGAAACGCAATGAAGCTTCAGGGAAAAGTGATCTAGTAAAAAAGGAAGATTTAGAAAAATCTCAAATATATAAACTTACTGCCATTTTCTTCTTAGGATGTGAGACAAGATGTATAGAATTGAAAAATGCGTTTGTAAAATTTAAAGGCATCTTAAAAATTCCGAATAAAACTTTGGTGTCTATTTGTGGTCAATCAGGGGTAGGAAAATCAATTATTTTAAAGGAAGTGCTTCCCTTTTCTTTAGATGATTATATATACGTATCTCAAAAACCGATTAAAGGGAATATAACATCTTCTGTTGGAACTTATCTAGGACTTATAAGTGAGATAAAGAAAATATTTATTAAAAATACTAAAATAAAACAAGAAGATTTTCAAAAAAATAAGTGTAATAAATGTAAAGGGCTAGGGATTGTTAGTATAAATACTTATTATGATGTGCCATATTATACAGTCTGTGATAGTTGTAAAGGTAGTGGATGTAATAATTTATTTTCCAAATGTGAAATAGGTGGATTTTCTTATGAAGATATGTTATTGAAACCGATAGATGAAATTTTAAGGTTAGAAGAATGTTTGGCAGGAAGGTTGAAAGATAAGCTACAGGAGTTATCTGATATAGGATTAGGATATTTAACCTTAAATAGAAGGATTAGTACATTATCTGGCGGTGAAAATCAAAGGATAAAATTAATAAAAGCTCTTTGGAAAAAGACCGGTTTTATTGGATTAGATGAACCTTGTCAAGGGTTGGATGAAAAATCAATTAAAAAGTTTTTGGAATTTATATATAACGATATTTCGATTAATGGAAGAACATACATAGTTGCAGAGCATAATATAATATTTTTAAAATATTCATCGTATTTAATCGAATTAGTAAGAAATAGTGGTTCTACAGAGATAGTTTATAATGGGCGCACGGATAAAATCAAAGAATGTAATGCTAGCGCTATTGCAAAGTGGCTATAGAAAATTTAGATGTTTACGGACAGCTTGCGACCAACTTTCATTGAATGATATAATTTACTTAATAAACATGATATATAAGTATATACAAGGGAGGTATTCTTATGAGCAATGTAACGTTAACGTATTATGGTCATGCTACGTTTGCTTTGAGCAATGGTGATGTGACGTTGGTGTGTGATCCGTTTTTTACAGGCAATACTTGGGATGTGGCAAAGGCAGAGGATATAGAGTGTCAATACATTTTTGTGTCCCATGGTCATGATGATCATTATGGTGATACCGATGTAATTGCGAAGAAGAACGATGCCCTTGTTATCTCTACTGCTGAGGTGACTCGTAAGTCTGCTGAAGCAGGGGCTCGTACTCATGCTATGCATTTAGGAGGAAAGTTTAATTTCCCATTTGGAGCCATTCGTTTAACGCCGGCCTTCCATGGTTCTGGTGTACCTGGTGGACATGCAGCGGGTGTCATCATTGAGTTTTTCGGTAAACGTGTATACTTTGCTGGTGATACTGCATTGTTCAGCGATATGAAATTAATCAGTCGCCATGGTGAAATTGACTATGCCTTATTACCAATTGGTGATAACTTTACTATGGGCGTGGAGGATGCTGTGACAGCAGCCTCTTGGATTCAAGCTAATACAACGATTCCGATTCACTACAAAACATGGCCTGTGATTGATAAAGAGCCAGCAACCTTTGTGGCGTTGTTAGAAGCAAAACATAAACAAGCTGGACTTGTGGTAGATCCAGGTCAAACCATCGAACTTTAATTACATATCGCTAAGCTTATATTCATTTGGTACGATAAAAGTATCTTTGTATGATGAAGTGAAAAGAAAAGAGCTATCCTTAAAACATTTTGGACTGGTTCTTTTCTTTTTGCATTATTTTCTAATAAATGTACTGCTTGTAAATAGCTTATATGTAGAAGTTTTATAAATATTTTAAATCTTTTGTATTGCCTACATATGTTTTGCTATCCATTTACACGTTAAGAGTGATACCAATATCTCTACCTTTCGCTGTATAGATTACTGACGTCAATCCCTTCTCTATGGTATAATAATCTTCACATGGAGGTATCTATGAAATTAACACATTTTGATGAAGGCGGTAATGCGCATATGGTGGATGTGTCCCAAAAGGATCACACAGAGCGCGTGGCTGTAGCAGAAGGGTTTATTACGCTCAGTGAGGAAGCTTTCAGAATTGTGGCTAGCGGGAATGTCAAAAAAGGTGATGTTCTGGCAGTGGCACAATTGGCAGCCATCATGGGAGCAAAACAAACGTCTAACCTCATTCCGTTATGTCATCCATTGGCGTTGACGAAGGTAAGTGTAGACTGTTCCTTGGTAGAAGAGAAACAAGCTGTGTGCATTCGTAGCACAGTGAAAACTACGGGCCCTACAGGGGTGGAAATGGAAGCATTAACAGCGGTTCAAGTGGGTCTATTAACGGTTTATGATATGGTAAAAGCCGTCGATAAAACTATGACCATAGGTCCTGTGTATCTTGTGGAAAAACAAGGTGGTAAAAGCGGACATTTTAAACGATAAGATAGTAGGTGAATCATGGAAATTGTATTAGTAGAACCGGAAATTCCTGGTAATACAGGCAATATTGCACGCCTTTGTGCAGCAAATCATATGACACTACATTTGGTGGAACCTTTGGGGTTTTCCATTGAAGATAAATATTTGAAACGAGCAGGTCTTGATTATTGGCATCTAGTAGATGTAAAAATACATAAGTCCTTGGATGAAGTGTATGAACAATATAAAGATCGGCGTTTTTGGTATGCTACGACAAAGGCTGCCCATACCCACGCAGAAGTGCAATATGAAATTGGAGATATGCTCGTGTTTGGTAAAGAAACGAAGGGCTTGCCAGAAGAAATTGTGGCGGCTAATCCAGATACGTGCATTCGCATTCCTATGATTGATGAAGCGCGGTCTTTGAATTTATCGAATGCGGTGGCAATCATTGCCTATGAAGCTATGCGCCAACTGGATTTCCCAGATTTGCAGGCCGTTGGACCAGGTGTATCTATCGAGGTGTAAGCTCTTGATAGTAGGTGTTGCCCTATAGAAATAGTGTATATAGTCAGTCTAATCATATGGTATGGTCTATATAGTGAAATATCATAGACTTTCACAGAATGACCAAAGATTAGATACTATAGACTGTATAGCATACACAATACATGAAAGAATATAAGAATGAAATCCTAATAGGATGGAGGAGGAATTATGAATTACGATTTAGCATATGAATTACAAAAAGCAATGCGCGACAGCGAAGAACATAAAGAGATGATGGCAGCCCAAGAGGCAATTAAAGACGACCAAGCAGCAAAAGGCATGGTGGAAGAATTTATGTCTTTACAAATGCAACTGGAATATGCAAAAATTGCAGATGCTCCTGAAGCGGAAGAGTTATTGAAAAAATTAGAAGGCTTATTGCCAATGGTACAAGCTAATTCTGGTGCAAATGCGTACTTAACAGCCCATGCACGTTGGACACAAGTGGCAAACGATATTTATCGCATCATTAGCGAACCAATCACTGAAGGTATGAAAATTTTAGAAAAGGCACAGTAATATGAACACTGTATGGGAAGCATTGCAACAGGTGGTTCCATCGGATCGTATCCAAAGGAATGCCATGTTGGCGCCTTTCACGACCTTTCAAATTGGAGGGCCCGCTGATTTACTTGTATTACCTCATTCTATACAAGAGTTGCAAGATTGCATGCATGTATTGAGCGAACATGGCATTGAACCTTTTGTGCTAGGATTAGGTTCTAATGTGCTCATCCAAGATGGTGGAATGCGTGGCGTCGTTCTTTGCTTGAAAGAATTGCAAGAGGAGCAACACCGCAACGGTACAACCATTACTATGAGTGCAGGGTATACTTTGAAAGAAGTATCTGAATATGCCCAACGTGAAAGCTTAAGTGGCTTGGAATTTGCTATTGGCATTCCTGGTAGTTTAGGTGGGGCTGTATTCATGAATGCAGGTGCCTATGATGGAGAAATGGATCAAGTAGTAACTGGCGTAGATGCGGTAGATATGCAAGGACACCTACATCACTATAGCCGAGAAGAGTTGCAGTTTGCCTATCGTCATAGCCGCTTTCACGAGAATCATGAAATTATCGTACGGGTGACGATGGAGCTGCAAGAGGGGAACCCAGCTGATATCCAAGAACGAATGGATGATCTCACTGAAAAACGAGAATCCAAACAACCATTGGAACATGCCAGTGCAGGGTCTACCTTCAAGCGCCCACCGGGATATTATGCAGGTACCTTGATTGACCAAACAGGCTTGAAAGGATTATCTGTAGGCCCCGCAGAGGTATCTACGAAGCATGCTGGCTTTGTAGTCAATCGTGGAGGTGCTACAGCCAATGATGTGCTAGGTGTGATTCATGAGGTGCAAAAGCGGATTCATGCAGTTCATGGGGTACAGTTGGAACCAGAGGTGCGCATCCTAGGGGAATCTCGTGAACAAACGGGTTCTGTTGTCACAATTATAAGAGCTCAAGAGACAGATATTCCGGCATTGTCTAACTTGTGTGCAGACACATTTAGAGAAACTTTCAGTCATGACAATACGGAAGATGAATTACAAGCCTTCTTTGATGAGGCCTATAACCATGATGTATTGAAACGTGAGTTGGACCATGACGAGAGCGAAACATATCTAGCTTACGTAGGTGATGCGTTGGCAGGATATTTGAAAGTAAACTGGGGCGGCGCACAAACAGATCATAAATTAGACAATGCCTTTGAAGTGCAACGCATATATGTGCTCAAAGAGTACCATGGACAAGGCGTGGGCAAAGCCTTGTTTGAAAAAGCCTTGCGCATTGCTGAGTCTGGTGACTTTGATTGGGCTTGGCTCGGCGTTTGGGAGAAAAATTATAAAGCCCAACATTTTTATAAACGCTATGGATTTGAAAAGTTTGGAGAACACCAATTTATTGTGACTCCAGAGAAGACGGATATCGATTGGTTGTTGAAGAAATCTTTAGGATAAACCTTGACATATCCCCTGTGTTTTGAGTATAATATTTCGGTAAGCAATTTGTACGGACTTCCACTAGCCCCGGAAGGTGGCAATTGCTTCTGTTAATACATTCTTGTTATTAGGAGGAAAGCAGCATGAAAACTACATTTATGGCCAATGCGAACAATATTGAACGCAAATGGTATGTTGTTGACGCTGAAGGTAAAACTTTAGGACGTCTTGCTGCCGAAGTTGCTAAAGTTCTTCGGGGCAAACATAAACCAACTTTTACACCACATGCAGACACTGGTGACCACGTTATCGTTGTGAACGCAGAAAAAGTTCGTGTAACAGGTAAAAAATTATTACAAAAAGAATATTTCCGTCATTCTGGTTATCCAGGCGGATCCCGTTTCACTACACTTGCTATGATGTTGGAAAAACATCCTGAGCGTGTAATCGAAATGGCAGTTAAAGGTATGCTTCCAAAAAATAAATTGGGTGCACAACAATACCGTAAATTGAATGTATACGCTGGCGCAGAGCATCCACATGCTGCTCAAAAACCAGAAGTTTTGGAATTAGATATCCGTTAATACCGGGAGGAGGAACATATAATGGCAGTAGCACAATACTACGGCACTGGTCGTAGAAAATCTTCCGTTGCTAGAGTTCGTCTGGTACCGGGTACAGGTAAAATCACTGTAAACAAACACGAATTAAATGAATATTTCGGTCGTCAAACTCTTGAGTTGATTGTTAAACAACCATTGGTATTAACAAACACTTTAGAACAATACGACGTTGTGGCAACTGTAGCTGGTGGTGGCCCATCCGGTCAAGCTGGTGCAATTCGTCACGGTGTGTCTCGTGCATTATTAGAAGTTGATGGCGAACTTCGTCAAGGTCTTAAAAAGGCTGGCTTCTTGACTCGTGACCCACGTATGAAAGAACGTAAAAAATACGGTCTTAAAAAAGCTCGTAAAGCATCTCAATTCTCCAAACGTTAATTTGGCGATTACAGAACCCAGTACCCTTATGGTGCTGGGTTTTTTGTTACCTCTGGAGGATCTGTGTTAATAGAGAAAGGAATGATACTACATGGATAAACTACTAAGACTATTGGGAGTGGTAGCTGTGGCACTGATCATATGGTATTTGCCACATACGCCAGAAATTTCAGATCAAGGATGGCATTTATTAGCTATCTTTACAGCCACTATTGTGGGCTTTATACTACGACCATATCCCACTGGGGTAATGGCATTTATGGGATCTGCGGCGGCAGTAGCTACTAGTTCGATTAAGATGAATGAAGCTTTATTAGGCTATGCAGAGCCTAATGTATGGCTTATCGTGTCGGCTATCTTCTTTTCTAGAGGAATTATTAACTCTGGATTAGGGCGACGCATTGCGTATACCTTAATTCATTGGTTCGGTACGAGTACCTTGCGTTTAGCCTATGCCTTGGCGATGACAGATTTAATTATTTCTCCGGCTACTCCATCTAATACTGCTCGTGGAGGTGGTATTATCTATCCTATCGTGCAAAATATTTCTATGGCCTTTGATTCGAGACCAGGAGAAACGGCACGTCGTATGGGAGCCTACCTAATGACTACGGCTCACACAGTAAATGCCTGTACAGTGACTGTATTCTTGACCGCTTGTAGTGGTAACTTGTTGATTACATCTTTAGGGGCAAAATTATTTGGCTATACTGTGACATGGTGGGAGTGGTTTTTAGCAGGAGCCTTGCCTGGTTTGCTCAGTATGATCATCATGCCTTGGTTTATTTATAAGATTTACCCACCTGAAATCAAAGAAACACCAGAAGCTCCAGCTATGGCTCGTGAAGAGTTAGATAAACTAGGTCCGATCACGACGATGGAGAAAAAGGTAGCAGCTATCTTTGTAGGGGCGATTTTACTCTGGTCTACTACGACAATTACAGGTTTACATGCGACGGTCATTGCGGTTATGGCAGTATTGGCCTGTGTCATTAGTGAATGTCTTACCTGGGATGACATTTTGAAAGAAACTACAGGTTGGGATATTTTAATCTGGATGGGTACTCTAGTAGGTATGGCTGGATTGCTTGGTAAATTAGGTGTAGTAGCTGTTTTTGCGAAATTTGTCAGCACTATGTTAGGCGGTATGTCTTGGGAGTGGGCGGCCTTGATTATTTCGTTAGTCTTTGTATACTCGCAGTATTTCTTCGCCAGTGGCACCGCTCGTATTACAGCCTTATTTTCTGCCTTTGCGTCTATCTTAATTGCCTTGGGAGCACCAATTCCTTATGCAATTTTAATGTTTGGCTTGATGAATAGCCCCGGCTGTACGTTGACACATTATAGCTCTGGGGTAACACCAATCTTCTTTGGCAGTCACTACGTGCCACAAGTGACCTGGTGGAAAGTAGGATTTTATATTTCCGTATTGAATTATATCTTTCATTTCTTCTTTGGTAACTTAAGCATGAAGTTATTTGGAATCATCTGAGATGATGTAGATAGAGAAATACTTCCTGTGTAGTCATCGTAGTACATGAGTAGATGATTTCTCTGTAACGATGATAGTATATGGTTCCATAGAGGTAATGGTAGTATGTGACTCCACAGAAGTAATGGCGGTACTAGCCTTTATAATTAGAACTAGAATAGGTTTTATAGAAGGTTGTGCTGAAATGTCATAGGTGCATTTCAGTACAACCTTTTTTTTGCGCTGTTTCAAATGTGGTAGCTCATATATGCGTGGTTCTGACGTTTGTGATAGAGACTTTTAGAAATGAAAATAATAATTAAGAAACAAAGAAATCTCATTATAAATTCTACTTTTATCATAAGTGATAATAATAAAAATAAATTATTATATTTTTAATAATGATACTTATTGAAAATGCTTGGACTTTCATGTATAATAATGATAATGATAATGAAAGAAAAATCCATCCAAGAGGTACGCATGAAAAAATATAAACAAAAAGGCAAACGTTGGGAAATTGCCGAACATCAAGAAGAAGTAGAATCTCAATTGACCTCTGGATTAGCAGTGCACCCTATTGTTTCTCATTTATTGGCAAATCGTGGGATTACCACTGTAGAAGAAGGTCGAACATTCTTATATAGCACAATGGATGATTTATTAGATCCTTTTATGTTAAAAGGTATGGCACAGGCTGTGGAAGAAATCGAAAGAGTCTTGGCTGTGAATGGGTCCATTGTCATTTACGGAGATTATGATGTGGATGGTATTACTGCTACATCACTAATGTACCGATTTTTTTCGCGCTTAGGAGCGAATGTAACTTATTATATTCCAGAGCGACAAAGTGAAGGCTATGGTCTCAACTTAGAAGCTTTGGAATATTTGATTGCTCAAAAAACAGATTTAATTATTTCTGTAGATTGTGGTATTAGTTCCTATGATATTGTAGAAGCTGTGAGAGATCGCGTGTCTATGATTATTACAGACCATCATACATCACCGCCGCAAATACCAAGAGCTACAGCGGTGGTTAATCATAAACAGCCAGAGTGTCCCTATACAGATAAAAACCTATCTGGCGTAGGTGTGGCATTCAAGGTCTGCCAAGCTTTATGGAAACGTCGTACTGGTGAAGAATATCGAGAAGATTTAGATATTGTAGCTTTGGGAACGGTAGCTGATGTAGTTCCCTTAGTGGGAGAAAATCGGATCATCGTCCGTGAAGGTTTGCGTAAAATGACAGAGTCCCCTAATGTAGGGATTCAAGCTTTAGTGCAAGTTGCAGGCTTAGAAGGTAAAGTGTTATCTGCAGGTCATATTGGATTTACCTTAGCACCACGATTAAATGCAGCAGGTCGTGTGACACATGCGACTCGTGCTGTAGAATTGCTGATTACCACAAACCCAGCTGAGGCCATGGACATTGCAGAAGAGTTGCAAGAAACAAATGCGGAGCGACAACAGATTGAACGGGCTATTTTTGAAGAAGCGTATCAATCGGTATTAGCACAAGGAAGTTTGGCGGATCAATGTATTGTAGTGGCAGGCGAAGGCTGGCATCCGGGCGTTATCGGTATCGTTGCGTCCCGTTTAGTAGAAGCCTTTTATAAACCGACCATGGTGATTAGCATCCATGATGGCATAGGCAAGGGCTCTTGTCGAAGTATTGATCATTGTAATATGTATGATATGTTAACCTATGCAGGAGATACATTAATTCAGTTTGGTGGTCATGCACAGGCGGCAGGATTTAGTGTACAAGCAGAACAGATTGATGCTTTGCGTGAAAAAGCTAGCGAATTTTGCCGTAAGCAGTTAACAGAAGAAGATTATATTCCTATTGTTACCATTGATGGCGCTATGCATAGCGATGATATTAGTATTGACTTGATTGATCAAATTGCTACCTTGGAGCCTTATGGTATGGGCAATAGTACGCCTGTGTTTGCCCTTCCTAAGATTCGTGTACAGAATCTCTACCCTATGGGCTTTCAAAAAAATCATTGTAAGATTATTCTACAAGGTCAACAGGGCCCTATTGACGCGGTGGCTTGGCAAGGGGAACATTATATGCAGGAAATCTTTGCAGATGACCCTGTAAAAGTAGCATTTTCTCTGCAGAAAAATGAATGGCAAGGCGTGGTGATGCCACAACTCATTGTGCAAGACTTGGAACCACTTTCACAACAAAGAGAACGACTAGAAGTAGATAGTTTGCGTAAACTGTATACAATGGTGAAACAAATTTTCCGATCTCCCACAGCACCGAAATATATTGTAGAACGGGAAACCTTGGAAAGCCGACCTCAAGAGATGACTTCTCGAGAAGCTATTCTTGCCCTTGAAGTGTTTAAGGAATTAGGCATTTTGAAAGAAGAAGTATTAGAAGATGGACGTCATGTATATCGCTGGGTGAATGTGCAACAAAAGTTGGAACTTCACACATCCTTGACGTTTATGACATATAGTCAGGAGGGAGCATAATGGTAAGTACTATAAATACCCCTCAGGAGCATACATTTAATAAAGAACGAGAATATGGACAATTTATGGACCGTGTTCGGTCCTATTTACCAGAAGAAGACTGGCCAGTCATAGAGCGTGCGTTTGCACTGGCAGATAAAGCCCATGCGCCACAAAAACGGGCTTCTGGAGAACCGTATATCTTACACCCATTAGGGGTTGCCACTATATTGAGCGAACTACAAATTGATCGATCTACCTTGGTATCTGCTTTATTACATGATGTAGTGGAAGATACAGAGATAAGCTTAGAGGAAATAGAAGAACAATTTGGACCAGAAGTGGCGTTCTTGGTAGATGGAGTTACAAAACTAAATCAATTTCAGTACCAAACGAAAGAAGAACAGCAAATTGAAAATTATCGGAAGATGATTTTAGCCATGGCAAAAGATGTGCGTGTAGTGGTCATCAAATTAGGTGACCGCTTGCACAATATGCGTACCTTAAAGCATATGCGGCCTGATAAACAACAGCGCATTGCTCAAGAAACATTAGAAATTTTTGCGCCATTAGCACATCGCTTAGGTATTTTTAATATTAAATGGGAACTAGAGGACTTATCGTTCCGCTATTTAGAACCAGAAAAATATTACGACCTAGTACAACAGATGAGTGAAAAGCGGCAAGCTCGTGAGGATATCGTAAATGATACGATGAATACTTTGAAAGATGCTTTGGAACATGCTCATATTAAAGCAGATGTAAAAGGTCGTCCAAAACACTTTTATAGTATTTATAAGAAAATGAAAAAGGACAATCGAGATTTATCTCAAATTTATGATTTGTATGCCGTTCGAGTCATCGTAGATACGATTCCAGATTGTTATGCCGTGCTAGGTACAGTACATAGTTTGTGGAAACCGTTGCCGTATCGCTTTAAAGATTATATTGCGATGCCGAAGTCGAATATGTATCAATCCTTGCATACTACAGTTATCGGTACAAAAGGTCAGCCTGTAGAAATTCAAATTCGTACTTGGGATATGCATCGTGTGTCTGAATATGGTGTAGCCGCCCATTGGCGATATAAGGAAGGTAATAAAGGGAAAGCAGAAGCTGATTTTGATGCAAAGGTAGGCTGGATTCGTCAAGTCCTTGAGTGGCAAGATGCCAGTGATCCGAAAGAATTGCTTAACGCTTTGAAACTGGATGTCTTTACAGGGGAAGTATTCGTTTTTACTCCAAAAGGTGACGTTATGAAGTTACCGAAAGGTACAGTGCCACTGGATTTTGCGTATCGTGTTCATACCGATGTGGGGAATAAATGCGTAGGAGCCAAAATTAATGGCAAGATTGTTCCTTTAGATTATGAATTGCAAAATGGTGACATCGTTGAAATCGTCACTTCTAAAAATGGGAAACCTCGGTTAGACTGGTTGAATATTGTTGGTTCTACGGAAAGTAAGACGAAGATTCGAAACTGGTTTAAGCGTGAAAATAAAGAAGAAAATATCGTCAAAGGTCGCGAACTATTAGAAAAAGAAGCGAAACGCTTAGGCTATGATTGGAAGGACTTAACAAAAAATGGTCGTCTAGAAAAGATTGGAAAATCTTTGAATGCTGGCGGTGAAGCTGAACTGTACTCTGCCGTTGGCTTTGGTGGACTTTCAGTGAATACAGTATTGCTTAGATTAGTGGACATTCATAAGCAGGAAGTCGCTAAGGAAGAGCAGCGAAAAGATACGATGGCTGTCATCGACCGTCTTAAAGTACATCAAGGAAAATCTAAGAAAAGTAGCAGTGGTGTTCTTGTAAAAGGTGAAGCTGGTGTGATGGTTCGTATGGCTCGTTGTTGTAACCCTGTACCAGGAGACGATATTATTGGTTATATTACAAGAGGCCGAGGCGTTTCTGTACATCGTGCAGATTGTACCAATATTGGTCATACGCCAGATGATTTGAATCGTATGATAGAAGTTGATTGGGAGGGTGCTACACAGGATCAATTCCAAGTAAGTGTGTCTGTACATGCCTATGATCGCAGTGGTTTATTAATGGAGGTGATGGCAGTATTGTCAGAAATGAAAATTAACATTTCCAATATAAATGCAAAAACTGACGATGCAAAAGATGTAACGATTCATTTAATATTAGATATTAAAGATTTGTCACAACTGGATTATGTGATGACGAAGTTGCGTCGAGTGAAAGATGTATATTCAGTCCATCGAGGAGGGAAAGCATGAGAGCTGTTGTACAACGTGTGAGTTCTTCTTCGGTTACCGTAGATGGGTCTGTCATTGGTAGTACGAAGCAAGGTCTTTTAGTGCTAGTAGGTGTAACAGATACGGATACAACAGAGGATGTGCAATATATCTGCGATAAGGTCAGTCACTTACGCATCTTTGAAGATGAACAGGATAAGATGAACCTATCCGTATTAGACGTAGGTGGTGAGGTGTGCGTAGTGTCGCAATTCACCCTCTACGGAGATGCGCGCAAGGGTCGTCGACCGAACTTTATGAAAGCAGCACCACCAGAGATGGCAGAGTGCTTATATCTGGAGCTAGTAGAGGCTTTCAAAGGAAGAGGCTTAATAGTGAGTACAGGTCAATTTCAAGCACATATGCAAGTGGAATTGGTCAATGATGGACCTGTGACGATTCTATTAGATAGTAGTAAAGAGTTTTAATGGAGTTAACAAATGAAACTATATTATATGCCCTTAGGAGCGTATGGAACAAATTGTTACATTGCGCATAATGAAGCAGATAATACGTGCCTTGTAACGGATCCAGGTGACGAAGGAGAGAAGTTAAAAGAAATTCTAGATAGTCACAAATTCAAAGTGCAAGGTATTTTATTAACCCATGGTCATAGTGATCATATTGGGGCGGTAAAAACCTTGGTGGATGCGTATCATGTGCCAGTATATATTCACGAAGGTGATGCGGAGTATCTGACGAATCCAGAGGTGAATTTAAGTGCCCATTCTGGTCGTTATATAACGGCAGAAGTGGACGATGTTCGCTATGTGAAAGAGGGCGATACGATTTCCTTAGGGGATACTACTTTTACTGTGATCGAAACGCCAGGTCATACACCAGGTGGTGTGTGCTATTATACAGAGGGAACCTTGTTAGCCGGTGATACCTTATTCCAAGGGTCAGTGGGTAGAACAGATTTTCCGAATGGTGATTTTGAACAGTTGAGTAAAGGGATTAAAGAAAAACTTTATACGTTACCAGATGATACAAAGGTGTATCCAGGTCATGGCGGACAAACTACCATTGGTGACGAAAAGCAATCTAATCCATTTGTACGGTAGGTGATAGGATGGGAAATAAATCCATACAGTATTGGTTGCGTTGTATTTTACTGATTTTAGCTAGTATTGGCTTGTTAATCGCCTTACCAGTGGTTATTCCTTTAATTATTGCAGTCATATTAACATTGCTATTATGGCCATTAGTCAATATGACGCAAACGTATGCAAGACGGTATTGGAAACAATGTCCACGATGGATTGCTATCATTCCATCATTTATCGTGGTAGCATTGATTTCTACATTGTTGGTGCGGTATGTAATGGTACCAGTAATCGGTGAATTAACTAAATTATTAATCAATTTACCATATGTATTAGACCAATTTGTAGAAGTGGTAAAAGGATTACAAGGTATCGATGGGGAAAGTATTATACCTCACCAATTTGAAGGAATTATCAACACTACCTTGATAAAAATTGGTAATTATGGTGTAGACTTGGCACAACGTGGTGTACTGGCCATCGTGTCCTTTGCTAGTACCTTATTACAATTATTATTGGTACCGATTTTAACATTTTACTTATTGAAAGATGGACGCACCATCAAACGAGCTGTGTTAGATATTTTTTCTAGCCCTACATCAGCTCATTTAGAGGAAGTGGTGAATGACATTCTTCGCACATTAGGCGGGTATTTACGAGGTCAATTATTACTGGCGAGTAATATGTTTTGCCTTACCTTTATCGTATGTTATTTCTACGATTTACCATATCCCCTAGTATTGGCTGTGTTAGCGGGTATTGCAGAATGGATTCCGATTATTGGACCATTTATTAGTGCAGCCCCAGCCATTATTTTAGCTGCTGTTATCAGCGGCCCTCTAGCAGTGAAAGTTGCTATTACATATGGTGTATTGCAAGTGCTAGATGGACAAATCATCATGCCCAAGATTATGGGGCATGTCATTAATCTTCCCCCATTAGTGATTATTACTGCTATTTTTGTAGGTGGCTATTTCTTTGGAATGATCGGCATGATGACGGCCGTACCACTCACCGCCATTGCACAAATTATAGCGAAGCGCTTATGGTATTTTAATAGATATTATGTGTTACAGAAAGAGGAACATCATGGATAAAGCAACTGAAGTACAAGCAACAATGGAAAAATTAAAAGAACGTATTAAAGATAAAAAATACAAGTTGACAACACAACGTCAAATTATTTTGCAAACGTTCATTGAAGCAGAAGAAAAACATTTAAGCGCAGAAGATGTGTATATTTTAGTGAAAAAGAACAATCCAGATATCGGCTTAGCTACAATTTACCGTACATTGGATTTATTTACTGAGTTAGACTTAGTGAAACGTTTGGATTTTGGTGATGGTCGTAATCGCTATGAGTTGAATAGCGATGAACTAGCTCATTTCCACCATCATTTAATCTGCGTGAAATGTGGTTGTGTGAAAGAATTTGAAGATGATATGTTGGAAACATTAGAGTCTATTATTGCTAAAAAATTAAACTTCCACACAACTGATCATCAATTAAAAGTATATGGTTTCTGCGGCGATTGTCATGAAGCGGCAAAGGCTTTAGAAGCTGAAAAAGAACATGCATAATACATACTGGTATGACGGGCCTCAAGAGTTAGGGTCCGTCATAGCACACCAGTGTGGAGCAGTGGGACTATTTTCATCGAAAGAAAATCCAGACTTTATTATCCATGTATCGTATAGTGGAATAGTGGCATCTCTACTATGTGAACAAGAGCCAAGAGCAACTATGCAAAGTGGGGCTATTGTGAGGGACCGAGACGATTCTAAATCTGCAGGTACTGAAGGAACCTTAGACTATGTTGATAAGTGTATGATAGTCAAGATGTTCTGCCATACGACGATACAGCATGAATTGTTAGAGACTAGTATACAGGGACCATCAGAATTATACCCAGAGTATGTCCATATATGGTCTCTTTCAGGAAAAGATACTGTAGATGGGCGAAAAGTGATAGGTAGAGAAGTCTTATCAGAGCTTAGACGTATATTGGGTGTGAAGACTAGTTTATGGGGCACTTTAGTAGGCGTACGTCCTACTAAGTTGACCCATAAATTATGGGATTCTTTAGGTGATATAGACCGAGTTCGGCAAGAACTGGAAAGCACTCATAGCATTAGCCATGTGAAGTGGAAATTATTAGAGCAAGTGGCAGTGTTGGAACGCCCGTATGTGGCACATGTACAACAATCTCCTAAGGCGATCAGTTTGTATAGTGGCATACCTTTCTGTGAAACTCATTGTACCTATTGCTCCTTCCCCTATGGACTCATACAGAACTATGGAAAGGTACAGGACTTTGTAGATGTCTATCATCGTGATATAGAACATATGAAAAGACTTGTTAAAACACATGGTTTAGAGGTACAATCGTTATACATGGGTGGAGGAACTCCCACTAGTTTAGAAGATGGAGATTTTCACCATATTGTGCATGCATTGGGAGATGTGATTCCAAAGGGCCGTGAGTTTACTGTAGAAGCAGGCCGTCCTGACTCATTGAATGCTAACAAGGTTCAATCTATTGTAGATGCTGGTGTGACTAGGATTAGCTTGAATCCTCAAACGATGCAGGATGAGTTGTTACGTATCATTGGCAGAGGTCATAGCGTAGCAGAGTTTCTAGCCATGTATGACTATGCGGCAAGACATACAGATTGCTCTATTAATATGGATTTTATTGCAGGATTACCACGTCAAACAGTAAAAAATATGGTGGAGAATGTGCGGTATATTGAACAATTACGTCCTCATAATGTAACGATCCATACGTTAGCATTGAAAAAGGGGAGCCCATTATATGGGAGTTGCTTTGCTAATGAAATTCCTTCTGAAGAGGTGGTGCAAACCATGTTAGATGAAACTCATGAAGCTTTGCTGCAACTAGGCTATATACCGTATTATATGTATCGTCAACAATACATGGTGGGGCAAATGGAGAACATTGGCTACACCTTACCAAATTATGAAAGCATCTATAATATACAAATGATAGAAGAACGTCAGTCCATACTTTCTATAGGACCTGGTAGTGTGTCTAAATGGATAGGTGGCAGTGATTTTAGGCAACAAAAACAATACATGCCGAAAGATGTAGATACGTATATTCAAGATATACAACGACTATTAGAGAAACGTACTTTACTAAGTAATGAACATTGGAGGGACAGCTAGTGGCTATTCAAAAACCAAGAGGGACACAGGATTTATTGCCAAGTGTTCTTGGAAATTGGTACTATATTGAAAATACCATTCGTCGATTATGTAAGACCTATGGATTTGAAGAAATTCGTACGCCTATGTTTGAAGAAACGGGCTTATTTTTACGCGGTATTGGGGAAACTACAGATATCGTGCAAAAAGAAATGTATTCCTTTCCTACAGGGGATAAAAAAGATCAATCTTATACATTGCGTCCAGAAGGAACTGCGTCTGCGGTTCGTGCCTATTTGGAAAATAAAATTTATGGTCAAGAATCGATTACAAAATGGTTCTATATTGGACCTATGTTCCGCCACGACAAGCCACAAGCAGGTCGGTATCGTCAATTCCACCAATTTGGGGTAGAATTGTTGGGTACACAAGCACCAAGTGCTGATGCAGAATGTATTTCCCTAGTATTGCAATTATTGCGCGATTTAGGTCTAAAAGATTTGAATGTAGAAGTAAACTCTGTAGGCTGTCCAACTTGTCGCCCTGCGTATAGAGAGAAATTAATTGCTTTCTTTGAACCAAAAAAAGAAGAACTATGTGAACTGTGTCAAAGTCGCTTATACAAGAATCCATTGCGTATCCTGGATTGCAAAGAAGAAAAATGCCAACAATTGGCAGTAGGTGTTCCGGAGTTAAGTGAAAACTTATGTGAAGAGTGTCAAGATCATTTCCATCATGTGAAAGAATACTTAACAGCCGCTGGCGAGAAATTCAGCTTAAATCCACGCTTGGTTCGTGGCTTAGATTATTACACGAAAACTGCTTTCGAAGTACAATATACTCCATTGGGGTCTCAAAGTGCAGTTGCTGGTGGTGGACGTTATGATGGTCTTGTAGAAGAACTAGATGGTCCACATACACCTGCGGTAGGCTTTGCAATGGGCATGGAGCGCTTGTTGTTGGCATTGGAAAAACAAGGTTTATTACCAGAGCCAACACAAGAAGATTCCGTCTTCGTAGTAGCATTAGGAGAAATGGCACAAAAAGAGGCTTTCAGAATTACGAATACTTTGCGCAATGCCTATGTGAAGGCAGAAATGGAAGGTTCTGGTAAATCTATGAAGAGCCAAATGAAGTATGCTAACAAAATTAACGCAAAATATGTTATTATAATTGGTGATAATGAATTAGCTGAAGGTAAGGTCATCTTAAAATATATGGATACATCTGAACAAGAAACGGTATCCTTAGCTGAGATTACAAACCGTATAACTGAGTTAGTGAAAGGAAATTAGAATGGAAACTATGAAAGGTTTACACCGTACGCATCATTGTGGGACTATCGGTGCAGAACAAGTAGGAACAGAAGTGGTTCTTTGCGGTTGGGTAGAGCGCCGTCGTGACCATGGTGGATTGATTTTTATTGATTTACGTGACCGCTCTGGGGTTGTGCAAATCGTGGCATCTCCTGATCACAATATGGAGTCCTTCCATAAAGCAGAAGATGTACGTAATGAATATGTATTGTGCGTACGCGGTACAATTACAGAACGTGATGCAACAGCTGTGAATCCTAACTTACCAACTGGTAAATATGAAATGTACTGTGAAGAATTGCGTGTATTGAATGCAGCGAAAACCCCTCCATTCTATATTCAAGACAATATCGATGTAGATGAAAATATTCGTTTAAAATATCGCTATTTAGATCTTCGTCGTCCAGAAATGCAAGCAAACTTAATTTTGCGTCATAAAGTGACAAAAGCGATGCGCGATTTCTTTGATAACAATGGTTTCTTGGAAATTGAAACACCAATGTTGACAAAAAGTACACCAGAAGGAGCTCGTGACTACTTAGTTCCATCTCGTGTAAATCCTGGTACATTCTATGCATTGCCACAATCTCCACAAATTTTCAAACAAATTTTGATGGTTGCTGGCTATGAAAGATATTTCCAAATTGCTCGTTGTTTCCGTGATGAAGATTTACGTGCAGATCGTCAACCTGAATTTACACAATTAGATATCGAAATGAGCTTCATGAACCAAGAACAAATCTTGAACATGCAAGAGCAAATGATTGCCCATGTATTTAAAGCGGCACAAGATGTGGAAATTCCATTGCCAATGCCTCGTATGACTTGGGATGATGCGATGAATCAATATGGTTCTGATAAACCGGATATCCGTTTTGATATGAAGTTTACAGATGTAACTGACTGTGTGCAGGATACTGAGTTCAAAGTATTCCGTTCCGTCATCGACAATGGCGGTCAAGTAAAAGGTATCGTTGTAAAAGGCTATGCTGGCATTCCTCGTCGTGAATTAGATGATTTGACAAACTTCGTAGGCATCTACGGTGCCAAAGGTTTGGCTTGGGCTTGCTTCAATGAAGATGGCACGATTAAATCTCAAATTATGAAATTCTTAGGCGAAGATACTGTTCGTAACATCGGTGCAACAATGAACGCAGAGCCAGGTGACTTGGTATTGATGATTGCGGACAAACCAGCTGTAGTTGCAAAAGCGCTTGGTGAGTTACGTCTTGAAATGGGTAAACGCCGTGGCTTAATTGATGAAAACAAATTGGCATTCTTGTGGGTAACTGATTTCCCTATGTTTGAATACGACGAAGAAGATAAACGCTTTGTAGCAATGCATCATCCGTTCACATCTCCACGTGAAGAGGATATGGACTTGTTAGCTACAGATCCAGGCGCTGTGAAAGCCATCGCTTACGATATGGTATTGAATGGTGTGGAAATCGGTGGTGGTTCCATCCGTATTTACCAATCTGATGTACAAGAAAAAGTATTCAATGCTATCGGCTTGAGCACAGAAGAAAGTCGTTCTAAATTCGGCTTTATGTTAGATGCTTTCGAATACGGTGCCCCTCCACATGGTGGATGTGCGTTCGGATTAGATCGTCTTGTTATGTTGATGGCGAAACGTCAATCCATTCGTGACGTGATTGCATTCCCTAAAACACAAAGTGCGTCCGACTTGATGAGCCAAGCTCCATCTGAAGTAGCGCCAAAACAATTGCGTGAATTACACATCAAAACAGATGTAACAAAAGAAAAGCTAGTATAACTGAATTTGTCCAATAGAAAATTGTTATACTTGTAAGGTGAGGAACGGTGTATTTCTTCTTGAAATGCCCGTTCCTTTCTGCTATACTATGGGTAAAGAAATTCCTGCTATGTGCGTGTTATATCGCAGTTTTGAGCCAACATTTTAACTTAGGGATTCTCACTCTTGTAAGGGCACTCTGCCTCTACGAGGACTGTAATCTTACAAGGAGGAAACCCACCTGCCCTTGCAGGATCAAAACACGGTATGGATACGGCATAGTGGGGTCTTTATAACCGCCTTATGGTGGTTTATTTTTTTTGTATTAATAAGAACATATAGACTATATAACTAGATGTATGTATAATAAAGTGCAGAAAGTATTTGTCGTAGAATGAGGATTCTATAAGTTTGTGGCTCAGCTGATTGTGCAAACGATACAGGAATTGTTTATTAAGAGTACCAATAAGGCAGTCTAGGCATCAACTAGGTATAAGTATATATGTTTGTACTAGTGCATGCAGGGTGGCAGTTGTCAATATATGATGGTAGATATAGGGAGGTGTTGTGATGAATTTGTTTGAGAATATGGAACCAGTGGATCCATTTGAACCCTTAGCAGTGCGTATGCGACCACGTTCATTGGACCATTTCTTTGGACAAGAACAAGTGGTAGGGCCAGGTACATTTCTTCGTTCCATGATTGAAGAAGATAAGGTACCCTCCTTATTGCTATATGGACCATCGGGGACAGGTAAGACTACGTTAGCAAAAATTATTTCGGAATTGACAAGTAGCCGTTTTGTCATGCTTAATGCGACCAATGTGGGAATTGGTGAACTTCGTAGTACTATCGAAGAAGCGATACGGATTCGTAATTCCTTGCAACAACGTACAATTTTATTCTTAGATGAAATTCATCGCTTCAATAAAAGTCAGCAAGATGTATTGTTACCTTCTGTAGAAAGTGGTCAAATTATTTTAATTGGTGCTACCACAGAGAATCCTTTCTTTGAAGTGAATCGACCTCTTTTATCTCGATTGCGTTTGCTTACCCTAGAGCGATTAGATGCTACGGCATTAGTGGCTATCTTACGTCGTGCTTTAACAGATGAAGAGTATGGTCTAGGTAAGAAAGCACTGATTGTGACAGACGATCTATTAGAGAATATAGGCCGCTTTGTAGATGGAGATGCTCGTATGGCTCTAAATATTTTGGAGCAAGTGGGAGCAATGGTTCGATCTGGTGGAGAAATCACCATAGAAACTGTAGAAAAAGTACTAGGTCGACGAGTGTATCGATATGATAAGAAAGGGAATAATCACTATGATGTAATTTCTGCTTTCATTAAAAGTATGCGTGGCTCTGATCCAGATGCGGTGCTATATTATTTAGCTCGTATGATTGAGGCAGGAGAGGATCCTGTATTTATTGCTAGACGCATCGTTATTTGTGCGGCAGAAGATGTAGGACTAGCAGATCCACAAGCCTTGGTAGTGGCAAATGCAGCGGCCCAAGCATCCCATATGGTGGGCCTACCAGAGGCGCGCATTATATTATCAGAGGCTGCTGTATATGTAGCTTTAGCACCTAAGAGCAATAGTGCCTACCTAGGAATTGATGCAGCTATCCATGCGGTGCGCCATAAGGAGCAAGGTGAGGTGCCGAAACATTTACGAGATGCTCATTATGGAGGTGCTAAACAATTAGGACATGGAGTTGGCTATCGCTATGCACAGGACTATCCGAATGGCTATGTGGTGCAACAATATTTGCCGGATGCGTTGGTGGATGAGCAATTTTATAACCCTTTGGAACGTGGTCGTGAACGTGAACTTGTGAAAGACTGGGAAGACCGTAAACGATGAGGATTACCACAGGGAGAGCAGTATTGTTTTTGAGGATATTCGATATACTTTCATAGGTGGAAATGGTATAATAAAGTGCTAAGGTATATGATAGAAACGGAATTTTGGAGTTGGAAATGGCAGAGGAAAAGAAAGGTAGGTCCTCACGAGGAGGGCAAAAGGTACAATCGAAACGATCTACTCCCCTAAAGGAAAGTAAAACAGGTGCAACGAAACAGGCCAAGGCACAGACGAAAGGTGTTCGGAGCGAAATCAAAGGCCTAGTTCTTATGGGCTTTGCCATACTGGCTCTTATCGGCATGGCTGGAGTGGAAACTGGCATATGGGGCAGTATTATTAGTGGTATTTTTTCCTATGGGTTTGGCCTAGGCGGTTGGGTGGTAGCCCTATGGGTCCTCTATAATGGATGGTGCTGGTTATATAGAGGCTCTTTAGCAGCGATTACGAGAAAGGGATTACTATATACAGGAGTACTATTCGTTGTATTAGTGCAACTAGTGTTGTGGAAGGTAACTAGTGGTGATGAATTAAGCACCACAACCCTAGCAGAGAATGGTGGTGTAGTTGGTGGCCTATTAGGATCTCTATTTAGAAGTTTAGTAGGAGACATCGGCGGTATTTTACTATCTGCTATTATAGGTATTGCCTGCGTACTAGGAATTACTAAATTGTCGCTCCGTGAAGGCTTACATAAAGCGAAAGACAAGGCTAGTGTGGGTCTCGAAATAGCACAAGAGAAAGCAACGGAAACAGCTAGTGCTATTCGTGAGCAAGTGCATGAATGGCAGGAGGAGTGGCGAGAAGAACGTCGTAAGGCCTATGATCGTGAAAAGGATACAAGATACCCTAAAACAGAAGACTCATCTGATGAAATAGAAGTGGAAACAGATGCGGTGATAGAAACTCAGGAGGCAATATCCCGTGCAACGGCGGTAGAAGTATCAGGAGCTAATGTAGTCGATGTAGAGTCTATGGGACCATCAGAGTCAATGATAGATACAGAAGAATTAGAAGCCATGGAGCCTAGTAAAGATGTGACTATTATGCAGCCTCCTATGGAAGACTATGAGGATGAAGAAGCGTATATTCCGGAGCCTCACATCCGTGAAGATGAAGTAGTGACGAGTACTTCCGAAGTAGAATCAGTAGTGGCACCTCAGATGGTAGATAGTGCAGAAGAAGCTGCAGAGGATACATCAGGAGAGATATATACTACAGATGTAGATGAAGAGCCCCATGTTACAGAGGTATTTACCGAGTTGGAACCTATAACTCCACCATCATTTTTGCAAACTACTAATTATGTAGGGTCCTTGGTAGAAGTACCAACCATTGAAACTACGAAAGAAGATACTGCAGCAGTAGCTGTGAACACGGATGGTGTGGCGCGTCCTAGGACGATAGAAAAGCCTTATCAATATCCTCCGTTGACGATGCTTTCACAGGGAAAATCCAATCCTGTGACCAGTGAAGAAGTGGCTCATAATGCAGTCTTGCTAGAAGAAACATTAGATAATTTTGGTATTACAGCAAAAGTGGTGAATGCCACCCAAGGTCCAACGGTAACACGTTATGAATTAGAACCTGCGAAAGGGACAAAAGTAAGCCGAATTATGGGTTTACAAGATGATTTAAAAATGAGCTTGGCAGCCGTTGATATTCGCATGGAAGCACCTATACCAGGAAAGTCTGCAGTAGGCATTGAAATTCCTAATAAAAATGTGTCTTCTGTTCATTTACGAGATGTATTGGACTGTGAAGAGTTCCAACAAGCGAGTGGTGGTATTCCGGTGGGCCTTGGTAAAGATATTGCAGACATGCCGGTTATTACGGACTTGGCTAAAATGCCACATCTATTGGTGGCTGGATCCACGGGTTCTGGTAAATCTGTTTGTGTCAATACATTGATCTCTAGCATCTTGTTTAGTCGTAAGCCAGATGAAGTGAAACTGATTTTGGTGGACCCTAAAATGGTAGAGTTATCTGTGTATAACGGTATTCCACACTTGATGTTGCCAGTGGTAACAGATATGAATAAAGCGGCTGCTGTATTACGGTGGGCAGTTCGTGAAATGGATGCCCGCTATATGACATTAGCCACAGCAGGCGTGCGTAATGTGGCTAGCTATAATAAGCAAAATCCAACTAAATCGATGCCTCTCATTTTAATTATTATCGATGAGTTAGCTGATTTGATGATGACTAATCCAGATGTGGAAGAATCCATTGACCGATTAGCCGCAAAAGCACGTGCCGCAGGAATTCATATGGTGTTGGCAACACAACGTCCATCGGTGGATGTGATTACAGGTAAAATTAAAGCCAATGTACCGAGTCGTATTGCTTTCACAGTGGCTACTCAAATTGATTCTCGCACCATTTTGGACCAAGCAGGAGCAGAACGTCTATTAGGTCGTGGCGATATGTTATTTAATCCGATAGGAGCGAATAAACCAATTCGTATTCAAGGGGCCTTCATTTCTGATGAAGAAGTGGAAGAATTGATTGCTTTTGTCAAAGGACAAGGTCAGCCAGAATATGATGAAGTGATGATGGCAGAAACAGATAAAGGTGCTGAAAGTTCTGATGCCGTTGGCAGTGATGAGGAACAAGATGAATTGTTGGAACGAGCTGTACAAATTGTACTAGAACAGCGTAGTGCGTCAGCCTCTATTTTGCAACGTAGATTGCGAGTTGGTTTTTCTAGAGCCGGTCGTTTAATTGATACCATGCAAGATATGAAAATTATTGGACCTCCTACGAATAGTAGTAAAGGTCGCGATATTTTAATGGGAGAAGATCAAATTAGAGAACTATATTTCCCAAATTTTACAGTAGATTAGAGTAGTGTGCCATTTGCGTTATGTAGATGGCACCTATATGTATAGGAGGTTCTATGGCATCGATTGGCGAAGAACTTAGACGTGAGCGTCAACGACGCGGTTTAACATTAGAACAAATTGAAGATGTATTACATATAAAAGTAGCTTACCTACACGCCTTGGAGCATGATGAGTTTAGCCGTATACCAGGTAGTGTGTACACCAAAGGGTTCATTAAAAACTATAGTGAACTACTGGGCTTAGATAGTCGTCGATTGGTGGATACTTTTAAAAATAGAATGGGTGAATCCTTGACGATTCCAAAACGCAGAATGGTGTCAAAAGAACAAGAGAAGGCTGATGCTTTTCGAGAACAGGAATTGATTGAGGCACCGAAACAACGGTTAACCTATGAAAGTCGCAAGGCAAAACGACAAAAAACGATGATGATAGAACGATTTGTAGTAGGTGGTATTTTGCTGCTGATTATTCTGTTTTTAGGTTGGCTATTTTTCGTGTAATACAGTATAAGGAATACTATGAAAGAACAATATTTAATTACTACAAAAGCAGAAATGGACGAACGAGGGTGGGCTGAACTTGATTTTATCATTATCAGTGGAGATGCCTATGTGGATCATCCTTCTTTTGCGCCTACTGTGATTGGTAGATTATTAGAGTCCTATGGATATCGAGTCGGTATCATAGCTCAGCCAGACTGGAACGATGTGAATGCTTTTAAGGTTTTGGGAAAGCCTCGATTGGCATCCTTAGTGACAGCAGGTAATTTAGACAGTATGCTCAATAAATTTACAGCAGCCAAGAAACATCGCCGTGATGATGGGTATTCTCCAGGTGGTGAATCTGGGCGACGCCCAGACCGAGCTACGGTGGTATATGCGAATCGTATGCGAGAGGCTTTTAAAGGGGTTCCTGTTGTTATTGGCGGCATTGAAGCTAGTTTGCGACGATTTGCCCATTATGATTATTGGTCCGATACAGTGCGCCGCTCTATTTTGATGGATAGTAAGGCAGATGTCCTTATCTATGGTATGGGAGAAAAGCAAATTCGTGAAATCGCCGAAGCCTTAGATAAAGACCAATTACAAAAACGATTACCTGCCATCAAAGGGATTTGTTATGTTGCCAACACCGTGCCAGAGAATGCTATTGAATGCCCATCTTACGAAGCTATATCAGCAGACAAAGAAATCTTTGCTAAAGCCTTTAAAATGCAATTTGATGAGCAAGATCCATACTATGGGAAAACAGTGGCGCAAGGGCATGGTAATCGGTATATTGTACAGAATAGTCCAGCCTTACCATTAACACAGGAAGAAATGGACCATGTCTATAGTTTACCTTATACGAGAAAATGGCATCCTATGTATGATGCGGCTGGCGGAGTACCTGCCTTAGCAGAAGTACAGTTTAGTATTACTAGCCATCGTGGTTGTTTTGGTAGTTGTTCCTTCTGTGCTATTACAAGCCATCAAGGACGAATTATTCAAAATCGTAGTCATCAGTCAATCTTAGATGAGGCTCACCGTATGACAACTATGGATGGATTTAAAGGATACATTCATGATGTAGGAGGCCCTACGGCAAATTTCCGTCATGTTGCTTGCGATAAACAGTTGAAAGTAGGCGCTTGTAAGGGGAAAACATGTGCTGCGCCCAAAGCATGTCCTCAGTTAAATACGAATCATGATGACTATGTGAGCATTTTGCGAAAAGTACGTAATGTAAAAGGCGTAAAAAAAGTGTTTGTTCGATCGGGGCTCCGATATGACTATGTATTGGACGATAATAACAAAGACTTCGTTCGAGAATTGTGCGAACATCACGTAAGTGGTCAATTAAAAGTTGCCCCTGAACATGTATCCGAGCATGTAACGACCATCATGGGGAAAGCCAATAAAAGTTACTTCTTAAAATTTAAATCTTGGTTTGATGAGGCGAATCGCAAATTAGGTAAACAACAATTTTTGGTGCCTTATTTTATGAGTTCTCATCCAGGTTGTACATTAGAAGATGCTATTGAATTGGCAGAGTTTTTGCGAGATCAAAATATGACTCCAGAACAGGTGCAAGATTTTATTCCTACCCCAGGTAGCTTATCGACCGCCATGTATTACACAGGAATCAATCCCCTTACAGGTGAGCCTGTGTATGTGGCTAAAAAAGGCAGAGATAAGGCTATGCAACGAGCCTTGATGCAATATAAACGAGAAGACAATTACGAATTAGTAAAAGAAGCCTTAATCAAAGCAAATCGCAGAGATTTAATCGGTTTTGGACCATTATGCTTAATTCCTCCGCGATGTATAAAACGGAATGCACCAAAATCTGATAGTACTAGAACTTCAGTTAAGGGTGGAGTGAAACCAACAGGTAGAGGAAAAGGGCCTGTGCAAGGGGAACGACGTACAAATAGTGGTTCTAAAATTGGTATAGGAAATCGAAAAAATAAAGGTATGAAAAAAAGGAATTTTGGTTAGGTATCTCTAATAGGTAAAGGAGGTGAATCTATGAAACGGTTACGATTGCTTATGGTGTATGTACTAGTAGTAGTAGGTATGTTTAGTGTAGGCTTGTGGCTTAATGATATGAAACAAGATCAAGTGGATCAACGTGTGATTTCTACAAGAGCAGAAATTACTATCTATACAGATGGGGACCCTGAAGTCATGACGGCTATAGGACAGGCCTACGAAAGAGAGGCACAAGTAAGAGTACATGTTATTCCCATACCGCAGAACCAAATGGGTACACGGTTAGCTTTACCAGAAGCAGAGCAACAAGGGGATCTTGTGATTTCTACAAAATCCAATCTCAGTGAAGGGGTTGAGCATGGAGCCTTTCGTAGATTGCCAGTTACTTTAACGTATTCGGTAGATACAGTATTCCACGGTCCGGATGAGCAATGGGTAGGGATATGGTATGATCCCTATGTCTTAGCCTTACACGATACTTTCTATAGCAGTCAGGGAAAATATGTGAACACTTGGTTTTCCTTAGCTTATACAGGCCCATGGCGCATAGCAATCACTGATTTTGTAGCCGATGCATCGTCCACTACTTTATTGAATAGCTTTGGTGCTATCTATGGACTAGATGGTACTATATCGTACTTTGACAGTTTGCGACCGCACATTGTACAGTATGCAAAGGAATTGCCATCACCTGTACGGATGGCAGCTATCGGTGATGTTGATATTGGCGTTGGTAGATATTCTGATGCCAAATTATATGAAGTTCATAAATATCCTCTGACTATACTATACCCTAGAGAGGGTACACCCTATGATATGATGGGGGTTGCTATTTTGAAAGGCACTACGAATGAAAGTGAAAGTAAAGCCTTTATTACATGGTTGCTTTCAGAGCGACTACAAGCCATATGGAAAGATAATGATGTGCATTATATAGCAACGATAGATACAATGGCATCTCACAAGGATAGACAAGGGAATCAGTTAGTGTTGTGGACCGGTGGTATTGCACAAGCAGAGGAAACAAAATTATTACAAGAATGGATACGACAAGTGCGTTTTAGAAAGGATACACAATGAGTAAGTTGTTAGGTTATATTAGTTTAGGTTGTGCCAAGAATTTGGTAGATACAGAGGTGATGCTAGGAGCCTTACAAGATAATGGCTATGAAATCACAGAAGAGTTAGAAAAAGCAGAAATTATTATTATCAACACATGCACATTTATCGAGAAAGCAAAAGAAGAATCGATTAATACTATATTAGAGGCTGGTCAATATAAACAATATGGAGACTGTAAAGGTCTTATCGTGGCGGGCTGTTTAAGTCAGCAATACCAAGAAGAATTGTTTACAGAAATTCCGGAAATTGATGCTCTCATTGGAACAGGATCTTGGAATCGTATCATGGAAGCTATGGAGGCCATTCAACAAGGTCAACGTATTTGTATCATGGATAGTATGACAAATATGTATGATGAAGGCATGCCACGTATGATGACCACACCGGACTACAGTGCATATGTAAAAATTTCTGAAGGATGTAATAATGGTTGTACGTTCTGTATTATTCCTAAGGTACGTGGAGTTTACCGTAGTCGCTCTATAGAGTCTATTGAACGAGAAGTGCAACAGCTTGCAGAAGCAGGTGTGAAAGAAGTCGTATTAATTGCCCAAGATACTACGTACTATGGAGCTGATTTGAACAATGGCACGCCGTTGCTTTCAGAATTGTTGAAACGATTGGCGAAGATTGAAGGTATCGAATGGATTCGTATGTTGTACTTGTATCCAAAACATTTCTCTGATGAATTGCTAGAAACAATCATGACAGAACCAAAGGTGTGCAAGTATATCGATATGCCGCTACAGCATATTAATAATACTGTGTTACAACGTATGAACCGTAAGGATACGAGGGAAAATATTGTAGCCTTGTTACATAAAATTCGTAATCGCAGTGAGCATATTACATTGCGAACATCCCTTATCGTTGGATTCCCTGGAGAAACGGAAGAACAATTCCAAGAGTTGGCAGATTTTATCAAAGACATCCGCTTTGATCATATGGGTGTATTTACTTATTCCCAAGAGGATGGCACACCAGCGGGTATGATGGATGACCAAATTCCAGAGGAAGTAAAAGAAGAACGGTACCATACATTAATGGCTATTCAAGCACAAGTTTCAGAAGAACATAATTGTGACTTAGAAGGAACGATTCATCAAGGATTAATTGAAGCTATCGATGAAGTAGAACCAGGTAAATTCTTGGCTCGTGGACGTTTGCAAATGCAGGCCCCAGATGTAGATGGTAATATGTATGTAGAAGATGTAGCAGGACTTTCTGAAGGCGATATTGTGACTGTAAAAGTATCACAAGGTTTCGCTTATGACGTGGTAGTAGAAACTGTATAGGATGGTGATAGCATGATCGTAGAATTAATCTCTACAGGATCGGAATTATTGCTAGGACATATTGTCAATACAAATGTAAAATGGCTCAGCGAAGAATTGAACAATCGAGGTTATTCTGTGTCATACCAAACGACGATAGGTGACAATCCTGAGCGTATGAAAGAAGTATTTCAACGAGCAGGAGAGCGAGCAGATATTGTGATCAGTTCAGGAGGTTTAGGTGCTACCCAAGGAGATATTACTCGTAAATCCTTGGCAGATGCGCTGGGATTGCCTTTGGTATTTCATGAAGAAGCAGGCCGTGAGGTAGATTCCTTTTATGAGAAACAAGGCAGGGTGAAACCTTACGAATCTGACCGAGATCGGTATTTACCAGAAGGGGCGCAGGTACTACATAATCCAGTAGGTGTGGCACCAGCAGTGGTAGTGGAACAGGATAATACGGTATATATTTTGCTACCTGGCCCTCCATCAGAATTACAAGGAACTTTTGTAGAAAGTGTGAGCCCCTTTTTAGAACAACGCTTTGGACAACAAGGAATTATCTATTCTGAGCGGTATGCTGTGTATGGATATCGTGAAATGCAACTCGAGACGCTGTTGCAAGACTTGATTCAGAATCAGCAGAACCCAACTATAGCACTATTGATCAAACCAGGATATATTGAAATTCGTTTAACTGCAAAAGGCGAATCAAAAGTAGACTGTCAGGAGAAATTAGGTCCATGGAGATCTATCCTCTTAGAACGTTTGAAAGATATCCGTAGTTTAGATACATCGGTGTTGGAAGACTTTCACAAGTTGGCTGTAGAAAGAGGCGTTACCATAGGAACTGCTGAATCTTGTACAGGCGGCCTAGTAGGAAAAACATTGACTGACTTAGGTGGTAGCAGTGGATATTATCAGGGTGGTATTATTTCCTATGCGAATACGGTGAAAGAACAAGTATTAGGCGTATCATCAGATACATTGGCAGTACATGGTGCTGTCAGTGAAGAAACCGCTACAGAAATGGTAGAAGGTGTATTTCGTGTATTACATACAGACTATGCTATTGCGACCACAGGGATAGCAGGTCCCGGCGGTGGCAGTCAAGAAAAACCAGTAGGTCTTGTGTATATCGGTATTGGTACACCACGAGGTATTACTGTACATAAAGAGATATTTATAGGAGATCGTACTAGTATCCGCAAGAGTGTAGCGGAACGAGCGATTCAATATGTATATAAAGAATTAATAGAAAGGTAGAACAATGGCAAAGGATAAAGCAAAAGAAGCAGCAATTGATATGAAAAGCGGATCTCAAGAAGATCGTATGAGAGCCTTAGAAGGGGCTTTAAAACAAATTGAAAAAGATTTCGGTCAAGGTGCAATCATGCGCATGGGCGAAGCGGCGGATAAAATGAACATTGAAGTCATTTCTACAGGTGTATTGGCCTTGGATTTGGCAGTTGGTGTAGGCGGATTCCCACGGGGCCGTATTATTGAAATTTATGGACCAGAATCTTCTGGTAAAACTACGGTGGCTTTACATGCAGCAGCAGAAGCGCAACGCAATGGTGGCGTTGTTGCCTTTATCGATGCGGAACATGCCTTAGACCCTGTATATGCGAAAAAATTAGGCGTAGATATCAATAGCTTGTTGATTTCCCAACCAGATAATGGTGAACAAGGCTTAGAAATTACAGAGGCTTTGGTTCGCTCTGGTGCAGTAGATTTAATCGTTGTGGACTCCGTAGCGGCCTTAACACCTAAAGTAGAGATTGATGGTGAAATGACTGATGCTCACGTAGGTGTGCATGCTCGTTTGATGAGTAAAGCATTGCGTAAATTAACAAGCTCTATCAGTAAAACTAGAACGGTTATTATCTTTATTAACCAATTGCGTGAAAAAGTGGGCGTTATGTTTGGTAACCCAGAAACAACTACGGGTGGTCGTGCTTTAAAATTCTACTCTACTATCCGTTTAGATGTACGCAAAGGGGAAGCTTTGACTTCTGCTAAAGAACATGTAGGTAACCGTACAAAAGTAAAAGTTGTGAAAAATAAAGTAGCCCCTCCATTCAAAGTAGCAGAATTTGATTTGATGTTTGGGGAAGGTGTTTCTTATGAAGGTACCTTAATTGATATCGGTGCCAATATTGAAGTCATCAAAAAATCTGGTGCTTGGTATTCTTATAATGGAGAACGTATGGGTCAAGGTAAAGAAGCAGCCAAAGTATTCTTGAAAGAAAACCCTCAAATTGCCCAAGAAATTGACTCTATCATTCGTGATACATTAGCAGCGGAGCCATTGAATGTACTTGGACATGACGATGAAGCCGATGCAGGTACTGATACAGTGGCAGCAGATATAGAATAATGGCATTCTCTAGAAGTGGTGATAAGGATTGGAATTTCTCTAGTGCTTTAGATCAGGCTTTGCGTTTATTGGGCCCCAGGTCTTTAAGCACTCTGGAATTACGACGTAAATTATCACAAAGGTCCGTACCCAGTGAACTCATTGCGGAAGTGGAAGAAAAATTAATAGAATTGTCGTACTTGGATGATGATGAACTAGCAGAAGAAGCCTTGCGAGCGTATATAGAGGCTGAAAAATATAGTATCTACTATATCCGTGAAAAGATGCGTGAACGAGGCTTAGACGTGTCTTATATATTAGATGACTATGATGAATGGTCGGTGGCTGTCAATTTGTTAGACCAACGATTTTCTATTTCTGATGAAAGTTTACTAGAAGAAATAGAACGCGGCGAAGCGGAGAAGCTGAATAAGAAAAAAATAATTTATTTTTTAAAGAACAGAGGTTTCGCTGTGAGTACAATTCAAAGTATATGTTATGAATGGAGCCCCTACCTTGAGTAGGGGCTTTATCTTGACATTCCACTGTGTATGGACTACAATTATAATAGCCTTAATAATAAGCAAAATAAAATTAAAAAAAGCAAAATGGGCGAGAAACCGGGGAAGCGGATGTATCGACTTCTCCTTTTTTTATGCATGTAGGAGGTGAAAACGATTTTAGAATACAGCATTATTGCCGTAGTAATGGTATTAGTTGGTCTTGGAGTAGGCTATTTATTGCGTCGCAATATTGCAGAAGGTAAGCTGAATAAGGCTGAGACAGAAGCGGCACGAATTGTGGCAGACGGAGAGCGTTTAGCAGAGTCTAAGAAAAAAGAAGCATTACTGGAAGCAAAAGAAGAAATTCACAAATTGCGCGCTGATGTAGATAAAGAAAATCGGGATCGACGTAATGAGTTACAACGTCTTGAACGACGCATATTGCAAAAAGAAGAGCAATTGGACAAAAAGCTTGATAGTATCGAGCGCAAAGAAGAGTCCTTACATCATAAGGAACGCAATTTAGAAAAAGCAGAAGAAAAAATCGAAGTATTACATCAACAACAAATGGAAGAGTTAGAACGTATTTCTAGCTTAACCTTTGATGAAGCAAAACAAATTTTGCTTACAAAAGTGGAACAAGAGATTCGTCATGATACTGCTGTGATGCTCAAAGAATTAGAGCAACAAGCAAAAGAAGAGGCGGAAAAGAATGCCAGAGAAATTATCTCTATGGCCATTCAACGATGTGCGGCTGACCATGTAGCAGAATCTACAGTGTCTGTTGTAACATTGCCAAATGATGAGATGAAAGGCCGTATTATTGGTCGTGAAGGTCGTAACATTCGTGCGTTAGAAACGTTGACGGGTATCGATTTAATTATTGATGATACACCAGAAGCAGTTATTTTATCCGGATTTGATCCTATTCGTCGCGAAGTAGCACGAATTGCCTTGGAAAAACTCATTGTAGATGGACGTATCCATCCAGCTCGTATCGAAGAAATGGTTGAAAAAGCACGCCGTGAGGTGGAAAATACCATTAAAGAAGCGGGCGAGCAAGCTACTTTTGAAGCAGATGTACATGGCTTACATCCAGAAGTAATTCGTACTTTAGGTAGACTAAAATATCGTACTAGTTATGGACAGAATGTGTTAAAACACTCTGTGGAAGTATCTCATTTAGCAGGTATGATGGCAGCGGAATTAGGTTGCGATGTAGTGCTGGCTAAACGAGGCGGTTTATTACATGATTTGGGCAAAGCCTTAACACATGAAATTGAAGGATCTCACGTGGAAATTGGCGTAGATCTTGCTAAAAAATATCATGAAAGTGCATTGGTACAAAACTGTATTGGCGCGCATCATGGTGATGAAGAGTTTAAATCTGTAGAAGCTGTATTGGTAGCGGCAGCAGATGCAATTTCTGCGGCACGACCAGGAGCTAGACGTGAAACATTAGAAAATTATTTAAAACGATTATCTAAGTTGGAAGAAATCGCTGAATCTTTTGAAGGCGTTGAAAAATGCTTTGCTATCCAAGCAGGTCGAGAGATTCGCGTTATGGTAAAACCAGATAAAGTGGATGATGTGGAAGCGAACTTGTTGGTACGTGACATCATTAAACGAATCGAAAATGAATTAGAATATCCAGGGCAAATTAAAGTTGTGGTTATTCGTGAAACACGAGTCGTAGATTACGCGAAAAAATAGTCTACATAAGTGGTTGGAGCGGCCTTTGGCTGCTCTAACTTCTTTTTTTTCACACTATATATGAATTGCATATATAGTGTGAAGAAAAAGAAAGCATCTGCAAGTAGGAGTTTTTTAGTTTATGTAGAATAGTATAGATAGAGAACGTATACATAAACGTTATATTTTGGTACATACACGGTAGTACATAGCTTAGGAGAGTGACATGAGCAAGTTTTTCAATGATGACATAATTGAACAAGTCAAAAATGCCAATGACATTGTGTCTGTCATTTCTGAGCATATTCCATTGAAGAAGAAAGGGAAAAACTATTGGGGTTGTTGTCCATTTCATAACGAAAAGACGCCTTCCTTTAGTGTGACCCCTGACAAGGGCTTTTTTTATTGTTTTGGTTGTCGAGAATCGGGAAATGTCATCAGTTTCTTGATGAAGTATGATAACTTAACGTTTCCTGAGGCCATTGAATGGTTGGCTAATCGTGCCAACATTGCTTTGCCAGAACGAACCGTATCGTCAGCTGAGCGGAAACGTATGGCTCGGCTAGAAGCTATGTATGAGGTGAATGAACTAGCTACGAATTTCTTTCATAATTGTTTGGTGAAAACAGAATTGGGAAAAGAGGGACTAGACTATTTATTAAAGCGCGGACTATCCATGGAGACCATTACAAAGTTTCGCTTAGGGTTTGCCCCAGATGGATGGGATAAGTTATATAGTGCTTTTACGGGTCGAGGTGTGGACCCTAATGTATTGCTAGAATTAGGCTTGTGTCGTAAAAATGAGCAAGGTAAGATATACGATTATTTCAGAAAACGCGTGATGTTTCCTATCATGGATGGAAAGGGGCGTGTGTTAGGCTTCGGTGGTCGTGTTCTTGACGACAGTAATCCGAAATATTTGAACTCCCCGGAAACGGAAATATTTAATAAAGGACATTTATTATTTGCCTTTTATCAATCCTATCGCAGTATTCGTGAAAGGAAACAGGCTGTCCTTGTTGAAGGTTACATGGATGTGCTGAGTTGTCATAATGCAGGTATTACGAATGTAGTGGCATCGTTGGGTACAGCCTATACGAAAGACCACGGTCGGCTATTGATGCGTCAGGCAGAAGAAGTTGTTCTTGCCTATGATATGGATGGGGCTGGTCGTACGGCAGCTAAGCGTGCTATCGAGTTGTTGCAAAATACGGAATTTTCTGTTAAGGTAGTATCTATGCCTGATGGAAAGGATCCAGATGATTTTATCAAGAATCATGGTCCTCAAGCGTGGCAAGAATTGGTGGATACATCACCAAGAGATTTTGAGTTTTTATTAAATGAAAGCTTGAGCAGCCACGATACGAACTCAGTAGAAGGAAAACGGGCTGTTTTGGCAGATATATTCCCCTTCATTGCAGGTCATGAAAGCCAAGTGCGACGTGATGAATATTTAAAAGCCTTGGCACTACCATTATGGTTAGATGTGAGTACCATTATTACTTACTTTAGACAGTTTCTTCGACAAGGAAACATAGAATTAAAACAGCAGGCCATAAATGTGCCTAAGGAGACTTTCACAGATGAAGAAGAGTTACTGTACTGGGTAGGTAAGGACAATGATATATATAGCTTGGTAAGCCAGTATATAGGGGTGGAAGATTTTACCCATTCTATGTATAGTGCTTATTATGAAAAGATAGGCGAGTTGGTAGCCCAGGGGGAAAGTTTGTCAGATGTCCTCTTAGAGGAATCCTTAGATGAGGAATCTTGGCATATGTTTGGCAAATGGTCGGTTTTGATTGGCCGAGAAATGGATGAGGAATTGTTGCACAGTTTAATTCGAAGCGTGCGATTAAAATCCCTTCGCAATCAATATAAGGAGCATAGTCGCTTAGCAGATCAATTGAGTCGGGCTAATGATCCTAGGTTTATAGAAGAATTACGAATGTGTCAGGATTTACAGGAATTAATTAGACAGTGGTCTTGATGTAGTGAAAGGAAGAGCACAGTGGCAAAGAAGAAGAAACAATCGCAAGTGCAAGAGATTATAGCGGTTTTATTAGAAGAAGCAAAACGAGATGGTGTCATTACGTCAAAACAAATTTCTGATGCACTTTCAGATCAAGTAGAAGTAACGGCAGAACAGTTAGATAGTATGTATGCAGTGTTCAATAATTTGAACATTGAAGTCATTCCAGATGATGGACATGAGTCAGAAACTGAGTTGCCCTTACATGATGATGAACTGTTGGATAAAGATCTTGAAGTGGAAGTCGATGTAGATGTCGATGTAGATGTGGAGCATTTAAGTAGTGACATCGATATCACTGAAGAAGATGATGATGAGGAAAAAGAGATTAATCTTGACTTATCTATTCCTGAAGGAATGAATATTGATGACCCAGTACGCATGTACTTAAAAGAAATTGGCCGTGTTCCATTGTTGTCTGGTGATGAAGAAATCATTTTGGCTCAACAAATTGAGGCGGGTAATGCAGAAGGTGCTACCTATAAAGAAGTGCGTTTAGGAAATAGTGCTAAGCAAAAATTGATCGATGCTAACTTGCGTCTTGTGGTTAGTATTGCGAAACGCTATGTGGGCCGTGGTATGTTGTTCTTGGACTTGATTCAAGAAGGTAACTTAGGCCTTATCAAAGCGGTTGATAAATTTGACTATACAAAAGGATATAAATTCTCTACCTATGCTACATGGTGGATCCGCCAAGCTATTACGAGAGCCATTGCTGACCAAGCTAGAACCATTCGTATTCCTGTACATATGGTGGAAACGATTAATAAATTGGTGCGTATTCAACGTCAATTATTACAAGATTTAGGTCGCGAACCAAGTCCAGAAGAAATTGCAGAGGGTATGGGAATTACCGTAGAACGGGTACGTGAAATTCAAAAGATTTCCCAAGAGCCAGTATCGTTGGAAACTCCAATTGGGGAAGAAGAAGATTCCCATTTAGGAGATTTCTTAGAGGATAAAGAGGCAGTGGCTCCAGATGATGCGGCTAGCTTTATTTTACTACGTGAGCAAATTGTAGAAGTATTTAGTTGTTTAACGGATCGTGAGCAACAAGTGCTAGAATTGCGCTTTGGTTTGAAAGATGGCAAACCACGTACATTGGAAGAAGTCGGTCAATTCTTTAATGTAACACGGGAACGGATTCGTCAAATTGAAGGGAAAGCCTTAACGAAGTTGCGTAATCGTGGTAAACGAGATAAAATTAAAGACTTTTTATAATACCGAATGCTGTATACCAATAGGTATTACCATGGATAAGGTTCTGTCACAAGATCTTAAATAGGATATATGTTATATCCTCTATAGATAACAGAATGCTAACAGAGGAAAGTTGATGCTTTGTTT
Organism: uncultured Veillonella sp.; assembly: GCA_963516605.1. Classification (GTDB taxonomy): domain Bacteria; phylum Bacillota; class Negativicutes; order Veillonellales; family Veillonellaceae; genus F0422. The sequence goes on along the minus strand of CAUQBP010000003.1, from coordinate 67,780 downwards.
CAACTTTCCTCTGTTTTATGTGTAGTTATTACATGGAATTCCTTTTCTAGAGTGAGACAGGTATACTTATAAATAGGAATTTTATAAAAGATACTTGCTATTTAATATTTATGTGGTATAATTTATGTATAAATAATCATAAGTAGTGAATATATTATGGGAGGTAATTATGATTAGCATGAAAAAACTGGGTCTTATCCTATGTACGGCTGTTCTTAGTGTAGGTTTACTAGCTGGTTGTGGTAGCGATAAAAAAGAAGCGCAACTAACACAAACAGCAGGGGTGTTGAAAGTTGGTTCTGAAACCACATTCCCTCCATTTGAATTTGCAGAAGAAAATACGAATAAATACATTGGTTTTGATGTAGATTTAAGTGAAGAAGTAGCAAAACGTTTAGGTTTAAAATTAGAGTTTGTTAGCATGGGGTTTGATGCGTTAATTCCAGCTACACAATCTGGCAATATTGATATGATCGCAGCGGGTATCAATGCTACACCAGAACGTGAAAAAGCATTGGCATTCTCTGAGCCATACTTTAAAGAAGGTGGTTTCATCACTATCGTTCGTAAAGATAATACAGATATCAAAAAAATGGATGACCTTGCTAATAAACGTGTAGGCGTTCAAATTGGTACAGTTCCTGTGGAAATGGCAAAAGCAATTCCTGATACAGATGTAAAAGAAATGGATTCCAACAGTAATATTTTTATGGCGTTACAAGCCGGCACAATTGATGGCGCTATCATCGACCAAGCGGTAGCTATGTACTACTTAAAACAAGGTGCAGATAAAGATCTTAAATTGGTAGGAGAAGGCACAGATGCTCCTCCATTCGTATTAGGATTCAATAAATCTAACACAGCATTACGTGACAAAGTTAATGAAGCTTTGAAAGCAATGCGTGAAGATGGAACGTATGATAAAATTTACTCCAAATGGTTCGCAAAATAGTTCTGCTATGTAGCCTGTAGCGAGAATTTACTAGCAAAGGGAAGACCGCAACATATTCCTTCTCAAACTGATACAGTGGTTAGGTTTGTTCAGGAACATGTTGCGGTCTTTTTGTGTTTGTGTAATTTAGGTAGTAAGGGTCGCTACAAGGCTACTACGCATAAGGGCTTTGCTCAGGGGGTAGTTGGTGGTGTTTGTTCGGAGCACACCGTGCTCTTCTTGTGTTTGTGTAATTTAGTTAATAAGGAGAGCCATAAAGGCTGTTACGCATAAGGGTCTTGCTCAGGGATGGGGGATGTGGAAGAGCGCGGTATACTCCTCACAAACGGTATTTCATAATGAATCGTCTCTTGTAATGCTATGTACTCTGTGGTGGCTATAAGAAAATATGGCAAAGGGAAACGAGCAACACATTCCTTCACAAACGGTATTTCATAATGTTTGTTCAGGAACATGTTGCTCGTTTCTGGCATTTTTATAATTCAGCTAGTAAGGGTAGCCACAAGGCTACTACGCATGACTGCGTTCCTCAGAGAGTTATAGTGTATGCGCTAGTTTGATGTACTCTCTGATGCGTTCGCAAGAGTTGTGGAAGGCATCTTGTTCGTCTGAGGTTAGGTGCAATTTCAAGATTTCTTCGATGCCGTTTTTGCCGATGATGGCAGGGACGGAGGCAAAGACGTTGTGTTCGCCGTATTCGCCTTCTAGTTTGCACGATAGAGGTAATACTTTTTGTTCATCGTGGAAGTAAGCACGGATGATTTCTGTAACGGATGCGGCGATGCCAAATTCTGTGGATCCTTTTCCGATGAGGACGAGGTAGCCACCGTATTTCATTTGTTCTACCACGGCATCTTCGTCAAATGTTGGGAAGCGGTGAGGAAGTTCCTGTTGGAGTTCTTTTAAAGGTTTGCCAGATACTGTGACATGAGACCAAGGTACCATAGCGCTGCCACCATGTTCACCCATAGCGTAGCAAGATAAGGAGCGACGATGTACGTGAATTTGTTCAGCTACTAATCGTTGTAAACGAGCAGAGTCTAAGGAGGTACCAGAAGAAATAATTTTATGTTTTGGATAGTCTAAGTATTCCTGTACATAGGCGGCTACTACATCAGCAGGATTGGAAATGCTGACGATAAAACCATTGAAGCCAGAGGCTTTCACACGAGGTAAAAATTCACGTAATACTTCTATGGTGGAGCCTAGTGTATCTAATCGATCTTGTTCTGGAGATGGGAGCGGTCCTGCAGAAATGACGAGAATATCGCAGTCTCCGATGTCTTCCGGTTCGCAAGCGATAGCTTCTACACGATGTGGTAAGTAACTTACAGCATCATTAATATCGGTGGCTTGGGCAATCGCTTTATCTTTGTCGATATCCACCATGTATAATTGGTCCACCTCGCCTTGTGTAGCAAGGGAAAATGCCACGTGGGAGCCCACATGACCAGTGCCGATAATGGCAACTTTACGTAGTTCTATAGACATAGTAATCCTCCTATTTTGAACGTTGAAAGTAAGTTATTAAAATACAATATGTATAAGGATAAAACTTTTCAGGGATTACGTCAACACGTCTCTTGCTAATCTATGCAGCCTGTGGCAGTGTGACTATTTTTGGCAAAAGGAAGAGTGCGACACATTCCTTCTCAAACGGCACTGAGTAATGTTTGTTCAGGAACATGTCGCACTCTTCTTGTGTTTGTGTAATTTTGCTAGTAATAACCGCCACAAGGCTGCTACGCTTAACTGCGTTCCTCAGAGTGTGGTTTGTTATATTTGTTCGGAGCACACCGTGCTCTTCTTGTTTTTTTGATTAGGTCAGTAAATCTCGCCGCAAGGCTACTACGCTTAACTGCGTTCCTCAGGGAGTATGTGTAGTATTGATAAAACATTAACATTTTGTGTGATTTTGCAGTATAATAAATAAGAAGAGTCAACGACGTGTTGTTAGGCTCATCTCTTCCTATTAGGGGAGGAGGTGATACTATGACTACATATGAAAAGTTATCATTATTGATTCAATTTTCTATGTTGATTGTAGAAGTTCTCCGTTGCTTTTATAGCTAACGAAAACGCCTAACGAATAAGGTTTCCCAGACCTTACACGTTAGGCGTAATCAATTTTCCACTTTTGAGATGAGCCTAACGCTAGCAGACGTCGATGGCTCTTCTTTTGTTGTTTTAATTATAGCATAGTATATAGGACATGACAACGTCTCTTGTTCTGCTACGCTTAACTGCGTTCATTAGGAACCGGGATTGGTTTTGATTTTTTTTGATAGTACTTCCAGAGAAAACTATAGAATAAGATAGAGTTTCCTTAAATGCATAGTCTTTGTTCGTAATTGGCATGATATATGAGCGGCTGTTTATATATAAAACCTATGGATTGTATAGTATAATGAATGCATGACAAATTTAGAACTTGAAGAATTAGCGATACAATTAAATATTCCTGCGGTGGGGGTGGCGTCTTGGCCATTGCCGGCGGAGGCGTCGTTACATTTGGATACGCCCTATCCTTGTCCGTTTACGAATGGAAGTATTGAAGAACGATTGAAAGGGTCCACGACTATTGCTTCACCGAAGTCCGCTATAGTCTGTTTGTTTCCTTATTATATGCCTAGGGAAGGAGTGACGAATTTAGCTAGGTACTGTTGGGGCGATGATTATCATGTTGTGGTACGACAGTATTTGGAACAACTGGTGGATATTTTGCGTGAGCGCTATCCTGACGAAATATACGAGATTCATTGTGATACGTCACCTTTAGCGGATCGGTATATGGCATACTTGGCAGGCTTAGGGTTTTATGGGTGGAACCAAACATTTATCAACCCTATGTGGGGCTCCTATACTGTTATTGGCACTATTATGACGACGTTGGAATTGTCTCCTTCTGTACCGCTTGCACAGAGCTGTCTGCAATGTGGTGCTTGTTTGCGTGCTTGCCCTGGTAAGGCCTTACAAGGAGATCATTTAGATTATCGAACTTGTAAAAGTTATCTCACTCAGTGTAAGGGGGATCTTTCAGAGGAAGAAGAACGAATTATTGGTAAAACACCTCTCATTTTTGGGTGTGATGTATGCCAAGAGGTGTGCCCTCACAATCGAGATATTCCTATGACGCCTATACCAGAGTTTCAACAGGTTACATCCTACATTGAGATGGAGGAATTAGAAGGAATGACGAATAAAGAGTTTAAAGCGAAGTACGGACACAAGGCATGGGCTTGGCGAGGAAAGAAAGTGTTGCTTCGCAATGCGGAGATTGTTAGAAAGGAAAAGCATGAAGGAAAGTAAGTCTGTTTCATTGTTATTAATTATATTCTTAGGATTGCTCACAGCGGTAACGCCATTGGCGACGGATATGTATTTGCCAGCCTTGCCGATTATGCCTGTAGAACTGGATACATCGGCATCGAATATCCAAATGACCATCGGCATTATGACCATCGGTATTGCAGTGGGACAACTCTTTGCAGGACCTATCAGCGATGTGCTAGGTCGTAAGAGACCGCTCATTGTGGGAAACCTACTTTGCGTACTAGCTACCATTGTTTGCGCTTATGCACCAAATGTTGAAGTACTCTTGTTGGGCCGATTTTTGCAAGGTGTGACGGGTTCCTTTGGGGTAGTTATCTCTAAGGCTATCGCTCGTGACCATGCATCGGGGTCGGCTCTGATTAAGTTGTTGGCATCATTGATGATGGTCAATGGATTGGCGCCAGTCATTGCTCCTCTTGTTGGAGGACAAATTTTGGCATACGAAACGTGGCGATTCATTTTCGTCGTTTTAGCAGGATTTTCCCTAATATTATTGATAGGTTCCATTCTATTCCGTGAAAGTTTACCAAAGGAGCAACGCGTAGTAGGTGGTGTTCAAGTGGCGCTCAAAAATTACAAGACGCTACTAAAAGACAAAGCTTTTTTAGGGCAATGTGGTATTCAATGCTTTGCCTTTGGCGCCTTTTTCTGTTACATTAGTGGATCTTCCTTTGTGTACCAAAATATCTTTGGGCTAGATGCACAACAATTTAGTTACATATTTGGTATTAATAGCTGTGGTATTATTCTATTCAGTATGATTAGCTCTCGTTTGAGTAATATCATTAAGGATTACCAATTATTACAAGGTAGTTTAACTGTGCTATTCTTAGGATCTGCTTTGTTCTTAGGTGCTATGGCACTGGATATGCCATTCTTAGTGGTGACCACAATTTTATTCTTTACTGTAGGGACGGTGTCTCTATTCGGGGCGGCTAGCTTTTCTATGGCTATGGCACATTACGGTCACCTAGCAGGTAGTGCATCTGCCTTATTAGGCTTTTTCTCCATGATGTCTGCGGGTATTGTGTCACCTATCGTGGGGATCGGAGGGTCACATACGGCAATTCCTATGGGGATCACTATGGTGTTTTGCTCTTTAGTGGCGTTGCTCTGTTATTATCGATTTGCTCGTCCGGTTATATAGGTGTACTTTCATAGTAGTGAAATCCTAGGTGAATATAGTGTATAGTCAACTTTTGGCATCGTATTGTATCCTAAGATCATGCGTGTATCTGAAGGAGTGCCATTGTATAGTACATACAATGGTGTATAGATGAAAGATGATAACGATATAGTAGTGGTATTCTATAGTACACAGAATAGTATATAGATGAAAGGGCGTGCTAGTGGATGACTTAATGATTCAAGTTGCTTTTATAATAGATGTAGCAAACTAGACTTTCATAGGTGTAGATAGAAAAAATTAGTCCTATTTCGTTGACATAAGCGATGCTTGTCATGTATAATAATTGAGTCATAGTTTGGGTACGCCCAACTATTGCAAGCCGCATGAAGAGGTCAATAATATTTGGCTTCGGCTAGATAACCGCATTCAGCGAGTACGAATACAAGGAGGTGTCATAATGTACGCAATTATTAAAACTGGTGGTAAACAATATCGCGTTTCCGAAGGCGATGTAATCACTATTGAAAAATTGGATGTAGCAGCTGAAGGAACTGTTTCTTTTGACGAAGTTGTAACTGTAGTTAAAGACGGTGATGTTAAAGTTGGTACACCACTTGTGGACGGTGCAAAAGTTACTGGTACAGTACTTGAACATGGTAAAGCGAAAAAGATCTTGGTTTTCAAATACAAAGCGAAATCCAACTATCGTCGTCGTCAAGGCCATCGCCAACCATTCACTAAAGTTCGCATCGAAAAAATCGAGGCGTAAGTATCATGACTCACATTGATGTGAAACGCAATGTAGAAGGGCATATTATAGAATGTCATTTTCGAGGACATGCTGAGGCAGGTCCCTACGGAGAAGATATTGTATGTGCTGCTATATCCATGCTTTCACAGACATCGATCTTAGGTCTTCATGAGGTGGCTAAGCAATCCATGGAGTACCAAATAGAAGACGGTGAGTTACATATCCTACTTTCAGAACCTGTTACTGAAAGAGGACAAACTATATTAGAAACGATGCTTCTTGGTATCAAGAATGTGGCGGATCAATATAGTGATTTTGTTAGAGTGAGTGAACAATAGGAGGTGAACTACATGTTATTCAATATCCAATTACAACTATTCGCATCTAAAAAAGGTGCTTCCAGTACAAAAAATGGTCGTGATTCCGAGTCCAAACGTCTTGGAGTTAAATGCCATGACGGTTCTACTGTAAAAAGTGGTAACATCCTAGTTCGTCAACGTGGTACACATTTCCATCCAGGCACTAACGTAGGTATCGGCAAAGATGATACTTTGTTTGCATTGGTTCCTGGCCGTGTAGCATTTGAACGTGCTGGTCGTTATAACCGTAAAGTTTCTGTATACCCTGTAGAAGCTTAATCATAACACATATGAAAGGTCACTAGATAGTAATATCTGGTGGCCTTTTTTGTGCTGTGATAGGGTTCTTTTTCAAAGTTTGAGAGTAGATATATTCTATGGAATCTGTGGTATGTGTATGAGCATAGTACATGTAGTCTATCAAATGATGAACAGATGAATACTTGTGTGTTTCTGTTTATGCATACATAGTATTAGTATTTGCTTTCATAATGCACACTAATTTTATATACATTGATTCATAAGTGGAGTATAATGAAAGAAAGGCTATATCTAATAAAATCGGTATAGCGCATATGTTAGGACAAAGCCTAGAAAGATGTAGGCTATCATAGATCTACTAAGTCAGTAGAAAAGGAGTTTACTATGTATGATGTACACTCTTCCAAGGCGGAAGAATTTATTAATCACGAAGAGATTCTAGCCACTTTACAATATGCAGAAGAAAATAAGGAAAACCGTCCTTTATTGGATGCCATATTAGAAAAGGCAAAAACTCGTGTAGGATTAAACCACCGTGAGGCAATGGTACTGTTAGAATGTCCCTTGCCAGAATATAAGGAGAAATTATTTGCTTTAGCAAAAGAGATTAAACAAGCGATTTATGGCAATCGCATTGTATTATTTGCTCCGTTATATTTATCAAACTATTGCATCAATGGTTGTGTCTATTGCCCATACCATGCAAAGAATAAAACCATTACTCGCAAAAAGTTAAACCAAGATCAAGTGCGTGAAGAAGTAATGGCCTTAGAAGCGATGGGGCATAAACGGATTGTTATCGAATCTGGTGAACATCCATTGGAAAATCCATTAGAATATATTTTGGAATGTATTGATACGATTTACTCCATCAAAAAAGATAATGGTGAAATTCGTCGTGTCAATGTCAATATTGCGGCTTGTGAAGTAGAAGATTATCGCAAATTGCATGAGGCAGGCATTGGTACGTACACATTGTTCCAAGAAACATATAATAAAGAAAACTATGAAGCCCTTCATCCAACAGGCCCTAAGAGTGATTATGCCTACCATACAACGGCTATGGATCGCGCTATGGAGGCAGGTATTGATGACGTGGGTATTGGCGTCCTCTATGGATTAGAACACTACAAATATGACTTCGTAGGCTTGTTGATGCATGCAGAACATTTAGAAGCGAAGTTTGGAGTAGGTCCGCATACTATCAGTGTGCCTCGGATTTGCCCAGCTGATGATATCGATGTAGATGATTTCAGCAATGCTGTACCAGATGATATTTTTGAAAAAATTGTCGCATTGATTCGTGTGTCTGCGCCGTATGCAGGTATGATTATGTCTACTCGTGAAAGTCAAGCTATGCGTGAACGAGGGTTAGCCTTGGGTATCTCGCAAATTTCCGGGGGCTCTCGTACATCTGTGGGTGGCTATGTAGAAGAAGAACCGGAAGAAGAAAACTCTGCTCAATTCGATACGAGTGACCGCCGTTCCTTGGATGAAATTGTGGAATGGTTATTGCAATTAGGTTATGTACCTAGTTTCTGTACAGCTTGTTACCGTGAAGGTCGTACAGGTGACCGCTTTATGGCACTGGCTAAGAGTGGACAAATTTCCAACTGCTGTCAACCAAATGCGTTGATGACATTGAAAGAATACTTACTAGACTATGCAGATGAGGAAACAAAAGCTGTTGGTGCGGCTGTTATCGACGTGCAATTAGACTCCATTAAAAATGATCTAGTGAAAGAAAAATCCAAAGCTTATATTGCGCAAATGGAAGAGGGAGAACGTGACTTCCGATTCTAGTCAAAACTTAGTGCATAGGGTATAATATTTAATATATAGTGTTTATATATTGAAGTTATAAACAGAAGATTGTGGGAGGACAGAATGGAACAAAAAGAGATGGTTGTTGTCGTTGACTTTGGTGGTCAATATAACCAACTGATCGCGCGTCGTGTACGTGAAAATAATGTGTATTGTGAGGTATATCCGTACAATAAAGCATTAGAAAAAATTAAAGAATTACAGCCAAAAGGTATCATCTTCACAGGTGGTCCTGCTAGCGTATACGAAGACAATGCTCCTAAAATGGAAGCGGAAGTATTTGAACTTGGCATTCCAGTATTGGGTATGTGCTATGGTATGCAATTTATGGCGCATACATTGGGCGGACATGTAACGTCTGCGGAAACACGTGAATTTGGTAAAACACCAACTCAAGTAGATGTGTCCTCACCGCTATTTAAAGGTCTTTCAAAAGAAGAAATCGTATGGATGAGTCATGTGGATTATGTGGCGAAAGTGCCAGAAGGTTTCAAAATTGTAGCGCATACAAAAGATTGCCCTGTAGCAGCCATGCAAAACGAAGAGCGTCGTTTATATGCTATGCAATACCATGCAGAAGTGTTGCACACAGAACATGGTAAAGAAATGTTGCACAACTTCTTGTATGAAGTATGTGGATGCACAGGCCAATGGACGATGGCAAACTATGCAAAAACAGCTATTGAAGAGATTCGCAATACAGTAGGTGATGGCAAAGTATTATTGGCATTGTCTGGTGGTGTAGATAGCTCTGTAGCAGCGGCGTTAATCTCCAAAGCTGTAGGGGACCAATTGACTTGTATCTTCGTTGACCATGGTTTGATGCGTAAAAACGAAGGTGACGAAGTAGAAGAGGCGTTCAAAGATTCTGGTATGCACTTCATTCGTGTAGATGCAGAAGAACGTTTCTTAACAAAATTAGCAGGTCTTGAAGATCCAGAAGCAAAACGTAAAGCTATTGGTGAAGAATTTATCCGTGTCTTCGAAGATGAAGGTCGTAAAATTGGTTCCGTTGATTACTTAGCACAAGGTACGATTTATCCGGACGTGATCGAATCTGGTACTGGTGAAGCAGAAGTGATTAAATCTCATCACAACGTAGGTGGATTGCCTGCAGTAGTAGATTTTAAAGGCTTAATCGAACCACTTCGCAACTTGTTCAAAGACGAAGTTCGTCAATTAGGTGCTGAACTTGGTTTGGCGGATTATCTAGTATGGCGTCAACCATTCCCAGGGCCAGGTCTTGCGATTCGTGTGATGGGTGAAGTGACAAAAGATAAACTAGACGTATTGCGTGATGCGGATTACATTTTCCGCGATGAAATCGCAAAAGCTGGTTTAGATCGTTCCATTAACCAATACTTCGCGGTGTTAACAAGCACACGCACAGTAGGTGTTATGGGTGACTTCCGTACTTATGATTACACATTGGCATTGCGTGGTGTAACTACTACTGACTTTATGACAGCTGATTGGGCGCGTATCCCTTACGATGTATTGGATACTATTTCCCGCCGCATCGTGAACGAAGTAAATCACATTAACCGTATCGTGTACGATATTACAAGTAAACCACCAGCAACCATTGAGTGGGAATAAAAAATAGACATACTGAAAGCCAGCAGAACTTAGGTTCTGCTGGCTTTTGTGTTGTATTAGAGTTGGTGTGGGATATTAGTATTATTTAATTAAAAGAGTATTACTGATAAAAATGTCGGGTTATAGGACAAAATGAGTTGGTTTTAATAGCAATGAGCCTAGTTAAATACTAGGCTCATTGAATTTTAAAGTTGTTTAAAAAAACTTTGAGGTAGGACAAAATGAGTTGGTAAAAAGTCTGAGACCCCTTGCAATTACTGTGCTGGTTGATATTTAATTTTCCTAAATAATAGATAGTTAGGAGGATTGAATAATGAATCAGATAAAATGCATAAATTGTGGATTTCCTTGCTATAAATATGGAAAAACAAGAAAAGGAACTCAAAGATGGCAGTGCCCCGAATGTAAGACGGTTTTTACAAATGCAATTGATCGTACCACAAAATATTTTCATCAATTTATTCAATGGCTGTTAAGTGGTAAAACACAAGATGAAATGTCTGTAAGTAGTCGCACATTTAGACGAAATACAGCTCAATTTTGGGAGATATGGCCTATGCCTCCTAAGGTAGAGGAGCACAAAGATATGATATTTGTTGATGGCATTTATTTAGGGCGGAAAGCATGTGTATTAATATGTTGTGATGAGGCACATGTATTGGGTTGGTATGTATGTAGATACGAGCATACAGCAGCATGGGAGGCTTTATTACAACGGATTGCTTCGCCAAATATAGTCGTTACTGATGGTGGCACTGGCTTCAAGAAGGCTTGTAAGAAAATCTGGAAAAGGACTAAGGTCCAAAGGTGTTTATACCATGTGTATTGCCAAGTCAAGAGATATACGACATCTAGACCAAAGACATTGGCTGGAAGAACGATTACAGACCTGGTCTAATAAGCATAAGATATTTTTAAGTGAAATGACGCGAGATGAATATGGCACATTACGTCCTAAACATGAGAGATTGGTAAAAGCAGAACGATCTCTTTGGCAGTTAGTAAAGCAGGATGTATTGTTCACCTATCTTAAAGATACATTAGCTAATGAAAGAGCGTTACCAGCTACGAATAATAGAATAGAAGGAGGTATTAATGCGCAATTAAGGGCTATGTTACGAGATCATAGAGGGTTATCTGTCGAGCGTAGAATAAAAGCTGTTTTTTGGTGGTGTTATATGCATTCTCCACACCCACTTCCATATGATGAGATTATTAAGGCGATGCCAACAGATAAAAGTATAGCCAAAATATATAAAGAAATGTCAGAAAGACAAACTCTAGAAGAAGAAATACCTACTTGGGGAGATGCAATTGTCTGGAGTGATCTACATAATTATGATATATCTTTGACAAAAGACTGGGATTAGTCTACCAACTCATTTTGTCCTATAACCCAAAATGTCGGTAAAATGTCGGTAAAATGTCGGTAAAATGTCGGTTTATATTTTAGAAATGTCACAAATATGATATTATTAGTATATGAGAGGAGGCTCTACAATGAACCAATATATTGAATCAGAAGTGTTGGAATTAAAAGAAAAATATACAGATGCAATTGTAAGAGAAATAGTATCATTTCTTAATGCAAATGGAGGTACAATTCTTATTGGTATAAAAGATAACGGTGCTGTTATAGGTGTAGATAAAATTGATGAAATATTCAGAAAAATATCCGATGTAGTAACTAGCCAAATAGAGCCAAATCCACAGGATGAGATTAAATCGGAACTTCAATTTGATGAAGGCAAAACTATTGTAGCTATTCATATAAATCAAGGACGGAATTATTTGTATTGTCAAAAAAAATATGGTTTTTCTTCTGCTGGATGCACAATAAGAATAGGTACAACCTGTAAAGAAATGACAGAAGAGCAAATTAAAGTTAGATATGAAAAAAGGTTTATAGATACGGAGTACATGCTTAAGAAAAAGTCAAGCTTGGAAGGTTTAACCTTTAGAACTCTAAAGATATATTACTCTGAACGAAATTACCATTTAGATGATAACTCCTTTGAAACAAATTTGAATTTGAAAAATGAGAATAAAGAGTATAATTTATTAGCAGAATTAGTGTCAGATGAAAATAATATTCCGTTTATTTTTGTTAAGTTTCAAGGAGACAATAAAGCAGCTATATCTGAACGAAGTGATTATGGGTATGGATGTATTTTTAAAATATATGAGAAAATAAAAGATAGATTGCAAGCTGAAAATATATGCATATCTGATACAAAATTAAGGCCAAGAAAAGATTTGTATTTATTTGACTTTGATTGTGTTAATGAAGCAATTTTAAATGCTTTAGTTCATAATGATTGGACAATTACAGAACCACAAATTTCAATGTTCCATGACAGACTAGAAATTCTTTCACATGGTGGTCTTCCTAGGGGGATGACTAAGGAACAGTTTTTTAATGGAATAAGTAAGCCTAGAAATACGACGTTAATGAGGATGTTTCTAAATATGGGGCTTACAGAGCATACAGGACATGGAGTGCCTACAATTGTAGAAAAATATGGTACAGAAGTTTTTGAAATTGAAAGCAATTATATTAAGTGTATAATTCCTTTTGAAAAACAAGTTCTTGATAAAATGCATAATAAAAATATAGTTTTGAATATTACTTTAAGTAAGACGGAAAAGAAAGTAATAGAACTTTTAAATAACAACCCAAGTATGACATCAAATGAGCTTGCAGATATAATAGGAGTAACAAAGAGAACTATAGAAAGAACATTTAGGTCATTACAAGAAAAACGGATGATAGAAAGAATTGGCTCAAAACGTGATGGAGATTGGCTAATAATAAAATAAAAAGGTGACTTGTTACATTCCTACTAAGGAGAGTAGAACATATGAGTGAAGGTAGAAGTTATGTAAGAAATAATGAATTTAATGAAGCAACAAGGGTACAAATGCCGGCCTTGGTTCATTTGGCACGCTTAGGATATACATACTTTGGAAAAATAACTGAAGATATGAAAGATATTAGCTATGATGGCGATACTAACATTCTTATAGAGGTATTTAAAACACAGTTTAAAAAATTAAATCCTGATCACAATGATGAAGTTGATGATGTTTTAAGAAATATAAAACAAGAATTAGATTATGATGATTTAGGTAAGAGTTTTTATAAACGATTAACAACAATTTCCCCCATGAAGCTCATTGATTTTGAAAATATAAATAATAATAGCTTCCATTATACGGCAGAGTATACTTATAAAAATGGACAAGAAGAGTTTAGACCTGATATTACCCTTTTTATCAATGGGCTTCCTCTTGTATTTATAGAGGTTAAGAAACCTAATAATAAAGGGGGAATTGTTGCTGAAAGTGAAAGAATGATTAATAGCAGATTTCCTAATAAGAAATTCCGCAGATTCATTAATATCACACAATTAATGATTTTTTCAAATAATATGCAATATGATACATTAGATGGTATAACCCCAATTCAAGGTGCATTTTATTGCACTGGATCAAGAGATGCAACAAAATTTAATTGTTTTAGGGAAGAAAATCTTTCAAATAGTGAGGTTGCTCCATTTATTAAAGATTTTCCTTATTTAGAGATAGATCAAGAGTTAGAAAAACAAATTTTGTCTGATTTTAACTGTCAAGTAATTCATACATCGCCAGAATATAAAACTAATTTAAATACAAATACACCAACAAATAGAATCATTACATCTATGTGCTCAAAAGAAAGGTTGTTATTTCTTCTTAAGTATGGATTTGCTTTTGTAAGGATAGACAGAGAAATAGATGGTAAGATTGAGAGCTTAGATCAAAAACATATAATGAGATACCAACAGTTTTTTGCAACACTTGCGGTAGTAGAAAAGTTAGATGAAGGAATTAAGTCTGGTGTTATATGGCACACACAAGGTAGCGGAAAAACAGCATTGTCCTATTATTTAACCAATGCATTGACAGATTATTATGCAAAGCAGAATAAAGTTGCTAAGTTTTATTTTGTAGTGGACAGACTAGACTTATTAGAACAAGCTTCATCTGAATTTGAAGAAAGAGGTTTAGAAGTCAAAACAGCAAGTAGTAGAAAAGAGTTAATGACTCAATTTAGGTCAAATCAATCTCAGGATGGGAATAGTGGTAGAACAGAAATTACTGTTGTCAATATTCAAAGATTTGCTGAAGATAAAGAAAAAGTTGTGCTTAAGGAGTATGATACAAAACTTCAAAGGATTTTTATTATAGATGAAGCTCATCGAGGATATAATCCAAAGGGATGTTTTTTAGCAAATTTATTTGATGCCGATCAGGATTCTATAAAGATTGCCTTAACAGGGACTCCATTACTAAAAGAGGAAAGGGCATCGTGGAAAGTATTTGGTAATTATTTACATACGTATTATTATGATAAGTCAATTCAAGATGGATATACTTTGAAAATAATCAGAGAAGATATTGAAACTTCATATCGTGAAAAACTTTCTGAAATTTATGATACTATTGAGCACTTAGTAGAGAAAAAGGATATAAAGAAAAATTTTATAGTAGAACATGACTCTTATGTAAAAGAGCTTTTACGATACATAATCACGGATTTAAAAAGGTTTAGATGCATTCAAGGGGATAACACATTAGGTGGCATGATAATTTGTGAAACCAGTGAGCAGGCGCGAAAGTTATTTGCTTATTTTGATGAAGTACAAGAAGAAATTAATCGTAATGCCTCTAACTCAAGTATCTTAAAGGCAGGATTGATTCTTCATGATAATGATGATAAAGAAACTAGAAAAGACAAGATTAAAGAGTTTAAGAAGAATGGGACAATAGATATTATTATTGTATTTAATATGCTGTTAACGGGATTTGATGCTCCGAGGCTTAAGCGATTATACTTTGGTAGAAAATTAAAAGATCACAATCTTTTACAAGCTTTGACACGAGTTAATAGACCATATAAGAATAATACATATGGATATGTCATTGATTTTGCAGACATCAAAAGAAATTTTGATGAGACAAATGAAGCTTATCTAAAAGAACTTAATCGATTTAATGATCCAACTGAAATTGGGGATGGAAATACAGTGGATACATTGAGTCAAGTCTTAGAAAACCATGAAGAATTAGTGGCTAAGATGAAGGAAGTAAGACAGGTTTTATTTAACTATACGATAGATAATGCAGAGGATTTTAGCTCTGAAATATCAACGATAGGAGATAAAAGGGAGCTGTTAGAGTTGAAAAAAGTGCTTATATCAGCAAGAGACTTGTGTAATATAGTAAGAACTTTTGGAGATGATGAATTAAAACAAAAGTTTAAAAAGCTTGAAATAACAAGACTTCCTTCCATGATTTCTGAAGTTACTCATTGTATAGATATTATTAATCAAAAAGAGATTTTTACTATACATGATGAAACAACGCAAATTATTAATAAGGTTATGGAAAATATAGAGTTTAACTTTAAAAGAATAAGCGAAGAAGAAATGAAAATTATATCTGGAGGAAATGAGCTAAAAGAAAAATGGAAAAGGTCAATACGTGAGTTTACAGGTAATTATGATCAAGATGATCCAGAATATATAACACTTAAAGATGCCTTTATGCAAAGGTTTAAAGAGCATGGATTTATTGTTGGAAGTATTCAAGAATTCAATGAACATTCAGCGGCTTTAGAGATTGTGTTGAAGAAATTATCTGAGATTAAGAGAAAAAATACTATCATATTAAGGAAATATAATGGGGATACCAAGTTTGCTCGAGTACATAAAAGAATAATAGAAGAAAACAAACAAAGAAGGGCTTGTACGGGACTCTATATTGCCTCTGAATATGATGAGGATATTGTGAATATGTTGAATAGAATAAAGGAAAATATCGACGGTAAAGTGTATAATCGGAATGATATATTAAATAAAGAGTCATATTTTGAAAAAATTGTGATGAAAGAAGTTATGGATGTGATGACTAGTATGAATTATATTAATACATCTGAAGATAGAAAGTTTATTCAATCTAGAATATGCCGTGAATATCTTGATCAGTATCATTCTTACCATAGATATGTTTAGGAAATAAATATGAATATTAAGGAACAAACAATACAATTAATTGATAACTTGAAATCTACTTGTCAGATATATGGACTTGGAAATGATGGTAACGAATATAAGATTATAACACAAGTATTTCTTTATAAGTTTTTGAACGATAAATTTGGAGTAGAAGTTAAAAGGATTAGTGATCGACTTCGTAATACGGGTAACTGGGAAGTGGAATATAAAATGATGTCAGAAGCTGAACGAATTGATTTGTTCGATCAACTTTCGCCAGATATTCCTTTACTTAACCCAGAGCATTTAATAGTGAACTTGTGGAATCAGCAATCAAAAGGTGATTTTGATGTTATTTTTGATTCTACTATGATAGATATTGCAGAAAAAAATAAAGAGATATTTTCTACGGAAACAACTGAAAAAACAAAAATTGCTTTATTTGAAAAAATAACTACTAATGTTACAGATGATGCTCAAAGAGCACCTTTTGCAAGGGCGTTGGTGGATAAGTTAGTAAATTTTTCTTTTGCAGAAGCATTTAATGAACATTATGATTTTTTTGCTGATATATTCGAATATTTAATTAAAGATTATAACACAGCTAGTGGTGGAAAATATGCAGAATACTATACACCTCATGCGATAGCTACAATTATGGCTCGATTACTTGTCGGAGATAATGCAGATTTACATAATATAGAATGTTATGATCCCTCAGCAGGTACAGGTACATTACTTATGGCATTATCTCATCAAATTGGTGAGGATAAATGCACTATTTTTGCGCAAGATATATCACAACGCAGTAATAAAATGTTGAAATTAAATCTGATATTAAATGGGCTAGTTTCCTCCTTAGATCATGCTATTCAAGGGGATACCTTAGTCAGTCCTTACCATAAAAGTGAAGATGGAAATGGACTTAAACAATTTGATTATGTCGTGTCTAATCCACCATTTAAGATGGACTTCTCGGAAAGTAAAGCGAAACTTGATCAAATGCCAGTTCGTTTTTGGGGTGGGGTACCTAGAGTTCCACCTAAGAAAAAAGAAAGTATGGCGATATATACACTTTTTATACAACATGTTATTAATTCTTTGAAAAAAACTGGAAAGGGAGCAATTGTTGTACCTACGGGTTTTTTAACTGCAAAATCAGGTGTTGAAAATAAGGTTCTAAAACATATAATTGATGAAGAAATCATAAGTGGTGTGATTAGTATGCCTTCGAATGTTTTTGCTAACACCGGAACTAATGTGTCTGTACTATTTTTTGATAGGACAAAAGACAAAAAGAGTGTAATACTGCTTGATGCATCAAAACTAGGTGAGGAATATAAAGAAGGTAACAATAAAAAAAGAAGATTACGTCCAGAAGAAATTAATAAGATTGTAGAGACATTTAGTAATAAAGAAGTTGTAGATGATTTCTCCGTCTTAGTTACCTATGAGGAGATAAAGGAAAAGAAATACTCATTAGCGGCAGGACAGTATTTTGATGTGAAGATTGAGTATATTGAATTGACACAAGAAGAATTTCAATCAAAAATGGATTCTTACCAAGCCAAGTTAGAAGAATATTTTGCTGAAGGAGATAAATTAAAGATGGAGATTTTGGAACAGTTAAAAAAGGTAACATATGAACAGAGTTAGACTTGGAGATGTTGCGGAGATATTCTTGAGCAATATAGATAAAAAGAGTGTAGATGGACAAGGTGATGTTAAGCTTTGCAACTTTACAGATGTTTATTATAATTGGGCTATTACTTCAGAAATGTATGAGACTTTTATGGAAGCAACTGCAACTGATAGTCAAATCGAGAATCTATCAATTTCTAAAGGGATGGTTGCCATAACAAAGGATAGTGAGACTAGATATGATATTGGGAGTTCAGCCTATATAGCTGATGATTTTGATGATGTAGTTTTAGGTTATCATTGCATTTTAATAAAGCCGAAGAAGGAGCTATTATCAGGAAAATATTTGAATGCTATTTTTCACTCTCCTTATGCACAAAAATATTTTGAAAACAATGCTTCTGGCAGTGGACAACGATATACTTTATCTAAAGAAGTCATAGAAGATATGAGAATACCTTATTGTGTGTTAGAGGAGCAAATTAAAATAGGTAATATTTTTTCTAAGATTGATAGGAAAATGGAAGTTAATAAGAAGATAAACGATAATTTAGAACATCAACTCAAAGTGCTTTATGATTATTGGTTTACTCAATTTGATTTTCCTGATGAAAATGGAAAACCATATCGTGCATCAGGTGGAAAAATGGTTTGGAACGAAGAACTTAAGCGAGATATTCCCGAAGGTTGGGCGATTAAAACTTTAGCTGATTTATTGCAAAAGAATACAGAAGCATTTGACTATCAATCTATTCAACCAACTATTGACTTAAGTGTAATGCCGTCTAACTCAATCAGTATTTTAAAAATGAATTCAAGTGATATATTTACAACAAATTTATTTAAAATGAAAAAAGGAGATATTCTTTTTGGATCAATTCGACCGTATTTATACAAAGCAGGATTTGCACCTTGTGATGGAGTAGTTGCAGGGACAGTGCATTCCTTTAAAACTAAGAGTATGCAAGATTACAATTATTCTTTATTAACCATATCAAAAAATACATTCTTTGAATATGCAATCAATGTATCATCTGGGACAAAAATGCCAGTAGTAAGTAGCGATTCTATTCTTGCATATAAAATCCCTTATAATGAAAAAATGGTAAGAATGTTTAATGAGTTATCAATTATAGAAATAATCTCGAATAATATTCAGGAAACCCAAATACTTATATCATTACAAGACTGGATTTTGCCTATGTTGATGAATGGACAAGTCACAATCGCTGATTGAGTCTATAAATTATCATTTATATTATATAACTTTCAAGGGTGGAAAGTCCTACTTACAGGGGACTTCCACCCTATAGTTGTTCTCTAATTATTAAAAGGAGAATTGACTATGAAAGAAGATTTAATTAAGGATATTATCCAAGAAATGTTACCATATTTGAATAATGCTCAGAATAAAAAGCTAAAGGATGTGTTGGAATACCACTTTGTAAAATATGAGATGAGAAAACAGGATAGTCAGGATAGTAAAATAGACTCGAACTACATGGAGTTATTCTTAGCGGCGAAAAGAATAGAGGGATGTTCCGAGAAGTCATTAAAATATTATAAGTCAACAATTGATACTATGCTTAATCAACTTCAAAAAAATGTTAAACATATAGTAACAGATGATATTAGACAGTATCTAACAGAGTATCAAAAAAAGAAAAAATCGAGTCGAATTACGATTGATAATATCCGTCGTATTTTATCTAGTTTTTTTTCTTGGCTTGAAGCTGAGGATCATATTTTAAAAAGTCCAGTTAGACGTATACATAAGATTAAGACAGGAACTAATATTAAGGAAACATACTCTGATGAAGCTTTAGAACTTATAAGAGATAATTGCGTAGAGGTAAGAGATTTAGCTATTATTGATATGCTTGCTTCAACCGGGATGCGTGTTGGAGAAATGGTGTTATTAAATAAATCGGATATTGATCTTCTTGAACGAGAATGTATTGTTTTTGGAAAAGGTAATAAAGAGAGGGTTGTATACTTTGATGCAAGAACTAAAATACATTTGCAGAATTATTTGTCTGCAAGAAATGATGATAATCCAGCTTTGTTTGTATCACTTAAAGCTCCATATGAAAGATTAAAAATTGGCGGTATAGAAGCAAGATTGCGAAACATAGGGAAACAGCTTGGCCTTGATAAAGTTCATCCTCATAAGTTTAGGAGAACATTAGCTACTATGGCAATTGACAAAGGTATGCCTATAGAACAATTACAAAAATTATTAGGCCACAGTAGAATCGATACGACCTTGCAATACGCTATGGTAAAACAGAGTAATGTTAAGTTTGCACATCGGAAATATATAGGATAATGAATGTGTATATAATATGCTGGTAGTTAGAAATATAAAAATATCCTCAGGCTATTAGATAAGTTTGATACTTATCGAATAAAGAGATAAATGATAATTTATCTAATTATTAAGTAACAACAACCTGAGAATTTATGAGAGCAGGGAGTATCCATTCTCTAAATTGTTCAAGGTCTTTGTTCTCACAAATATTTTTACTAATCTGAGCATATATCGGTTGGGTTGTTTGATGATAAAAGTAAAGTGTCCTATCATTTGGAACAAGAATATAAATTTTTTTTAAGTCATCATTATTAACAGCTTCTTGTGTAGCCCCATGAGCAAGTATATCCTTGCGAGATTCAAAATACGGACTAGTTATATAAGAGGCTATATACTCAAAACTTTGTTCGCTACACTGTAGTCCATTAAACCCAGTAGAAAGAATAGCATTTGAAATAATTGGGAACATTTCTTTATTTAGATAAAGATGCTTTACACTATTTTTCATTTTAGCAAACCATATTGAATTTACTGATGGTTGCATATTAGCACGACTTTCTCTATTTTCATAATCAACCACTGTTTCCAGAGAAAGTATGCTTCCCTTAACATCAGCTGTAGCTATATACATTTTTGTATCAAAAACTTCTACGCCAGGCTTAATGAGTGAAGATAATCTATTTGAAAAAATAGATTCTACATCCCAACCTTCGGGAATATCTCGCTTAAGTTCTTCGTTCCAAACCATTTTTCCACCTGATGCACGATATGGTTTTCCATTTTCATCAGGAAAATCAAATTGAGTAAACCAATAATCATAAAGCACTTTGAGTTGATGTTCTAAATTATCGTTTATTTGATGGAGAATTAATTAAAATGTTGCAAGAGGAGAATAGGATAAAAAATTAAAACACCTAGTTATAAAAGCAAAGTTTTCTAACTATGAGCTTCTCTTATAATATAAAGTTTTTATAAAAGGTATTTAACGTAGGAATGGTTATTTCCTTTGGCATAGAAATAATCTGTTAAAATCCGAGAATACTTTCTGCCTACAATTAAATTCTGTATACTCAGTAACAGCTTTCATAGTGAAAGTATGTTTCCGTTCGATGATGCCTTCGATATAGTCGAAAAAGAAGGATACAGTTCGTTCTAGTTTGCGTATTTCATCGGCGGTTAAATAATTTTTAAGAGTTCTTTAAAATAGTTTTGATCGAATGCCGTTCTGTTATTTAACATATCATCGTGGAGGGGAAAACCTTTTATAATATATTCGCGTAATACCTTGGTAGCCCAAATACGGAATTGGGTAGCCTCTTTTGAGCTTATATGATAACCAACAGCGATGATAGCGTCGATGTTGTAGAAGTTAGTACTATAGATTTTTACATCTCTAGCAGTTATTTCCATTTTGGAAATAACTGGATCTTCTGATAGTTCTTGTTCAGTGAAAAAATTTTTAAGTGTTTGTTGATGGCTAGTACTTGGACAGAAAACAACGTCGCCACATCTTTTGGTGTTATCCAAAGTGTTTCATCTTTAAATAGAACATTGGTAGACATATGTTTTTATCATTTAGAGGATTGGATAACAAGATGCAATTATTGTAAAAAAAGTCTTAAAATTATCCGAAAAATATCTAAAAATTACCCAATAAATAATCGCAATTTACCCAATAGATATCTTGCAAATGCTGATATTAAGCCAATAGCTACGTGAAAATTACCCAATAATTACCCAATAGTTATCCAATAAACTATCCAAAAAGTATCCAATAATTAGATGCAAGTGCAAGGCTATGGTTTTTATTTATAATCTCCTTAAAGTATGTTACAATTAATAAAATACGGAATTCTTTATAAGGAGAGGTTCGATGAAATTATTTTCTTCATTAGGAAGAGATTTAGGAATAGATATTGGTACCTTTCACACGCATATTTTTGTGGAAGGTCGAGGGGTGGTTGTATCGGAACCATCTATAGTGGCAACGGATGCAAAACAAGAGAATATCGTTACTATTGGGGAAGATGCGCAGCGCTTGTTATTGCGTAATCCGGAAACATTAGCACCTATGAGTCCTCTGAAAGAGGGCTTTATTGTGGATTATCGTATAGTGTTGTCCATGTTAAAGTATTTTATGAACAAAGCGTCCAAGGCGGTTCGTAGATCTCGTGTCGTCATGGCAGTACCTTGTGGCATAACCGATGTAGAGCGAAGAGCCATGACAGATGCCATCATTCAGGCGGGCGCGAGGGAAGCGTATTTGCTGGAAAGTCCAGTAGCAGCAGCGATTGGTGCAGGGCTTCCTATTTTTGAGGCTCGTGGTAGTATGGCTGTCGATATCGGTGGCAGTACTACGGATGTCGCTATTTTATCGATGGGTGGTAAAGTAGCGAGCCATACGTCACGGATTGGTGGTAATGAATTAAACGAAGCTATTTATCATTATATACGTAATGAATTTTCTATTATGGTATCCGATGAGACAGTGGAAGATATTAAGCAAACTCTAGGTTGTGCTGTTCCGCCATCTATCGAAGGGGAATACACTATCGTAGGTCGCCACTCTGAAACAGGACTCACCAAACGCTGTATGATTCGTAAAAGTGAAGTCTATGAAATTTTGCGACAACCTATTGCAGATATGGTGGCGGTTATACGCAGTATTTTGGAAAAAACACCACCTGAATTAGTGGCAGATATTATGGAAAGCGGCATGCTCCTTACGGGAGGTACGTCCTTACTTGAAGGATTAGACCGCCACATCCAAGAGGAACTAGGTATTCCTGTACGCATTGCAGATACGCCAGGCGATACGGTAGCACTTGGTTTAGGTAGAGCTGCTGCGGATGTACAACGCTTAGAGCGATTATTAGTGGCTAGTAAATTACGAAAGGGGCGATCTTAATGCAACAATCTGAACGAAAATGGTTGACTATGATCGTAATCCTTTGTGCCATATTAGGAATTTTTGGGTATGTGTGGAAACAAAGAACGCAAGTTCCTGTAGTAACAGTAACTCTAGAAAATTTGATGGCACCTTTTACTTATGGAGCCAGTCGTTTCTTATCTGGTTTACATACGGGAATAGCCGTGATAGATAATGGTATCTTGCGTGTGAAAGACATGTCAGACATAGAGGAGCGCAATGCTGAACTAGAACAAAAGCAAGTGGCCTATGATGAATTGGTAGCAGAGAATATTCGTTTACGCCAATTGTTACAATTTAAAGGCGAACAACCTCAATTTGCGTTGTTAGCAGCGTCCGTGGTAACTCGTGATAGAGGCGCCTGGACAGATACTTTCACCATTAGCAGAGGCAGTGCAGATGGAGTAGCGCCGAATATGGCGGTCATTGCTCCGCGCGGTGTAGTAGGCTTCGTGTCTGATGTGTATGAACACTCTGCACGGGTGCAAAGTATATTAGATCCACGATCTGCGACGGGAGTTATCGTACAACGACCGGAGTCTAGAATTGCATCCATACTGAAGGGCAATGGCAATCGCCCTATGGAACCACAAATGGTGAATATCGCTTTAAATGGCGACGTTCTGAAAGGTGATACCATCGTGACCTCGGGTTTTGGAGGTATGTATCCGAAAGGATTATTACTGGGCCATGTGAAGGACATTGTTACCGATGAAGAAGGATTTGTGAAACATGCTGTCATCGACCCTACAGTGGACTTTCAAAGTTTAGAAGAAGTATTCGTAATTGTATCATCATCCATTGCACGACCAGAAGCGCCAAAATTAGAGCCAAAATTGATTCCTCGTACACAGCGAGATCAAGTAGAAGGGGCTAAAGGGACGGTGCAACAATGAAACGATGTGCTTGGACATTGATGGTATTAGGCGTTATTATTATCCAATCCTTAGTGGTGCCTAGATGGTTTTCCTATTCGTGGGCGCCGCATCTATTATTGGATATTGCGTTGGTTGTAACCGTATTGAAAGGCCGGTCTCATGGTATGATGCTAGCCGTTGTAGGTGGTATCGTTCAAGACGTGATGATCGGAAACTATTTTGGATTACATGTGGTATCCTATGCGATGGTAAGTTATATGTTAGGCTCTATGCAAGGCACTGTGTATGAAGAACAATGGTACGCCACAGCTTGGTGGACAGGGGTAGGAGCCGCCTTAGTCATGGCTCTACAAATAGGTTTATTATGGATTGTACAAGAACCAATTGTCATGACCACCTACATTTGGAATCATGGAATTCCTTCTATAGGGATTGATGCCTTAGTAGGCATTGTGGTGCATAAATTAGTATGGCGCTGGGAAGAAAAGGATGAATACATGTGGTAGAAAGGAGAGGCTATGTTAAAAGCACTATATAAAAAGAAAAAAACGACACGCTTTGATGTATTGCTAACCATAGTCGTCATCATTTTTGCTATTTTGCTAGGACGTGTATTTTATCTACAAGCCATTGAAGGGGATTATTACCGTGGAAAAGCGGAGGGGAATCGACTTCGGATGCTCTCTATGACAGCTACACGGGGATTAATGTATGATAGAAATGGTCAAATTGTGGTCGGTTCACGACCGGCCTATATGGTGTCTATGTTGCCCACTGGAAAGCAGGCGGATCCAAAAGAGCTAGAACAATTGGCGTCCTATTTACAAATTCCTGTGAAAACATTGGCAGAAAAAATAGAGGCTCATAAGGGTGGTTATGAACCGATTCGATTAGCTAGTGACGTGACCTTGGACAAGGTGACAAAAATTGAAGAACATCGTCATGAACTACCTGGTATTACGGTAGATGTAGAGCCACTTCGGTACTATCCTCATGATACGATGGCATCCCAATTATTAGGCTATGTAGGGGAAGTCAGTGAAGATGAGCTAGCGGAAGCGAAACAAGCAGAGTTAGACGGAACGCATACAGGTGGCACCATTGGTCCTGGTACGATTTTAGGTCGTTCTGGGCTAGAGAAAATGTACGATTCTGTGCTACGTGGTGTGGACGGTGGTCGCCAAGTAGAGGTGGATGCCAGTGGACGACCTGTAGAAGAAGTAGGACGTAAGCATACTATACCAGGTCGCAATATTCATTTAACCATTGATTTGAATCTACAAAAAGTGGCTGAAAAAGCTGTCTATGAACAATTAGCAGCGCTTAGAAAACAAGGTATTCCTGCGAAGGGAGCTGCCGTAGTGGCTCTAGATCCTAATACAGGGGCGGTACTCGCCATGGTGAGTGCACCTGGCTTTAATCCAAATTGGTTTGCTAAAGGGATTACTACTGAGCAATGGAATCAGCTAAATACAGATGCCAATCATCCTTTTGAAAATAAAGTTGTCACTGGTGAATATCCACCAGGGTCTCCTTTTAAAATTATTACGGGCGCAGCGGCTTTAGAATTGAAAAAGGTAACTCCTAATGAAATGATTTATGACAGTGGTAAACACTGGCTAATCGATAAGAGAAATGCAGAAGGTGAGGCCTTAGGCTGGCTGGATTTTAACAAAGCATTGGCGAAGTCGGATAATGTGTATTTCTATGAAATGGGCAATCGATTAGGGATTGATAATATCGATAAATATGCGAAGATTTTTGGCCTTGGTGAGAAGACGGGTATCAAGCTTTATGATGAAGGCAGTGGTAATATTGCTAGTCCCGAATATAAACGAAAAGTATTTAATCAAGATTGGTACTTAGGGGAAACCTTCGATGCCGCTATTGGACAGTCTTTCACATTGGTGACGCCGATACAAATGGCAGTGATGATGTCTGAGATTGCTAACGGAGGGATTCGCTATCAACCGTATGTAGTGAGTCGTATCGACAATGCAGATGGAACGCCAGAAGAGATTTTTGGGCCTAAGAAATTAGGGGTCTTGCAAGTATCGAAAGCCGTCATGGATATTGTCCGCAATGGTCTTAGAGACGTAACCTTGGAAGGTGGTACAGCAGGGGAAATTTTTAAAGGCTTATCCTTAGCCGTAGCTGGTAAAACGGGGACGGCGGAAAATGCTACTGGCCGTGACCATGGTTGGTTCGTTGCCTATGCACCGTACGACAAGCCTCGTATCGTTGTAGTAGCGTTGGTGGAGCAAGGTGGATTTGGTGCTATTTCTGCAGGGTCTATTGTACGCCCTATTTTGGAAGAATACTTTCACATTCCTAAGCCGGTCGTAGTCCCTGCGAATGATAAGAAAGAGGATGCTAAAAAAGAAACCGCCTCTGGAAAAGAACAAAAGGTAGACTAGGAGTATACTATGTGGCAGAGAATTATACGTGAATGGGATTGGATTTTGGTGCTCTCCACCATCAGCCTGATTATCATTGGTTGTGTTGTTATCGGCAGCGCTACTCATGTCAATCGAGAAGGACTGCAAATTACAGGATTAGTATCGAAACAATTGCTATTCTTTGGATTAAATATCGTTGCCATTGTAGGCCTGCAATGGTTAGATTACGAGCGCTTGCGCCCCTATGCAAAGTGGATTTATGGTACTACTATCGTTATGCTTTTGGCAGTTATGGTGGTAGGCACATCGGCACTAGGTGCGCAACGATGGATTCAGATTGGACCTATTACGATTCAACCATCAGAATTTACAAAGTTGATGATGATCATTAGCTTGGCAAACATGCTGGAAAGTCGAGTAGGAAAGTTAAATACGTTTAAAGAGCTGTTGCCTGTATTCTTATTTTTAGGAATCCCCGCCTTGTTGGTATTTAAGCAACCAGATTTGGGGACATCTTTAGTGTATGTAGCTATATTAGCAGGTATGCTCTTTGTGAGCGGTATTCGTATGCGGTTAGTGCAAATTATGGTTGGCACTATGGTAGCACTGTTGCCGTTAAGCTGGTTTGTATTACAAGAGTATCAAAAACAACGGATTATGGTGTTCTTGAACCCTAATGTAGATCCCTTTGGCGCAGGATATCATATTATCCAATCTAAAATTGCTATTGGTTCCGGTTTACTATTTGGTAAAGGGCTCTTTGAAGGAACCCAAAGTCAGTTGAACTTTTTACCGGAAAACCATACGGACTTTATTTTCTCCGTGGTGGGGGAAGAATTAGGTCTTCTAGGTTGTTTCGTGGTCTTAGGATTACTATTGGTGGTTGTGTATCGTAGTTTCTTAATTGCGAAACGATCGGTAGATCCCTTTGGCATGTTAATTGCCACAGGCATTGGCTCCATGCTGCTATTTGAAGTTTTAGTCAATGTAGGTATGACCACTGGTATTATGCCTGTAACGGGTATTCCATTGCCTTTTATCAGTTACGGTGTAAGTGCGTTAACAACAAATCTATTGAGTATAGGTTTATTATTAAATATAGTGATGCGCCAGAAAAAGCGCATGTTTTAAGCAGTAAAAAAGAGGCTAGTGCCTCTTGGAGGTTGTATGATTCAATTAGATCCATCATGGTTACAACATGTGGAAAAGCCTGCCCGTTATATGGGTGGGGAATGGAATAGCGTTGCCAAGAATCATTCCGAAGTGGATGTGACGATGGCTTTCGCGTTTCCAGATGTATATGAAGTGAGTATGAGCCATTTAGGCATCAAGATTCTATATGGTATAGTCAATGAGCGTCCAGACGCGGCGGCAGAGCGTGTGTTTGCTCCTTGGCATGATATGGAAGCGGAAATGCGCAATCGAGAAATTCCTTTATTTTCTTTGGAAACGAAAACACCGATTCGTGACTTTGATTTATTGGCATTTACATTGCAATATGAAATGTGCTACACAAATATCATTAATATGTTAGATTTGGCAGGTATTCCTTTTTATGGAAAGGATCGAGACTTATCGTTCCCTCTATTAATCGGTGGTGGACCCTGCGTATACAATATGGAGCCTATCGCAGATTTCTTTGATGTCGTATCCATTGGTGAATCAGAAGATTGGATTAACGAATTTATTGATTTATATAAAGCTGAGAAAGAAAAAGGATTCCCAGGTGGTAAAGAGGCTTTTCTGCGGAAAGCAGCACAAATTGAAGGGACCTATATTCCTAGCTTGTATGAACCACAGTATTCAGAATCTGGGGACTTTGCAGGGATGAAAGTATTGGCAGAAGAAGCGCCTGCCATTGTAAAAAAACGTATCGTAGAAGATATGGAGGCTGCTTTCTATCCTACAAAACCTGTGGTACCATACTTAGATATTGTTCATGATAGAGCGGTACTTGAATTGTTTAGAGGGTGTTTACGTGGTTGCCGGTTCTGCCAAGCAGGGATGTTATACCGTCCAGTGCGTGAACGGACTCCAGAACGATTAGTGCAATTGGCAAAAGAAATTATTGCCAATACTGGCTACAATGAAATCTCCTTGATGTCTTTAAGTTCTGCGGACTATTCTAAATTGCCAGAATTAGTAGATATGTTGATGGAAGAGTTTAAAGATAAACAAGTGAGCGTTAGTTTGCCATCCTTGCGCATCGATGCATTCTCTATCGATATTGCGAAAAAGGTACAACAAGTGCGTAAGAGTGGCTTAACCTTCGCTCCAGAAGCGGGTTCTCAAAGAATGCGTGATGTGATCAACAAGGGCGTTAGCGAAGAGGATTTGATGTCTGCCTGTGAAAATGCTTTTAAATCTGGTTGGAATACAGTGAAACTCTATTTCATGATGGGCTTGCCCACAGAAACGGATGAAGACGTAGCAGGTATTGCTGACTTAGCCTATAAAGTGCTTGATTTACATCGAGAGATTACTGGTAAACGTAATGGTAAGGTGACAGTAAGTTGTTCCTTCTTTGTGCCAAAATCACATTCTCCATACCAATGGTACGGACAACAAGATGTGGAAGAAATTCATCGTAAGCAAAAGTATTTAAAATCTTTAATTAACAATAGAAATATTTCTTATCACTACCATGATGGCTATACAGGATATTTAGAAGCGGTCTTCGCTCGTGGTGACAGACGCTTAGCGGCATCCGTTGTAGAAGCCTGGAAATTAGGTTGTAAGTTTGATGGATGGACAGAGTTTTTCAATTACGATACATGGATGCAGGCTTTCAAAAATACCAATATTGATCCAGAATACTATGCCCGACGAAATCGTGATTTTTCAGAAGCTTTACCATGGGATCATCTAGATGATACGGTAAGTAAAGAATTTTTACGCCGCGAATGGGAACGTGCGGTAGATGGTACATTGACTTGGGATTGCCGTCGCAAGCCGTGCAATGGTTGTAATGCGTGTCCAGAGTTGGGCACACCGATTATTGATTATAAGGAGGGTGGACGTGTTGAGAAAGTTACGTTTGGCCTTACATAAGGGAGAAGAACTTCGCTTTTTGTCCCATTTAGATTATGCCTCTGCCATTGAGCGTATGATTCGTCGCAGTGGTATTAAAATGGCCTATTCAGAGGGCTTTAATCCGCACATGAAAATTAGTTTTTCCTCCGCCCTGGCGTTGGGGATTACGGCAAGCGCTGAATATTGCGATATGGATGTCCTAGAAGAAGGCACATTAGAAGAGTTAATGAACCGACTTTCAGAAGCAGCGCCGAAAGGGTTGGAAGTGCTCGAAGGTCGATTCATGCCAGATAAAGTGAAAAAAATGATGGCTATCTGCAACTATGCGGTCTACGAGGTTAAGGGCCCTGTTACAGAAGAGGTAGATTGGGTTGCCTTGTTGGAGACTTTCAATAGTGCAGAAGAAGTGTTGTATGAAAAAGTAACCCCGAAGAAAACAAGAACCATTGACGTGAAACATTTCATTAAGGAACCATTGGTGGCCACAGCGGAAGATGGAATGGTGACGATTCGCATGGCCATCGGCGTATATCCAGAAGGGACTATGAAGCCTGGGGATATGTGGAAATTAGGCAAAGAACAATACGGCTGGCCTGTAACAGACAGTTATTCTATTCACCGTGAAGCGATTCTGATTGAAGCGGATGGGGCTTGTATTACGCCACTAGAAGTGGAATAAGGAGAGATTATGAATCGATTATATGCCAATGTGATGAAAGAGGAAACCCGTCTCGCCATTGTGGATGAGGAAGGGGCGTTACAACAGATTATCTATGAACGACCACAGCTGTCGAACCGCGTACATCATATGTATAAAGGGGTTGTAAAAAATGTTCTGCCTGGCATGAGTGCTGCCTTCCTCGACATTGGCATCGGTCAAAATGTGTATTTAAATCTACAAGAACAAGGGAAGCAGAAAAAAGTCCATGTAGGGGAAGTGCTGCTCGTGCAAATTGTGAAAGATGCCATGCTTGGTAAAAGCGCTCGTGTCACTACAGATGTCAGTTTGGCTGGTCACTACATGGTTTTATTACCACAAGATCAACAGATTCATATTTCTAAAAAGATTACAGACCCAGAGTTACGTCAGTCTTTGAAAGATATGGCACAACCTTATTTAGATCGAGGGGTGGGATTTATTCTGCGCACCGCTGCTATGGGGGCGAGCCAAGAAGAGATTGCTCGGGATATGGCCTATTTACATCAGACCTGGGAGCATTTACAAAAGCGCTATAAGGTGGCTCAGAACGGTACTGAAATCTATGGAGATGCGAACCTATGGTATCGTGTGATCCGTGATTATGTAGGCCCCACGGTGGGGGCCATTATGGTGGATGATGTAGCTGCCTATGAAGAGTTGCAGCAACTCTTAGGGGCAGGGCGATTTGGTAAGCCTGTAGAAGTTAGTTTGTGGAATCAGAAGGAAGATATTTTTAAGACACATGGTATTGAAGAACAAATTGATGCGCTTTTAAATCATCGTATTGATTTACCATCTGGTGGCTCCTTACAGATTGACCAAACAGAAGCGCTTACTGTTATCGATGTCAATTCTGCTCATTACAGTGGTAAGAATGAACAAGCGGGACAGGTGGCGAAACGTGTTAACCAAGAAGCGGCCCATATGATTGCTCGACAATTACGCTTGAGAAATTTGGGCGGAATCATTATTTGCGATTTTATCGATATGCCGAAACAGGATATGGAAGAACTGGTGCAGTTGATGAATCATCTAGTGAAAAAGGATCCTATTAAAACGGTGGTATGTGGTATCACATCATTAGGTTTATTGGAATTGACACGGAAACGGGAGCGCCAAAGTATTCCGTCCATTCTCTTTGATACTTGCTCCAGCTGCGGTGGTACTGGACATGTACTAAAAGGAGAAACGGTGTATTTACAAATCTTACGACGTCTGCGGGAATTGTATCGCTTTGGTCGATTAAAAACGGATGTGTCCATAGTGGTACATCCAGATGTGGGACAATATTTTACAAAACAAGTATTGGAATCGTTGCGTACAGAATTACAAAGAACTATACAGATTGAAAATGATGCTACAATGGGATTAGAAGCCTATTCCCTATTAGCCTTAAGTGATGTATAATAATAGAATTAGTACTAAAAATAATTACGATTCTCGATTTGAATTGTAATATTTTTAAGAAAAAGTGCTTGGGACTGCCAAGCACTTTTGTTGTTATTTACAGGAGGGACTTGTGTCATACCTTGAAATATTGATTCTATCGATAGGCCTTGCTATGGATGCCTTTGCGGTTTCTATTTGTAAATCATCGCAGATGAAAGTTGATTCTAATATGAAAAAGATAACACTGGCATTCTTATTTGGCGCCTTTCAGTGTTTGATGCCCTTGATAGGAGCTGCCGTAGGAGCTCAGTTTTCACAGAACTTTGATGACTGGGATCACTGGGTTATTTTTATTACCTTAGGCTATTTGGGTATTAATATGATTCGTGCCTCTCTCAGCGATGAGGAAGAAGATAAAACAAAGGTGGATTGGAAAGAAATGTTAGCGTTGTCCATTGCCACTAGTATCGATGCATTGGCAGTGGGAGTCACTATTGCCTTATTACATACGGATGTACTTACTACGTCAGTTACCATTGGTGTGATTACCTTCTTGGTATGTCTGGTAGGTATATTTAGTGGGTACCATATGATGAAAGCATTCCGTGAAAGAGCGGAAATGGCTGGGGGCATTATATTGATTCTGATTGGAGTCAAAATATTGCTGCAGCATTTGGGGTACTTGCCTCGCTAAATCGTCTCTTGTGTTGCTATTCTGTCCGTGGCTCTTTATTGTTAGTGTAAGGGAAAATCGCCGCACATTCCTTCACAAACTGATACAGTGGTTAGGTTTGTTCCGGAACATGCGGCGCTTTTCTAGCGTTTGTGCTATTTAGGTAATTACAGTGCCACGGGACGTTCTACGCAACATGGCATTCCTCACGGAGGGGGCACACCGTGCTCTTCTTGCATTTTTGTAATTTAGGTAGTAAAAATGCCACAAGGCTACTACGCGCAACTGTGTTCCTCTGTGTGTTTGAATGGAGTAGCTTAGTTTTGGTGAAGGAACTCCACAGGATATTTTAACTCTCACTGGATATTCTATTGGAGAGAAAAAGTGCTTGACGGAATGTATTTAGTGGTTTATAATAATTAAGTATTCACTTGGAGAGGTGTCCGAGCGGCTTAAGGAGCATGATTGGAAATCATGTGTGCGGTGATACCGTACCGAGGGTTCAAATCCCTCTCTCTCCGCCAAGGTTTAAAAGCGTTTATGCATTGCATAGGCGCTTTTATTGTTATATCCGTTGTATTCTAGAACAGGTTGGTATATAATTATTACAATAATGTTATATTCTCTACTATGGGGATAGAACCTAACTGGGTCAGGGGTAAAGGTCCTTTTTGCTTTCCATTTTCTGTTCTTAAAGAACTCCGCTGATATCTGTGACATAACATAGATTAAGGCACCTCAAAGTTTTTTTGCCCCCTACCTTGCCCCTCATAAGGAGTCACAAAGCAATCCTTGTATTTTGTGGCAAGATGGTATATAATTAACTCAACGAATATTATATTCCCCATTATAGGGACAAACAAAAAAGGACGGGGGCAACCGTCCTTTTTGCTTTCTTAGTTTCTATTCTTGAAGAACTCAATTACCATATATGAAATAATATGAATCAAGATACCTTGAAGAACAGGGGCGAGAAAGACGCCAATACAAAGAATATTATATTCACCCATTTAGGGATCACCCCCTTTCTTTAAATAAAGGGTTACTATAGAGTATAACATATTTCACCCTTGAATGTGTGCGAATATTCGTCGTTATTGTGCGGTTATCATAGCCTAGGTATAAACTAGGAGACCATGGAAAAGCACCGTATAGGTGAAATGAGAGCGTTATTTTTTGAGGTCATAGCCGTAAATAGTCTAAAAATAGAAAAACAAGACTAAAAGCCGTACAGCTATAGCCTTGTTTATGAGGTGATTATACATAGTAGTTTTTGCCCCCTATAAAGGGTGGAAGATGGAAAAGCTAGGAGATAAGCGGACGGTTGCCCCCGTCCTTTTTGCGTTATAAAATATCTAGTATCTTATGCAAAAGAATGGTACAATAATTCCGTATGAGGAGGCGTTGTATGGATTTTTTATGGTTATTATTTGACGTCATTGGAACGATTGCTTTTGCCATATCGGGAGCTCTTTTGGGGATTCAACGGCGTATGGATATTTTTGGTATAGTGATTTTAGCACTGGTTACTGCTATTGGTGGTGGGATTGTGCGTGATATTATGGTAGGTCGTATACCTCCCACATCCTTGCAAACGGGCTTATATATTTCCATCACATTAATTACGGTAGGCATCATGTTCATTATGTATCGTTATGGATGGAATCGTTATATTGAAGGTAAAGGTGCGACGAAGGTATATCTTACAGCGGATGCCTTAGGGTTGGCTTCTTTCACAGTGACAGGAGCGACAATTGGAATAGCTACAGATCCAACTAACTTGGTGCTCACCGTTGTGTTAGGTGGAATTACAGCTGTGGGTGGCGGTATTATCCGAGATGTGTTAGCGCATCGCACGCCGAGTGTGTTGAAAGAAGAAGTGTATGCCTTGCCGGCCCTATTAGGAGGTATCACCTACTTTGTAGTGTATGGCATGGGACATCAAATTGTGGCGTCCTATGTGACTTTCCTCATCGTTTTCATCATTCGCATGGTAGCCATTGAGTATCATTGGAATCTGCCACGTATTGATCGGATTCACCGATAATCATGATATTTGATAGTATATAAAAGATTCTATTAATGAATTATATAAAAGATAATTTTGAGTGGTATACGAATTGGGAGTGGATGATTACGCATGAATCCCAATTATCCATCCAATATCAACATATTACAAACATATTTTGTGGAAATATAATGCATAAAGAACAGGATTAAATAAGAAGATAATTAGCGATTATGCTATGCAATAGGAGATATATATAACATGAGTAAACAACAATGGCGACGTAAGTTTGCTGTGATGGCTACAGCCATTGCCACAGCGATATTGAGTCATGCAAGTACTGCAGAGGCTACGACGGTACTGTATGTACCACAAGATGACCGTCCTGTGAGCTTAGCCTATACGGTGGCGACGGCTCAAGATGCAGGGTATACGGTGTTAACACCGCCACAATACTATATTTCTGGGCGAAACTTTCATGGAAATGCAGAGGCTATGTGGAGATGGGTGGATGAGAATGTTAGCAAAGCGGATGTGCTCGTGCTAAGTACAGATTCCTTAATTTATGGTGGTCTTGTAGATTCTAGAAAGCATAATTTAGATTTGCATACGTTGGAATATCGTGTGCGTCATATTGAGGATTTGCACAAAAAATACCCCAATGTGCCAATCTATGCCTTTGGTACGGTGATGCGCTCTCCACGTGCTAGTGGAGGCGGTGTGGAGCCAGCCTATTATGATCAATATGGTCCAACGATTTTCCGTATTGCCGCATTACAAGATAAATTAGACAGCCAAAAATTGACGGCAGATGAACAAAAAGAGTTGTTCATGTTGCAAGCTACAGTGCCGGTGGAGTTTTTACAAGATTGGTTTCATCGTCGTCAAAAAAATATGGAAATCAACCGTCAGTTAATTGATATTACGAAAAAAGGTGTTTTTAAATATTTTGCGTTAGGTCATGACGACACGAGTAGCTTATCTCAATCAGCTATGGAAGGGCGTTATTTACAGAAATATAGCAAAGGACTTTCGCCTACCCAATATGGCAGTTTCCCAGGGGCAGACCAATTAGGATTGCTATTGATTGCTCGTGACCATGTAGACCGCAATCACTTAACACCTACCTTCGAGGTTATCTATCCATTAGGTGGTGGTGGAGAAACCGTGCCACACTACGAGGATCAAAAGGTAGAAAAAACGATTGCCGAACATGTGGTAGCTGTAGGCGGCACGATGAAAGCAAAAGGCAAACCATCAGTGTTACTAGCAGTGAATACCCCACTAGGTATGGTCACAGGTGAGTCAGAAGCCTTTGAAAATTTCCCAATGATTTCTAGAAGTACTAATGAATTTTTAGATCACATTCAAGCATCTATGAACCAAGGCGTACCTGTCAGCATTGCGGATATTGCGTATTCCAATGGTTCGGATAATACCCTCGTGTACGGGTTATACCAACGAGATTTACTGTACCGTGTGGCGGCCTATAACGGTTGGAATACAGCGAGCAATACCATTGGCTATGCCATAGCACAAGGTATTTTAAGTGGACATATGGACGACCAAAGCCATCGAAATATGTTAACCCAACAATATCTAGACAATTGGGCATACCAAGCCAATATCCGTAAATCTGTGTATCGCATGCAGGATTCCATCCGTACAGACAATGTGAAATATACAGGGACTTTAAATGATAAGCTAGAAAGTTACTTAGGGGAACGGGTACAAGATTTTGCGGAAACCTATTTAAAGATAAACCCTCGTACCGTATCGGCACGATTCCCATGGGGACGATTGTTTGAAACAGATATTACTGTATATCGTGAACCAGTGGCTCCTTTACAAAAAGAATTGCGCTTACAACGTGAAGCGGCAGAACGATCGAGACTAGAGGCGGAAGCCAAAGCGGAAGCTGAAGCGAAAGCAGCCAAGGAAAAGGCCGATGCAGAAACGGCTAAAGCCAAAGCTAAGGCTCAATAAAGTAATAATGAACAAGGAGAGAGGGGCTAAGCCCCTCTTTTTTGGGAGGAACTATGAGAAAGCCAGCTATACCGGCTATCACCTATATGCGGGGACTTTGTATGTTAGGTGTTATCGGTATCCATGTAGGGTCCTATGCATTAGCGAACCCTACGATTAATATACATCTGTTAGGACTGTTAGAAATTGTGTCTCGTTTTACAGTGCCAGCCTTTTTCTTTTTATCCGCCTTCGGGTTGTTCTATCATACATCGGTGGAAGAGAAATTTTCTTACTCTGACTTCTTGCGTCGTCGCACACAGGTGGTGCTCTATCCATATATTGTATGGACTATCCTATACACGGCCTACAATGCCATCCTTGCCCATAGTGCATGGGGGCTTATGCCACATGTGTTGGGACTGACCTTACTCTTTGGCAATGGTATGTATCACCTATATTTTCTAGTCATACTTCTTTGGCTTTACGCTTTGATGCCACTTTGGCGATGGGCCCTACGGTCTATACTGAAAGCTCCCATAGTGTTGATGACTCTATTGTTTTTTGTGCAAATGGCAGTGAACTATTGGTCTTCTTACATGGCGGGTTTCGTGAAGTTTGAACAAGAATGGTTGCAGTATATCTTTAGTATGCGCCTTAATTATTTTGTAGGATTTTATATATGGATTTTCCTTTTAGGTGGATTATTAGCAGAGCGATTTGATGCGATACTGGAATGGATTGATGCCCATGGTTTTGGTATCACCGTTGGATTTATCGTATCCTTGGTGGCAATGTTAGGCTCCTATTATTACGTGATGGCAGAATGGGGATATACTCGATTAGAGGCTATCTACACAGTGCATCAATTGAGTCCTCAAGGATTGGTGTATACAGGTATGGGTTGTATCTTTTTTGTTTGGGCTTTCACCGTATCATCTATGAGTGATATCGTGGAAACCTTTTGGGCAGAATTGGGTAATGCGTCCTATGGGATTTATTTGGTACATCCATTTATGTTGATAGTAATAGATAAAGTATTGCAAATCGGCGGACTAGGATATACAACGACAACAGTTGTGTTTATGTATGTGAGCGCGGTCATCTTGTCTTTTGGGGTGACAAAAGGATTAGAACAGTTGCCGAAACGAGTGCGGGGGTATATGCTGGGCAAGTAGGACGTCACTTGTTCCGCTATGTAGTTTGTGGCGTTTGTAACTGAATAGGCAATGGGAAGAGCACGACATATTCCTCTACAAACTGATACAGTGGTTAGGTTTGCTCCGGAACATGTCGTGCTCTTCTTGCGTTTGTGTGATTTAGGCAGTAAGGAACGCCACAAGGCTACTACTCATAACTGCGTTCCTCAGAGGATTGGAAGACTGCAATATACTCTTTCTCAAACTGATACAGTGGTTATGTTTGTTCAGGGGTATGTTACGGTCTTCTTGGGTTTTGTGTGATTCAGGTAGAAAGGAATGCCATAAGGCTGCTACGTGTAACTGCGTTCCTCAGGGGATGGGAAGAGCGCATGCACGGTTGCATCTGCAAACGTATATTTAACTTTGTTTGCCTAGGGATGGGTGGCGTGGTTTTACAAAAGATTTAGTAGGAAATAGATATAGAAATTTACACGGCCTTGTACTATAATGAAAGTAATACTTGATTCGTATGTATACTATGAGGTGTTATTATGAAAGAATTAACATATTTTAATGGCGAGATGGTAGAGTCTGGTGCCAAGGTGGTTAGTCTTGATGATAGGGGATATTGTTTTGGTGATGGTGTATACGAGGTAGTGCGGGTGTATAATGGTCGTGCTTTTGCTTTTTCCTACCATCAAGATCGCTTGTATCGTTCTATGCGTGAAATGGACATTCCTGTGCGCATGCCTCCTGATGAATTGCAAGAGTTGCACGAAATCATGATTGAACAAAGTGAAATTACTGATGGATATATTTACTTACAGATTACTCGTGGGGTAACACCACGTCATCATGCCTTTGAGCGTTCTAAATTAGAACCGCAAATGTATATGTTTATTAAACCGATTACAACGGATTTAGGGACCTTGCAAGAAGGGGTAAAAGCCATTACGTTACCAGATGAACGGTGGGCTCGTGTAGACATCAAAACACTAAACTTAATTCCTAATATTTTGGCACAAACAAAAGCCGAGAAAAAGGGTGCTTATACAGCGATTTTAGTGCGTGATGGCATTGTTACAGAAGGGGCTACTTCCAATGTATTTGTCATGAAGGACGGCGTATGTTATACGCATCCAGCAGATCATCACATTCTAAAAGGTATTACTCGTCAGTTAGTGGTGACTCGTGTAGCACCAACGGCAGGGATTACGATTATTGAACGTGAATTTGATGAAGCTTTCTTAAAAGATGCAGACGAAATCTTCTTCACCGATACCATTGGTGGCATTATTCCGATTACCACCTTGAATCGTGAACCTGTAGGTGATGGTAAACCAGGTAAAGCAGCAAAAGTATTAGCTGAACAATTACAACATTTAATGGAAGAAGGGTTAGCATAATGTCAGTTAAAACGATAACAGGAAGTGCCTTACTCTTAGCAATTGCTTTGCTAAGCCAAGGATTTCTTCGCATGATTATTCCTATGCACGGCTTAGTGCAATTTTTAGTGGGCTCCATCGTAGGTGCTTGTACGGCACTGGCTACGTGGCGCTATGGTTTGTGGAGTGGCTTCGTAGTAGCTTGTGTGACACCGATTATGGCATTCTTACAAGGTATGTTAACAATACCTTTATTTGTGCCTGTAGTGGCTATTGGTAGTATGGCATATGCAATTACTGTGAAAGTATTAGGAACAAAACGTGTATGGATGACAGCTATTACAGGTGCCATTGTAAAGAGTGTAGTTCTTTATGGTCTATTCTTGGCTTTATTCCAATTGATGCCGGGTATTCCGGAAACCATGCAAAAAGGCATCTTGTTCAGTATGGGCTGGCCACAGTTAATCACAGGCACTTGTGGTATTTTCTTAGCTGCTTTCATTGCAAAACGTGGTGGTATTCGTTATAAAGAGTGAATACCTCTACATATCAACTTATAAATTTAAACTATAACAAACGATAGGCAAGTAGTATAGTGGGAATGATTGACAGTTTGTCTACTCACATTGTACAATTTATGCATACCCAAGAGCTCTTAGGTAACTGAGAGCTCTTATTTTATTTAGTTTGAAAAGGAGAGGATTTCATGATAGAACTTAAACAGATTCAAAAAGTCTATGAAGGTGCTGTCCGCGTGGAAGCCTTGAAAGAAATTAATGTAACTATAGAAGAAGGCGAAATTTTTGGTGTTATCGGTCAATCTGGAGCCGGTAAATCTACTTTAATTCGCTGTATTAATATGTTGGAACGTCCTACATCTGGATCCGTTATTGTGGATGGTGTAGATTTAACGAAGTTGAACACAGCAGAACTTCGTGAAGAACGCAAACACATTGGTATGATTTTCCAACACTTTAATTTACTTTCATCCCGCACAGTGTATGAAAATGTGGCATTCCCACTGGAGTTACAAGGATTGTCCAAAGAAGAAATTAGAGAGCGTATTTTGCCAATTTTGGACATTGTTAAATTGTCGGATCGTTTAGACAATTATCCGTCTCAATTGTCCGGTGGTCAAAAACAACGTGTTGGTATTGCCCGTGCTTTGGCAAGCAATCCAAAAGTGTTATTATGTGACGAAGCTACGTCAGCGCTCGACCCACAAACAACAAAATCTATTTTGGCATTGTTGAAAGATATCAATCGTCGATTGAACTTGACTATCGTGTTAATCACGCATGAAATGAATGTCATCAAAGAAATTTGTGATCGTGTAGCGGTCATCGAGGGTGGCACTATCATCGAAGAAGGTCCTGTAGTGGATGTGTTTACGGAACCAAAACAAGCCACTACGAAAGAGTTTGTGTCTGCTATCATCACTCATGACTTGCCAGAAGACGCAATTGCTCACTTAACGATGAATGAAACGTGGGTAGAAGGGGCGAATCCGATTGTACGATTGACTTTCAAAGGCAATGTAACAGATGAACCCGTAGTAGCAAGCATTATCCGTAAGTTTGATACAGATGTGAGTATCTTGTTTGGTGGTGTGGATTACATTCAAGATATGAGCTTTGGTCATTTGATTGTAGAATTAAAAGGTGAGCGTGCTAAATCAGAAGCGGCTATCGACTACTTACATAATTTACCAATTGGAAGCGAGGTGATCGGTTATGTCACAGCAAATCATTAATTTATTGTTACAAGGTTTCTTAGAAACTGTACAAATGACGGTGATTTCCACAGTGGTAGCCGTTCTATTAGGGGTTCCGTTGGGCGTGATTTTAGTCATCACAAGTCGTGGACACATCATGCAAAATGAAGCGGTCAATAAAGTGCTAGGGGCTATCGTAAATGCCACACGTTCCATACCGTTCATCATTTTGATGGTAGCCATCATTCCATTTACTCGCTTAGTGGCAGGTACATCCATCGGTACCACCGCAGCTTGTGTACCATTAACATTGGCGGCCATCCCGTTCTTGGCACGGTTAGTAGAAACAGCTATCAAAGAAGTGAATGGTGGTGTCATCGAGGCAGCCCAATCCATGGGAGCTACACCATTACAAATTATTTGGAAAGTGTTATTGCCAGAAGCATTGCCAACATTAATCGACAATATTACAGTCCTAATCGTTAACTTAATTAGTTATTCTGCTATGGCAGGGGCTATTGGTGGCGGCGGTCTTGGGGATATTGCCATCCGTTATGGATACCAACGTTTCCAAGGAGATGTGATGTTAGCAACCATTGTTATTTTAATTGTATTAGTACAAGTCATCCAAAGTGCAGGTGACTACTTATCCCGTAAAGTGAATAAAAAATAAAGGAGATATTATGAAGCGTATTTTAGTCGGCTTATTAGCTATTGCATCTTTAGTGTTATTATTAGCAGGATGCGGTAAAGAAGAAGCAAAACCAGCAGCAGATGCACCAATTAAAGTAGGTGTAACAGCAGGTCCGCATGCAAAAGCTATGGAATTTGTAAAAG
Source organism: uncultured Veillonella sp. (assembly GCA_963516605.1). Taxonomy (GTDB): domain Bacteria; phylum Bacillota; class Negativicutes; order Veillonellales; family Veillonellaceae; genus F0422. The sequence continues at coordinate 26,530 of CAUQBP010000003.1, read as the reverse complement.
GTGAAGCAGCAAAACAAGGATTGAGCATTGAAGTAGTTGAGTTCAGCGATTACATTCAACCGAATATTGCCTTAGATCAAAAAGAGTTGAATGTCAACTCTTACCAACACCAACCATTCTTGGACAACATGGTGAAAGATAAAGGTTTAAAAATTCAATCTATCGGTAAAACGATTTTATTACCAATGGCCATTTACTCTAACAAATATAAAGATTTGAAAGATGTACCAAATGGCGCTACTGTAGCGATTCCTAACGATCCTACCAATGGTGGTCGTGCCTTACTATTATTACAACAAGCAGGGTTGATTACATTGAAAGATGGGGGTAATGTTAAATCTTCCGTAGCAGACATTACAAGCAATCCTAAAAACATTGAAATTCGCGAATTAGAAGCAGCACAAATTGCTCGTTCCTTGAACGACGTTGACGTAGCAGCGGTTAACACAAACTATGCTATCCCAGCTGGTTTGAATCCACAAAAAGATGCCGTAGTAGTGGAAAGCACAGACTCTCCATATGCTAATGTAATGGCTGTTCGCACAGAAGATGTAAATAATGAAACATATAAAAAATTATTGTCTATTTATCAATCTGAGGCTGTACGCAAATTCATTCAAGATGAATTTAAAGGCTCGATCATCCCAGCATTCTAAGGAATAGAAGCAGTAAACAATTATACAACAGAGGTTAGTTGATACACGAGTATCAACTAACCTCTGTTTTTTTGTACAAGAACAATGAATTTATGATATGTGTATAGTATTTCCTATGGTATAATGGTAATGAAATAAAGTACATTCCGAATAGAATTAAGAAGGAGTAGAAGATTGAATCAAAAGCTTAAGAATCCAATGCACGACCAGTTATTTCGGGCGGTCTTGTCCTTGGAAACACTAGAAGAATGTTATGAATTTTTTGAAGATATTTGTACTATCGGAGAATTGAAATCTATCTCTCAACGCTTAGAAGTGGCACGACTGCTAAAAGCTGGTACAGGGTATGAGCAAATTGTAGAAGTGACAGGAGCTAGTACGGCTACTATAAGTCGTGTGAAACGGTGCTTACACTATGGTGCTGATGGATATAATAAAATTTTACCTCGTATTGAAGAGTGAGTAACAGGAATGAATATATCAAAGTGATGAAGAGAGGAGGGCTCACACTATGGAAGGCGATGTACTTATAGGTGTCATACTATTTTTTGCAGGAGCCCTAGCAGGATTTATTGACTCCATCGTTGGTGGAGGAGGGCTGATTTCCTTGCCAGCATTAATGCTAACAAATATGCCAGTAGCTATGTGTTTGGGAACGAATAAACTATCTAGCGTGTTTGGGTCAGGCACAGCGATGCTTAACTTTGCGAGAAATAAATTAGTGGACTGGTCCTTTGTGAAACGGGTTATGCCATTTACCCTTATCATGTCCATGATTGGGGCATACATCGCAGTCTATGTGCCAGGTACATTTTTAAAACCACTTATTATCGTATTATTGCTAGCTGTATTCATTGTGGTACTTACCAAAAAAGATTGGGGTACCATAGCACAAGTGGAACGTAAAACAGGGTGGAAATTACTTGCCTATGTGGGAGTAGCTATTAGCATTGCTTTATATGATGGATTTTTAGGTCCTGGTACAGGGGTGTTTTTAATATTTTATTTTTTGTTTATGGGCTACGATTTCTTAGGGGCCTCAGGGAATGCCAAAGTGCTGAACACAGTAAGTAACTTTGGGTCCTTACTAGTGTTCATCTATATGGATCAAGTGAATTATGGCTACGGGTTAGCAGTCGCAGTAGGACAAATCATTGGCGCTACGGCGGGATCTAAATTAGCCATGGTGAAAGGTGCAGGACTAGTACGATTTGTATTTATCGCCATGTCTTTGACGATGTTAATGAAATTGTCCTATGACTATTTACTTTCACAGGGGATTATATAGTAGGAGTAACTATGCAAAAATTTAGTGATAATCAGGTGGCATTGATTAGTGGCGGCACATCGGGTATAGGCTTTGCTACTGCGGAATTGTTATTAAAACAAGGTTGGTGCGTGGTCATCAACGGTCGCAATGAATGGGATGGACAAGAAGCGGTGGTAAAGTTGCGTCGTATTTCCTCAAAAGTACGATTTGTACAAGGTGATGTGAGCAAGGTGATGAATTGCCGCCGTATTGTAGAAGATACGATTCGGTTATTTGGCAATTTGAATGCTTTAGTAACTGCAGCTGGATATTATGAGGAGCGTCTCTTGGAGGAAGTAGATGAGCAAAGTTTTGATGAAATGATTGGTACCAACGTAAAAGGTACTGTATTCCTTTGCCAAGCGGCAGCACCGTATTTGAAACAAGTCCATGGTAGTATCGTGACCATCTCTAGTGATGCAGGACTACAAGGTAATGTGGCATGCACTGTGTATGGAGCTTCCAAAGGGGCGATAGTGAGCTTTACGAAATCACTATCCCTAGAAATGGCACCGCATCGTGTTCGTGTCAATTGTGTATGCCCTGGTGATGTAGATACGTCACTAGTGGCGAAACAATTAGCTAATGAACCATCAGGGGATATTGTGAAAGCCAAGGAAGAAATGGCTTTACACTATCCATTAGGGCGGATTGCTCAACCGCGGGAAGTAGGAGAAGTCATTGCGTTTCTTATCAGTGAGAAAGCCTCTTTTGTGACGGGAGCAGCTTGGACTGTAGATGGTGGATTAACAAGTTGGTAATTCATAGGGAAATTTGATACAATAAGGGTAATCAGTACATTTATACTTAAATGTTTTGTGGTACGTATAGGAGACAAATATGGAACAGTTGGAATACAATAATGAAACACTTGCTCAAGCAACGAATGTACAAGAAGAAGTAGAAATGATTTGCCGTTGGGCAGCGGCACGCGCTGCTGGCATTGCGGCATTACCAAAATTTAATTATGCAGGTTTGTTGGCTAATGATGTGTACATGGTATCTCGCATTGCTCAAGTCTATGGCGTATGCCCTGCGAAAGAAGGTATTACTGGATTCTTAGTAGGACTTGGTGGGAGTGCTGTAGCTGCCTTAGTGTGTACTATGGTACCAACAGTAATTCTTCGTGTTCCTGTGGCAGCCGCTATCACCTATGGTGTTGGTAAAATGGCCGCAAAATGGATTGAAGATGGTATGCCAACATGCCCTAACTTTGAGGAGTATCGTCAACGTTTAGTAGATATTTATGAATATAATAAAGAAACAGTCATCACATTGGCGAACACCCCACTACGTGATAAACCATTGGGTAATGAAAATGTAGATTTTTTAGAAGGTGTGCAGGTATCTGGTAATGATTACCTAGCAAGTGCCAAAGGCTTTGCAAGTTCTTTCGTAGGTGCTGATGTATTAGCTAATATTGGTGCTGTGAAAGACCTTGCGGTAGGGGCAGCATCCATCTTGGCAGCTACAGTGAAAGATACATTAGAGAAAAGTGGTAATGAAGAATTACTAGATAATGCACGTCATGCGGCAAAAGGCGTTGGTTCCTTACTTAAAATTTTAGCTACGGAAGCGTTGTCCTTAACAGGTGCTGTAGCAGGTACATCAGCATCTAAAGCAAGCGTATATACAAAAGCAGCTTATGAAAAAGCAGATACGGTGCGACAAACATTAAATGATTCCTTACAAACTAAAGTAGAACCAGTGGTGGAAAAAGCCACAGCTGTTATGCAAGATGTAAAAGAAGTGGTAGAACCAAAACTACAACAAGTAAAAGAAAAGGTAGAGCCGAAATTACAGCAAGTAAAAGAGGCAGTAGAGCCAACACTACAGCAAGTAGAAGAAAAAGCTTCTGAATTAACAGCCAAAGCGATTGACCAAGCACAAGAAGCTGTACAAGACATTCGTGAAAAAGCAGAAGTTGTGAAGGAAATAGCCGTAGAATTAGCGGAACAAACAAAAGAAAAAGCCGTCGATTTAGCAGAACAAGCAAAAGATAAGTTCAAACAATAATCAGAGAGGTCATCACTATGAATATCTTACAAATCCTTAAGTATGGAAAAACATTTACATCTGATGCCTTTATGTCTACTGTAAATCGTATGGGCCGTAATATTATGTTTGCACGAAAAGCAGTTATGTTATATTATTGTTTACGTGATAATGACACACCAAAATTTGTGAAAGCTGTTATAGCTGGGGCTCTGGGATATTTAATTTTACCTATCGATTTCATTCCAGATAGTGTACCAGGTCTTGGCTGGGTAGATGATGTAGCTGTTTTAGCTATTGCTATGAAAGTAGCCAATCGCTATATTAAGGCTTCTCATAAAGAGCAAGCACAAAAATTTGTGCCAATCGGATCAATTGATTAAGTAGTAGAAGGGGCTCCTTGGAGCCTCTTATTGCATAGGAAAGGTAGTATACGATGATTTCTACATCATTGCGCGTCCGCTTTTACGAAACGGACATGATGGAGATTGCCCATCATACGAATCATTTGCGATGGTTTGAAATGGGAAGAATTGAATATTTCCGCCGTTGTGGCATTAGTCTATGGGACATGATGCAAGAGGGCATCGTATTTCCTATCACAAAAGTGAGTTGTGAATATAAGGAAGTAGCACGTTTTGATGATGTATTGCGGGTAGAGTTAACAGTGGCTTCTTTATCGCGGGCTCAATGTACTTTTACATATCGGATTATTCGTGAAAGTGATGGTGCTCTGATATGTACTGGAGAGACACAAAATGTGTTTACCTCTAAGGAAACCGGTAAAATAATTCGTTTGCCAGACGTATTTTTTAAACCTATGAAAGCCGTAGCAGAGGAGGAGTAGGGAATGACGCCCATACAGAAAGAATTACCTATTGGAGTATTCGACTCTGGCATCGGTGGATTGTCTGTATTATCTGTGCTTAACCAAGAATTTCCAGAAGAAGATTTTATTTACGTCGGAGATAGCGCTAACAATCCAGTAGGCAATAGACCCATTGAGGAAATTGAAAGCATTGCAACGAAGATTGCAGAGTTTTTAGTGGCACAGCCAGTGAAACTGATCGTCATCGCTTGTAATACATTTTCTGTAGTAGCCTTGGATAAGCTATCCAAACGATTTGATGTACCTATTGTGGGGATGTCGCAGGGGATTCATGATGCACTACGCATCAAAGTGAAACAGAAACGAAAAGGCCCTTTAGGCATTATGGCTACGGTAGCGACCATCAATAGTCATAAACATATGGATGCGGTACATAGCTTAAAACCCCATGTGAAAGTGGTAGAACAAGGTTGTAAAGACTTGGCAGCCTGCATTGAGGAAGGCCATTTAGATGATGCGGTTTTACGACATTGTGCAAAAGAATATGTACAGCCTTTGGTGGAGGCAAATGTGGAAGTGGCCATTTTAGGTTGCACCCATTATCCTTTAGTAGAACCTGTATTGCGAGAGTTGACGGATAATCGAATTTGCTTTGTAGATCCTGCGTGGGAAACATCCGATGCAGTAGGAGCTATTTTGTACGGAGAAGATTTAGAACAAACAAGTGGTCGAATAGGAACGATACAAGTTTGTGTCACGAGTCATGCAGATCGAGTGACTCCTATCGTACAAGATATTTTCAAAGACAGTAGCTTAGAAGCTAAGCTCATTACTCTTTAGGAGGAATTATGTATATTTACACATTAATAGATACCCTAGTGTGGATAGCTTGTATCATTGCTATCATTTATATCGCCTATCGCATCTTTGCATGGCGTCAAGGCAATGAAGATATAGTAATTATGGTGAAACGTCGTACCCCATTTGTGGTGGAAGATATTAGTTTTGACCAAGTGGTATTATCTACGGATATTCCATTTGTGAACAGAGGCAAACAATATGGAACCATTATGGATATGTTCCCTCGCCATTTGTTGCCACAAGAACAATTTGACAATGTGCGAATTCAATCTTGGTTGACCGATGCAAAAGCAGAACGTCATGATGGCTATTGGGAAGCGTTAGTGTATAAGCAACGACAAGGCAGTACGATTCGTTTGCGTCTAGTAATGACTGCTAATAGTGGTAACATTCGTAAAGATTTAGTGGGATTCCCTGATATGCCTATCGATATTTACCATCAAGTGGTAGGTCGCGAGGCGTATCGTATTTCAAAAACTAGAATTACTCTAACTGCAGAAGAGTTAGAAGTAGCAATGCGTAAATAGGAGGTACATCATGGCAGAATTAGAACTTTTACCAATCCCTACTCGCATTTTAACGAATAAAGATGATATCGTAGAGGCCATTGTAGAATTTGCAGGTCCTTATATTGGACCAGAAGATATTGTGTGCGTAGCAGAATCCGTCGTGGCTATCACGCAAGGGGAGTTTACACGACCAGAAGATTTAAAAGTATCTTGGCAAGCTAAGTTTTTGAATCGCTTTATCCATCCAGATGGATCTATGGCATCTGTGTATGGTATGCAAGCAGCTATGGATAAAGAAGGGGAATGGAAAATGATGTTTGCCTTCCTCTGTGGAGCCGTAGCTAAAGTGTTTAAAAAATCTGGCGTATTCTATCAAATGGCACGGACTGCATCCTTAACAGATGATGTAACGGGTACGATGCCTCCATTTGATAAATGCATTGTATATGGACCAAAACAACCACATGCAGTAGCGGATGCTATTATGAAAGCCACAGGAGCCTATGGAGCTTGTGTAGCGGACGTGAATGATTTAAAACGAGCAGCTATCTTAGGCCATAGTCGTGGATTGAAACCGCAGCAAATTGCGCAGATTTTAATCGATAATCCATTTGGCAATGATAGCCAAATGACACCTATCGTTGTGATTAAAAATTATGCCTCTGTGTCTGCACGGAGACGATAAAAATTGTTGATACTTAGGCTTGCAAATTGAGTCGTATCAGCGTATACTGAAAGAGAACTTTGGGGAGCCTAGTGGCTGAGAGTAAACGAAAGTTTTGACCCATAACCTGATTTGGATAATGCCAACGTAGGATAAGTTTGATTCGTCATACTGAGGACATCCAACAGGATGTCCTTTTTTTGTATCTTTCATGGGATGGTCTATCGTATAGGGGTACAGAATAAAGGTACATCGAAATGGATGCACAAGTAGAACAGAATAGTGAGACGATAGAGTGCTACAGCATGAAGGGGCATACCACCGCGGGTATGGTTTTTCGTGCTGTTTTTTTATACTAGTATGTGGTGAAGGAAGCATGATTAGCAATTGGCATGATACTAGTTTGAAATAGGTATATAGCATACGCTATAGTTAGGAGGATACTATGAAAGTCAACGGAAGTACTTATAATTATGAAGGGCAAACGGTACAGGAAGTACTAGAAGCTTTAGCGTTTCGTATGGATCGCATTGTTGTGGAGTATAATGGCAAAATCCTTTCCAAAGCGGATTGGGAATCCACTCGTGTGAGTCCTGCAGACACAATGGAAGTAGTAACCTTTGTAGGAGGTGGCTAAATGGTATCTTTACAAGATAAAAAAGTTCTGCTTATCGGTGTGGGTGGTGTTGGCTCCCATGTGGCAGTGGCATTGTGCCGTGCTGGAATTGGTCAGTTAGAAATCGTAGACTTCGACGTTGTGGATGAGAGTAATCTAGGCCGTCAATACTATGACGTGAATGATGTAGGAGTTTTAAAAGTAGAGGCTATGAAAGGCCACCTCAATCGGATGAATCCAAACTGTGAAGTCATCGTTCATAATGAATGCCTCACACCAGAAAGATTATCTGAATTAATCGATGGCTATGACATGGTCGTAGAAGCAGTGGACAAGGCTGTCACAAAAGCGTGGATGACAGAAGTTATTTTGACCCATCCAGCAGAGCCTTTATTGGTAGGCTGTTCCGGTATGGCAGGTTGGGGCGATAGTAATGGTATCCGCCGTGAACGAAGACATCATCGTTGGTATTTATGCGGTGATGGTGTGAGCGATATCGATTCTATCGGAAAAATTACTGCCGCTCGTGTCATGGTTTGTGCCGGACATATGGCAAATGCTGTGATTCAACTATTACATGGAGAAGATATTGATTAAGGAGGAACCTATGACACTTTCAGTGAAAGATATGGAAACACAAGATACATGGACCTTAGGGGGACATACATTGCATTCTCGATTTATCTTGGGGTCTGGTAAATTTTCTATCGACTTAATCGAGGCTGTCCTAGAAGAAGCGGGTGCAGAAATGATTACTTTAGCCCTACGTCGTGCGGTAGGTGGAGAAGTGGAAAATATTCTAGATGCTATCCCAAAGGATACCATCTTAATTCCTAACACAAGCGGTGCCAGAGATGCAGAAGAAGCGGTACGCATTGCTAGATTATCACGTGCTACAGGTTGTGGAGATTTTGTAAAAGTAGAAATTATGAAAGATTCAAAATATTTATTGCCACATAATGGAGAGACCATTAAAGCTACAGAAATATTGGCAAAAGAAGGATTCATCGTTATGCCATATATGTATCCAGACTTAGAGGTAGCTCGTGATTTAGTCAATGCTGGTGCCGCAGCAGTGATGCCTTTAGCGGCCCCTATCGGATCGAATCGTGGATTACAGACGAAGGAATTTATCAAAATTTTAGTCAATGAAATAGACTTACCTATCATCGTAGATGCTGGTATTGGAGCTCCCTCCCAAGCAGCAGAAGCGATGGAAATGGGCGTAGCTGCGATTATGGCAAATACGGCAGTAGCCTCTGCGGGTCATATTCGAGGTATGGCAAAGGCTTTTGGCTTAGCTATCCAAGCAGGACGATTGGCATATTTGTCAAAATTAGGACCAACCCTTGAAACAGGTGGTACCGCTTCTTCTCCATTAACAGGATTTTTACGATAATAGGAACGATATGTCTTATATATCGATACATAGTTGATAGAGTGTAACATGTATCGATACAAGGTGCTACGAATGCGTATAGGTATAATAATGCTGAGCAGAAATCTTTATAGTTAGCTTAGTAAGTATAATGTTAGGAAAGGAATAGTTATGTCTAGTACCACCAGATATCATATAGATGATCCATGTTGGAAATATCGCCCCCATATGGATCAAATTGAAAGTCCCATTTTAGAAACAGTGTTAGAAGAACGTGAACAATATATGTACGATCACTATACAGCAGATGACGTGCGCCGTGTGTTGCAAGAAGATACCATTGACTTAGAAGGGCTGAAAATTTTGTTGTCTCCTGCAGCAGAGCCTTTTTTAGAGGACTTGGCGGAGAAAGCGAAAGCCGTAAGAACAAGATACTTTGGCAATTCTGTATACTTGTTTACACCGTTATACATTTCAAATTATTGTGATAACCTATGCGTGTATTGTGGCTTCAACTGTAAAAATCAGATTCATCGTGCCAAATTAGACGAAGAGGGCATTGAGGAAGAGTTAAAAAACATTGCCAAAACAGGATTGCAAGATATTCTAATTCTTACAGGGGAAAGTGAACGTCACAGTCCTATTTCGTACATTGGTCGTGCCTGTGAATTAGCAAAAAAATATTTCAAAGTAGTAGGCGTGGAAATTTACCCTGCCAATGTAGACGATTATGTGTACTTACGAGAATGCGGTTGCGATTATGTAACGGTATTCCAAGAAACGTATAATTGGGAAAACTATAAAACATTGCATTTGTTAGGTAATAAGAGTGTCTTTCCATATAGATTAGAAACGCAGGAACGTGCTTTACGTGGAGGTATGCGTGGAGTAGGTTTAGCAGCCTTATTGGGGTTGGATGATTTCCGAAAAGATGCCTTTGCCACAGCCTTGCATGCCCATTTGTTGCAACGTGCCTATCCGCATGGAGAAATTAGTATTTCATGCCCACGTCTGCGCCCTATTGTTAATGATGAGACCATCAATGCAGGGGACGTAGGAGAAGCACAATTATTACAAGTTATCTTGGCGTATAGACTTTTCTTACCTTATGCGAATATTACTATTTCTACTCGTGAAACAGCACGATTCCGTAACGGAGTCTTGCCATTAGCGGCGACGAAACTTTCAGCAGGTGTCAGCACAGGCATTGGTGAACATTCCTCAGAAGAAAAGAAACAGGACGAAGGGGATGCACAGTTTGAAATTGCCGATAGTAGAACCGTAGCGGAAGCGATGGAAGACGTAAAAGCCTTAGGTATGCAAGTGGTGATGAGTGATTATATCGATGTGCTCTATGAAGAAAAATAACCAATCCATAGATACCTTAGTGTTGATTACAAATCGACAGCTACTAAAAGATGATATGAGTCAAGTCACATATGGTGCAGCACTGTCCAAAGGAGTAGAAAGATTACAAAAGTATGGCAAACATTTTATTTATAATATTGGAAAAAACAGTTTGCCATGTGATATGCATAAAGCATATGAATCTACTGTAACAGTAAATCTTGATAGCAATAAATTGGTTGAACGGAGAGAAGATAGTGTTGAACCAGATAGTTGGATGAGAAATCACCACAATCTGTACATATTATGCCGTGACACAGACCTACCATTTGAAGAGTATCTCCGACTCTGTGATATTATAGGCAGTACCGTAATATACCATGGAAAAGTCATCACTAACCCAGTGCAATTAGAGGCTATCTTAAACAGACAACGACGAATCCATATGCCAACCAATCTAATACGCCATTGGCAATCTGAACAAAAAGAATTGTGGGATGTTTTTCAAAACTATTGGAATAGTGTTACAGTATGGAGTACCATCCATAACGAAGACGATATCGAGTTGTTAGCATCTCTAGGAATCCCGAATTTGGAGTGCGTCTTAATCAGTCCCATCTTTCCTACACCATGCAAAGAAGGACATCCTGGGATTGGTGTTAGCAGAGGGGAAATATTATTACAACAAATACAGAATCATTATCCACAAGTACAAGGTATTGCTTTGGGAGGTATCAACGAACATAATTATCAAAAGTGTTTGCAACATTCTTTTACTGGCGTAGCTATCATGTCTGATTTCATGAAGCAAGTGCATAGCAATATATAAGTTTAAGAACGCCATACACTTCGGAGCAAATCTCAGTGGAACGTAAATTTGTGGAGAAGTGTATGGCGTTCGCTCCCTACGTTCTAGGCACGAAAGCGAAGAAAGAACGCCATAGACAGCGGAGCATTCTCAGTGGAACGTAAATTTGTGGAGAAGTGTATGGCGTTCGCTCCCTACGTTCTAGGCACGAAAGCGGAGAAAGAACGCCATATACAGCGGAGCACTCTCAGTGGAACGTAAATTTGTGGAGAAGTGTATGGCGTTCGCTCCTTGCGTTCTAGGCACGAAAGCGGGGAAAGAACGCCATATATAGCGGAGTTTACAAAACAAGTCTCAATCCTGTAAAATAGATAGGTAAAGATCATAAGGAGGAGTTATGTTACTGTCAATTGTTGTTCCCGTATTTAATGAGGAAGATAATATTCAAAAATTTTATACTACAGTCAAAGATGTATTGCAAACACTTGACTATGACCATGAAATTATTTTCGTCGATGATGGGTCCAGTGATGATAGTGCAGGTATGCTACGATATATTGGTAATCAAGATCCAAAAGTAAAAGTGCTGTTATTGGCAAGAAACTTCGGTCATCAATTAGCCTTGACCTGTGGATTAGATTACGCCCAAGGTGATGCGGTAATCACTATGGATGGAGATATGCAACATCCACCGGAGTTGATTCCGGAGCTAGTGAAGCATTGGGAAGCAGGTGCAGATGTAGTACGTACCATTCGCGATTCCACAGAAGATGCTAGTTGGGCAAAAGCTTTTACATCGAAATACTATTACAAAGTGCTTAACAAATTAGCCAATGTTCCTATCGTGGAAGGTGGTTCGGATTTTCGTTTGATGAATCGAAAATCCTTAGAAACATTGAAAAACTTTCGTGAACATGGCAGATTTTTGCGGGGAATTGTAGGCGACTTGGGGTTCGTGCAACATGAATTTCACTTCGTAGCACCCCCACGCTTTGCAGGCACTTCTAAATTTAGTGTAAAAAAAATGATGCGCTTTGCGTTAGACGGCATTACAGCATTTTCTAGAGTACCCTTGCGTTTAGCCTTATATATCGGCTTGCTATGCGGACTATTAAGCCTGATTATGATCGGACACATATTGTTTGTTCACTTCTTCTCTGACAATGTTATCAGTGGTTGGTCTACATTAGGAGTGGCTATCTTCTTCCTAGGTGGTGTACAACTGGTAGGCATTGGCATTATAGGAGAGTATGTAGGACGAATTTTTGAAGAGGTTAAACAACGACCATTATATTGGGTGAAAGACACCATAAACTGTCATATACAAGACAAATAATCGTATATAAGAGAGGAGTCCTATGACGAGTAAAAAGAAACAATACCTTGCCATTGCTCTATTTTTAGGTTTTCTAGGTACTAGTGTACAAGGGGCCTATCAATATGGTGATGCAGGCAATGAAATTCTTGGTATTCAAAAGAAACTCATCGCTGCTGGTTATAAAGCTAGAGAAACTAGCGAATATGATGCAAATACAAAGTGGGCTGTTAGATTATTCCAAAAAGATCACGGACTAACAGTGGACGGTATATTAGGGGCAGAGACCTATAAAAAATTGATGGGTAAACCACTGCCAGCCACAACCAATACTGTGTCGAAGAAAAAAGAAATTTCTGAAAAAGATGCTAAATTATTGTCCCATAGCGATCCAAATCGAGAATCCATAGCCATCACTTCTACAGTAAAGCATAAAAAAGGCAAAAGTTCTGCTCCACAAGGGCTGACTTTCAAAAAGAAAGGCAAAACATACAAAGGCTTAGATAGTGGACATCAACCTGTATCTGGCAATGTGAAAGAGGTTTTGACCTATGCGAATACATTTACGGGCGTGCCTTATAAATTTGGAGGCACTACACCAGCGGGATTTGATTGCTCTGGATACATTCGATATGTATTCCAAAAGATAGGCTTTGATATGCCGCGCCAAGCTGACGAACAGTATACAGTGGGTAAAAAAGTAGAAAAAAATAATTTACAACCGGGTGATTTAGTATTCTTTGAAACCTATGAACCAGGTATTTCTCATTCTGGTATTTACATCGGAGATGGGCAATTCATCAGTGCCACATCTAGCAGTGGTGTAGCCGTAGCTGATATTGATGACAGCTATTGGGGGCCACGTTACAGGGGGGCAAAACGCGTACTATAACACAGAAGCTGTAATGATACTGTCATTACAGCTTTTGCCATATATGCGATAAGTGGAAACATAAAGGAGTTAACTATGACGCACACAGGCATTCATATACAAGATGTACAATTTTCCTATGGATCTCAGACAGTTATCCATAATATGACCATCACCATTCCCAAAGGTGAGTTTGTACTGGTGGTGGGACCTAATGGATCTGGGAAAACCACCTGGCTTCGTATGGTAGCAGGACTATTAGAGCCGACAGCAGGTCATCTTTGCTTAGACGGCATTAGTCCGAAAGAGGCACAAATGAAAGGGCTCATTCACTTAGTGCCACAAATTTATAACAAGAATGCAGCCCAATTTCCTGCAACCGTAGAAGAGGTAGTGGGACTTGCATTATTTCATGTACCGAAGGAAGATAGAAAAGGACGCATCTTGGACGCTTTGGAATTGGTGGGCATGCAAGATTTCTTGAAACGCCGCATTGGAGAACTCAGTGGAGGTCAACAACAACGTGTCATGCTAGCCCAAGCCTTAGCACGGAAACCGAACTATATTTTGCTAGATGAGCCCACAAGTGGTATCGACTTTGAAACAAGCAAAAAAATATACGAAGTGTTGCGATCCTTACAACAAGAAAACATCACTGTTATTATGGTCACTCATGATGTGACAGAAGCTATGGAAGTAGCAGATACAATTTTATGTGTGGATGGACATGCTTGTTATTATGGACCTTGTAAAGGCTTTATGGAAAGCCATCAAGGCTCTCGTTTGGCATGGCATTTAGGAGGTTAAGATGGATATTTTATCCTATACATTTATGCAACGTGCCTTTTTAGCAGGCCTTATTGTGGCGCTCATGTGCCCATTAATCGGTATGTTCATCGTCATCAAACGTCAATCTATGCTCGGTGATGGATTAGGTCATATTGCCTTTGCTGGTGTGACGGGGGCATCCTTACTGAAAGTATACCCTCCATTAGGTGCTGTTATATTGACCGTTCTTTCTGCCATGGGCATAGAACTCGTGCGTCGCTACCAAAAACAATACGCAGATATGATAATGGCATTATTCTTTTATGCAGGCTTAGCGCTGGCTATCGTATTTTCTACAATGGTAAAAATGCCTAGCACTGGACTATTGAACTTTTTATTTGGTAGTATCTTGACGGTAACCATGACGGATATTTATGGTATCGGTGCGGTAGCTGTCGTAGTGGGTATTATCATGAAATTTGTGTATCACTCCTTAATGCTTACCTCCTTTGACGAGGAAATTGCTTGTACCGTAGGTATCAATGTGAATCGTGTGAACATGATCTTTGCCATCTTAACAGCCTTGGTCGTTGTGATGGGGATGACTGTAGTAGGAATTCTATTAATTAGTGCGTTGATGATAGTTCCTGTTGCCTCTGCTCATTTATGGAAACGGGGCTTCAAAGAAACCTGGGGTATCGCTACCGTATATTCAGTTCTATCCGTTGTTGGTGGACTATGTAGCGCCTTTTGGCTAGACTTTGCACCAGGGGGGACCATCGTGTTGACAGCGATAGGGTTGTATGTCGTTACGTTTTTGGTGAATTTGTTTAAGTGTAGGTAATAAATATATATAAATTTTTCATAAGGGATTTTTCATAAGCAGCCTATAAGGCTGCTTATATGCTATACTCAAATGGTTCGTAAGGAGTATGAAGAATGAACCCATCGGAAGATACTTGTTGGTTTCTATGTATGGTAAGGAATCCCTTACCTTATTGCATACTTTCATCAAAATCTGTGGTATAATAAAGTCAATAGACAATTTTAGGAGGGAAACCATGACAGGAAATGAATTACGCCAAGCGTATTTGAATTTTTTTGAAAGTAAAGGACATTTAAAGCAAGAGAGTTATTCTCTTGTTCCAGATAACGACCCATCTTTGTTATTAATCGGTGCTGGTATGGCACCTTTGAAACCGTTTTTCACAGGTAAATTAGTGCCACCTTGTACACGAATTACGACAAGCCAAAAGTCAATTCGTACAGGTGATATTGAAAATGTAGGACGTACAGCACGTCACCATACATTCTTTGAAATGTTGGGGAACTTCTCTTTTGGTGATTATTTCAAAAAAGAAGCCATCCATTGGGCATGGGAGTTCTTAACAGAAGTCATCAAACTAGATAAAGAAAAATTATACGTTACTGTATATCCAGATGACCAAGAAGCCTACGATACTTGGCATAATGAAATCGGTTTACCAGAAAACCATATCAGTCGCTTAGAGGATAACTTCTGGGAAATTGGCGAAGGCCCATGTGGTCCAGATAGCGAAATTTTCTTTGACTTAGGACCAGAACGTGGTTGCGATGATCCAAACTGTGCACCAGGTTGTGACTGTGATCGCTTCCTTGAAATCTGGAACCTTGTGTTTACGCAATTCAACCGTACGGCAGAAGGTACGTATGAACCATTGGCTAAGAAAAATATTGATACCGGCGCTGGTTTAGAACGTTTGGCATCTGTTTTGCAAAACAAAGAAAGTAACTTTGAAACAGATTTGATTTTCCCAATCATTGAGGCCACAGCGAAAAAAGCTGGTGTTACGTACCATACAGATGCGAATACAGATATTTCTTTGAAAGTTATTGCTGACCATATTCGTGCCATCGTAGCATTGATTGCTGATGGTGTGTTACCATCCAATGAAGGCCGTGGATATGTACTTCGCCGTATTTTGCGCCGTGCTGTTCGTCATGGTCGTCTATTAGGTATTCAAGGACCATTTTTGGTACCATTAGTAGATATCGTTGTAGATATCTTGGGCGGAGCTATCACGAACATCGTGGAGAAACAAGACTTTGTCAAACGAGTGGTGGCGAACGAAGAAGAACGTTTTAACCAAACATTGGCATCTGGCCTAGACATGTTGAGCCAATTGTTGGATACATTGAAAGCTGAGGGCGCTACGACAGTACCAGGTCAAGACGTATTCAAATTGTATGATACATACGGATTCCCTTGGGAATTGACAGAAGAAATTGCTCGCGAGGCTGGTTTCACTATCGACCAAGTCGGTTTTGAAAGCGCCATGAATGAGCAACGTACTCGTGCTCGTGAGGCTCGTGAAGACGTAGACGCAAAAGTAGCTACTCCAGATATTACCCATTTATCTGGCGAACATATTTCTGACGATGAAACTGCAACAGCATCCATAGTATTATTAATCGGTGAAGGGGCGAAAGCTATCGACCGTGCTGAAGATGGTCAAGATGTGACAATCATCGTAAAAACGACTCCATTCCATGCAGAAGGGGGCGGACAATTAGGTGATACTGGTTTCATCGTAGGTCCATTGGGCAAAGTAGAAGTGCATACAGCAAAAAAATTACCAGAAGGCACTACGTACCATGTAGGTACCGTGGTAGAAGGTAGCATTTCTGTGAACGACGAAGTAACCTTTGCAGTGGATGTAGAACGCCGTCAACATATGGCACGTAACCATACAGCAACACACTTATTGCATGCTGCATTGCGTTCCGTATTGGGTACTCATGTCAACCAAGCAGGTTCTTTGGTAACTCCGGATTACTTACGTTTTGACTTCACACATTTCTCCCCTGTGACAGCAGAAGAGTTGCAAACCATTACAAACATGGTGAACGAACAAATTCTTCGTGCTTCTACATTGGAAGTAGAAACTATGTCCATTGATGCGGCGAAAGCAAAAGGCGCTATGGCATTGTTTGGCGAAAAATATGGTTCCGAGGTACGTGTCGTATCTGTGCCAGAATTCTCCATTGAATTGTGTGGTGGTTCTCACGTAGAAAACACAGGCTTTATCGGTCAATTCCGTATCACATCTGAAGGTGGTATCGGATCTGGCGTACGCCGTATCGAAGCGGTCACAGGTAAAGCAGCCCTCGCCTTAGCACAACAAGAAGAACATACAGTAAAATCTGTAGCTGCTCTTGTGAAAGCTAAACCACAAGAAGTGGTAGGCAAAGTTCAGCAAGTGCTTGACCATGCGAAAGCGGTAGAACGTGAGCTAGATCAAGTGAAAAAAGAATTGAACAGCGGCAACCTTGATAGTGTCTTAGCAGGTCAATTCACAGTAGGCGATGTAACAGCAGTAGTAGCCTCTGTACCAGTATCTGATATGGGCGAATTGCGCGACATGGCGGATATGGTTCGTGATAAAATCGGCTCTGGCGTAGTATTATTAGGTGCAGCTGGTGGCGATAAAGTGAATTTCGTTTGCATGGCTACAAAAGATGTAGTTGGCAAAGGTATCCACTGCGGTAACATCGTAAAAGCAGCAGCGCAAGCGGCTGGTGGTAATGGCGGTGGCCGTCCAGATATGGCACAAGCTGGTGGTAAAGATTCGGCGGCTATGGACCAAGCCTTAGCAGCAGGTAAAGAAGCAATCCAATCCATGGTTGGATAATCGCATTCATAGATGCGACTTTCAGTAAAATACTTAGGATAAGGAGGGATTATATGAATCTTTCAGATAAAACAATGGTGATTAAACCGGTACAAACAACACCGTTAACACCAGAACAAGTATTTCAACACGTGTTCCAAGCGTTGGCAGAAAAGGGATATAATCCGATTAGCCAAATTACAGGATATCTAATTTCTGGAGATCCAACGTATATTACAAGTTATAACAATGCGCGTAAAGATATTCGTAGTATCGAACGTGATGAACTCATTGAAGATCTTGTGAAAGAATATGTGAAAGCGAAACAATTATAATGCGAATTATGGCACTAGATGTGGGAAGTCGGACCATAGGCGTCGCATGCAGTGATGCGTTGTATATTACAGCGCAAGGCATCGAAACTATTCGCCGCACATCTCATGAAAAAGACTTTCAGCGTATTGCGGAGTTAATCCGTGAATACGAGGTAGACACTATTGTGGTAGGTATGCCAAAAAATATGAATGGCACCAAAGGAGAACGGGCTGAAAAAACGGAAGCCTTTGTGGAAAAGATGCAAGAAGTCATCTCCACACCAGTCGTATTTTGGGACGAACGTTTATCTACTGTGATGGCAGAAAAATCCTTAATTGCCGCTGATGTAAGTCGTAAAAAACGGAAAGAAGTCATTGATAAGATGGCAGCAGTTGTCATTTTACAAGGCTATTTAGATAGTCGTTCATAAGGAGGTTACCATGATCGAACAAGGTTACGAAGGTGAAGTATCTGTGATTGTCATTGAAGACGAAAATGGAGAAGAAATGTATTATGAAGAGGAAATGCTAATTCAATATGATGGAAAAGCATTTGCGATTTTAGTATCTCTTCCTCCAGAAGAAGACACTGAACATGATGAACCAGAAGTGATTATTGCACGCATTGATGAAGAAGAAGGAGAACAAGTTTACGTGGCTCCAACTGATGAAGAATTCGATGCAGTCATTAAATTATACGAAGAAATGGACTAATCGCTAGTAGGGGCTGTAACAGATTGCCGATAGGCAGTGTAGTTACAGCTCTTTTTCTGTATAGTGGTCATCATGTTTAGAAACAATGAGTACAGTGGAGAACTAAGAGATATGGCAACAGAAGAAAAGAACAAACAAATTCAGTATGAACTATATATTCCCGCCCAATTTAACGAGGTAATGCGAGAGTCATTAGAATCGTTGATGGAGGATATGTTAGAAGATATAGGGAATGTGCATGAAGGGGAATCGCTGTATAAAGAAAATGGTGTCATTGACCATTGCGTACTTCGCTTTTCCATGGATGAAGGGGATGAATTCGTAGAGGAAATACTCACCTGTTTGAGAGAAGCGGGCATACCTTATGGTGCTAAGTTATATCAAAATGGAAATGTCATTGCAGAATTAGGTAATTTACATCATATCTATGTTGTGTTGGATGCGTCATTAGGAGATGCAAAACAGTTCAAACGGCTGGATACAAAAATTTCTAGGGCCTTGAAAGAAAATAACGTTGTCAGCGACCCCACACTACGTATTCCAGAGGGAGTGGCTATCTTTGCGTATTATGTAGCAGATAAGGATCTTGCAGTTAACACCATTGAGAAGTATCTTCGTCGAAGTGTGCTAGGAACAGGAGCTACGATCGATGTGGTAGACTCTGGCCTTACGATTCATGAACGGTTTATGACAGATATTTATAGCATCTATCGTGGGGTAGTGCCTGATTTGTGGTCTGCCATTAAAAATGAGTGGAAAGGCATCTCTTCGCAAGAGTGGATACAATTGTTGCGCCGCTATCCAGATACGCCGGAAGGGCTTAGTTTCTTACTTAATATTGTGAATGGTACGTACCAACAGGAATACACATCCATGAAGGTCACATTCCCTATGTTCCTCTACGAAGGCAAACGATTCTACTTGTTGTCAGCACGTCAAATGTTAGAATTTGATCTTCAAGGGCAAGATGTGATGAACATGGATATATTAGGGCCTGATGTAAAACCGTCACAAGTACGAGCGCCTTCTAAACAGAGAAATCTGTGCTTGTTTGCGACTACTGGGGAAGGGGAAGAGGCATCGCGTTTCTACCTTGACTATAATCCGACAAAATCCGGTCATGTAGGACAAGTGCTCTATTACGATGGGGACACGCATATGCTAGAAGTGTTGGGGCCGTCTTTCAGTCACGCCTTATTAGAGATTATGAATGAAATGTCTGACAATTTAGCGGATTCCATTCTAGAAAGCGTTATGGAACACATCATGAATTTGAATGTAGAAACATTGGACCTTGACAGCGATGATAATCAGCTCCTGATGAGTACTATGGTTATGCTAGCTGAAAGTACCATAGGAGATGACATTGGATCTATCTTGGAACATGGTATGGGCCCCGTGATTGGCAGACGTGGATGTATGGGTATAGTATTGTTAGAAAATACTTCTTTTGATGTGGAACGATTTAAAAAGGATTTGCTCGCTCAATGGGATATTGTTTCTGTAACGAGTCCAGAGGGGATGAAAGTCCGTGCAGCCGTTACCGCAAAAGATGTGGATACCGTCGAAGAAGAGGAGATGGAAGAGGGATGCTTCCTAGTCATTGATGACTATGAAGTAATGGTAGCACCATTTTCCTTTGCCATGCCGATGGAAATTGTTATGCAAGGGGCTACTCGTAATTATCTTTGGGACGATGCATTGGATGCTGTACTCCATCACACAAACCATGTGGCGATTAGCATTGTAGAAGGACATGGGAAGCCATTAGAAGAAGGAATCTTATTAGCGAAATTACTTTCAGTGGCGACGGAGCAAACGGGAGCTACAGCTATCTATACGAATGACGTTCTCTATGAAGCGAAGAAGTACCAAGAGGAAACGGAACAGTTACGAGATGATATGCTACCTATGACGAATCTAATTTGGGTTGATATCGATTTTGAAGAAGATGGAACCGTATCTTTGTATACCAGTGGCATGGAAGAGTTCGACCAATTAAATGTGGAATTCTTGCATTGTCCTTGGGATCCAGAGCGTGCTTGGAAGTATATCCTTAGTGTGGCGAATTTTATATTGACATCCGGGAAAGAGATAAATGATGGTGATTCTATTGGTAGAACAGAGACAGAAGAACTGGTGGTTCACATCGATGAACCAGTCCGTGCAGATGGATTGCAAAGTATACAAATTTTCTTTGAGGAAAGTAAAGAAGCATAAATAATGAAAGGGGCTGTAGAATCGTAACAGCCCTTTTTCTGTATATAGAAAAATTGCTATATACACTCCTAAAATGGTATAATATAGTATTCATTGAAAAGGAGATTGCTGTGAAACAATATGTAAAATACATCTACGGATGTGTAGCGATTCTGTTGGTCACTGTACTTGGTGTGCTAGCAGGTATGTATTATATTCCTTGGACAGGTGGTTCTAAGGAGGATGTAGAAACGGTTGTCATTAGTGAGAACCAAACGGGTGCGGAGATTGGCGATGTGCTCTATGAAAGAGGACTTATTACATCACCTACGGTATTCCGTGGAGCTCTGCGTTTAACGGGAACCATGGATAAGCTGCAACATGGGTATTACCAAATCCCTCATCACTCTAGTTTGAGCGAGATTATTGGTTTGCTCCAACAAGGGCGATTACAAACGGTGAAGTTGACCATTCCAGAGGGATTTACGATCGGTGAAATTGGCAAGCGTATCGAAGAACAAGGTATCGACACGCAGAATGCTTTCATGGAATATGGCAAGACCTATACGCCGTATGAGTACATGGTAGGTACGAAGCCTGTGACCTATCGGGTAGAAGGATTCCTATTCCCTAGTACTTATGAGATTCCTGTAGGCAGCAAAGCAGAAGATGTAATGGCTATCATGGCGGATGAAATGAATCGTCAATTGACACCAAAAATGCGCCAAGATATTGAAGCCCAAGGGATGACTATTTTTGAGTTCATCACACTAGCATCGTTAGTGGAAAAAGAAGCGAAGTTTGATGAAGACAGACCGATTATTGCCGCTGTATTTCGTCAACGCTTGAAAACAGGTATGCCTCTAGAATCTTGCGCTAGTATCCAATACATTCTAGGATATCCAAAACCGCTCATCACTATTGAAGATACAAAATTAGAAAGCCCATACAACACATACCTTCATAAAGGATTGCCACCGGGGCCAATTGCAAACCCAGGCATCAAATCCATGGAGGCTGTTCTCTATGCACCACCGACAGACTATCTATTCTTTGTGGCTGACAAAGAGGGGCACCATCATTTCACAAAAACCTATGAAGAACATTTGAAAATAGTGGATCAAATTTATGAAGATTAAAGAGATTTTAAATGAACAACGCATTTATGCACTCTTGCATGATGTGCCAATTTTACGAGAATCGGAAGTAGAGCTCTTTGAAGACTTAATTGGTTTATATAAGCCGAAACGTGTTTTAGAAGTGGGAACTGCTATCGGATATTCTTCCTTGTTATTGGCAAAACATATGGATAAAGAAGGTCAGCTCATTACCGTAGAATTAGATGATGTGCGTCATGGTATGGCGACTCATTTCATTTCCCAGTCAGACTATGCAGAGAAAATCACTCTATTAAAAGGGGATGCTACAGAATTGCTCGAGGGCCTAGAAGGTCCCTTTGATTTAGTGTTTTTAGATGGCCCCAAAGGGCAGTACTTAAAACAATTAGAATTGATTGAACCTAAATTAGCCGAAAATGCCGTAGTGCTAGCAGATAATGTACTGTTCCGAGGCTATGTGCGGGGAGACAAAGAGCCACCACGCCGCTTTAAAACCATTGTGAAACGCTTGCAAGAGTACTTAAATCATGTAGAACAAAAAGAACACTATAACACCACCATTTATCCTATGGGAGATGGCATGAGTGTCAGTGTATGGAAAGGATAAATCGATGACGAAACGACATATGGAATTACTAGCGCCAGCTGGTAATATGGATAAATTGAAAATGGCCATTCGCTACGGTGCAGATGCTGTATATTGTGCAGGCCGTGCCTTTGGCTTGCGTGCAGCTAGCTCTAACTTTGACAATGATCAATTGAAAGAGGCTGTAGAATTTGTACACAGCCATGGCAAAAAAATCTACGTCACTTGTAACATCATTCCTCATAATGAGGACTTAACGGGTTTAGAAGAATACTTACAATTCTTGGAAAGTATCAACGTGGATGCGATTATCGTGGCAGACTTAGGTATTTTCTTGTTAGCCAAACGTGTGGCTCCGGGTTTAGAATTGCATGTAAGTACACAGGCGAATACAACAAACTATTTGACAACGGAGTTCTGGAAAGAACAAGGGGCAGCTCGTGTGGTTGTAGCGCGCGAAGTGAGCATCGAAGACATCAAAACAATGCGTGAAAAAGCAGATATCGAAATTGAAGCTTTCGTTCACGGTGCTATGTGTATTTCATACTCTGGACGTTGCCTGCTAAGTAATTACATGACCAACCGTGATGCGAATCGTGGGGCTTGTACACAAGCGTGCCGTTGGAAATACAATTTGGTGGAAGAAAACCGTCCCGGTGAATACTACCCAATCGAAGAGGACGAGCATGGCACATACATCTTTAATTCCAAGGATTTATGCTTGTTGAAATATATTCCTGAGTTGTACAAAGCAGGCGTAGATAGCTTGAAAATCGAAGGCCGTATGAAATCTGTACACTATGCAGCGACTGTATCTAAAGTGTATCGTGAAGCTATCGATACATTCTTAGAAGAAGGTGACGATTGGTATGTACGTGATGAATGGTATGCAGAATTAGAAAAAATCTCTCACCGTCCATACACAGAAGCCTTTGCCATGGAAAAACCAGGAGAAGAAGCACAAAACTACGGCAAATCTTCCAATACACAAACCCATGATTTCATTGGTCTTGTAGAAGGATACAATGCAGAAGAAGGCTATGCGTATATGGAGCAACGTAATAACTTTAAGGTAGGCGAAGAAGTAGAATTCTGCCAACCGAATGGTCCATTAGTAAAACATGTTATCACACGCATCACCGATGAAGATGGAAACGACATCGATGTGGCGAAACATGCACAAATGAAATTACGTCTATACATCGATACACCATTGGAAGAATACTCCATGATGCGCCGTGAAACTAAGCAAAAATAATTTCTTACTATATAAGGAGAGGACTAAGATGCAAGAACAGGAGATTGTCTTTGATCCGCAGTATGTATACTTTCAGATTGAACGACAGCATACGAATTATGTGAATCGCATTTTAGAAGGCTATGAATATGTAGGGGTGATGACCACGGTTAATGCAGATGGGTTGTGCATGGTTCGTACAACAGAATCAACCCGTGAGTTAGCAAAACAAATTTTGCAATCCTTACCTATTTCTGTGACTCTCTTGGATTAAGCAAGTTCTGAAAGAGAGGCACCATATAAGTTATACTAGTATTACGTATTGGTGAATAGAGTGGAGAACTAAGAGATATGGCAACAGAAGAAAAGAAACAACAAATCTCGTATGAACTATATATTCCAGCCCAATTTGACGATTCCTGTAGGGCCTCCTTGGAAGTACTGATAGAACACAAATTAACAGATGTGGGTACTATCCATGAAGGAGAATCCGTGTATAAAGAAAATGGTGAAATTGACCATTGTGTATTACGGTTTTCCATGGATGAAGGAGATGAGTTAGTAGAGGAAATGATCATTTCTTTGGAAGAACTAGGCATACCATATGGTGCTAAGTTATATCAAAATGGGAATGTCATTGCAGAATTAGGCAATCTACATCACATCCATGTCGTATTAGATGCATCTTTAGGGGATGCTAAACAGTTTAAACGATTAGATACAAAAATCTCTCGGGCTTTAGAAGAAAATAACGTTGTCAGCGGTTCCACACTACGCATCCCGGAGGGAGTGGTTACCTTTACTTATTATGTTGCAGATAAGGACCTCGCTATTAGTACTATCGAAAAGTACCTTCGTAGAAGTGCACTGGGAACAGGGGCTACTATAGATGTGGTGGACTCCGGTCTTACCATTCATGAGCGATACATGACAGATATATCTCGCGTGTATCGAGGGTTAGTACCTGATGTATGGAATGTCATTCAAAGTGAGTGGAAAGGAATATCTCCTCAAGAATGGATGAATTTATTACGTCGATATCCTCATACACCAGAGGGACTAAGCTTCTTGCTTAATGTAGTAAATGGGACATACCAAAAGGAATATACGTCGTTAAAAGCTACATTCCCTATGTTTATGCATGATGATAAACAATTCTATTTATTATCAGCTCGTCAAATGTTAGAATTTGATCTTCAAGGACGAGATGTGATGAATATGGATATCCTGGGGCTCGATGTAAAACCAACACAAGTACGAGCGTCTTCTAAACAGAGAGATTTATGCCTGTTTGCAGCTACTGGTGAAGGAGAACAGGCATCCCGTTTGTACATTGATTATAATCCAACGAAATCTGGCACTGTGGGACAAATCATCTATTTTAACGGAGATACGAATACATTGACTCTATTAGGGGCGTCTTTCAGTGAAGCCTTATTGGAGCTCATGAAGGAACAGTCGAATGATGTAGGGGATTACTTAATTGAAAGTATCATACAGAAAACGATGAGCCTTGATATAGATATGGCGGATGTACAAAGTGCTGAGAATCAACTATTATTTGATGCAATGCGTAATTTGGCTGAAAGAATCTTAGAAAGCACTGGTGGTATCGGACCTATGGTTGGTAAACGTGGCTTTATGGGCATGGTGCTGTTGGACAATGCAGAGTTCGATGTGAAACGTTTTAAGAAGGACTTGCTTAGCAAATGGGATATTGAGTCCATAACAAGCCCAGAGGGGATGAAGGTCCGAGCAACCATTGCCACAAAAGATGTAGATTCCGTGGAAGAAGAGGATATGGAAGAAGCACACTTTTTAGTGATTGATGACTATAAAGTAGTGGTGGCACCATTTTCCTTTGCCATGCCGATGGAAGCTGTTATGCAGGGGGCTACTCGAAATTACCTTTGGGAAGATGCATTGGATGCAGTGCTTCATCACACAAGCCATGTGGCGATTAGCATTGTAGAAGGTCCTGGCAAGCCGTTAGAAGAAGGGATTTTATTAGCGAAATTACTTTCAGTGGCGACAGAGCAAACGGGAGCTAGTGCTATATATACAAATGGCGTTCTGTACGAAGCGAAAAAGTACCACGAGGAAACGGAACAGTTACGAGACGATATGTTGCCTATGGCGAATCTAATTTGGGTAGATATGGAATTTGAAGAGGATGATACGATTTCCTTATCTACGAGTGGTATGGAATTGTTTAAACAATTAAATGTAGAGTTTCTGCATTGCCCGTGGCATCCAGAGAAAGCTTGGAATTATATTTTAACGGTTGCGGATTATGTGTTAACCTCAGACAAAACGGTAGAAGATGGTGATTCTGTTGGTAGAACAGAAGAAGAACAACTGACGGTTCATATCGATGAACCAGTCCATGCAGATGGAAAACAAAGTATACAAATTTTCTTTGATGAAAGTGAAGAAGAATAAATACATGATGAAAGGGGCTGTAGAACTGTAACAGCCCCTTTTGTTGCGTACGCAGTTGTATAGTGTTGTTCGTAAAAAAGAATAAAGTGCCTTGTTAGTAGGGCTAAACGTGTTCAATTTCGACTTGCAATATGAGATTAGAAAAAAATAAATAAATTATAAAAAAATACTTGCATAGATGTAAGGGATATGATATTATATATTTGTTGTTACAGTAAGTAACAAACGGTAGCGAAACAGTGTTTCCCAAGGACAGTTAAGATGATTCGTTACTATGGATGGAAGATATCGGGGCATAGCGCAGTTTGGTAGCGCACCTGGCTTGGGACCAGGGGGTCGCAGGT
>CAUQBP010000002.1:0-261015 GCA_963516605.1 uncultured Veillonella sp. | reverse complement strand
GAGCAATCGGTTCATACCCGGTGTGTCCGCGGTTCAAATCCGTGTGCCGCCACCAATAACCTCACTTAGGTGGGGATTTTTTTATGCCTAAAATTAGCTATCCATTGAAATCCATAGTTTGAATTTGTATAATGAGAGTATAGAAAGGTGGTGGCTCTATGGCTAAAGCGATAAATGTGGCGAAATTTTTTATTGAAATAGTTGCTAATACTCCTAATGAAGATGCGATGACTAATTTACGATTGAATAAATTGTTGTACTTTGCTCAAGCTGGGAGCATTTCATCATTAGGTTATACTCTTATTGAAGAAGATTTTGAAGCATGGGATTTAGGCCCGGTTGTTAAATCTGTTTATAAAACCTTTAAAGAATATGGAAGAAATGGGATTGTTAATCAATCATTTGATCGACAAGCGTTGACCAAAGAAGAGCAATTATACTTGTTAGATGTGTTGCGTAAATATAGCACAATGTCTACATCTTCTTTGGTGAATAAATCTCACGAAAAAGGGACTCCTTGGTATGAAGTGTACTATTCTACTGGGGATAAAATTATTCCAAAACATCGAATTACAGAATACTATGGACATATTGAAATTGTTGATAAATTTACATTGCCGTTTACAGAGAAAGACTTCGTTGGGACAAGAGATGAATCTAACCATTTAGTGTTACCACAGGAGTATGAATATGCCGAATAGTTGGGAAGTATGGTGGGCGATTGTAAAGTTTGAAAATTCAGAAGAATCAAAGGTACGACCAGTTGTTGTATTAGAGAATCAAGAAGCATTTATTATTTCGTTGAAAGTAACTAGTCATAAGCCGAGAGATACATATCCTGGGGAATATGATTTAATGCGTTGGAGTGATGCAGGATTAACTAAGCCATCAACTGTTAGACTGAGTCAACCGTTGCAATTAATAATAACAGACTTCAAAAGCAAAATTGGTGATTTAGATGCGGTGGATATCTATGCGATTCAGTAATTGATAGCGTATTATAAATGATATTATGTCTATGAAAGAGAGAAGGTACGTATGACAACATGGTTTAATGATTTAAAAGAATTAATTTGGCATCCTAAGAGTAAGGGCTTTGATCAAATTGCAGAACATGGGACGGTAAAAAAAGGTTTACTTACCTATTTTGGGCTTGAACTGGTATTTTGTTTATTGGTGGCTACCTTAGTACTGCCGTTGGTAGGCTTTTTCATGCCTGCCTATTATCGTGAGATTGACGTCTTAGGGTCGGCCATTATCATAGGCTTGGCCATCGTCTTTTTCCTATTTCAAGCGGTGTCTATTTTGTTTAACAGTGCGATTTTCTTCGGCTTATACAAATTGACAACAGGTGAGGCGACTTGGACGGATGTGGTAAAAGGATTTATTTACGGTAAGGTCATCACTAATGTATATGGCGTAGTATTAGGCTTGCTCTTACTTCCTTTCTTTGGGACAGGTTTTTTCCTAGCAACATCCTACGGTATGGAACTTATTTGGCTCTTCATAGGAGCTTTCTTTGCGGTGGCGATTTGGATTTTCTATATGAATCTATCCCTTATGGCTCGCATTATTAACAGTACTCTTATGAAAGCATTCCTATTATTGCTAGGTACTGGTATCGTTCAACTTATTTTAGAATATATGTTGAAATATATATAAATTACGTACTTAGGTTAGACTTTCACAGAAATATCCAATACGTGGAATGAAAGCACCTGTAATTCCTATAAAATAACTAAACTGTATTTGTATTTCTCTATTTAATCATATATAATAAAGGTAATTAGTTTTTTTGTAATGAAGGAGGCTATTTTAACAATGGCAAAAGCAAAGTTCGAACGTAATAAACCACACGTTAACATTGGTACTATCGGTCACGTTGACCATGGTAAAACTACTTTAACAGCAGCAATCACTAAAGTTCTTGCTGAAAAAGGTCAAGCTGACTTCCAAGACTACAGCATGATCGACAAAGCTCCAGAAGAACGTGAACGCGGTATCACAATCAACACTGCACACGTAGAGTACGAAACAGATACTCGTCACTATGCACACGTTGACTGCCCAGGCCATGCTGACTATGTTAAAAACATGATCACTGGTGCGGCTCAAATGGACGGCGCTATCTTGGTATGTTCCGCAGCTGACGGCCCTATGCCTCAAACTCGCGAACACATCTTGTTGGCTCGCCAAGTTGGTGTTCCTGCAATCGTAGTATTCTTGAACAAAGCTGACATGGTTGACGACGAAGAATTGATCGAATTAGTAGAAATGGAAGTTCGTGAACTTCTTTCCTCCTACGAATTCCCTGGCGACGAAGTACCTATCGTTGTAGGTTCCGCTTTGAAAGCTTTGGAAGGCGACGCTCAATATGTAGCTAAAATCGACGAATTGATGGCAGCTGTAGACTCCTACATCCCAACTCCAGTTCGTGATACTGACAAACCTTTCTTGATGCCTGTGGAAGACGTATTCACAATCACTGGTCGTGGTACAGTAGCAACTGGCCGTGTTGAACGTGGTCAAGTAAACGTAGGCGACACAGTAGAAGTTGTAGGCTTGAAAGAAAAAGCTGAACAATACGTAGTAACTGGTCTTGAAATGTTCCGTAAAACTTTGGATTCTGCAGTAGCAGGTGATAACGTTGGTGCATTGCTTCGTGGTGTAGACCGCAAAGACATCGAACGTGGTCAAGTATTGGCTAAACCAGGTTCCATCAAACCACACACAAAATTCAAAGCAGAAGTATACGTATTGACTAAAGAAGAAGGTGGCCGTCATACTCCATTCTTCTCCAACTACCGTCCACAATTCTACTTCCGTACAACTGACGTAACTGGCGTTATCAACTTACCAGAAGGTACAGAAATGTGTATGCCTGGTGATAACATCACTATGAACATCGAGCTTATCACTCCAATCGCTATTGAAGAAGGTTTACGTTTCGCGATCCGCGAAGGTGGCCATACAGTAGGCGCTGGTGTTGTTACAGCTATCGAAGCATAATTGAATCGTAGATTCTAAATACGAAAAGCGACCGTAAGGTCGCTTTTTGTGTTTTAATGATCCTTATACAGATATGATTCCAAAAGCGTGCAACTGGTCCAGAAACACATGTATCTTTATCACATTATATTTATTTGCACTTACAATAGTATATCTTATAAAATAGTGTTTGTTGTTACAATGATAGTATTGATGTATAGAATTCTAGAATCATAGATGTGTATAAGTGTTTAGTATGTATAGTTATATAGATTTTGTTGCCGTAGATACAGCATATGTGCAGGTAGATACGTATAATAAAACTATAAACGGATAATATATTTCATATATAATTTAAAGAATATCATATATAATAATAGTGGTTATATACATGTAAATTATATCTAGCCTATTAGGTATACAGTTACAAGGAGGTTTTCATGAGTACAATCACAACAATGCCCGTTTCTATGGAGGGCTGGCAGGAGGAGCAACAGTCTTGGAATCAAACGTCCAAGTTTTTTGTGAATATGCACAAACGTGAGGATCGGGTAGCGCAAGTAACGGATTTTGTAGCCCGTCTGCAAGAGCTGGGAATCCACCCTGCGGAGGGAGAAACGGCGCTTGATGTAGGGTGTGGTACTGGTGACTATGCCATGGGACTCGCTCGCAATGGGGTGAGAGTAACCGGTGTTGATCTTTCCACAGGCATGTTAGAAGGTGGCAAAGCCATTAGTGAAAGTGAAGGACTTTCACTAGATTTATGGCTAGGACCATGGTCCGAAGAGGCACGGCAAGCCTTAGAGTGGGACAAACAATTTGACTTGGTATATAGTATTTTCTGCCCTATTATGTCAGATACAGCTAATCTTCACTCCTTGCACAAAGCTAGTCGCAAAAACTGTTTATGTATCATGTTTGCCGATCGTAAAGATGAATATTTAGATGCTATCTATACTGAGCGATATGGTGTAAGCGGAAGCCCATGGGAATCCATGCTACAAGATTGCTTGGGCACAGTTAACGAAATTGGAAAGAATGTAAATATTACTTATAAAACGGTAGAAGAAGTAGAAACCTTAACTGTCGATGAAGCCGTCGATTATTTCTGCTTGCGTGTGCATCGTAAAGTGGGCGGTGACTTAGAAGTAATTAAGGAAGAAATACATGAATTTTTATCGAAGAAAGCTGTAGATGGTAAATTAGAAAACCACACCACGGATACCATTGCGTGGATTTCTTGGCGAGTCTAATCTTCTGTACTTGTAAGATATAGACTTTACGGGGCTACCCTAGTATATGCATAATCTATAGGGATATACATACTTTATTAGAGCAAACATAGTGTATCAAGTATGCTAGCTCTAACAACGGTATAGACAGGACACAAAACCATACACTATCTATATAATAAAAGACTGTAAACACTTGGGAATCCCCTGTGTTTACAGTCTTTTTGTATTGTCAGTTATGATGAGTTCTAGTGATGAACGTGCGCTTAAAGACATACAAATGTATTGCATGATACTATTTTTAAGAATCTTGAGATAGAGCTTCGCTACTTTCTACGAATTCACGTAAAGCACCATACCCTTTTGTTTCTAACTCTTCTAAAGGAATGAAACGTAAGGCAGCGCCATTGATACAATAGCGGAGGCCACCCATGGACTGAGGTCCATCTTCAAAGACATGTCCTAAGTGAGCATCGCCAATGCGGCTGCGTACTTCGATGCGACGATGTCCTAAGCTGTCATCGTGATAGTAACGGATGACATCGCTGTTGATGGGTTGCGCAAAGCTAGGCCAGCCACAACCGGAATCAAATTTCTGGGCGGAGATGAATAGTGGCTCTCCAGAGGTAATATCAACATAGATACCGGGACGAAACTCATCGGTATATTCATGAGAGAAAGGGCGTTCTGTAGCACTATGCTGGGTCACAGAATAGGCTAGATCGCTGAGTTCCTCTTGTAAAATAGTATCGGATTTGCGTTCGTAGGCGCTTTCATCAATGAGTGGTTCATAAGCTTTAGACACATTGATATGGCAATAGCCATTTGGATTTTTATCTAAATAATCTTGGTGATAGGATTCAGCTGGATAAAAGGATGCTAACGGTAAAACTTCTATGGCAAAAGGCTTTTTGTAGTGGCTGTTAGCACGTTCCAAGGTAGATTTGATGATGGCTTTGTCGTCCGGATTTTCATAATATACACCACTGCGATATTGCACGCCTACATCGTTACCTTGCTTGTTGATGCTGAAAGGGTCGATGATGCGCAAGAAATATTGTAGAACTTTGGGTAGGGAAATCACAGAAGAATCATAGGTGACTTTCACGGTTTCTACGTGACCACTGCCACGACATACGTCCTCATAACTAGGATTTGGATGAGTGCCATTGCTGTAGCCTACCTCAGTATCTACAATACCGGGAATGCGTTGAAAGTAGCTTTCAACACCCCAAAAACAACCGCCGCCTAAATATATAGTTTTGTTCATAATATCACTCCTTTTTATTGTGTATATTAGTGACGATGCATGTGAAGTATTATTTTTATATTACTAGAGAAAATAATGTGATGCTATTGATTAAATGGCATCATTATATACTTGATTTTAATTATAGCATGTATTTGTATGAAAGAGTGTATGAAATAATGCTATTACAGGTATGAGATATATGGTGCAATGATATGTAGAGTAATAAGATTCCTCATACTATATGTTTATAATGGTGAAAGCCACCTGACTCGTATGGGGCCGAGTAGGTGGCTTGTTTGTGATAACTATAGGTGTGTATGGGAAGTCACCGTTATCACATATGTAAGTAGTTTGAAAGGCTGGAACATATGAGCTTTCATAGTTCCTGTCGAGTATCACATCGACAAACATAGTATAGCAAAAGAGTAGGAATAAGTAAAATAAGAATAAAATCTTACTTATTATAGGGTATGACTATATCATATAAGTACTTTTTATGAACTAATATGCATATATTATATGCAGTTATAAAATGTGTAATTGCAGCGTATATGGCTGTCATATGTATTGGTGTTACTGGAATCTATAAAGAGTAAAATTATTTGGTTGACACCGGCTCTATTTCTGAATGTATCTAAGTGTAAGGACTTGGTACTAAGAAAGGAGAAGAATATGGCAGCAAGTACAGTAGTGAAAAAAGAATTACATTTAGTCTTTATGGACACATCTAAGGAAGAGGTAAGTATTGTAGTAGGATTCCCAAAAGAAGGGGTAACTAAATCTGAAATCGACACAGTAGGACAGCTTATGGTAGAAAAAGATGTACTTCGTGGTCGTAAAGATCAACGCTTAACTAGCTTTCAACATGGTACATTAGTGACTACAGAATCCACAGTGGTAGAATAAGGAGGAGTAAGGTATGACTACAACAATGGTGACTAAATTGCAATTACAATTTAAAAAAGGCGAAGGTGCACACAATGTGAAAGTAGCCAATTTTTCCTACGTAAACGAAGCAGCATCCGACGAAGATATCAAAGCCGTGGGCGATGCATTAGGCAAGTTATATGCGTACCCATTGGTAGGTGTGGTTCGCAATAATGCGATCGCTTTGGCGGCGTAATATGGATAAGCTTGAAAAAGTAGTAAAAATCGTTAGAATTGCCTTGTGGGTATACAAGTGGTTAAAACGATAAGGTAGGATAGAACCTTTAGACAGGAGAAAACCACATATCCCAAAGGTATTGTAAAAGTGTATATATGACTTAGTGCCAAGGATTACCGTAGCCATCTTGTTAATAATAGCAAGATGGCTATTGTTATGCTATATGTAGAATGCATACCTAGAAAATATACTTAGAAGGCATGGTGTTGATGATGACAAACCTATATGATAGAAATGTAAAAACCTGAATCTCGGAAGTGGAGATTCAGGTTTTTGTGATAAGTCCTACCATAGATTAACGTTTAGATTTTTCCAGTTCTTGTTGCACCAAAACAATAGCTTTTTTGTACTTTTTATACATTCCTTGACGACTTATTCCATATAATTTGGCCATATCACTAATGGACTTACCTTGAAATAAAATCTGCTCTAATAGTGCAGCGTGCACGGTATCAATCCGTGAAAGTGCCTCTTTCAAGGCTGCAATTTGTAAGTGCGCAAGGGCCTCCTGCTCTGTATCATCTTCGGCAGGTATATGGATGATTGGATTCGAGTCATCCTCTTCATGAAGTAAAGATTCATGATTCCATTGATGAACGCTTTTACGGAAGAGATTCATTTCCGTATAATGGATGCGAGATTTTACAAATCCTGCAAAGGGGACTTTCCCTTTCAGGTCGTACGTTTGGATAGCGGTTAAGAATGTCTCCCATAAAGTGGCCTCTAAGTCATTTTCCATATTGCGAAGCTGACGTACATGAGAGTACCGTGCAATGAGAGGTACGTAACGATGACATAGAATAACAGTAGCCGATGTATGCCCTGCTTGGGCTAAAGCGACTAGTTCTTCATCAGTATACGAATCTTCTGCGCAATCGGGACATGCATTTTGAAGACCTTTTGTAATGTAGGATCTTTCCATAGTATCCTCCTTGTAGAAAGGACTTATCACTGTTGTACTTTAGAATACGTTATCTGTCCGTTAGTTCTGGTGAACACCTCCTGGTTCCTACAAATTTGAATAAGAAAATAAATTCTGTTACAAGCACTTGTGCTATTGATTAGAATTATAAATCAAAAAAGTGATAAAAGTCACCAATAAAATAATCAAAACTGCTCATATATACAGAATTGGCATATGGAATTTGAAAAATATAATGTATATGCTAGTTGTTTATAATAGTATATAAGAGGATCACAAAAGTAGATATAATTAAAGGTTAGTCACTTATTCCGCTATGCAGCCTGTGGTGGTCGCATACCGTAATATTGGCAAAATAAGCCCGTACCACACCCCTTCACAAGCTATACAGTGGTTATGCTTGCTCAGGGGGATGGCACGGGCTTTTGTGTTTGTGCGGATAGAGTAGTTAGTAAGCGACCGCCACAAAGGCTGCTACGCTTAACTGTGTTTCTCAGAGAATAGGTTGTGGTGTTTGGTCAGGGGCATGCCATGGGCTTCTTGTATTTGTGCGATTCAATGAATATAGGTGTCGCAAGTTTTCTACGCTTAACTGGGGACCTTGGAAGAATATATACTAGTAGGAAATTTTAAAGGAGTATAAGTGACAGTTTATGAATTGTATGGATAGGTAGTGCATGGTGTGCTACCGTGCTGCAGTATAGATGTGGTATAATTTAGGTAACTCAAAGAGTGAGGTATTTCTATGCAATTCAAGTCCTTTGATGAGTTGAGTATTCAAGATAATTTTATCTTTGAAAAGGTAATGCGTGAGAAGTCAATTTGTAAGGAATTATTAGAACGGGTATTGGAGATTTCTATTCGGGACATTGCGTATATTGAAACGGAGAAAACGATAGAATCTAGCCTTGATGAAAAGGGGATTCGCTTAGATGTGTATGTCAATGATGAGAAAGGAACCGTCTACAATATTGAAATGCAAACATACAAAAATATGCCAGAATTAATCAAACGGTCGCGGTTTTATCATAGTGCGATTGACCACTATTCTATGGAAAAGGGCGCTGACTATATGACACTGAATGATTGTTTTGTTATCTTTATCTGTACATTTCCTATATTTTCTGGCAAGCGTCATAAGTATACATTTACAAAAAAATGTACAGAAGAACTGGGCAGAGAGTTGGGAGATGGATTAACTACTATCTTTTTAAGTACTAAAGCAGAAATGAATGATGTTTCGGAATTATTGCAAAATTTTTTGGACTATGTAGATGGTAGACCACCAGTAGATGGGTTAATACAACAGATGGATGAGATAGTACATGTAGTGAAGCAAAGTAAAGAATGGAGGAGTGAGTATATGAAGCTAGAAATGGATCGGAAGAAATATTGGCGTGAAGGAAAACTAGAGGGAAAAGAAGAAGGTAGACTAGAAGGTAGATTAGAAGCCATTATTGGTATGCTACGTGAAAAATTATCGGTAGAGATGATTGCCCGTATTACAAATATGTCTGTAGAGCAAGTTGTTGAAATCGGGAAAGAGCATGCGCTCTTATAAGACGTCTCTTGCGATGCTATGAAAACTTGTGGCGGTCGTAACTGAATAGGATAAAGGGAAGCCCATGGCATACTCCTTCTCAAACGGTATTGCATAATGTTTGTTCAGGAGCACGCCATGGGCTTCTTGCGTTAGTTTCATTTAGTCAGTAAGAACCGCCACAAAGACTGCTACGCCTAACTGCGTTCCTTAGCCTCATCTCTTCCTGTAATGGGAGGAGGTGGTTCTATGAAAAATTTTAAGAAATTATCCTTGTTGATAAAAATTCTAAAATTAATGATAGATCTTTACCGTTTCTTTAATTAGAAATGATAAAGCCTAACGTAAAAGATAAGTGTTACCAGCACTTATACACGTTAGACATCATCATATTTTGATATTCTTGAGATGAGCCTAACGCCTCAGACACGTTGATGGCTCTTCTTTTTATGAGTTAAGTATAGCATACTTTCAGTAAAAATACTATGTAGTTCGCTAATATAATACGACATAAAGGTCGCTATGTTCAATGGTTAGGGGGTATTTGTAAATTTACAGATATATTATTTTGTTATAGGTAATGACTATATATAATAATATGTATCCTGTATAAGGATAAATGTGCGTATATTGTTGACATATAATGGACATCCTAGTATACTTAATTCATCGTTAATCGATAGGTTTTACTGGAAAGAGAGGTGGATTGAATGCCTATACGAGTAGTGAAAGGATTACCAGCTATAGGGAAACTTTCAGAAGAGAATATATTCGTCATGGATTCGGAACGGGCAGAGTCACAAGATATTCGACCACTCCACATTGTGGTTGTGAACTTGATGCCACGGAAAGAGACCACGGAAATTCAACTGCTTCGTGCTTTGAGTAATACACCGCTACAAACAAAGGTCACCTTTCTTTACACGGCGTCTTATACAGCGAGTAACACAAGCCAAGAATATTTGGAAACCTTTTACAGGACTTTCGAGGAAATCAAAGATCAATACTTTGATGGCTTGATTATCACAGGTGCTCCGGTAGAGCAAATGCCCTTTGAGGAAGTGAACTACTGGGATGAGCTTTCAGAAATTATGGAATGGAGTAAAACCCATGTGTGTTCGACCCTCTACATTTGTTGGGGAGCCCAAGCAGGGATTTATAAGCATTTTGGTATCCACAAGGAAGATTTGCCTACCAAGTTGTTCGGTGTATATGAACAAGAAGTGCAGAACAGTAAGCCCATGCTTATGCGTGGTCTAGATGAACTCTTCTATATGCCTCATTCACGGCATACGACGGTGAGTGAAAGCGAGATCAACGCTCACCCTCAGCTAGAAGTGCTAGTCCGCGCAGATAAGACAGGTGTTGGTATTGCCAGGTCCTATGATAATAAACATGTGTTTATCTTTGGACATCCTGAATATGATAGAGATACCTTATACCAAGAGTATGATCGGGATAGACAGCAAGGGTTAGAGATTGAGATTCCAGAAAATTATTTCCCTGGAGATGACCCTACTAAGACGCCGATGATACGATGGCGGTCGGCATCGACTATACTCTATACAAATTGGTTAAATTATTATGTGTACCAAGAAACACCATATGAGGTTAGTGAATTGCAATCGAGACCGATTGAAGAACCATATATACAAGACTGGGTCATTTAATCCTAGTTAATAGATAGTAAAGATTTAAGAATAGTGAGGAAAGTAACATGAGCAATTACAAATTTGAAACATTACAATTACATGCAGGTCATACAGTAGACGCAACAGGTTCCCGTGCAGTACCAATTTATCAAACAACTTCTTATGTATTTAAAGATGCAGAACAAGCAGCAGGTCGTTTTGCTTTAACTGATGCAGGTCCTATCTACACTCGTTTAGGTAACCCTACTCAAGACGTATTGGAAGGCCGTGTAGCGGCTTTAGAAGGTGGTGCTGGTGCTATCGCTGTAGCATCTGGATCCGCAGCGATTACATATGCCATCCAAAACGTAGCATCTGCTGGCGATAACATTGTAGCAGCTTCCACGTTATATGGTGGTACATACAACTTGTTCAGTGCTACATTACCACGTTTCGG
The DNA here is from genome assembly GCA_963516605.1 of uncultured Veillonella sp. Taxonomy (GTDB): domain Bacteria; phylum Bacillota; class Negativicutes; order Veillonellales; family Veillonellaceae; genus F0422. The sequence goes on along the minus strand of CAUQBP010000002.1, from coordinate 249,828 downwards.
TATTACTACGAAATTCGTAAATCCAGACAACTTAGATGAGTTCAAAGCAGCGATTGATGACAACACAAAAGCTGTGTATGTGGAATCCGTTGGTAACCCAGGTGCTAACCTTGTGGACTTAGAAGCGATTGCTGAAATCGCTCACGCACACGGTATCATCGTGATCGTGGACAATACATTCGGCACTCCATACTTGTTCCGTCCATTTGAACATGGTGCAGACGTAGTGGTTCACTCCGCCACAAAATACTTAGGCGGTCATGGTACAACTATCGCTGGTGTTATCGTTGAAAGTGGCAAGTTCGACTACAAAGCAAGCGGTCGTTATCCTGGATTCGTAGAAGGCGACGTACATTACAATGGTTTAGTATACGGCAATCTTCCAATTCCTTTCACTGTGAAAGTGCGTGCTCAATTATTGCGTGACACTGGTGCATCCATTACTCCACTAGCAGCATGGTTGATTATCCAAGGTATTGAAACATTGTCCTTGCGTGTAGAGCGCCATGTAGAAAACACTCGTAAAGTAGTAGATTTCTTGGTAAATCATCCAAAAATTGCTTACGTAAATTACCCAGAATTACCAAACAGCCCATACAAAGCATTGGCTGATAAATACTTCCCGAACGGTGTTGGTGCAGTGTTCACATTCGGTGTAAAAGGTGGTAAAGAAGAAGGTATTAAATTCGTTGATGCTCTTGAAATCTTCTCTAACCTTGCGAACGTGGCGGATGCTAAATCCTTGGTTATTCACCCAGCAAGTACAACACATGCCCAATTGAGCCCTGAGGAACAATTGACAGCAGGTGTAAAACCAGAACAATTACGTGTATCCATCGGTATCGAAAATGTAGATGATATCATTGCTGACTTAGCACAAGCATTGGATAAACTATAAGATATAGAATTACATAATACTATATAAGGGAACTCACAATAGTGGGTTCTCTTTTTGTTGCGTAGATAGGGACGGATATTTTCTAAGAACGTTATCGTTACAAGATGGGCTATAGGTTAACATAATCTAAGAGTATCATAAGATGTCTGACTAAATTAATAGGGAAAATCTGATTAAAGACACCAATGTTCCTATATGTTAGGATTTTATCATATATGATTTTATACTATATTCGGCGGTGATACTCGCCTCTAAGTATATGTTTATAGTGATTGTGGGAGCATTGTCAGAACTGGTGCTGATATGTATGAATGTTGGTTTGGGGATACACAAAATCATACACAAATGGTGTGATGTAGTGCTTAGACGCTTATAATAAGCCATTTTATGGTATACTAGATATATATTTGTATTAAACACGAAGTGATACGGCAAAAACTATTAGAGGCGTATATAGATATATGCTGACTTTAAAAGTGTATAGAAATCAGCATAGGATATAAAGGGCTACGAAGAAAGGAAATCAACGAATGAAAAGCAAACTAGTTAAAAATACGTGGTGGAAAGCTGTGGTATGTAGCATGGCTATGGCGACTTTCACCGGTTTTGTAGGTATGGCGTATGCTATAGAGGGAACACCGGTGAGGAATTCCACAAGCGAGTTAGGGAGTGTACAAACAGTAGATGCTCAAGGAATAGATGGGGAACACTTCGTATTGCAAAAGGAGAATGCTGCACCAGAGAAGACGGGTCTGTATATTAGCCACCGACCAGCTCATTTTCGGGTGAATATGTATGGTACTGTGAAAGATATTCATTGGATTGATAAGGTAGTTCCTACAGATAGTGGACATATAGTGGGCATTTTATTAGATTTTGATGAACATACGACTATGATGATCACGAGACGAGATAACAAGCCAATGCAAGGTGTTTCTCAGGAGCGATGGAATACGACGTGGTATGACCAACCAATCCAGGGGATGACCGATGAGGAGTATATGGCAATTTGGCGACGTGAAGATCCGCATCTATCTGAAAAATATACACAGCTCGACGGTGGCTTGTTGTGGAGAGAAGAGATGACGGCCGCCCGTTGGGATCGGTCTGTGCAAATGACATCAGAAGGACCGAAGGTGCGTTTTACGGTGGACATGATTTTGAAAGAAGACCCTACGCATCGCTACGTGATTACGTTCACCTATGATGATATCCAAAAGTATAGTATAGAATCATTGAAACACTTGGTGGATATTCTGGAGTATTTGCCAGATGAAAGTGAGGTAGATGCTCAGCAAAATGAAAAGCAACAGGCTCAAGAGGGGAGTGGCACTTTACAAGCAGACGAGAGGTATAACCTACCATCGGTATTGATATCAGAAACATCTATGGAAACGAAGGACGTAACAGACCTTGAAAATCTATACCATCTGGAGTTAAGCCAAGGCAAGACAGCGGTGCGCAAAGAACAGGAATTAAGAATTACCGATACAGGGATTACGTCTCAATCTACGTGGGACGATACGAGCAAAACGAAGGCGACCATCCAGCGCTCTGGTCGAATAGGATTGGAGAAGGAATGAGTTAGCGCAAATATTTGATGAAAATTGATATAGACAAAGGGAGAACATTACTATGAAGTGTATTACAGGGAGCCACCTTGCAGCAATGGGAAAGACATTTTGGAAAGCCTTAGCCTGTGGTATAGCGATTGCAACTTTCACAGGCACCATAAGTCTAGCAAATGATATACAGGTAAAGCCTATAGTTACAGTTATAGACCAGGGAAAAATGGAAAAAGGAGTGCCATTTTATATAGGAGACCACTATTCAAAAAATAGCCTGATAAAAAACAATAAAGAAGCAGAAAATATACCACACTATACGTACATCAATAGTCGTGAAGGGCATTTTCGCTTTGCGATTCCTTGGGCGATACAAACTATGGTATGGATTAATACGACTGCACTTAAAGATAAGGGACATACAGTAGGTGTTTTGTTGCATTTAGATGAAAATGTAAATATGACGGTAACTCGTATAGACAATGTAGCACCAAAAGGGGAATCCCAGGAACAGTGGAATACTACATGGTATGACACACCAATTCAAGGAATGACGGATGCGGACTATATGGAAGTTTTGCGTCGAAACAGTTCCGAAGTTTTTAAAGAGTTCACGGTAGTAGAAGTAGGGGCATTATCTCGAGATGATATGACAATGGCTCGCTGGGAACGATTTGAACAGCCTACACCAGATGGACCATATGTAACTTTTACCTTGGATATGATTATGAAAGCTGATCCTACTCATCGATATTTGATGGAGCTTGAATATGATGACATTCATAGATACGATTTGCAGACGTTGTTGCACTTATTAGATAGCTTTGTGTATACAGGGTCTGATGAAAGTCGAGGCGCATCCGTCTCATCATTTTAAATCGGCATCTTAGAAAACTATCTTATAAGATATGCCCTTGATTTATGAATTTTGTCTATATATAATGTAAGTAGAGCAGTTCAATCGTATACTTTTGAAAACGAGGTGTATAGATATGGGGACTCACTTAAAATCAATGGAATCTATGCCAGAGTATGAAGAGTTTTGTATTTGTTTAGGCAGAAAGATTGCTTGGGTTAGACGTTGTCAGGGGCTTTCACAGAAAGAATTATCTAAACTATGTGGTATTAGTCCTAGCTATTTGGCAAAAATTGAAGGGGCTAAAGGTTCGTTAGGGACGTCGGTGCAGGTGCTGTATTTAATTGCTAAGACCTTGCAGGTGGATGTAGCCACCTTGGTGTGTCATGATGAAATTGACTACCAACGGGTACGGATGTATAAGATCAAGCAACGGGTCATGGGATATGAATCAAATCAGTTACATTGATAGATTACGTATAGTTGGAATTGTATCATTTTAAATGATAATATAATTATTCTCAAAAATAAAATTGAGAAGAATTAACTGAGAATATAGGGTACATACTTATTCTTTGTATACACAATGAAATATAAATGATAAAATCTATCAAATAGCATAATATATAGGTTTATTGATATAAAAAATGCAACATTACTTGTAAAAATTCGATACAAAAAGTATATAGAAATATTTGACAAGACAAAAAAAACGTGCAATAATGAGAATGTAAAAAAGGTAAGTACCTTAGTAAATGATAATCATAAAGTTAGCGAATTTCTATTTTTTATGGAGGTGTCTCATGCGCGTTATTGGTGATGCATGCATTAAATGTGGTTCTTGTGCTTCTGTTTGTCCAGTAGGAGCAATTGCTGAAGGCGAAGTTAAATACGAAATCAATGAAACTTGCATTGATTGCGGTTCTTGCGAATCCGTTTGCCCAGTAGCAACAATCACAGCTGAATAATTCAAGCGAATAATAAACCCCGTAAACATACGTGTTTACGGGGTTTTCTCATTTTCGATTTACTCTAATTTTAGGCGGTTTCGATGCGGTTGCTCAACCGTTGTTCAACCTTTTTGAGGCTCTCATCATATTACTTGTTTTGTTTGTGTATGATTCTGTCAAAATCAGAGAATACTTTCTGCGTACGATTAAATTCTTTATACTCAGTAACTGCTTTCTTATCAGCTTGTAGTTTTGAAATATGCCCTTTATTAGTGAGCACTTCATATTCGTTGAAAGATAGGAATTTATCTACGCTTTCAGCAAAGGCTTTCATGGTGAAAGTATGTTTTCGTTCGATGATGCCTTCGATATAGTCAAAAAAGGAGGATACAGTTCGTTCTAGTTTGCGTATTTCGTCTGCGGTTAAATAATTTTTTGCGATGGTTACATCGGATTTATAAATGCGCCCATGAGGGGAGCTTTTCCAAGTTTGTAATCCCATGTGTGGTTTATCTCTATCAACGGCATTATAAATAATTTCAGCTGCAGTTTTGCCTGTGATAGCATAATGGAATTTGTTTTGCACCATGGCGTAAAATTGACGGGTGAAAGGATCCTGTATATCGTAGTCAATAGAGCATTCTGCGAATATATCTGTAATTTGTTGATAGATTTGACGTTCGCTTGCTCGAATGGATTGGACTCTGCGTAGGAGTTCTTTAAAATAGTTTTGATCAAAAGGCGTACCATTCTTCAACATATCGTCGTTGAGGGCAAAACCTTTCACAATATACTCGCGCAATACCTTTGTAGCCCAGATGCGGAATTGTGTAGCCTCTTTTGAGTTTACGCGGTAGCCAACAGCGATGATGGCGTCTAGGTTGTAGAAGTTAGTGCTATAGATTTTACCATCTCTGGCAGTTATTTCCATTTTGGAAATAACTGAATCTTCAGATAGTTCTTGTTCAGCGAAAATATTTTTTAAATGTTTGTTAATGGCTGGCACTTGGACGCAAAACAGTGTCGCCATATCCTTTTGCGTCATCCAAAATGTTTCGTCTTTAAATAGAACATTGGTAGAAATATTTTCTTCTCCTGATTGGTAGATGATTACATCTCCATGTAAAGCAGAATCGATAGGAATCATGGTAGGCCTCCTTAGTGTCATGTACTGCTCTTTCTCTTACTTATATTACATCTTATCAGAGGGACAAAGTCAAGGAGAAATAGGATAGTATTTATATAGAGGCAGAGATATCTAAAGTATTAGGAGTAGCGTGATATTGCAAGTCTATCAAATTTGTGGGATAATGGAACAAATAAAAAATCGCTGTTGGTTTACTGGCACGACGATAACATATAAACAAACACTTAAGTGTTAAAGCAGTGTTAAAACAAACAGTAAAGTAAGTAGTAAGGTTACATATTATAATTTCATAAGGAGATACGATGGAACGCATTTTTAAACTACAAAATTTGAATTGTGCCAATTGCGCTAGCGTGATTGAAGCAAAATTAAATCAACTAGAATCTGTGTCAGCAGCAACTTTCACGCTTGGCACCCAGCAATTGCGCATTACCTCTAGTATAGAAGATACAGATATGTTACGAGATCAAATCCAAGCGGTGTGCGATGCTACGGAAGATGGCGTAGTAGTGGTACCATTTGTGCGTGCACCTAAAAAAGCACAACAAGTAGATGATGACCATGAGCATAATTCTAGTTTAGCGGGGATTATTATAGGCGCTATCGTGATAGTGGTAGCAGAGTTTACAAATTGGGTGCCAGAGCAATACCTGACTCCATTATTAATTGTAACCTTTGTTGTGTTAGGTTGGCGCATTGCATGGGCAGCAATTAAAAATGTTATGAAAGGTAAATTATTCGATGAAAACTTCTTGATGTCTGTTGCTACTATTGGTGCGTTAATCATTGGTGAATATGTAGAGGCTGTTTGGGTTATGTTGTTCTTCCAAATAGGTATTTATTTTGAGGAACGTGCTACAGAACGCAGTCGTAATGCGGTTATGGATGCAGTGGATCTTCGTCCAGAAGAAGTGCGTTTAATCGTTTGTGATGGTAGCGTGCAGGTGGTGAATCCAGAAGATGTACAAGTAGGGTCTCATATCGAAATTCGTCCTGGTGATCGTATTCCATTGGATGGCCGTATAGTAGAAGGTACTACGCGTATCGATACAGCAGCGGTAACTGGTGAACCAGTTCCAGTGAGCGCTACCGTAGGTACAGAAGTGATGTCTGGTTGCATCAATGTGGATGGACGCATTGTCTTAGAAGTAACGCATGAATTAAAAGATTCCATGGTTATGCGTATTCTTGATGCTGTGGAACATGCAGCGGCATCGAAACCAAAGATTGATCGTTTTATTACTCGTTTCTCTCGCGTATATACGCCAATCGTAGTGGCATTGGCGATTATCGTTGCCGTAGTACCTCCTCTATTCACAGGAGAATGGCAATATTGGATTTATACAGCTTTAACATTTTTAGTAGTATCTTGCCCATGTGCTCTTGTATTGTCTGTGCCTTTGGCATTCTTCTCTGGTATCGGTGCTGGTTCTAAACAAGGTATCTTGTTCAAAGGTGGTAAAGCGATCGAGGCTATGAGCCGAGTGAAAGCAATTGCTTTCGACAAAACTGGTACTATCACAACAGGCACTTTTAACGTACAAACAGTAGAAGTAGCTGGTACTTATACAGATAATGAAGTGTTGCAATATGCAGCGGCTCTAGAAGCTGGTTCTACACATCCGATTGCTATGTCCATTGTAGAAGAAGTACAGCGTAGAGGAGTAGAGTTTAATACGGCTAAGGATGTAAAAGAAATCTCTGGTCATGGTATGGTAGGTACTGTAGAAGGCCATACCGTATTGGTTGGTAATGGTCGTTTATTAGAAACAGAACATGTAACGGTACCAACCATTGAACATGTATATGGTAGTGAAGTATTCCTAGCTATTGATGGTCAATATGTAGGTCGTATCGTCATTGCCGATGCTGTGAAAGAGGATTCTAAAGAGGCCATCCGTCGTATGAATGGAAAAGGATATCATACAGTGATGCTCACAGGTGATGTAGCATCCAGTGCGAACCATATTGCCCAAGAAGTAGGTATTCAAGGTGTGCGTGCTGAGTTATTACCACAAGATAAATTAGAAGTGGTGCAATCTCTTCGCAACGAGCATGGTTCTGTCATGTTCGTAGGTGATGGTATCAATGACGCTCCTGTGTTGACAGGTGCTGATGTAGGCGGTGCCATGGGTAGCGGTGCAGACTCTGCCATCGAAGCAGCAGACGTGGTATATATGAATTCCAACCTAGATTCCGTATGGCGTTCCTTAAGTATTGCAGAACGTACCTTGTCCATTGCATGGCAAAATATTTTCTTCGCCATTGCTGTAAAAATTATCGTTATGGTGGCTGGTGTATTTGGCTTTGCAAATATGTGGGTGGCAGTTTTTGCAGATACAGGGGTATCCATTCTTTGTATCTTTAACTCTGTCCGTATTTTCTACAGTAAATAATATAAGTCCTCCTGCTAGCATGTATGCCCAACTATGTAGCAGGAGGCATTGTGATATCTTCCCTACTTGTAGTTATACAAGATATATGTCACTACATAACAACTATACAGCGAAGAGGACTTGGCCATTAGGCTAAGTCCTCTTTGTCGTGTAGGGACATAGTCTACCAACTCATTTTGTCCTATAACCCTGAAATAGAAAGGTTACTACATAATGTAATTTTGTCTACATTTTCGTTGAGCTCATCAAAGCTAAGTTGCCCTTGGTAGGCATGTAATTCATCTAGTATTTTCATTTGGTACTCTACCGTTCCTTTAGTTTATGGTCGGTCAGACATGCATGGTTGGAAGCGAAACCCCATATTCTTACTAAACTGTTCAGCTTTAGGTTGCGGTTGACCCTGGGTACCATGACTTCTTGCTGTCAGCATTACACTTTTTATATTGTCTGTAAGAATACATTGTGGAATACCACGAAGATAACATATTGTTATAAAGATGCGGTTTGAATCCGGATACAGCGATTTTTAGCACTCTAAGTAATAGGGTGCCTTTTTATTATAGAGATAATATGAAAATAGGATAAAAAAATATAAATGAATATACAATCATATGTTGACAAAATAGAAATTTATAGATATAATAAAAATATGAACAAACACTCAAGTGTTAAAACAGTGTTAAAACAAACTTTAAAACAAGTAGTAAGGTTACATATTATAATTCATAAAGGAGATACCATGGAACGCATTTTTAAACTACAAAATTTGAATTGTGCCAATTGTGCTAGCGTGATTGAAGCAAAATTAAATCAACTAGAATCTGTGTCAGCAGCAACATTTACACTTGGTACGCAGCAATTACGTATTACATCTACTGTAGAAGATATGGATGCTTTGCAAGAACAAATCCAAGCGGTATGTGATGCTACGGAAGATGGTGTAGTAGTGGTACCATTTGTGCGTGCATCTAAAAAAGCACAACAAGCAGAGGATGACCATGAGCATAATTCTAGTTTAGTGGGGATTATTATAGGCGCTATCGTGATGGTAGTAGCAGAGTTTACCAATTGGGTGTCTGAGCAATATATGATTCCATTGATGGTGGTGACTTTTGTTATACTAGGATGGCGCATTGTATGGGCAGCAATTAAGAATGGTATGAAAGGTAAACTGTTCGATGAAAATTTCTTGATGTCCATTGCTACTATTGGTGCGTTAATCATTGGTGAATATGCAGAGGCAGTTGGGGTTATGTTGTTCTTCCAAGTGGGCATTTATTTTGAGGAACGTGCTACAGAACGCAGTCGTAATGCCGTAATGGATGCAGTGGATCTTCGCCCAGAAGAAGTGCGTTTAATCGCTTGTGATGGCAGCGTGCAGGTGGTGAACCCAGAAGATGTACAAGTCGGATCTCATATCGAAATTCGTCCTGGTGATCGTATTCCATTGGATGGTCGTGTTGTAGAAGGGACTACACGTATCGACACAGCAGCGGTAACTGGTGAACCAGTTCCTGTGAGTGCTACGGTAGGCACTGAAGTGATGTCTGGTTGCATCAATGTAGATGGTCGCATTGTCTTAGAAGTAACGCATGAATTAAAAGATTCCATGGTTATGCGTATTCTAGATGCTGTGGAAAATGCAGCAGCATCGAAACCAAAGATTGATCGTTTTATTACTCGTTTTTCTCGTGTATATACGCCAATCGTAGTGGCATTGGCAATTATCGTTGCCGTAGTACCACCTTTATTCACAGGAGAATGGCAATATTGGATTTATACAGCTTTAACATTCTTAGTAGTATCTTGCCCATGCGCTTTAGTATTATCTGTGCCATTGGCATTCTTCTCTGGTATTGGTGCTGGTTCTCGACAAGGTATCTTGTTCAAAGGTGGTAAAGCAATCGAGGCTATGAGCCGTGTGAAAGCGATTGCATTTGATAAAACTGGTACTATCACAACAGGTACTTTCAACGTACAAACAGTAGAAGTAGCTAGTGGCTATACAGAAAACGAAGTGTTGCAATATGCAGCAGCCTTAGAAACCGTATCTACACACCCAATTGCGATGTCTATCGTAGAAGAAGTACAACGTAGAGGGGTAGAGTTTACTACGGCCAAGGATGTAAAAGAAATTTCCGGTCACGGCATGGTAGGCACCGTAGAAGGTCATACTGTATTAGTCGGCAATGGTCGTTTGTTGGCGAAAGAAAATATTGCAACGCCATTGATTGATTATGTGTATGGTAGTGAAGTATTCGTAGCTGTTGATGGTCAATACGTAGGCCGTATCATCATCGCTGACGCTTTAAAAGCTGATTCTAAGGAAGCCATTCGTCGCATGAACGGCAAAGGATATCAAACAGTGATGCTTACAGGTGATGTGGCAGCTAGTGCAAAGTATATTGCTCAACAAGTAGGTATCCAAGGAGTACGTGCTGAGTTATTACCACAAGATAAATTAGAAGTGGTACAGTCTCTACGTAATGATCATGGTTCTGTTATGTTCGTAGGTGATGGCATCAACGATGCGCCTGTATTGACAGGTGCTGATGTAGGTGGTGCTATGGGTAGTGGTGCAGATTCTGCCATCGAAGCAGCAGACGTGGTGTACATGAACTCTAACCTAGATTCTGTATGGCGTTCCTTAAGTATTGCGGATCGTACTTTGTCTATTGCATGGCAAAATATTTTCTTCGCTATTGCTGTAAAAATCATCGTTATGGTAGCAGGTGTATTTGGTTTTGCTAATATGTGGGTAGCTATCTTTGCAGATACAGGGGTATCCATTCTTTGTATCTTGAACTCTATCCGTATATTCTACAGCAAATAACATAACGCCTCCTGCTAGCATGTACGCCCAACTATGTAGCAGGAGGTATTGTGATATCTTCCCTACTTGTAGTCATACAAGGCATATATCACTACATAACAACTATACAGCAAAAAGGACTTGGTATTAGGCCAGGTCTTTTTTGTTGTACATGGGTATCGTATTTACTCCTATACATTGATTGAGTGGAAATAGTGAAAGGTTGTTAGTAACTTTCACAAGAAATCATAAAAAAATTGACGAATCGGCCTCGATTGATTAAGATAAAGGGTAGGGTTATTAAGACGTTAAGGAGGTGTCACATGTTAACGGTACACAAACACGTAGAGGGGGAATTATTTACAGATTCCACTGTACAAGATGCTACAAAAGGTTCATGGATAAATTTGGTGAACCCAGACCCCGATGAGTTGGCTATCGTCAATATGATGACACAGATTCCAACGGACGTACTGAAAGCAGCTTTGGATACGGAAGAACGGTCTCACGTAGAAATTGAAGATGAATACATTTTCGTCGTTATTAACATTCCAGTACTGCGTGGTTCTGATGTATATGATGCAGTTCCACTAGGTGTCTTTGTGACAGAAGATTTCTTTATTACCATCTGTTTAGAAGAAGCAGAGGTGCTATATCCGTTCTTGAGCAATCAAATGCCAACCTTCTATACTTTTAAAAAGACAAGATTTCTGTTCCAAATCATGTATCGCACAGCGGTACTATATTTGCGATACTTACAACAAATCGACCGCCGTACGGATGACATTGAAAAAACATTACGACATACGACACGGAATAAAGATTTGTTCCAATTATTGGAATTACAAAAATCCATGACCTATTTTACCTCTGCACTGCGTGGTAATGGTACGGTAATGGAACGGATTTTACGTATTCGTCGTCATGATGATGTGCGATATTTGTTGAAAATCTATGAAGAAGATGAAGATCTATTAGAAGATGTGATCATTGAGAACAAGCAGGCTGTGGAAATGGTTGAAATGTATTCTAATATTTTGATGAATATGATGAATGCCTTTACATCCATTATTTCTAACAATTTAAACTTAGTTATGAAATTATTGGCAGCCATGACAATTATGTTAGCTGTACCAACGGCCATCTTTAGCTTGTGGGGTATCAATGTACCGGTGCCATTTGCTGATATGGAATATGGCTTTGAGTATGTGATTGGTATTGGTATAAGCTTTGCAGCCCTGGCAGGCTATTGGCTTTGGAAAAATGATTTCTTTTAATTGCATAGTAAAATGGAACACACCTAAGGGGGCTCCCTGGGGTGTGTTTTCTTATGTCACGATTCAGGTTAATTATGAAAGTTTCTTATATCTATCTTTAAAAGTCATGAATATTATACAAAATGAATAAAATTACTATATAGATATTTTTCAATTTGTGTAAACGCAATGATTTAAAATGATATAAATCACAGATAAATACCTAGAAATGTACACTTTCAAACAAGCATGCATTCCATGTCTTGCAATATTCGCATTAGTCATTTGACTTTTTTGATAAAAGAAATTAACATATTTATGTAATATCTATAATATAGTTGGGCGTAGATATTGACTATGAATACCTTAAATAAGGGAAGAATATTTTGGGGGAGATATTGCTAAAAGTTGTATAGGGTTATGGGCAAGATGGAGCAAGATTGTCTAAACTATAGCCCTTGCTAACTTAATGTAGATCCACCCAAAGGGTGGCTTTTCTTTTTTTGGTATGTATTAATTACATCAATGTATGCTCACTAACATTAAGGAAAGGATGTGGATGATTGAAAACCATATTAAGTAAGGTGTCACAATTGCTAGTCACATTAATTGGGGTTACATTTTTGACATTTTGCTTGACCTACATTGCTCCTGGGGATCCAGCTTTGATGGTATTGGAAGCAGGGGACACCATTGTGTCACAGGAAATGATTGATGCTACACGAAAAGAAATGGGCTTAGATCGTCCATTCATGGAACAGTATGTGCGCTGGGTAGCAGGTGCCGTACAAGGTGATTTAGGAACCTCCTATTCAGGGAAAAAACCAGTGACCGACAAATTATTAGAAGGCTTGGGCGGAACAGCCTTATTAGCAGTGTCTGCCTTTACGCTAAATGTTCTTATTTCTATACCCATGGGGATTTATTCGGCGGTAAAAGCGAATAAACTGCCAGACTTTATCATTCGATTCTTTTCTTTTGTGAATGTGTCAATGCCAAGCTTCTGGTTAGGTATGCTTTTACTGTACATCTTCGGATTGAAATTACATTGGGTACCGATTGCTACGTCTGCGATTAGCTTTAAAGCTTTAATTTTGCCAGCGATTACATTATCTTTTGTAATGGCAGCTAAATTCACACGTCAAGTACGGACTGTGATTATTGAGGAGTTGCATCAAGACTATGTGATGGGGGCTCGTGCCCGTGGCATGAGTGAATCTCAAATTTTATGGAAACATGTCTTACCAAATGCTTTATTACCATTGATTACGGTTATGGGTATAGGTATTGGTTGGCTCTTGGCAGGGGCTGCGGTGATTGAAATCGTATTCTCTTGGCCAGGGATGGGGAAAATGGCGGTCTATGCCATTGCCATGCGCGATTATCCACTCATTGAGGGCTTTGTATTGTGGGTGGCCCTTATCTATACAGCCATCAATTTCTTGGTAGACCTGTCCTACTCTATTTTGGATCCACGATTGAAAGCGAGGGGATAAGATGAAAGAATTTATTTTGCAACACAAGCGCTTTTCTTTCTACTCCCTTTTAGTGGCTATTGTAGTAGGAATTGCTATATTTGCTCCCTATATCACACCACATGATGCCTTTCATGCAGATATGTCAAAAGCTTTCTTAAAGCCCTCTGCAGATCATCTGATGGGCACTGATAAATTGGGGCGTGACACGTTCTCCCGTATCATTTACGGTACACAAACTTCCTTGTCCATGACTATCATCCTTGTTATCTTAACGGCCACTGTTGGTACAGTGATAGGGATTTTCTCCGGTTTCTTTGGAGGTAAAGTAGAACTTGTATTGATGCGCTTTACGGACATTATGCTATCCTTCCCAGGGGTGGTATTGGCCATTGCCATTGCCGGGATCTTGGGTGGTAGTGCCATCAATGCGATCTTAGCTCTTGTTGTGGTGAGCTGGGCGAAATACGCACGATTGATTCGATCTGCGGTAATCAAACTTCGTCATAATGACTTTATTGCGGCAGCTAGAGTGAATGGTACGAAACAATTGACCATTTTATGGCGCCACATTTTACCGAATGTATTGCCTTTGGTTATCATTACAGGGGCAATGGATATCGGGTCTATGATGATGGAAATTGCGGGACTTTCATTCTTGGGATTTGGGGCACAGCCTCCGACGCCAGAATGGGGCTTAATGCTCAATGAGAACCGTCAATATATTTTATCGTCACCAGAATTGATGTTATATCCAGGGATGGCCATTTTCATTGTGGTTACCATCTTCAATTTATGGGGCGATTCGCTACGGGATATCTTAGACCCACGTAGTACAGATTCACATTAATGTGTTAGTTGTAAGTTTTGTAGAAAGGGACTTAACATGAAACAAAGTTGGAAAAAATGGCTTCGTAATGCTACATTTGGTGTTATGGCAGTAGCGGCATTAGGTGTGATTGCAGGTTGCGGTAGCGACAATGCGGCACCAGCTGACAAAAGTGTAGTAAAATTTGGTGTTACAAACTTCGCAGATACATTGGAGCCAACACAAAATTACTTCGGTTGGGTAGTTATGCGTTACGGTATTGGCGAAACATTAGCTAAATTCGACGAAAAAATGAATGCGCAACCTTGGTTGGCGGAAAGCTGGTCTGTATCTAATGATAAATTGACTTGGACTTTCAAAATTAGCGACAAAGCGAAATTCTCCAATGGCAATAAAGTAACTGCTGAAGCGGTAAAAGAATCCATTGAGCGTGCTTTCGAGAAAAATAAACGTGCTGCTACATTCTTCAAATACACAGATATCAAAGCAGAAGGTCAGAATTTGATCATCACCACAGATAAACCGTATCCAAATGTGCCTGGTTTCTTGGCTGACCCATTATTCATTATCGTAGATGTGTCTGCTGAAAAAGCTGGTCGTGACTTTGCAAAAGAAGGTCCTATCGGTACTGGCCCGTACAAAGTGAAATCTTTTACTAAAGAAAAAGCAGTTGTAGAAGCAAATGAAAATTACTGGGATGGCGAAGTTCCATTCAAAACAGTAGAAATTCCATCTATCGATGATCCTACAACTCGTGCGTTGGCATTACAAAATGGTGACGTAGACTTAGCAGTTAATATCGGCGCTGGTGACCTTGAAACATTGCGTAATGACAGCAAATTCAAAGTAGATGAAATCGCTTCTTTGCGTACTGTATTAGCTCGTATTAACCAAAAAGGTGTATTAGGTGACGAAAAAGTTCGTGCTGCCTTCATCAGCGGTACGGATCGTAAATCCTACAACGAAGTATTGTTAAAAGGTACTTTCATTCCTGGTAAAGCACCAATTCCACCAAGCTTGGATTATGGTTTTGATAGTTTGAAAGACCCTAATGCATACAATCCTGATCGTTCCAAACAATTGTTGGCAGAAGCTGGCTGGAAAGATACTGATGGAGACGGTTACGTAGATAAAGACGGTAAAAACTTAGAAGTGCGCTTCGTAGTATACAACAGCCGTCAAGAGCTTCCAATCTATGCAGAAGCTGTTCAATCTGACATGAAAAAAATCGGTATTAAAGTAAACATCGAAACTGTTGACTATAACTTAATGGATAAAATGGGTATTGATGGCGATTATGACTTATTGATCTCCAACATCGTAACAGCGAACACTGGTGACCCAGAAATCTTCTTGAAATGGTACTGGAAAACTAACTTGAATGGTGATAACCCACAAAATGGTTCTGGTTACAGCAATCCTAAATTCGATGCAATCATGGATCAATTAGCTGTTGAATTCGATAAATCTAAACGTCAAAGCTTAATTATCGAAGCACAACAAATCTTATTGAATGATGGTGCAGCATTGTTCTTAGGTTACCCTAAAACAAATCTTGTTAATAACAAATGGTTAACAAATGTAGTGATGTATCCAACAGACTACTACTGGTTGACTAAAGATATTAAACCAGCAAAATAATCCTTTGCAGATGTCCGCAACAATTGGGAGGCAGGTTTGCCTCCCCTTGTTGTATGTAGCAGTCGCTTTCAGTAGCATTGGTAAGAAATATACAGAAGGGATATATATGTTACTTAGTATTAAAAATTTAGCAGTTACCTATGGAAATAATCCGAATCCTACGATTGCAGGAGTTAACCTAGACCTAGCAGAAGGGGAGATTGTTTCCATTGTAGGGGAGTCCGGCAGTGGTAAGACTACGGTCATCCGTGCACTGTTAGGTGTATTGCCAAATACAGGTCGTGTGTCTGAAGGAAGCATCACCTTTGATGGACAAGACTTATTAGGGTTTTCCACAAAGGATTGGTTGGATTTGCGAGGCAATCATATTGCTATGATTTTCCAAGATAGTGGCAATATGATGAATCCAATTCAAACAATCGGGAAGCAATTTGTAGAGTTCATTCAATTACATAGCACTATGTCTAAACAAGAGGCAGAGGCAAAAGCTATCGAAATGTTGGCGCTCACCAATTTGCCACATCCTGAAGCAATTATGAAGTCTTATCCCTTTGAACTCAGTGGCGGTATGCGTCAACGGGTAGGTATTGCCATGGCAATTACATTCTCTCCTAAACTATTGCTAGGTGATGAACCGACATCGGCCCTAGATGTAACGACGCAAGCACAAATTGTAGAAGAATTATTACGTATTAATCGTGAGAATAAAACATCGATGATTATTGTAACTCATAATATCGGTGTGGCGGCTCATATGTCTGATAAAATTGTGGTTATGAAGCAAGGGGCTGTCGTGGAATATGGAACAGCTGAGGAAGTGATTCGTAATCCACAAGCGGAGTATACGAAACAATTGCTTAATGCAGTGCCAGAAATCGGAGGGAAACGCTATGTCTGATATTATTATGCAAATTCAAGATATTGTGAAAGAATTCCCTCTCGCAGACGGTTCTACTTTGCGTGCTTGTAATGGAATCTCCATCGATGTAGAACGAGGAGAAACCTTAGCTATCGTAGGCGAGTCTGGTTGCGGTAAATCTACCTTGGTGAAGACTATTATGAATATGCATGCACCTACATCTGGCTCTGTTATTTTCCGAGGTAAAGATATTACGAAGTTGACAGGTGAAGAAAAACGCCAAAATTATCGTCATATTCAAATGGTATTCCAAGATCCAACAGCTGCCTTCAACCCGAAGATGAAAGTGCGTGACATCATTTGTGAACCATTGCGTAACTTTGATCTCATTAGCAAAGCAGATGTAGATGCGAAAGCTAGAGAACTGTTGAAAATGGTAGATTTACCAGAAGATTTTGCAGACCGATATCCGAATAATATGAGTGGCGGGCAACGGCAACGTGTGGCTATTGCTAGAGCCTTAGCATTAGAACCAGAAATTATCGTTTGCGATGAAGCCACGAGTGCTCTAGATGTATCTGTACAAGATACAATCATCGAGCTATTGGTACGGTTACAAAAAGAAAAAGGCATTACTTACCTATTTATTTGCCATGATTTGGCATTAGTCCATTTATTCTGCCACAAAGTTGTGGTTATGTATAAAGGGGAAGTAGTAGAACGCCTCAGTGGAGATGCCTTAGCAGAGGCTCAGCATCCGTATACAAAACAATTGTTAAGTGCGGTATATAATTTAGATCGCTAATCTATGGCTAACATTATTTTTCATTAGATGAATAGATTGTTTTGTAATATAACATAAATCGTATGAATAAGATATATTTGTGTTATATGAACAGCCTTTGATACAATAAATGTATCAAATGGTGTATGAAAATGTTTCAAGAGGAACACCTAGGTGTTCCTCTTTTTTGTGAGGGTAAGATGGAAGAACGATTAACCTATAAAGACTATTTAAAAGTGACAATTCCATTTATGATTTCTACTGTGACCCAACCTCTCTTAGGGGCGGTGAATACTGGGATTATGGGGCATATGGATAATGCTATGTACATTGCTGCCGTAGCATTAGGAGTTATCTTGTTTAATAATATGTATTGGCTCTTTGGATTTCTGCGGGTGGCTACTACGGTGTTTTCCGCACAGGCTTTGGGAGAACAATCGAAGGAAAGTACATCACTCAGTTTCTTTCGACCTCTTATCATTGCCTTATTCATCAGCGCAGCCTTTATCATCGGCTATCCTTGGATATTTGATTACTATGCAAGTTTTATGCATCCCGACCCAGAGGTGATCGCTTTGATGGCAGATTATACAGATATTTTAATCTGGGGATCTCCTTTCGTATTGGTCAATTATGTTACGTTAGGTTGGCTTATGGGACAGATGATGATTCGCGCCACTATGATTATGCAAATCTCCATGAACGTGTTGAATATTGCTTTGTCCTTCCTTTTCGTATTTGGCTTTGACTTTGGAGTAAAAGGGGTGGCTTGGGCATCTTTAATTTCCCAAATCTATGCGTTCTTAGTAGGCCTAGGTGCTATGTACTTAGTTCGTGAACGGTTAGACCTAACGTCCCATATATGGAATACCTTAAAACGGGTGAAACCATTCCTATCCATTATGAAAGTCAACACAGACCTTATGCTTCGTACATTTTGTTTGTTGACCATTAACAATTTGTTTGCCAAAGCAGGCAGTGCTATGGGTAGTGATGTACTAGCGACGAATGCGGTGATTTTGGAGATGATCTTCATCATGGCATACTTCACAGATGGACAGGCGAACGGAGTCAGCGTATTTACTGGAAAAGCATTTGGAAAACGTGACTTGGTGCTTTGGAAAGATACGTTGAAGATTTCCCTGCAATGCTTAGCGGTATATGTGGTCATTGTAGAAATCGTGCTGGGATTATTCCGTAATGATGCCATTATGCTTATGACCTCAGTACCAGAAATTTACACGATGGCCTTGGAATATTCCCATTATCTATTGCTTTATCCTATCTGTGCAGCAGTAGGTTTATTACTATATGGTATGTACAATGGCATCGGTCAGACTGCATCTATCCGGAATATGATGTTCATTGCAGTGGTCTTCTTTGTAGGCATGCAAGAACTGCTGATCCCTCCATTCGGTAATGACGGCATATGGATGACCTATGTGCTCACGTACCTATTAGAATCTATTATTTTAGTATTGTTCTTGCCGTTGGCAAAAAAACGGTTTTCCTTAGCGGTCTAATATGTTTCTAATGAAAATTGCTGTTTTACAAAATAGCGTAATCAATAGTAGATGGATGTTTTACATTCTAGTCGGCACAGCAATATGCCATAAAGAATATCTTAATGATAATTAAAAACATATACAGTTGATATTACTATAAAAAGGCGCTACCGATGAGCGAATTTGCTTAAGGTAGCGCCTTGTTGCGTTTATTTATGGTATTAATGTTGATGTTCTAAAATCAATGGTTCTGTAATATGGTAAAAGTATCGTGACATATCTTCGATGGAGTATTGGCGATTGTTTTCTAACCACCAAAGTACCATTTCTACAAAAGAACCGGCAATATGATTAGAGATAAAATCATGTGGAATATTATTGTGAGGACAAGTTTGATTGTTTAAGAAATGACTTTGGATGAGTTCTTTTAAACTATTTTTGAAATGACGAAGGAAGAGCTCGTTACTTTCACAGGAAAGAAGACCTAAAATATTGTTGTCATTGTCCTCTAAATGTTGCAAGATATGAAGGAAGATGGCTTCCTTGATATGACTATTTTTATATAAGCCGTGAGCATGAGAGAAGTCTGATGCGGTGTCGATAATATGAGAGAATAATTCTTGGCATAGGGCCTCGAGTAGATCCTCTTTTGTTTCAAAGTGTGCGTAAAATGTACTACGGCCAATGAGGGCTTCATCGATAATGTCTTGGACGATGATAGCATTATAATTTTTATGTTCTAAAATCCTTACAAAGGCGTCGAAAATGGCTTTTCTAGTTTTCATTTGTCGTTTATCCATAATTCCTCCTTGTATAAATCAAATAAAATGAGATATTTGTTCAATATAGGATACTTTTCTATATATGTTTCGTAAATAACAAAATAGAAAAAGTGATTCTTGTCAAATCTTTTAATTCCACTATACTAATAGTATATCATAAGTGACAAAGTGTTTCATATCTTTGTTGGTATGAAAGATGGTTTAGATTTTTAACTGAGAGTATCTACTACAAAGACTGGGTGCAGTGATGACTTTCAGCTATATAAAGTAAGAGATTAGAGAGGATGTGTTCTTATGTTAGAACGAATTGATGCGATTATGAGCAGTACTGCTGCAACCGTAATTACAGGAGCCATGTTTTTAGCCATTGCACTACAGACAACGGTTGATGTGTCTAGTTGGATTCATACATCTTGGACTGCGATTTTGACATACCACGCCGGCTTATAGTTGTAACATGAATTTTCTTGTGGTATACTAATCTTATAATTGAATAAATTCGATATAAAACATTGATTCGATGAAAGGAGTATACTATGAAAGAAATTTTAGGCTTCCATTTACACCATTGTCCATATTGCGCTAACGCATTCCGCGCAATCGAAGAATTGCAAGCAGAAAACCCTGCCTTCAAAGATATCAAAATTAACTGGGTAGAAGATCAAGATGCTGTAGAATTGTTCAAAACACATCCATACGAATACTATCCAAATTTGTGGTTCGATTTGGACAAACAATATGAAGCACAACCTGGTGAAAGTTACGAACAAACAAAATCTTTAATCAAAGCAGTGTTTGAGAAAGCGATTCAATAATCGATTTTACTTTCATTAAAAATACTATATAATAAAAGCAGATGCTATGATGCATCTGCTTTTTTCTTGATATATACCGTAGTTTCCTAGTAGACTACGTGAGGAGGATATATGTTAAATTTTGTTGCTTTAGATTTTGAAACGGCTAATGAAAGTAAGAATAGTGCCATTTCCTTAGCGGTAGTAACCGTGGAAGATGGTCGTATTACAAAGCGTGGGTATAGTTTGATTAAACCTCCGGTGATGCAGTTCAACCAAGAGTTTATCGGCATCCATGGTATCCAACCAGAAGAGGTACTCAATAAACCTACTTTTGACCAATTATGGCCAGCCATTTACAACAATCATTTAAAAGGCAAACTATTAGTAGCCCACAATGCAAAATTCGATATCGACGTATTACGCGCCACATTGGACCATTACAATATTGAATGGCCTGATTTAGAATATACTTGCACAGTTCGCATTACAAGAAAAGTATGGCCTGATTTGGTGAATCATAAATTGAATACATTGGGTGGATTTTTAGGGATTAAGTTTAACCATCACAATGCGTTGGACGACTCTGAAGTATGTGCTAAAGTAGCCATTGCAGCAGCGAAAGAAAAAGGCGTAGATTCCATGCGGGGGTTATTGCACTTAATCAATATGAAGCCAGACTCCTTCATCACCGATGAACGACGGGCCCAAATGGAAGTTAAACAAAGCGGCACACAAGATACCTTCTTCTAGTGAGCCATAGTATCTACTAGGGCTTTTATAGGGCAAGGGGATTTTATATAGGTGTTAATGGATACCTGCGTTTAATAGACCTATACACATGAGCAGGAGTGCTCCATATAGCTATTACAATTAGTCATACAAGTAGCAAATTGTATTTGTATATGTATAAAAGCAAGAAAAATATTTAAAAAGTATTTTCTATGATAGGTATAAGAGCCCTACAGATATCGAAGTGATGAATGTCTATTAGATAAGGAAAATAGACCAGCCCTAAGCACTACTTACCTTTGGGAGAACAGATACCAGCAGATACACTACATTAGCCCCAACCGCTCCCTAATAAGTCCCTATATGATTGACTCATAATTTGGGGTGTTAGAGAAGTTTTGCTAAGTGTTCACACGCCAAAATAAATAAAAAAACAATGCCATATTCCCCTGAATGAACATTCAGAATGCAGTGAGAGAAGGGGGATGTGGCATTGTTTTGTATCTAATAAGGAAAAATTGTGATAAAAATCATGCTACTCATCAGATTATGAGTAAATCATATAACTTATTATTTAATTAAGTATTGAAAAAAATGTTAAAATATGAAAGAATAGAACTATATAAAAAATTATCTTTATTTATTAACATGATATAGCTATAGATTGGAGGTATTCCATGTCGGAATTACGATGGAATCCTTTATTGCGGACTTGGACAATGGTCGCTTCAAACCGTAAAGCACGCCCAACGATGCCAAAGGATTGGTGCCCATTCTGTCCAGGTATAAATAAAAAAGTCCCTGCAGATTATGATGTGTTGAAATATGATAATGACTTTCCAGCCTTAACGCAAACGCCAGAGGCTCCTTATGAAGATGGTAATGACTTTTACAAAAGTCAAGAAAATTATGGAAAATGTGAAGTTATCTTATATTCTCCGGAGCATACTGCTAAATTTTACGAATTATCGGAAGATCATATTGTTAAATTACTAAACCTTATTAAAGAGCGTCATAGTGAATTAGCAAAAGATGAAAAAATTAAATATATTTATCCTTTTGAAAATAAAGGGGAAGCTGTAGGTGTGACAATGCCACATCCACATGGTCAATTATACGGCTATTCCTTTGTACCACAAAAATTACAAGTGGAACTAGATAGTGCCAAAGATCATCATCATGAACATGGTGAATGCTTATTCTGTAAAATGAATCAAGTTGAGAAAGAAAAAGATGCTCGCATTGTGGGGGAAAATGACTCTTTCTTGGCATATATTCCATTCTTTACAGATTATCCATATGGTGTATTTGTAGTGCCAAAACGCCATATGAACTACATCACAGATTGCACAGAACAAGAAACCAAAGATTTAGCGCATATGTTAAAAACATTAACGGAAGCCTTTGATCGTTTATTTAATATGCCATTCCCATATATGATGGTATATCATCAAAATCCTGTGAATAGCCCTGAATATGCAGGACATGAAGAATATTATCACTTTAATATTCAATTCTATCCTCCGTTCAGAGAGGCCAATAAAATTAAATACTATGCATCCTCTGAAATGGGGGCATGGGCAGCAGCGAATACGAGTGCCGTAGAAGAAACAGCACCGGAATTACGCAAACTATATAGTGAGGTTGAACAAGAACATGAATAAAGAAGAATTACAACAGCGTTTTCTGTCCTTCTTTGGTGAAGGCGCAGGAGATGTGCATTGTTATTTTGCTCCAGGTCGTGTCAATGTGATTGGCGAGCATCAGGACTATAATGGTGGTCATGTGTTCCCAGCAGCATTGAAAGTGGGCATTTACGGAGCCATTCGTTTACGTGAAGATAGCAAGGTACGTTTACATTCCGATAATATGGAAAAAACAGTAGTGGTTGATGTAAATGAACCTTTCCAATATAATGTTGAGCACGATTGGGCTAATTATCCATTAGGTGTGATTCAATTCTTAAAAGATAAGGGTCACAAAGTGCCAGGTATGGACATTTACTTTAATGGTAATTTACCAGCTGGCGCAGGGTTGTCCTCTTCTGCATGTATGCTAGATTTAACTGGTTATATGTTGCTTTCAGAGTTGGGATTGACCCCAATTGATCGCACGGAATTGGCAAAAATGGCCATGCATGTAGAATACCATTTCGTAGGTGTAAAAGTAGGCATTATGGATATGTATGCTATCGCACACGGTAAAGAAGGCCATGGTGTCTTGTTAGATTGCACAAAAATGGAGCGAAAACTGGTTCCATTAAATTGGCATGGACATACCCTTGTCATCATGAATACAAATAAACAAAGAGGTCTTGTGGACTCCAAATTTAACGAGCGTAAAGGTCAGTGCGATGCGGCTCATGAAATTATCCGCAAGCATAAGGATATCTCTGGCTTGGCATTGGCTACATTGGATGATTTGGAATTTATTTCTGATGATGTGTTACTGCGTAGAGCTCGCCATGTCATCACTGAAAATTTACGTGTATTAGATTTCATGAAAGCTTTGGAAGCGGCTGACTTAACAGGCATTGCGCATTGCTTGAATGAATCTCACAGATCCTTACAGGTTGATTTTGAAGTAACAGGTAAAGAATTAGATACGATTGTTGATTTAGCACGATCTCAAGAAGGCTGTATTGCATCTCGTATGACCGGTGCAGGTTTCGGTGGTTGTGCCATTGCCCTTGTAAAAGATGAGCATATTGAGGCTTTTATGAGAGCTATTCCAGAAGAGTACGAGAAACAAATAGGTGTTACCCCTAGTCTATATATTGCTGATATTGGTGATGGGGTGTATTCGCTGTAAAGGAGATAGAATCATGATAAAGCCACAAATAAGCAATGATGAAATTATTTTGAATTACATCAGGCGTCATGGCCCCGTATCGAAGGCATTGATCGCAAGACAAACCAAAATAACGCCTCCCACAGTGACTAATATTTGTACGAATTTAATTCGGAAAGGATTGGTCTACGAAGATCGTCAAGAACGGTCTGCATTGGGACGCCCATCAATGTTATTAGACTTTAATCATGATATTGAAACCTATCTTATCGTTCATGTAAGAACACATGCCATTGTGTTTTATGTGGCTACGGTAGGACGGCAAATCCTACATCAAGAAGAAACATCGATTATTGGCTGCAGTGCTGATGAAATTATGCAGCATATGTACCGAGGCATACAGGATATCTTTAAACAAGAGTATAAGATAAAAAGTATAGGGCTGATTTTACGTGGCCCTGTAGATTCAGGAAAAGGAATTTCTATTTACTCTCCTAATGGAAAGTGGAATAATATTCCTTTCAAATATATCTTAGAAGAACGATTCCATGTGCCTGTCTATGTAGAAAATGATGTCCGTTGTTTATCGACGGGTGAATATTATTATGGTAGTGGTAAAGAAATGGATAATCTCATAGTCCTTAAATTCAGTTATGGACTAGGGATATCTCTAATTTATCACGGTGAACTCTATCGCGGATTCAACGATAGTGCTGGTGAGATTGGATATGGTGTGATTCGATTAGATGAAGCGGGCAATGAAGTGCGCTTGGAAGACATCGCATCGGAAACATCGATCCACACCTATGTATTGGAACAAATGGAAAAAGGCCGATATACGTCGGTACAAGATAACCCATTGGTTGTGAGCAAAGCATTTCGTGTAGAGCCTATTTATGAGGCCGCAGTAGAAGGTGATGAAGTGTGTTTAGAGGCTCTTTCACGAGTAGGGCATTATTTAGGAATTGCTTTAGCCAATATAGCGAACTTATTTAATCCAGAGCGGATTATTTTGAGCAGTGCTATGGGTAATGCAGTAGGAGTAATGGACCCTATTTTACGAGGTGTATTAGAACGCAATTCATACAAAGCACATACGATTAATTTAGAATATTCCGGCAATGGCTCTTATTATACATTGTTAGGTATGATTGATATTGTCAGTGCAAAACGAGCTGAAGAAGCTTGGTTACGGTAGGTACCACGACTAGATACACTAGTCTTATAGGTATATAGGATATCTAAAAGGAGGATATTATTATGAAACGATCTTGGAAAGCAGCGATGCTTGCATCTGCAGCAGTAGGTGCACTTGTGTTAGGTGGTTGCGGAAGCGATCAAGGAGCAAGCGGTGACAAACCTCAAATTGGGGTTGCTATTTACAAATTTGATGACACTTTCATGAGTGGCGTTCGTGCAGAAATTGATAAAGCTGCCAAAGACAAAGCTAAAGTGGATATCGTAGATAGCCAAAACTCTCAACCAACACAAAACGAAAAGATTGACTTATTCATCAATAAGAAGTACAAAGCAATCGGCGTTAACGTAGTAGACCGCACAGCAGCAGGCGTTATCATTGATAAAGCAAAAGTAGCTAACATTCCGTTGGTATTCTTGAACCGTGAACCATTAAAAGAAGATATGGCGAAATGGGATAAAGTATACTATGTAGGTGCGAAAGCTGAACAAAGTGGTGAAATGCAAGGTAAAATCTTAGCAGATTACTTCAAAAAACATCCTGAAGCATACCATAGCAATGATGGTGTTATCCACTATGTTATGATCACTGGCGAACCAGGTCACCAAGATGCTGTACTTCGTACACAATACTCTGTAGAATCCCTTAAAAAAGAAGGTATGAAAGTAGAAGAGTTAGCTAGCGATACAGGTATGTGGGACCGCGTTAAAGGTCAAGAAAAAATGGCAGCGTTCTTGAGCCGTTACGGCGACAAAATCGATGCTGTTATCTGTAACAATGACGACATGGCATTAGGTGCTATTGAAGCGTTGAAAGCAGCAGGCTACTTCACAAATGGCAAATACATTCCAGTAGTAGGCGTTGACGCTACAACTCCAGCAGTACAAGCGTTGAAAGACGGCACATTATTGGGTACAGTATTAAACAATGCTAAAAAACAAGGTCAAGCTGTATTTAATCTTTCCTATGTGTTAGCTAAAGGCGAAACACCAAATAAAGACAATACAGGTTTTGAAATTGTTGATGGTAAATATATTTGGGTACCTTACGAAATCGTAACAAAAGAAAATGCGGATAAGATTTTAGGTGACAAATAAGAAAATGCAGTAAGGGGGCATTTTGCCCCCTTTATTATCTGATTAGTAGGAGGAAAATGTATGGGCGAGTACATATTAGAAATGCGCCAAATTACGAAGGAATTTCCTGGCGTAAAGGCCTTGGATAATGTCACTTTCAAAGTCCGACCAGGCACCGTACATGCTCTAATGGGAGAGAATGGCGCGGGGAAGTCTACTCTTATGAAATGCCTGTTCGGTATTTATAAGCCTGATCAAGGGGACGTGGTCATTGATGGCGAAGTAGTAGAAATGACAGATTCCCGAAAAGCTCTTGGAATGGGAATTTCCATGATCCACCAAGAGTTATACCCTGTATTACAGCGTAATGTTATGGAAAATCTATGGTTAGGTCGATTCCCAACCAAAAAAATTGGTCCTTTTACATTTGTGGACCATAAAAAAATGAAAGAAGACACACTAGCCTTGTTTAATGAAATCGATGTAGATATCGATCCAGAACAATTAGCTGGTGATTTATCTGTTTCTAAGCTACAAAATATTGAGATTGCAAAAGCAGTTTCTCACCAATCTAGAATTATTGTTATGGATGAACCTACCTCTTCCCTAACGAGTGATGAAGTAGAACATCTTTTCAAAATCATTAACTCCTTGCGTAAAAAAGGAGTTGCAATTATATATATTTCTCATAAAATGGAAGAAATCCTGCGCATATCTGATGAAGTAACGATTATGCGTGATGGTCAATATATAGGTACTTGGCATGCTGATGAATTAACAACAGATCTTATCATTCAACGAATGGTAGGTCGTGAAATGACACAGTTATTCCCTGAAAAAACAAATACTCCAAGTGAAGAAGTATTACGTGTAGAAAAATTAACATCTATTCATCCACATTCTTTTAAAGATGTAAGCTTCTCTCTTCGTAAAGGTGAAGTCCTTGGTGTAGGTGGTCTAGTAGGGGCGCAGCGAACAGAGGTTATCGAAGCCTTATTCGGTCTTCGTGGCATTGAATCTGGAAAGATTTACTTGCACGATAAAGAAGTGCGTATTCGTCACCCACGGGATGCGAAAAAACTGGGTATGGCATTGCTTACAGAAGAACGCCGTACTACAGGAATTTTCCCAATGCTCACTATTGTAGATAATACAACGATGGCGGCTCTACCAAAATATGAAAACAAGTTTAAACTATTAAATGATGCAAGACGACTAGACGATACAAAAGATGGTGTGGCTTCTTTACGAGTGAAAACACCGTCTACAGAAACGAAAATTCAAAGTCTTTCTGGTGGTAACCAACAAAAGGTATTGATTGCCCGTTGGTTAAATACGAACCCAGAAATCCTACTCTTAGATGAACCGACACGGGGCATCGATGTAGGAGCGAAATATGAAATTTATTCCATTATTAATGAACTGGCTAGTGCTGGTAAAAGTATCATTATGATTTCCTCAGAAATGCCGGAGTTATTGGGTATGAGTGATCGCATTATGGTGATGAGTAATGGATATATGAGCGGTATTTTAGATGCTCATGAAGCGACTGAAGAAAAAATTATGGAACTAGCAACAGCTGGTTTAGTCTAGGAGGTATTGTATGAGCCAAGGTAAGTTAGGAAAGTTTCTTTCCCAAAATATTATCTATTTGGTACTAGTAGTACTAGTAGCGGCTATTTCTATGTATAGCCCGAACTTTTTATCCGTCACAAGTTTTCGTGATATTTTAATTCAATCTTCTCCACGTGTTATTATTGCGTTAGGTTCTGCTATGATTTTGATTACCGCAGGTTGTGACTTGTCCGCAGGGCGTGTAGTAGGCTTGACAGCGGTTGTATCTGCATCTTTAACACAGTTGCCAGATTATCCCCGTCCATTCTTTGAACATTTACCAGAATTACCATTGATTCTACCAATCGTCATTGCTATCGTGGTGGGTGCTATCATCGGTTTAGTATCTGGTGTCATCGTGGCGTACTTAAAAATTGTACCATTTATTTCCACACTAGGTACCATGGTTATTACCTATGGTATTTGTTCCTTGTACTTTGATATGGAACCAAATAACTCTCAACCGATTGGTGGTTTACGTCCAGAGTTTACACAAATTGGTACAGGTTCTTTAGACCTAGGATTTATGACGATTCCATATATTGTTATTATCGCTGCTGTGATTTCTTTAATTATGTATGTGGTATATAACAAAACAATTCTTGGTAAAAACATGTTTGCCATTGGGGGTAACCCACAAGCAGCTGTCGTATCCGGTATCAACGTAGCAGTAACACTTGTTATTATCTATGTTATTGCTGGTGCCTTATACGGTGTAGGTGGTATTCTAGAAGCAGCTCGTACTGGTGGTGCTACTAACAACTATGGCAACATGTACGAGTTAGATGCTATCGCAGCCTCTGTGGTAGGTGGTGTATCCATTACTGGTGGTATCGGTACTGTACCTGGTATCATCGCAGGTGTGCTGATCTTTACAGTTATTAACTATGGTTTAACATTCGTTGGAATGGGACCATACTGGCAGTTGATTATCAAAGGTTTAATCATTGTTGTAGCGGTTGCCTTCGACGTACGTAAATCTATGGCACGCAAATAATCGAATATTGAATTAATTGGCCCTCGGCTTTCACAGGATTGTGAAAGTCGGGGGTTTTGTGTTACCTTCAAATGTTGAAAGCTTAGATTGAAACTCATTACAGTATCTTGTAATGAGTTTTTGTAATATTTAATATTGTAGGAGATATTTTAAATAGATTCCACAAAATGTATATAATCAAATAAATGTAGATTATTATCCAATTGGAAAAATTATTCGAATTGTATATTATATATTTCGTGAATTTTATAAATTATGAATATATCTTTGTTTGGTGTAATTGTTTATGTTATGAATAGAAAAATAGAATATAATTTTTAGAATGAAGGTGAATAAGTATTCAAACTTGAAAAAAGTGGGGGGGGGGGTATTGTATATATTGTTTAAATATGTAATTATACCAATTTTGAATATCAAGATAATTTGTATTGAAAAAAATCAAAAGTGGAATATATAATAAGGATAACAAAAATTAAATATAGATAAAGTAAGAAATGCAAGACCTTTATAAATTTATAAATATAAGTAAACTTATGTATTAACCGACTATAGCTTCATCACAGATCGAGTTATAGTCGGTTTTTTATAAAGGTATGCATGCAAAAACTGTGTATATTATCTACTTGTGTATTGGTAGTTTGGAATAAAGGAGAATGGAGATATGTCAGTCAATCATATATATAAAGTTGTTTGGAGTAAAACGAAAGGCTGTTACATTGTTGTATCAGAACTAGCAAAACGAGTAGGTCGCAATAAGGCGAAAGCTATTGTCATTAGCTCTGCTGCCATGGCTATGGCGGTGAGTCCAGTGATGACAAGTACAGTCAGTGCGACTATAAATCAGGCAGGCACAGGGGGAAATGAGAGTGTTGCTTTTGGAGAGCAATCGACTGCAGGGGGATCTGGTGCTGTGGCCTTGGGGAAAACGGCTACAGCTAGTGCTTCTGGTGCTGTAGCCTTGGGACAAGAAACAAAAGCTGAGAAGAACAATGGTGTGGCCATAGGTAAAGGAGCAAAATCTACAGAAGACAGTGCAATTGCCTTAGGTTTTGGATCTAAATCTAGTGGTAACTGGTCAGTTGCTATTGGGTTACAAACTAGTGCAACTAATAAGCAGGCAGTGGCAGTAGGCTCCAGAAGTCAAGCAAGTGGTGAGAATTCCATTGCTATCGGTAATGCTGCAAATGCATCGAATGAATTTAGTGTTGCCTTGGGTAGTAGTACAACATCAACGAATAAGTTCACCACAGCGGTCGGTGGAAAAGCTTTTGCTAATCAAGAAGGAGCTACAGCTTTAGGATATGAGGCTAGAGCTACTGCTAAAAATACAATTGCTATAGGTAACTCAGCGAAGTCAGAACAAGAAGGAGTCTTAGCCTTGGGAGCGCAAGCATATGCAAAAGCAGCTGATACAATAGCAATTGGTAACTCAGCAACTGCCAAACAAACAGGAGATATCATTATTGGTAAGGAGGCCAAAAGCCGCGATCAAGGTGGGGGACGTAGTGTTGCCATTGGCTTTAAAGCCGTTGCGGGTAGTACTAGAAATGGTCATGAAAAAGATGATGCTAGTACGGGACAACGGGGCGATGACGGTAGTGTGGCTATTGGTACGAATGCCTATACAGGACTTAATAGGAATAATACTGCCGTTAACAATTCAGTTGCGCTTGGTGCTGGTGCAGGGGTAGGGTATCGCTCCGTAGGGGATGATGGAAACCCTCTTGGCGTTGGTACAGATGCAGATGATAATGATACTGTATTAGTGAAAGCTTTTGGTGGCACTAAAGCTATATTGAATAATTTTAAAAATTCTGGAACTGCGAAAGCTGACGGATTCTTCTCCTTCCAAGGTGTAGATATTAATGAAGGTACAGCCTTAGGTCGTAACACCCGTGCCATCGGTGACCAATCGGTAGCCATTGGCGCGCAATCTGTAGCGGGTATGGGCTCTATCGTTATCGGTGGTAATGATATTCAAGCCTATGACCAAAAGAAATATTTTAAAGCCAAAAATCCTGATAGTGGAGAGGCTAAAGGCGTCAATGATTATAATGCTGAGGTAACTCCAGGGACTGGAAAAAATGGACAACCTATTACGATTGCCGATAAATACAAGGAGCTTGTAGGTGTAGGTTTAGATAGATCTTGGCGTGCTAGCTATGGTCAAGATGGGTCTACAGTTATCGGCATGCAGGCCCACTCCACGACACCATTAGGGGTGGCCATCGGTACGAATTCCATTGTTCGTAAAGGTGCCTTTGGTGCCACAGCTATTGGTTCTGGTGCTTCTGTAGTGGCGAATGCAGAGGCGGCAGTCGCCATTGGTATGGGCTCGGAAGCACGAGGTAATTATGCAGTGGCGGCTGGTACAGCTGCACGGGCAAAGGAGTCTGCAGTAGCTTTTGGTTATAGTTCTCAAGCAGATGTAAATGCTGTTGCTGTGGGTAATAAATCAGTATCAAAAGGTTCTGCCGTTGCTGTTGGTGATGAGTCCCAAGCAGTTGAAGCTTCTGTAGCTATAGGTCAATTGGCAAAAACTAAAAAAGTGGCAGATATTGCGGTCGGTCAAGGTGCAGTTGCTTCTGGTGAACAAGGTGCTATTGCTATGGGCTTAGGAACACAGGCACAAGGTGATTCCTCTATTATGATCGGTGGTTCCGAAATTACTAAGGTATCTGCACAAAATGTGAACTATCAAAAAGAGAAAAAAGATGCACAAGGCCACACGGTTATCAAATCCACTAAAAAAACAGAGACCATTGGCGGAGAACAAATCAAAAGAACCATCCGTTCGGTAGAAATGGAGAACACTAGTGGTACTATTCAACAAGCTTATGGAGAGTTAACAAATGGAGGCACCTTAAATACAACTACATTAGATTATTCCTCAACAACAAATAAAAATGGTCATGGATCTATTTCTATGGGGGTACATTCCTTATCTACTGGAGATTTAGGAACAGCGATTGGTACAGGTGCTCGTGTCACAAAATTAGGTGGTGTAGCTTTAGGTACAGGGGCTATTTCTGAGTTACAAAATGGGGTAGCTATCGGGACTGGTTCTAGAGCTGATATGAACTCCATTGGTACTCGTCAAACAGATATTTCTTATGATAATGAAGGTAAAATTGTACCCTTTGATAGTAAAAAAGTAGCTTATACATTCTATTGGGCAGGTGGCACAAATACTTCTGAAGGTGACGTAGTTTCTTTTGGTTCACCAGGGGCAGAGCGACAATTGAAAAATGTAGCAGCTGGCCGAATTGCCGATGATTCTACAGATGCTATCAATGGTTCTCAGTTGAATTCTGTTACAAAACGAATGTCCAGTGGTTGGGCTGTAGAAGCTGAAAAAGATAAAACTAGTTCTGGCGTATTGAAATTAAATGGAGCTACTGCTACAGCGGGCACTGAAGTACATTCTGCGGATGGTAAAACAACAACACGAGAAAACCCTGGAACAGCTACAGGTAATATCGATAAGATTCGCCTTAGTGATGAAGTAAAAATTCGTGTAGGCGATAATTTGGTGTTACATCAAGAAGATGCATCTAGACCCGTGTATGAAGATCCAGATAACCCAGACCGTCAAACAGGAACACGTGTAACCTCTAAATTTACCTATTCCTTGAATCCAGAATTAACGGGACTAAAAAGCGCTCAGTTTAAAAATGATGCAGGAGATACGACTACTATCAATGGAGCAGGAGTGACAGTCATTCCAGTAACCGCGGGAAAACAACCTGTTTCTTTAACGACTACAGGTTTGAATAATGGTGGTAATGTGATTTCTAATGTGGCAGGTAATTTGCCGAGCACTAAAAATAACGATGCAACTACAGGGGCAAGTAATGCCACTACATCCCAAGCAGCCCCAATGTTAGGGAATGCTGCTAATCAAGTGAATCCGACCAATGCATCCACTGTATCTGACGTGTTGAATGCTGGTTGGAATTTACAAGGTAATAACAAAGCGGTAGATTTCGTGAAGCCTTATGATACAGTGAACTTTGTCAATGGAGATGGCACGACAGCTACTGTGGAAAGTACAGATGGTAAAACATCTACTGTAAAATACAGCGTAAACCTTGGTGAGGGTTTGAAAAAAGACGATAACAACAATATCACTGTGAAAACAGCGGATAAATCCTTAACCGTAGGAAGTGACGGTGTTAAGGTTAACCCAGGAGATAAGTCATTAAAAACAACAGATATTGGTTTAACCGTTAATACAGCGGATAAGTCTCTAGAAGTAACTAATGATGGTTTAAAAGTTAAAACAGATGGTACTACGATTACCACTGACAAGACTAATGGATTAACAGTTAACACTGGTACGATCAACAATGTTGCAACAGGTGACAAAGCAGGTACTGTGGAAGTAAAAGACGGTGACAAAGGTAAAATTGCTACTGTAGATTCTGTGGTAAATGCTGTGAATAGTGCTGCCTGGATTGCTACCTCTGCGAAAACAACAGCAGGTGAATTAGGGGCAGAAGCTAAAAATCAATCTGTGAAAGCAGGCGATAAAGTTACCTTTGAGGCAGATAAAAACATTAAGATTACACAAGCAGGTAGTAAATTTACCTTTGCTACAAAAGATAATGTATCTTTCGATACTGTACAAGTAGGTGGAGATCAAGGCCCTAAATTAAGTAAATCTGATGCGGGAGACCTTAAAGTATCTGGCCCTAATGGTACAGATCCAGTGAAAGTTACAAATGTAAAAGATGGAGATGTTTCTGCAGATTCCAAAGATGCTATTAACGGTAGTCAATTCCATAAACTAGCCAATAATACTATCCAATTAAAAGGCCAAACAGATGATAATGCTGCTACAGAAACTAAGAAACAAGCATTAAACAAAGAAAATGGGATTGCTTTCACTGTTAAATCTAGCGATGGTACTTTGCTAGAAGTGAGTGCAGCAGAGGATACGATCACATTAAAACCAAAAACAGCAAGCCTAACAACAGGAGCTGATGGCGTGCCAACAGCGGATACGACAAATGGCAAATTGGTGACTGCTGATCAATTGGTGAATACCTTAACAGAAATGGGTTGGAAAGCGACAGCAGATAAAGATGGCTCTGGTATTGTGTCTGGTGCTGCTACAGAGTTGATCAAAGCAGGTAATACAGTAACTTTCAAAGCTGGTGACAATTTAGCCGTTAAACAAGATGGTAAAAACTTTATCTATTCTTTACAAAAAGAATTAACTGGTCTAACAAGTGCTGAATTTAAAAACCAAGCTGGTGATAAAACTGTAATCAATAGTGATGGCGTGACAATTACACCTGCTACTAATGGTAAACAACCAGTATCTTTAACTAATAATGGTTTGGATAATGGTGGGAACCCAATTACTAATGTAACAAGCAATTTAGTTAACTATACAGACCCTGAAGTAAATGGTGTACAACCGGCTAAAAATAGCTTGCGTAACCTTGATGATAATTCTGTAGCGAATACAAATGCTGCTACTGTAGGCGATTTACGCAACATGGGTTGGATTGTGTCCTCCGATAAAACAACAGGCGCTAATGGAATAACAACTGCCACTGCATATTCTGAGGCAGTAAAAAATGCCAATGAAGTGCGATTTGTCGGCGAAGGTAGTGCCGTTGTATCTGGAAAAACAGAGGGTAATGTTCGTACTATCACTGTTAAAGTAGATAGTCAAACAGGTATTAATAAAACTGTAACTCCTGTGAATTACACGAAAGCAGATGGTACGAAAGTATATCCTCAAGAAGTGGATAATGGAGATGGAACTAAGACGGTTAAATTCTTTGAAAATCCAGATGGTACAGGTAAAGAAATTCCAAGTACAGAAGTTATTACCTCTGTGAACGGACCAAAAGGAACAACTACGCCAGCAACATTGTCTAACGTAAAAGCTAACCTTCCTGATACAAAAAATAGCGATACTGCCAATACAGCAGATGCGCCAAGCAATGCGACAAAATCTCAAGGTGCACCAAATACAACAGATAAAGCGGGAAATACATATGTAAATCCTAACAATGCCGCTACAGTATCCGACGTGTTGAATGCAGGTTGGAATTTACAAGGTAATGGAACTGAAGTAGACTTCGTAAAAGCATATGATACTGTTAACTTCATCGATGGCGAGGGCACAACTGCAACAGTGGCAAGTACAGATGGCAAAACATCTACTGTAAAATATAGTGTAAATCTTGGCAAGGGCTTACAAAAGGATGATACAGGAAATACAATTTCTGTAAAGCCAGCAGATAGTTCTTTAGTTGTTGATGATGCGGGTGTGAAAGTTAACACAGGTACGATTAATAATGTTACTACAGGTGACAAACCAGGTACTGTGGAAGCCAACAATGGCGATGAAAACAAAGTCGCTACGGTAGGTAATGTTGTTAATGCTATCAATAATGCAGCATGGACGGCTACATCTGCGAAAACAAATGATGGAGAATTAGGAAAAGAAGCCACTAATCAACTTGTTAAATCAGGAGACAAAGTTACTTTTGAAGCGGATAAAAACATCAAGATTACACAAGATGGTAGTAAATTTACATTTACCACTAAAAATGATGTATCTTTTGACACAGTACAAGTAGGTGGAGATCAAGGTCCTAAGTTGTCTAAAACAGATGCGGGAGACTTGAAAGTATCTGGTCCTAATGGTACATCTCCGTTGAAAGTGACTAATGTAACATCTGGCTTGGATAAATATGGTGATCAAGTAAATAATGCTGATGTATCAGGAACAACAGATAAAAACCGTGGCTTAGTTGATTTATCCAAACCAGAAAATGGACAACCAAAAGTAAGCGACAATACAGCCGCTACTGTAGGTGACCTACGCAATATGGGATGGATTGTATCTGCCGATAAAAAGACTGGTGATTTGACTAATGCGTACTCTGATACAGTGAAAAATGCGAACGAAGTGAAATTCGTAGGTGCAGGTACTGCCATCGTATCTGGTGATACAGTGGACGGTGTGCGTACTATTACTGTGAAAGTGGATGACCAAACGTCTACGAACAATGCTGTAACACCTGTGGTATATACAGATAAAGATGGCAACCAAGTATATCCAACTGGTAAGAAAGATAAAGATGGTAACCAAATCTTTAATACAAAACCAGATGGAAAAGGAGCGGATGTAACAGGTCCAGTAAAAACGACTATCAATGGACCAAAAGGAACAACAAGTCCAACATCCTTAAGCAATGTTAAAAATAACATTCCAAATGTGAATGATGGATTCAAAACAATTACAAATCCTGATGGTATAGAAAAAACAGGAGATGTAGAAAACATCAACAAAGCGCCATTAACAGCGGAAGAAGCAGCCGCATTGGCAAATCCAAAAACAAAAGATGGACAAACAAATCCTAAGTATATTGGTAACAATGCAGCTACAGTGTCCGATGTATTAAATGCAGGTTGGAACTTACAAAATAACGGCATTGCAAAAGACTTCGTAAAACCATTCGATACTGTGAACTTTGTAAATGGTGTGAACACAACAGCTGTGGTTACTACATCTGAAGATGGAACCACAAGCAATGTAACGTACAATGTAACAGGCTTACCTGTCACATACACTACAGCAGATGGAACACCAGTATCTAAAATTGGAGACGATTATTATACAGTGAATGATAAAGGTCAACCAATTGATGCAAATGGTAAGCTAAGTACGAAGGTGAATAAAGATGGTAAACCTGTGGATGAAAATGGAAACGTTATCAAACCAATTGATACAACTGCAAACCCATTAACATCTTCTTTGGTGAACCCAAATGTTAAAAATACAGATGCTGAACTAAATAAGAAAACTACAGATCCTACACAATTAGGAAATGTAACATCTGGCTTACAAAAATACGGTGATACAGTAGATGGAAAAGAAGTTCCAGGCTCTACAAAAGCGAACCATGGTTTAGTAGACTTATCGACTCCAATAGATGGTTCAAAACCAAAAGTAAGCGATAACACAGCTGCTACGGTAGGCGATTTGCGTAATATGGGGTGGATTGTGTCTTCTGACAAAACAACAGGAGAAACAGACAAGGCCTATACAGATACCGTGAAAAATGCAAATGAAGTGAAATTTGTAGGCGAAGGGACAGCCAACGTATCTGGTAAAACTGTGGATGGTGTTCGTACTATCACTGTGAAAGTAGATGATCAAGTATCTACTAATAACTCTGTAACACCTGTGAACTATACTAAAGCAGATGGAACAAAAGTATATCCTAAGATGGTTACTAATCCAGATACTGGAAAAGAAGAACTTAAATTCTTTGAAAATCCAGATGGATCTGGTGCAGAAGTTTCAAAAGATGATGTGGTTACATCTATCAATGGACCAGAAGGTACAACAAGTCCAACTACATTGAAAAATGTGAAGAACAACATCCCAAATGTAAATGATGGAACAGAAGACATTACAAAACCAGATGGAACTGTGGTAGGTAAAACTCCTGATAGTGGCAATATTAATAAAGCACCATTAACAGCAAAAGAAGCGGCAGCATTAGCAAATCCAAAAACAAAAGATGGACAAACAAATCCTAAGTATATTGGTAACAATGCAGCCACAGTATCTGACGTATTAAATGCAGGTTGGAACTTACAAAACAATAGGGAATCTCGTGATTTTGTAAAACCATATGATACAGTAAATTTTGTAAATGGCCTTGGTACTACCGCGGTGGTAACAACTCGTGAGGGTAACACGGCAAGTGATGTTACATTTAATGTAAAAGCAGCTAATGGTTCTGTAACAGTTGACGAAAATGGCGTAAAAGTAACTACAGGTGAAATGAAACCAGCAGTAGGTACGGATAATAAGGAAACAGGAGCTATTGCTACACCTGCAGATCCAGCTACAGCTAAACAATTAAAAGAAACCTTAGCAGCTGCTGAAAAAGACTTGTCTGCAGCACGAGAAGCTTTAAAAGACGCAGAAAAAGCATTAGCAGCTAATCCGAAGGACCCAGCATTACAACAAGCTGTGGCAGATAAGAAAGCTGATGTAGCAGCTAAACAAACACCAGTAGACGCAGCTCAAAAAGCTCATGATGAGGCAGGATTGAACAAAGTGGCTACCGTACAAAATGTAGCGGAAGCGATTAACAATGCAGGATTCAACTTAAAAACATCTGCTGAGGGGGGAGAAAAACTTACTGGAACTAAGGATGATGGGGAGTTAATTAAACCAAGCAATACTGTGGAAATGGTAGCAGGCAATAACTTGACTGTGAAGCAGGATGCAAATGGTAAAATTACATACGCTACAAAGGATAATGTGACTTTCACCAATGTGGATACAGGCACATTGAACGTAGGCAGCCCAAATACCTATACAGATGGGAAAGGTAATACGTACACGAAAGTGGGCGACAACTATTACAAACCAGCTGATGTAGTGAATGGCGCTCCAAAACCAGGTGCAACACCAGTGGATGTAACAACAACACCTGTTACACCAGTGAGCCCTGTGACGATGAAAGCAGAAGCGGCGAAACCAGCTACGAATAATGCATCAGATGCACAACCATCTTCCGCATTAAATGTCACATCTAAGGATGGCAAACCAACACAAATTACAGGCGTAGGTTCCACGTTGAACACTAAAACTGTAGATACTACACCAACAGGTACAGCGCCAGGTGCTACTCCTAACACAACACCAGCAAATTTAGTTGATTTGGAAGGTACAGTCGATGCGCCTGTGAATAAAAACGCAGCAGCTACAGTAGGTGACTTACAAAATATGGGCTGGGTTGTATCTGCCAAAGATGGCAATAATTACAAAGACGTGGTGAAAAATGCTAATGTAGTGGACTTTAAAGGCAGTAATGGTATTGAAATTACTGGTAAAACATTGGCAGATGGTACTCGTGAAATTACGGTAGGTATCAAAGAGGGAGAAGTTACGAATAAAGTAACCATCACTCACGCAGATGGTAAGAGAACTAGAGCTCTTAGAGTTGGAAATCATTTTTATAAGCTAGATAAAGATGATAGAGTGGCAAGTATTAACAAAGATGAACATGGAAATTTAGTAGGTGCTCCATTACATATTAACCCTAAGGAGGATACAATTACTAATACTGGTTCTGGTGTTGTAACTGGTAATACCGTTGCTAATGCGATTCAAGCATCGGGGTGGAATATAGGCCTTGGATCGACTAATAAAGATTTCAGTAAAGAAAGAAAAGATTACGATAAAGTAAATCCTAATGATCATGTGAAATTCGTAGATGGCGCTAACGCAAATGTATCTATGGTAACTGTAGATGGAGTTAATACGGATGGTATTAAGAAAGAAACTACATTTGTTAAAGTAGATGTGAATAGAGATCTTAAAATTGATTCTGTCACAACTGGTGGTACAGCAGTTGATAAAAATGGTAACAACCTTGTGAAAGTTGGTGATGATTACTACAAAGAATCCGACATTGATCCAGTGACAAAACAACCAAAAGCCAATGCAAAACCAGTACCAAAAGCGGATGTAACACCGGCCAAAGATGGTGCTATGATCGTGAAAAATGCAGCTGGTAAAGATGGCGTGTCTGCGACAGCGAAAGATGGCAAAGGTACATTGACATTGAATAATACTGGTACTGACAAAGATGGTAAAGATGCTTCTAAAGTAGATATTTCTACAGGCAAAGCTCCAGTTGATTTGAACGACACACCAAAAGATGCAGTTCGTGCCAACGACGGTAAATGGTATGCTTCAGCAGATGTGGATGTGAAAACTGAAAATGGTACAACTGTGGTGATACCAAAAGCTGGTAAGTCTCCAATTGCAGATGCACCAACGATGGATCGTATCCAATACAAAGGTACAGATGGTAAACTTCGTGACGTTGCGACTATGGACGACGGACTTAGTTTTCAAGGTGATGACGGCGAATCCATTAGCAAACCATTGAACTCTACCGTACAATTGACTGGTGGTAACCGTGAAGATACTGGTAAACCAGTAGCGAAAGATGCTACAACAACAGGCAACATCGGTGTATTCAATACAGATGGTAAATTGTCCGTTCAATTAGCTAAAGACTTAGACAAATTGAACAGCGCTAACTTTGAAAGTAAAACTGACAAAGTAGGCCACCCATTGAAAGCAGTAGATGGTAAATACTACCCTGAAAAGGCTGTGGTAAAAGAAGGTAAAGTATATCCTGAAGGTACTGTGATTATCGATAACAAACCATATCCAGCAGGCACTACAAAAGATGCAGCAGGTAATGTGGTGAACAACGGTAAACCGGCGACAGAAGCAACGCCGATTAACCCAATCGATAGTAGACAAGTACAAAACGGTCCAACATCTAAATTGACTGGCACAGGATTGACTTTCAACACACCAACACCTAAGGATGAAAAGGGTAACCCATTAGTATTAGTGGACGGCAAATACTATAAAGCTGATAACTTAGAAAATGGCAAACCAAAAGCTGATGCAAAACCTGAACCTGTGAAACCGGCACAATCTACTGCATTTACTCCAGATGGATTGGTGGTAACTCCAGAAACAGCTAAAGTAAGAGATGCGAATGGCAATCCTGTCCTTGATAAAGATGGTAGAGAAGTGGTAGACCCTACGAAAGTAGTATCCTTCGGCTCTCCAACTATCGTGGTTGACCCTAAGACAGGAAAACCAATGGTAGATCCAAAAACTGGTGAACCAGTGATGAAATCTGGCATCTCTGCAGGTGGCCAAGTGATGGCGAATGTAGCACCAGGTGTCCTTGATACAGATGCGGTTAACGTATCTCAGTTGAAAGGTGTATCTAATGCGGTGATGAATGTGAATAACCGTATGAATCGTATGGGTGCACAAGCAGCTGCCTTAGCAGGCTTGCAATCCATTCAGTACGATCCATTGGAGCCAACACAAATTTCCGCAGGCTTAGGACATTATAAAGGTTCTAGCGCATTAGCATTGGGCGTAAATCATTTCAAAAACGAATCCACAATGTTCCACCTAGGAGCATCCTTAAATGGTCATGGAGATGAAACTATGATGAACGCTAGTGTGACTTGGAAATTCGGCGC
Source organism: uncultured Veillonella sp. (assembly GCA_963516605.1). Taxonomy (GTDB): domain Bacteria; phylum Bacillota; class Negativicutes; order Veillonellales; family Veillonellaceae; genus F0422. The sequence continues at coordinate 208,797 of CAUQBP010000002.1, read as the reverse complement.
ACGTGCTGATGAAACGGCTGTAAAAGACACATTCCGTCAAGGACCTATCAGTGCATCCTACACATTACAAGACAAAGTGTCTGCCTTAGAAGCTCAGACTAGAGTACAAAAGGAACAGTTGAAAACGATAAAAGGGTTAGAAAAGCAGGTAGAACTATTGAAAGAGTTAAATGAAAAGCAACAAGAACAAATTGCTGAGTTATTTAAAAGATTAAGTGAAAAATGATAAGAAGATTGCATTTGAGTTATTGAGCGTAAATAGGATAAGCTTAGTAATAATAATGTGGGTGTGTGAGCATATAAATTAGTCCTATTTTAGATACAGCATCACATGTATATGAACATAGGAAGGATTATATGCTTGCTATCCCTAACTAAACTGAGTACAAATGTAAAGAAACTTCTAAAAATATTTTTATATATGTTCTAGTGAACATGTTACATACATGAATGAAAATTTAAAAAATTCAATTTGAATAGTATACACAAATGGTATATAATAAATTAAAATTAATTCTGTTTCAACTTGATTGAAACAAGACCTAGCCGAGCAAGATGACTAGATCAGAAGATGAGAGGAACAACATGAAGAAACAAAAAGTAGCAGTGTATGTGGCAAGTATGTTAGTGTTGGGAAGTCATGCAGTAGGTTATGCAGAGGGAGATTCCCATTTTGTAGAGAGTGGACAAGTTACAGGAGAAAAATCTGTAGCTATCGTAAGCACAGCGTCAGTTAATGGTGCGTCTGCCATCGCAATAGGAGATACTTCTAAAGTGGAAGCGAATCATGCTGTTGCCATCGGTAAAAATTCTAAAGCTAGCGGAGAATCGTCTGTAGCGATTGGGGATCAAAGTGAAAGCTTAGGGACTAATAGTATAGCTATCGGTAAAGAAACTAAAGCTACAGTAGATGGAGCTGTCGCTATAGGGGTTAACTCCATTGCAGATAGATCAGGGAAAACGGCTAGTTATATTGGCTATAATCCAATGAGTAATACACATTATAAAGTTGGTGAAGCTGGGGCGGATAATCCAAAGCTTGAAGCCTTATATGAAAAAATTCGTCAAGCTAATTATAAAGTACTACAAGCAGAAGAAGATGTTAAAAGAGTGGAAGCAAGTAAAGATGCTGCAGTTATAGCAACTGCGAATGCGCAAAAAACTAAAGTAGATCAAGATCTGGTCGATGCAGAGAAGGCTTATGCAGCAGCGATAGAAGAAGCTAATAAAGCGGGTAATGATGCTATAAGTAGTGCTTGGAATGCTACAGATGGGGCGGTGTCTGTAGGCGGTATAAAAGATGGAAAACAACATACTCGTCAAATTACGAATGTAGCAGCAGGGTATGAAGATACAGATGCTGCCACAGTAGGACAACTACGGGTGCTTCGTAATCGCTTAGAGCGAGAAAAACCACGATATATCTCTATTAAAAGCCGTGACCTTGGTGTAGATAGCAATGAACTGAATAATACTGCCACAAAAGAGGGGGCGATTGCTATTGGCCCAAGAGCGAAATCGGAAAGTGAAAATGCCATTGCTATTGGGCGTAATGTACAAATCGGTCAAAACTCAAAAAATACAGTAGCTATTGGTATTGGAATTGATAAGACTGGTACGAGGAGTGTCAATATTGGGGAAGGTACAAGTACATTAGGTGAAAATAGTACAGCTGTGGGTCAAGGTGCAAAAGCAGGAAATTCTGCGTTGGCTATCGGTGGTTCGGCTCGAGCTGAAAGTAAGAATAGTGTGGCAGTAGGTCGCGCGGCTACAATTGGAGCTAGTGCATTAGGAGCTACTGCTCTTGGTGATTCAGCAAACTCAGATGAAAGTCAGTCAGTCAGTGTGGGATATAGTGCACATGCGTATCAATTTGGATCTATTGCTGTAGGGGCTCACACAGAGACCCATGGAAATGGATCTATAGCAATTGGTCATAATAGTAAAGTTGGAGAAAGTGGCAACCAAGCATATGCTGGAATCAGCATTGGGATGGACTCCAAAACAGTAGTTAGAAATGGTGTTGCCTTAGGCACAGGCTCTTTTGCTGATCGGGATGTAAATTCTAGGTCTAATCATGGCTATGATCCATCCCTACATAGATCTCATTTTGCTGATGCTGCAGAAGAGGCAGCAGTGCCAAGTTCAGAACGAAGCATATGGAAAGCGACTGACTCAGCTGTATCTGTAGGGAATGGTCTTTCTGGTTATCGTAAAACCCGTCAAATCATTAATGTAGCAGCTGGTGGAGAGGATACGGACGCTGTCAATGTAGCGCAGTTAAAAGCTTTAGAAAAACGTAATACAATCTTGGCAGGTAATGATGTGCCGTTTAAGGCAGATGGTACCGTGTCTGATGCTACTCCGGATACACGTGTGTATACGCCAGGGGATAAAGAAATTAAGATTCAAGGTAAGGCAAATACTGTATATGGAGTGGCTCCACAAGCTGGCGCAAAAGCTCCAGATGGTAAAAGTGAGTATGCAGCGCCAACGTTATATAGCTCTGACAACTTGATTACCTACAAGGATCCAACAGACTCTATCTTGCGAATTGGCATGCTGAAAGCACCAACTTTCACAGGTATACATTTTGATAATCCTGTGATGAATATTTCCATAGGCAGTAATGATAAAGGGCATTTAACCTTAACGACTGGTGGCAAAGGTGATGGTGCTGCATCCACTACGAGCCCTGTATTGACAGCGGCTTCGTTGAAGGATGTATTAAAAGCTGAAAAGGGTATCAAAATCACTGAAAAAGATGAAGGAGAATATGGTAAAACATACACATTCAGTTTGAATAAGGATGAGTTGAAAGGTGATCCTGACTTCAAAGGTGATAAGGGTGATCCAGGTGCTAAAGGTGAGAATGGTACAGATGGTAAATCTGCTTACGAAGTATGGAAAGAAATGCCAGGTAACGGAGAGAAAACAAAAGAAGAGTACCTAGCATCTCTAAAAGGTGAACGTGGAGAAGCTGGTCCACAAGGTATCGCAGGACCAAAAGGCGAAACTGGTGCTGTGGGTAAATCTGCTTTCGAAGTGTGGAGTAAAATGCCAGGCAATGAAAATAAAACGCAGGATGACTTTATTAAAGCCATTACAGGAGCTAACGGTAAAGACGGTGTAGCAGGACCTAAAGGTGAAAAAGGTGACACTGGAGTAGCAGGACCTAAAGGAGACAAAGGAGACAAAGGCGATGCTGGTACAGTAGGTAAAGATGGAGTAGCTGGTAAAGATGGCGCTAAGGGTAAATCTGCTTACGAGTATTGGAAAGAAATCAAAGGCAATGAAAATAAAACAGAAGACGATTTCCGTAAAGCTTTAGAAGGTGGAACCAAAGATAATACGCATCATTATGAAGAGCTAGAACGACAAATAGGGGTTATTGGTAATGATCTACAAGAATTGCGTAAGGAAAGTCGCAATGGGGATGCCTTAGGAGCAGCCTTAGCAGCATTAAAACCAATCCAATACGATCCACTAGAACCAACGCAATTTATGGCGGGTATTGGTCATTATAAAAATGCTAATGCGGTTGCTCTTGGTATTGCGCATTATACGAAAGAATCTACAATGTTCCATGCTGGGGTGTCCATGGTACGAGGAGCTACAATGATTAATGGAGGAGCGACTTTTAAGTTTGGCAATAGCCCAGAGAAAAAAGCAGTACCAGAACGCTACCGCAATGGTCCTATTTCCTCTGTACTTGTGTTGCATGATGAAATGGTGGCTATGAAAGAAGCTTACGGCCGTGAGATTACAGTATTGACACAAGAAAACAACAATCTACGACAAGACATTGCAGTGTTACAAGAACAAATGCAAGAATTGCGAGCTATGGTTCGTAAATAGGAAAGGGTCCTTCGGGACCCTTTTTCGTGTACTAAATAGAAATGTCATAAGTAATGACTACAGTATATATACAAAACAACAGAGGCAAGTTGAGCGAATCAACTTGCCTCTGTTGTTTGTATAGTTAAGTATGTATGATAGTTGTTAGTGTTTATTTTTATTTGAAGGAGTCTATTCTAAGTGATTCCATTAGAATGCTGGAAGAATAGCACCTTTGTATTTGTCTTCGATGAATTTTTTGATTTCAGGGCTTTGTAGCGCTTTGATCAATTTTACGATTTCATCACGTTTTTCATCGCCTTCACGAACGGATACGATGTTTACGTATGGAGAATCTTTAGTTTCTAAGAACAATGCATCTTTTGTTGGGTTCAGATTAGCACCTAATGCAAAGTTTGTGTTGATCACAGAGATTGTGGAATCATCTAATGTACGAGGTAATTGAGCAGCCTCTAATTCAACGAACTTCAAGTGTTTAGGATTGTCTTTGATATCTTGTACTGTAGCAGAGATGCTGTTAGGATCGTTCAATGTGATTAAACCAGCTTTGGAAAGCAATAGTAATGCACGACCACCATTTGTTGCATCAGATGGGATAGCTACTTGAGCGCCATCTTGTACGTCTTTCAAATCTTTTACTTTTTTAGAGTAAATGCCCATTGGCTCGATGTGAACGGCACCTGCTGTTGCAATGTGAGTACCTTTTTCTTTGTTGAAGTTTTCTTGGTAAGGAATGTGAGCGAAGAAGTTCGCATCAATTTCTTTGTCGTTCAAGGATACATTAGGTTGTACATAGTCGCTGAACTCAATGATTTCTAATTTGATACCTTCTTTAGCAAGGATTGGTTTTACTTGCTCTAAGATTTCAGCGTGTGGTACTGGGGAAGCACCAATTTTCAATGTTTTACCTGCATCGGAACCAGTGGAACTAGTACCAGTAGAACCACAGCCACCTAACAATAAGGCAGCACCTAATACAGCTGTAGCTGCTAAACTAAATAATTTCTTCATGTCTTATCTCCTTTTCTTTGTGTACTTATATAGTGAATTTCTACTTGCTTAGTATAACAAGAGTTTTGTTATAAGTAAAATATGTTATATATCTAAGAATATATAGTTTTAAACTATATATTGGTGAATACCCCCATATTCTAGTTATACCAATTATTTTTTGTCAGTAGCTAGTGTTAACTCTATGAAAGTACTAATTATCATCAAGGTTTGTATGTGAAGTAACTGCCTCAGCATGAAAGTTTAATTGGTATAGCTGTTGGTAATTCATGATGAGGGGGATGGTTATTTTATATAGAGGTGTATCATAAAAAAGATACTAGGTTTACATAATAGTATTACAAAGGAGTCCTATGGCCCACAAGAAGTGATACAGTGTACAAGATATAGAAGTAAACTTCATAGCCTCGTTTAATCGTATTGGATCTGCATAGGTGTTGAAGATATGGATGACTTTCATAGCCGGTACAAGTGAGAGTAATGCCAACAAAGATGTCCATGGGATAGCGCCACATGCCACCCAGAGAACTAGCCATAAAGAGCTAATGAGAAAGAGCCCTTGTAACAGTTGTAGGCCTCTTTCACGGCCAAGAAGAATGACTAAGGTACGACGACCGTGGTTCGCATCGTTGGTGAAGTCTCGTAAATTGTTAGTCATCATAATAGCACCGATTAAGATGGTGGACGGTACGGCAGGAATAAGATAGGTCCAGTGCAAGGTGTGAGTCCAAGCAAAGAAGGTAATGCCGACGATGGCAAAACCCATGGCAAGACCAGAGGCGAGTTCACCAAAAGGGGTACGAGAAATGGGTTTAGGTCCACCAGAGTATAAGATGCTAGTAAGAATACAAAGCATACCTACAGGAATATACCACCATGTGACAGCCTTAGCGAGGGCAATGCCTAAGATGAGTGGAAGTATAGTCGTCATATATCCCCAACGTTTGATAATCGCTGGAGAGATTCCATCACGGACGATAGAACCACTATTTCCAGCCGCTTGTGTGAGGTCAAGGCCAGATTTAAAATCGAAATATTCATTCCAAATATTGGCTGCGATTTGCGCGCTTAACACACAAATTAGAATGCCTACGGTATACACCAAGGATAGCCAAATAGGTTGTACGGTTTCAAATTGCGTAGCCCCCATAGCGGCCCCTAACACAACGGGGCTGAAAGCAGCCGTTAAGGTACGAGGGCGAATTAATGCAAAAAATTGTGACAGATTCATAGTCATCCTTTCATCATTAGAAGTTATATAATATATGGTATCATTCTAACCTAAATAGGAGATTATGACAAACAATAAGGAGAAAAACAATTATACATGAAATGTAATAGTAGAGTATAATAGAAAGAAGTAGACGATAGGCATAGTATTCAAATTGTCATAGAAAAGTGCTTAGTATGCTATAGGGTAGACCTATAAGAATAGGAGTTATTTATGATTACACATGCTCTATTAACAGATATGTATCAATTTACCATGATGCAAGGTTTATTTACACAAAACAAACATCGTACTCGTTGCGTGTTCGATCGCTTTTACCGGACCAATCCATTCCAAGGTGCCTATACTGTGGTCGCTGGATTGGAACAAGTTATCGAGTATGTGAAAGGCTTGCGCTTCTCTGAGGATGATATTACCTATTTACGGCAAACGGGTGTGTTCACAGAGGAATTTTTAGATTATTTAACAACATTCCGCTTTACTGGAACTATTTATGCAGCCCCAGAAGGGTCTGTCGTATTCCCTGGGGAAGTGTTACTTCGAGTAGAGACAGCCAAAGATGAGGCGATTTTATTGGAAACTGCATTATCTATGTTTTTAAATCATGAGTCCTTGATTGCGACCAAAGCCCGCCGTATCCGATCTGTTATCGGCAAGGATGGAGTAGCAGAGTTTGGCATGCGAAGAGCCCAAGGAGTGAGTGCTGCCGTGCAAGGTGCTAGAGCAGCCTTCATAGGTGGATTTGATAGTACTAGTGATGTGTACAGTGCTGCTTTGTATGGCATGCGACCTGTAGGGACTATGGCACACAGTTGGGTCATGAGTTTTCCTACTGAAATTGATGCATTCCGTGCTTATGCAGACCAATACGAAAATAATTTGGTGTTCTTAGTGGACACCTATAATACACTACATAAAGGTGTGCCTGCGGCCATCCAAGTGTTCCAAGAGATTCGTGAACGCCGTGGGGGCACGATGCCATCCATCTATGGCATTCGCTTAGACAGTGGCGATTTAGCGTACTTATCCATTGAGGCTCGTAAGATGCTAGATGAGGCAGGATTTAAAGAGGCATTAATTTTTGCTACCAATGATTTAGATGAATACAAGATTGCAGACTTGAAACAACAAGGGGCAGCCATTACAGCCTGGGGTGTAGGTACCAAATTGATTACTGCCGATGAAACGCCCGCTCTAGGTGGTGTATACAAATTAGCAGGCCAATGGGAAGGGGACACCTTTATGCCAGCCATGAAGTTTTCTGACAATATTGAGAAAGTGACGAACCCTGGTAAGAAAAAGGTATTACGCCTCATCAATACACGAAATAACAAACTCATCGGCGATTTAATCTGTTTGGACTATGAAACAGTGGATGCCACACAAGACTATGTATTTAAAAATCCGCTTCACCCGTGGAAACAAACAGTGTTGAAAGCAAATACTTTCAGAGTACAAGAACTATTGGTACCTATCTTCGTAGATGGAGAATTAGTGTACGACGTACCAACCTTGGCACAAGTAAAAGCCTATGGAGAAGAACAAATTCAATTGCTATGGCCGGAATTTTTACGACTTCGTCGAGCACCAGAGGTGAAAGTCAACATCAGCGAAGAATTGCATCAATTAAAATCTAAATTATTGTTGGAAAAAGTGGGGGAGCCTAGTTAGGAAGGAGTTATTATGAATTGGAAATGTGTGATGGCCAGTGTGGCATTAGTAGGGACGATGCTTTCAGGAAATGCAGCATCAATTGCATTGGACGGGCAAAGCAGTGTAGAGTTGCCTAGCCATATTTCGGTAGCTAATCATGATGATTTAATGGAAGGTTTTATAAAAAAGAAGATACAGTTAGTATAGTACCTTCTAATGATTGGCATATAGATGAAACAGAGGCTAAGGTGCTAGATACAATTGTCAAAAACGTAATGCAACGTGGTCAACGCTATCAGTTGCAAGGGCGTGATGAGCGGGGCTTACATACGGCAGAGTTGGTACACTTTCACATGACAGGTGCAGAAGCGGCTGAAGTATGGAAGATTAAATATAAAGGAACGACGATAGCGCCACAATCTGTAGGAGACACATTATATAATAAAACAGTGAAAGAAGTACAAAATATTGGACTTTACAATGTGGATCTTATGAGAGGAAAGCGGCTAGAAAAGAATGGCGCCGCTTTAGCTCCCTTCGTTATAAGTACTAAGCCAGAGTTCAGTAGTACTGAGATTTTGAGAGCCGTATTACCACTGGTAAACGTAAGATTTCTTGATGGAGAGATTATGAAACCTGTGCGCCTACAAGGTGATAAGGGATTGTATACGCATGGTAGGGTACAATTAGATGTAGATGGATTTGTGTTACCTGCGTATATTAGTTTTGTAGGACGGTATGGTCAAGATGGGGTGTCTATCACATGGATCACAACGGCTGATACATCGAGAGCCTATTGGAATCCTGTTATCAAGAGTCTGTTAGGTGTGAAGGGAGAATAAGTCAATGAAATTTTGGAAACAAACGGGACTGGCTATCTTAGCGACTAGCCTTATGATGGGCTATGGGCAAGTGTCTGCACAGGTACATGATGATACTTATAGTGCAATAGCTAGTACTAAGCCAATGGCAAAGGGGAAAGTAGGAGTTCCTTCGGGCACTATCTTAGATACCGAGAAAAAACGTCCAACTGGTGACGAAATCATGGCAGAGTTCGATGCACTACTAGAGCAGAATCCATTGATCGATTTGCGGCAGACAATAGGGCCAGAGATTACTGTTAAACAATTGTCTTCTTCAAAGTTAGCTCAGGTAGGAAAAGGATATATGTATGCTAACCTAGGTACAGTGGGTACTACCGTTGGTAAAGTGAAGGACTATGCACGAATGCAGAACATGAAAGAAGGACTTAAGCTAGGTCGTTATATGGATGTCTATGAATTGCAAGGTGCGGATCAGTATGGTGTAAATACAGCTTGGGTTCTTGTATTTCCACTGCCTAAAGAGTTGCTGATGAGTTCATTAGAATCATATGGAAAAGAGGGATTTTCACCTGCGAAAATGGAGGCGTTTACAAATGACACGAATGCCTTTTTAAAGGAATATCATGTTAATATTCTAGAAGATAGAGATATTGATTATTCTCAGAATAAGATTCCAGCAAAAATACGATTACGGAATTTAGAGCCATTACATACGTTACCAAATAGTAAATATGGTACGATGACAACTGCGGGAACTATGACCTATGATATAAAAGGGGTTCAATACCCTGCCTTTTTGCGGATAGCATTAGTGGGAACGCCAGAGTATTTAACAACGATTGTAATGGGAACTAGTGAAGTGGAAGGAACATTCTTTAAGCCGTACTTCCTAGAGATGTTACAGCATATTAAGTAAGCCTACTTGTCCACAAAATCGATATGTTCGATAGTCAACAAGGTTCGTTTAATGGGTAGCCCTCCTGTATAACCAGTGAGGGCTTTTCCTTTGCCTAGGACACGGTGGCAGGGAATAATAAGAGAAATAGGATTAGCGCCAACAGCGGATCCGATGGCTTGGGATCCTTTGGGTGTGGGTGAGTTAAATACACGTTGGCTTAGCTCGCCGTAGGTAAGGGATGTGCCGTAGGGAATATGTTGCAATTGAGCCCAGACTTTTTGTTGGAAATCGGTTCCTTGTGGTGCTAGGGGGATTGTCATGGTTGGGACTTGTCCAGCGAAGTATTGATCTAGCCATTGGATAGTTTGTTGTAAAATGGGGGAAGAAATAGTTTGGTCTATGACCACTGGGTCTTGAAAATTTACAGATTGAGTTGGAAATGTGAGTCCTACTAAGGCGGATGCGGTGGCATATAGTGTAAGAGTGCCCAAAGGGCTTTCATAAGTAGTATAAATAATAGACATATAGGTACTCCTTATAGAGGTATGCAAATAAAGTACAATAGAAGTATGAAAAATAGCTACACTTCGATACCATTACATGCTATACTAATGGTATATTATAAATGTCTTATGGTAATGAAAGGGGACAACTATGAAACAAGTGTATACAGAGCAAGCACCAGCAGCATTAGGACCATACTCTCAAGCTTACAAAGCAAATGGTTTTGTGTTCATTTCTGGTCAAGGTGGTATTGATCCAGCACAAGGCGCTCTAGTAGAAGGTGGTGTGGAAGCACAAACATTGCAAGCGATGAAAAACATCGAAGCTATCTTAAAAGAAGCAGGCACTGATTTTTCTAAAGTTGTAAAAACAACATGCTTTTTAGCAGATATGGGTGACTTTGCCAAATTTAATGCTATTTATGCTGAGTATTTTACCTCTAAACCAGCTCGTAGTTGTGTGGCAGTCAAAACATTACCAGCTAACTTCTTAGTAGAAGTAGAAGTGATTGCCCTAGCAGAATAGTATATCGTATTATACCATAAGCGGGCTAATACATACTAAAAAGCTGTTACATTATCCTTGTAATGTGGCAGCTTTTTGCTTATGGTCAAATGGTGATGAAAGTAGTGATAGAATAGGTGGAATTATGTTAAACAAACCCAAATATTTAAGTACGGTGAAAGCCATTATACATATTATTCTTGGCTCTACTGTGTTTGCAGTAGGGGTGCAGGGATTCATTGTACCTCACAAATTATTGAGTGGAGGTATTAGCGGTCTTAGCTTGATTATTTATTATGTGACACAAGGTATAGTAAGTTTAGGTTCTATTAACTTTCTTTTAAATATACCAGTACTGTACGCGGCATGGAGATGGTTAGGACGTTGGCACCTAGGAATTACCATATTAGGGACCATCATTATGTCGACCTTGATTAATCTATTGGCTCCGTTGGCGACGTTGGAATTAACCCATAATCCAATCATTGGTGGTATATTAGGGGGCTTATTTTCTGGATTAGGTCTTGGTATCGTCTATCGTGGTGGCGGTAATACGGGTGGTATGGATCCCATTGCTATGATTATTCGCAATCGCTTTGGATTACAAATTGGTAGTATCTTGTTCGGTATCAACATGATGATTCTCATTGTCGGAGCTATTGTTATCAATATTGAAGCAGCAGCTACTACTTTGATTAGTACCTATTTAGCGGCGATGGTAACCAATAAGGTAATTACTGGATTTAACCAACGGAAAGCGATGTTTATCATCTCCTATAAACCAGTGACAATTTGTAATTTAATCATTGATAAAATCGGTCGTGGTGCTACGATTTTGAACGGAGAAGGCGCCTATACACATCAGCCTAAACAGGTTATTATGGTAGTAGTAAGTTTGTTGCAAGTGGCTCGACTGAAAGCAGCCGTAGAAGCAGAGGATCCAACAGCATTTATGGTCATTACCGATGCGGCAGAAGTTATCGGCACAGGATTCTCTGCACGATCTACGAAGGGTGCTGTAGAACGGGTATTGCAAACCTGCGACCCTGTAAAGGCGGCAGAAGCGGAACAAATGATTCATGAAGTGCAAATAGCAAGAAATGAAATCCCTTCTGAAGAGCATAAGGAGGAACAATAATATGGTACATCCATTGGCAGGACAACCTGTAAAAAAAGAAGATTTGATTCATGTAGATACAGTAGTGAAAGATTTTTTTCGAATCATTCCGAGGTATGATGCACCAGAAGAGCGAGTAAGTTTTGGTACGTCTGGACATCGTGGGATTGCCTCTAAAGGGACTTTCAATGAACTCCATGTGGCAGCCATTGTACAAGCGATTTGTGATGTGCGTCAAGAATTTGGGGCCACAGGACCTTGCTATATTGGACAAGATACACATGCCTTATCGCAACCAGCCTTGCAAGTAGCTATTGAAGTTTTATTAGGAAATCGTGTGAAAACACGCGTGGACGCACATCGTGAATTTGTACCTACTCCAAGTGTATCTCGTGCTATTTTGCGACACAATGCAAATACACCGAAAGATAATGTAGCAGATGGTATTATTATTACACCGTCCCATAATCCGCCAGAACATGGTGGTATTAAATATAACCCACCTCATGGGGGTCCAGCAGATACAGTAGTAACTAAACGGATTGAAGCTTTGGCTAATGAATATTTACAAAAAGGGTTGGATAGCATTCAACGATTTTCCTTTCATCATCTAGTGGGCGTTCATGAAAGTGCTCATTGTGGTTGCTGTCATCATGAAGAAGAGAAAGCAGTAGCACCTGCTGCGATTTCTGTAGAGGAAGCGGGACAATATCTAGAACCATATGATTTTAAAATGGCCTATGTAAAAGAATTGCCGCAGATTATCAATATGAAAGCAATCCAAGAAGCCAATCCAAAGGTGTTAATTAATGCGTTAGGTGGCAGTGGAGGAGCCTATTGGCATGCCATTGCTGAGGAGTATAATCTAAATTTTACCATTATTAATAGTGACTATGATCCAACATTTAGTTTTATGTCCTATGACCATGATGGAGCGATTCGTATGGATTGCTCTTCCCCATATGCTATGGCAGAAGTGGCTAAGAATCTGGGAGATCACGTACTAGCCATCGGTAATGATCCGGACTATGATCGCCATGGTATCGTTACAGAAGAAGGTTTGTTAGCGCCAAATCAATATTTAGTAGTAGCTGCTAAGTATTTGAATGAAACTCGTCCTTGGGAAGGGAAAGGTGTTGGTAAAACAGCAGTTGTTACTGGATTGATGGATGCCTATTGTAAAGATTCCAATCATGCCGTATATGAAGTGCCAGTGGGTTTTAAATATTTTGCCCCATTATTATTTGATGGACGCATTGGCCTAGGGGCAGAGGAGAGTGCAGGAGCGTCCTTCTTGCAACAGGATGGAACCGTATGGACTACAGATAAAGATGGCATCATTCTAGGACTGTTAGCTGTGGAAATGGTAGCCACTACAGGGAAAACTCCAGCACAACACTATGCAGATGTGACAGAACAATGGGGAACACCGGTGTTCCAACGTGTGGATATGCCTTGCACAGCGGAAATAAAAAGTGCTTTAAAAAGTATGAAACCTAGTGATGTGACTATGACAGAATTAGGAGGCAGTCCGATTTTAGACATACGCACTACGTCTTTATTCGAAGAGCAACCTATTGATGGTGTTAAAATTGTGACGGACACAGGTTGGTTTGTAGCACGACCATCAGGGACGGAAAACTTATATAAAATGTATGCAGAGTCCTATTTAGGTGAAGAGGGACTGGCACGTCTGATGGAAGATGGTAAACGTATTATTGAAGGATTAGTCATAACATCTATATGAGGGATGGCTGCTTACCAAGTGGATGAAGAACAAGGGATTCCATGAGTTTACTGTGTCTATTCTTGTATGTGCTGTGTTTAACTGATATAATTAATAAATATGGTCTATATAAAGAACTTCGTATTGTAATGATAGACTAGTAGACAATCACTTGTAATAATCATGAAATACCACGTATGGAGGTGGTGAAATGACAGTATATTTATGGGCCTTTGTCATTGCTCTTGTAGTAACGTATATTTGCACGCCTTTGGTGAAACAATTTGCTGTTAAGGTAGGTGCTATTGATAAACCAGATGCACGTAAGGTGCATCAAGTGTCAATTCCACGATTAGGTGGATTGGCCATCTATATTGGCTATATGGTATCTTTGCTGTATAGTGTGAAAGATATATCTTCTGTGAAAGGATTGATTGTAGGTTCCATCATCCTAGTAGCAGTAGGTATTTGGGACGACATTAAGCAAATTGGACCGAAAACAAAATTGATGGGACAAATTTTGGCGGCTCTTATGTTGCCACTCTTTGGGAATGCGGTGCATTTTATTAGCATTGGTGACCATCTATTGTATTTAGAATATTTTGCTATACCGTTAACGGTATTTTGGATTGTAGGATTTACAAATATTGTGAATCTCATTGATGGATTAGATGGATTGGCAGCAGGGATTTCTCTCATTGCGTGTATTACGATTTGTATCGTGACTTTGCAAATGGGTCAAATTGAATTGGCATGCATTACCTTGGCATTAGCTGGGGCAGCTTGTGGGTTCTTGCGCTATAATTTTAATCCTGCCAAAATATTTATGGGTGATACAGGCAGTATGCTATTAGGCTATACCATGGCGGCTATTTCCGTTATGGGCAGTGTGAAAACAGCAGCGACTGTGGCATTGGTGGTGCCTGTTATCGTATTGGGTTTGCCAATTCTAGATACTTTATTTGCCATTGTACGTCGACGTATTAATGGACGTCCTGTGTTCCAACCAGATAAAGGACATTTGCATCATCGTCTATTGGCAATGGGGCTCACACAAAAACAAGCGGTGTTGTTGATGTATGCCATCACGGCACTCTTAGGTTGCGTGTCTATCGTAGCAGCGAAAGCTAATTTTGTTATCGGAGTCTTGCTAGTGCTTGTTATACTTTGTGCATGTGTGTGGACAGCAACAAAAATTGGGATTATATCCAAAGACAACGACGTTCGTAAATAGCTATGTAAAACGCCAGGAGCTCATGCTTCATGGCGTTTTTCATTTTTAGGCAAAGGGAAAGCGTGGCACATTCCTTCACAAACGGTATTTCATAATGTTTGTTCAGGAACATGCCACGCTTTCTGATGTTTGTAGAATTAAGTATATTAGGCCATGTTGCTTACGCTTATGACGTTTTGCCTAGTATTTGCTCACTCTGTGAGGGGAGGAGTGGGAACATACCGCGGTCTTTTTGCGTTTTCTTAATGTTAGCAATGAAATGCCATATGCCTTAGATAATCTATTTTGCGGCTAAAGGCGTTTTGCCTAGTACTTACTCACTCTGCAGGAGAGGGGGTGCCACGCTTTCTAGTGTTTGTAGAATTAAGTATATTACACCATGTTGTTTACGCTTATGGCGTTTTGTCTAGTGTTTGCTCACTCTGTGAGGGGAGGGTTGTGATGTTTTATTTTGATGTACTTCTTTACAGTTTCTACTAGTATGGAAGGCTTGTACATGATACAATAGAGATAATTGAAAAAGCTTAATAAAGTGATTTAGGAAAGTTTGTATATGACGGCTTTCATGGTAAAGGAAGTAAACGAAATATGTGGGAGGTACTATGTTAAAAGTCATGACCATATTTGGGACACGTCCTGAGGCAATAAAGATGGCACCAGTTGTTAAGGTTTTGGAAGCAGCGCCTGATATGGAGTCCATCGTTACGGTAACGGCACAGCATAGAGAAATGTTAGATCAGGTGTTGCATTTGTTTTCTATAACACCTAATTATGATTTAAATATTATGAGTCAAGGACAGACCTTGTATGATGTAACTTGTCGTGCCTTAATGGGACTGCAAGAGGTATTGAAAGAAGCAAAACCCGATGTGGTGCTTGTTCATGGAGATACGACAACTACGTTTGTGGGGGCTCTAGCGGCATTTTATGAAGGGATTCCTGTTGGGCATGTGGAGGCAGGTCTTCGGACGGGTAATATTTACTCTCCATTCCCAGAGGAGATGAATCGCAAGTTGACGGGGGCCATTGGGACCTACCATTTTGCACCGACTACTACATCGGAAGCGAACTTATTGAAAGAAAATATAAATCCAGATCACTTGTATGTAACAGGGAATACGGTTATCGATGCGCTGCAAACTACAGTAAAGGAAGACTACACATTTACTGAAGAGTTGCTGAACAAAATTGATTACGTGAACCAAAAGGTTATTTTGGTGACCACTCATCGTCGTGAGAATTTAGGCGATCCAATGCGCAATGTGTATGAGGCAATTCGTGATATTATTGGAGAACATGAAGAGGTTGAAGTTATATTCCCTATGCACCGAAATCCAAAGGTACGCAGTATTGTACAAGAGGTACTAGGTGATATGCCACGTGTACATTTGATTGAGCCATTAGAATATGAACCATTTGCAAACTTAATGGATCGGACCTATCTTATTATGACAGACTCTGGTGGTATTCAAGAGGAAGCGCCATCTTTGGGTAAACCTGTGCTAGTTCTTCGTGATACCACAGAGCGACCTGAAGCTGTCCAAGCAGGTACGGTAAAATTAGTGGGCACTGATAAAGCAACTGTGTACTCCACAGCTAAAGATTTAATTACGAATGCAGAAATGTATACTGCTATGTCAAATGCAGTGAATCCTTATGGGGATGGATTAGCATCAGAACGAATTGTACAAGCCTTACGGCATGAATTTTTTGAGCATCAAGAAAAACCATCGTCCTTTGGAAAATAATAGTTGATGTATGCATTCTAGTTATAATTAAGTTGATAGCTACTTTCATTGACTATGTAATTGAGGAATGTACACGGTTTTGAATCAAATCGTATGGAAAGTTTTGATAGATATAAAATTTATATATTGTTAAAATTGTTCTCATTGGTGGTATAATCTACGATGTTAGAGGTATAGGAGGTATGTCTATGGGGAAAGAAAAATCAGATCTATGGATGGCTATCTCCAAAGCATCAACTACGGGATTTACCATACTTTGTTCTATCGGTATCTGTATGGGTCTTGGTTATGCCTTTGATCACTATATGGGCACCAACCCATGGGGGTTGCTCCTAGGTGGATTAATCGGTGGATTTCTAGGCCTCTATGGTGTCATACGTCAGTGCATGTAAGGAGACTGTATGAAAGAATATATAACCTATATCAAAAGTCATTGCCGATGGATACTGTCAGTGGCTATACTAGGTATAGTCGTGTTATGGATACTGGACTGGACTCAGCACATCACGGGTTGGCTATGGGGCATGATGACATATGTTGTATATTTCTTGTATTTAGCCTTTCAAACCTACAAGATGAAAGACGCCACCTTAGACGATGTGAAACGTCGAGTTTGGATTGGTGTTATGAGTCGGTTTAGCTTAATCGTATTGTTAGTAGGCATAAGCACGCAGATTCCTTCTATTTCCATGAAAGGTGTATTAGGCGGAATCTGTGTATTTGTTCCTATGCAATATGTTGAGTATAGTATGTATGTACGTCAACGTAATAGGGAATCATCTATGTGAAAGGGGGTGGGAATATGGAGTTACATGCAGGGCATCATCATGTTGTTCAATGGATGGGTATCTCTTTTAATATGGATACGCTATACATGACGTGGCTAGTGATGGCAATCATTATTGTGGTCACACTATTAGCTACACGGTCACGAGCCATGGTACCACAAGGGATTCAAAATGTGATGGAAAGCGTGTTAGAAGGATTGACTGGTCAGTTTAAAACGAACCTAGGCAATCAGTGGAAGTTTTTAAGCTCCATCCTATTTACGTATTTTCTATTTATTTTGGTGAGTAATGAATTGGGCTTGATTCCAAGTCCGCATATCTTGGCATCGCCAACAAATGACATTAACACCACCTTGGGACTAGCCATTTCAAGCTCAATTCTGGTATGGATTGTGGGCTTGAAAGTCAAAGGAATTGGCTATTTTAAGCATTTTGTACAGCCATTTAAATTATTTATTATCATCAATTTAATGGAAGAGATAGCAAAACCTGTCACATTGGCATTCCGTTTGTTTGGTAACATACTAGCGGGGGAAATTCTTTTAGAATTATTATATGCCTTGGTACCCTATGTACTTCCTATCGTATGGTTAGCCTTTAGTCTAGCAATCGGTATTATTCAAGCGTTTATTTTTGCCATGCTCGTTACCTCATATTTGGGGATGACAATTGGAGATGGACATTAATAGTTTAGGAGGAAATCATAATGGAATTATTATTAGCAAAAGCGTATGTATTGGTTGGTTCTGCCATTGGCGCTGGTTTAGCAATTGGTTTAGCTGCGATTGGCGCAGGTATTGGTGACGGTCTTGTATCTGGTAAAGCTTTAGAAGGTATGACTCGTCAACCAGAACAATCTGGTAAATTATTCACAAATATGTTAATTTCTGTAGGCTTAATCGAAGCGGTGCCTATTATCGCAGCAGTTATCGCGATTGTATTAGTGTTCGCAAACCCATTGGTAGACTTACTTAAATAATAGACATTAGCTAAGAGGAGGTATGACCGTTGGTAGATTTAAACGGCACACTCGTACTTCAGATTTTGAACTTTATTGTGCTAGTGTTGATTTTAGCAAAGTATGCGTATAAACCGTTATTGCAAACTATGAAAGAACGGAAACGTCGCATTGAGAATGATCTTACCAGTGCAGAACAAGCTAGAGAAGAAGCGGCTGCGTTGAAAGCTGAATATACAGCGCAATTGCAAGAAGCTCGTAAAGAAGCACAAGGGATTATCGAGACAGCAAAACAACAAGCAGAAGCAGAATCACAAGCACAAATCAAAGAGTTACGAGCTCAACTAGTGAAAGAAAAAGAAATCGCCCGCCAAGAAATTGAACGGGAACGGGAAAAAGCAATGCAACAAATCCGCGCAGAAGTTGTGAATTTGTCTGTACAAGTGGCTGGCAAATTAATTGGAAAAGACTTTTCCAGTGCTGATAATGTAGCTCTTGTAGAGGATACCATTGCAAAACTTGATAGTACAACTATAAGGTCGTGATACGATGAGTGTAGAAAGAATTGCAGAAACATATAGCTCTGCTATATTTGAATTAGGACAGGAATCAGGTTTGTTACCACAATTTGATACAGATCTTTCCTATGTGCAAGATTTATTTTCCACCCATGAGGAATTACGCCAAATTTTAATCAATCCTATGTTAGAAGTAGCGGGGAAAAAGAAGATTCTAGAGCAAATCTTTGGTAGCGAAGTGCATCCATTGATTATGAATTTTCTCTATGTTATGGTGGACCGCCGTCGCAGTCCATACATCATGGAAACAGCCCGTGCTTACGTAAAACGCTCCCGTGAAAGTCGTGGTATTTTGGAAGCAAAAGTTACGGTTATTGAACCACTTTCAGAGGCAATGCGGGAAAAAGTATTACGTACGTTACAAGAGATCACTGGCAAAGAATGTGTCATCGAAGAACATGTAGATCCATCCATCTTAGGTGGCATGGTCATTCAAGTGGGAGACACTCGGATTGATGGAAGTATGGCTAGACGATTGGAAGAATTGAAAAAATCATTGCTTAATGCAAGTACCAATAAGATTGGGGTGAATGGTTAATTATGAAAATGACGCCTGAAGAAATTACTGCCATTATTAAACAGCAGATTCAGGACTATAATGTTGAATTAAACGTAGATGACGTAGGAACTGTTCTGGAAGTAGGGGACGGTATTGCGCATATCTACGGTCTTGAAAAAGCCATGGCTGGCGAATTGTTAGAGTTACCTCATGGCGTATATGGCATGGTACTCAATTTAGAACAAGATAATGTAGGCGCCGTTCTCCTAGGTAATGACTTCTTGATTAAAGAAGGCGATGAAGTGCGCCGTACAGGCCGCATCATGCAGGTTCCTGTAGGAGATGGCTTAATTGGTCGTGTTGTGAATGCCCTTGGTCAACCTATTGATGGTAAAGGCGAAATCGTGGCAGAAACACATCGTCCTGTAGAATATCCAGCACCTGGTATTGCAGATCGTAAATCTGTATTTGAGCCAATGCAAACTGGTTTGAAAGCCATTGATGCGATGGTGCCAATCGGTCGTGGTCAACGGGAGTTGATTATCGGTGACCGTGGTACTGGTAAAACAGCGATTGCTATTGATACGATCTTGAACCAAAAAGGGCAAGATGTGATTTGTATCTATGTAGCAATTGGTCAAAAAGAATCTACTGTAGCTCGTGTAGTACAAAAATTAGAAGAAGCAGGAGCTATGGAATATACAATCGTCGTATCTGCAGGTGCTTCTGAAGGGGCTCCTATGCAGTACTTAGCACCATATTCTGGGGTTGCTATGGGCGAACATTTCATGTACCAAGGTAAACATGTACTTTGCGTATATGATGATTTAACAAAACAAGCTGCTGCATACCGTGCGATGAGTTTGTTGTTACGCCGTCCTCCAGGACGTGAAGCGTACCCTGGTGACGTGTTCTACTTACACTCTCGTTTATTGGAACGTTCTGCGAAAGTATCCGATGAATTGGGTGGCGGTTCTATTACAGCTTTACCGATCATCGAAACACAAGCAGGTGATGTATCAGCCTATATCCCAACGAACGTAATCTCCATCACCGATGGACAAATTTTCTTGGGTACAGATATGTTCTACTCTGGCGTTCGTCCAGCAGTTGACGTAGGTTTATCCGTATCTCGTGTAGGTGGTAGTGCGCAAATCAAAGCGATGAAACAAGTAGCTGGTAAATTGCGTTTGGAATTGGCACAATATCGTGAATTAGCGGCCTTTGCGCAGTTCGGTTCTGATTTGGATGCCTCCACAAAAGCACAATTAGATCGTGGTGAACGCTTAACTGAAATGTTGAAACAACCACAATACTCTCCTTTAAAAGTAGAAGAACAAGTGGTATGTTTATATGCAGGTATTAATGGCTATTTCAAACGATTAGCTGTTCATGATGTACCAGCATTCCAAGATGCCTTATTACACTATGTACATGGTAATTATGCCAATGTATTAGCATCAATTAGAGATACTAAGAAATTAGAAGAAGATACAGAAAAAACATTGCAACAAGCGATTTTAGAATGTATTGATGTCTTTGGTGCTACTCACGAATTATTACCAGAGGAGGCGTAATCTATGAGTAGTGCACAAGACTTACGCAAGCGTATAAAAAGTGTCACTAATACGCAGCAAATTACAAAAGCTATGAAAATGGTAGCATCTGCTCGTCTACGTCGTGCACAACAAAAAGCGAAAGGTACTGAACCTTATACAGAACGTCTCCGCCACATGTTGCATCAAAGCATGTCCTCTCTAGATGGGGGCGCAGATTTACCGCTACTCACAGTTCGTCCTGTGAATAAGGTAGCCTATGTGGTGGTAGGTGCTGATAAAGGTTTGGCTGGTGCTTATACTAGTAATATCATTAAATACGTGCAATCCTTGCTTAAGGATACGCCAACAGATGCCTATGGTTTATTCACAGTGGGTCGTAAGCCAACGGAATATTTCAGAGGCCATGGCTATTCTGTAGTCTCTGAGTTGCAAGGTTTTTCTGATAAACCAGGCTTTCATCATGCTCAAGACATTGTGGAACAAGTGAAAACCATGTTCTTGTCTGGTGAGGTAGATGAAGTGGTATTGGTATACACTAAGTTTGTGAACTCCTTATTGCAAGAAGTGACTCATGAGCGCTTATTACCTCTTTCATTAGAGTCCGATGCAGCAGAGGCCGGTGAAAGTTTATTCTATCCGGACCAAGGGTCTGTATTGGAACAATTGTTGCCAGCCTATGTGGAAAGCACTGTATATAATGCATTGCTACATGGGGCGGCTAGTGAATTAGGTGCCCGTATGACGGCCATGACATCCGCTACTGATAATGCAGGCGAATTGATTGGTACCTTGCACTTAGAATACAATAAGTTGCGCCAAGCAGGTATTACTAACGAAATTTCTGAAATCGTAGGCGGTGCAAACGCATTGCAATAATAGATAAAGGAGTATCTCGTATATGAGTACAAATATAGGTAAAGTAGTTCAGGTTATTGGACCGGTGGTAGACGTAGTCTTCCCAAAAGGTGAATTGCCTGCTATTTACAATGCAATTACTATTACAAAAGGCGACGAACAAGAAACGTCTAAAATTGTTGTAGAGGTTATGCAACATTTAGGTGATGACACAGTTCGTTGTGTTGCTATGAGTTCCACTGATGGATTGACTCGTGGCATGGAAGCAGTGGACACGGGTGCCGCTATTTCCGTTCCTGTTGGTGATGGTGTACTAGGTCGTATTTTCAATGTATTAGGCGAAACAGTAGACCACGATCCAGCAGAAGTGAAAGTGAATGAACACTGGCCAATTCACCGTGCTGCTCCAAAATTTGATGAATTAGCACCAGAAACTAATATTTTAGAAACTGGTATTAAAGTCGTAGACTTAATTGCGCCATATGTAAAAGGTGGTAAAATCGGTCTATTTGGCGGTGCCGGTGTAGGTAAAACAGTTCTAATCATGGAACTGATTCATAACATCGCTACAGAACACGGTGGTTACTCCGTATTCGCAGGGGTTGGTGAACGTACCCGTGAAGGGAATGACCTTTGGAACGAAATGAAAGAGTCTGGCGTATTGTCTAAAACAGCGCTTGTGTATGGACAGATGAATGAGCCTCCTGGAGCTCGTATGCGCGTAGCTTTAACAGGTTTGACGATGGCGGAATATTTCCGTGATGTACAACAACAAGACGTGTTGTTATTCGTAGATAACATTTTCCGTTTCATCCAAGCTGGTTCCGAAGTATCTGCCTTACTAGGTCGTATGCCATCTGCCGTTGGTTACCAACCAACATTGGCCAATGACGTAGGGGCATTACAAGAACGTATTACATCGACAAAAGAAGGTTCCATTACGTCTGTACAAGCCGTGTATGTACCTGCCGATGACTTGACTGACCCAGCGCCAGCAGCGACATTTGCTCACTTGGATGCTACTACAGTATTGTCTCGTTCCATTGCAGAACTTGGTATTTACCCAGCCGTGGATCCATTGGATTCCACAAGCCGTATCTTGGATCCATTAGTATTAGGGGAAGAACATTACTCCGTAGCTCGTGGCGTGCAAGAAGTACTTCAAAAATACAAAGATTTACAAGATATCATTGCCATCTTAGGTATGGAAGAATTGTCTGAAGCGGATAAATTGACCGTAGCTCGTGCTCGTAAAATTCAACGTTTCTTGAGTCAACCATTCTTCGTAGCCGAAGTATTTACAGGCAGTCCTGGTAAATATGTGCCATTGAAAGAAACATTGCGTGGTTTCCGTGAAATCCTAGAAGGTAAACATGATGACTTACCTGAAAGTGCTTTCTACATGGTGGGAACTATCGATGAAGCTGTTGCCAAAGGAAGGGACATGTTAGGGAAAGGAGAATAATCTATGAGTACCATGCATGTAACAATTATTACTCCTGATGAAACAGTGTTTTCTGGAGACGCAACGATGGTGGTAGGAAAAGCTCTTGATGGAGAGTTTGGTATCCAACCACATCATATGCCTTTAGTGAGCGCTTTGGCGCCAGGGGCCATCCGCATTGATCATGATGGCAAGCGTGAAGAGTTTATCCTTCCTGGGGGATTCCTAGAAGTGGAAAATAATTCTGTGTATATCACGACGGCCTCTTGTGAACGTGCTTAATTACATATCGAAGAGATAGAAAAAGGGTTGTACCGAACTACTGTAGTAGTTTTGGTACAACCCTTTTGTGGTATGCATAGTTGTTTACATGTTATTTAGGATAAGATGTAATGCAATTAAGCGGTCCCATGAATAAGATGATATATACATAGATAGTACCATATACAATAGAAGAAAATTGCTATGAATACATTTACTGTCCAATGTTGTTTTATGTATATATTAATTATGGATAGTATCTAAAAATAACTTAATGCGGCGTAATGCCTCTTGGATGGTTTCCTTAGAAGAAGCATAGGAACAACGGATACGGTTAGCACCGCAGGTGCCGAAAGCAGATCCTGGTACAACGGCTACATGTTGTTGTTCTAGCAATTGTTCGCAGAAACTTTCATCGGATAAACCTGTTTGAGAAATATCTGGGAACACATAGAAAGCTCCTTCTGGCACGGCAATCGGTAAGCCCATGTCTTGGAATCCTTTCACGATCATGTCGCGGCGTTCTAGGTAATCTTGTCGCATAGCGATAACGGAGTCGTCGCATTCGTTTAGGGCAACGATGGCAGCGTGTTGTACTGGTGTAGCTGGTGCGACGATGCTGTACTGATGTAGTTTAATGCAAGCTGTAATGAACTCAGAAGGTGCACAAAGGAAGCCGATGCGAAGACCTGTCATGGCATAGGACTTGGAGAAGCCGTTTAAGATGATAGTGCGCTCTTTCATACCCGGTAAGGACGCCATAGATACATGGTCCTTGTGGTAGGTGAGCTCTGAGTAAATTTCGTCAGAGATGATGATTAGATCATGGGCTTTCGCGAACTCGGCGATAGGCAATAAATCTTCATAGTCCATGATGGCCCCCGTAGGATTGCTTGGGTAACACATTAAAATAGCTTTTGTTTTTTCTGTCACAAGCTTTTCCAATTCTTCTACACGAAGTTTGAAGCTATCTTCTAAATGTGTCGGTACAGGTATAGCCTTGCCGCCGCACATATGGACCTCTGCTTGATGAGCTACGTAGGATGGGTTTGGAATTAACACCTCATCACCTTCGTTCAAGAGGGCACGTAAGGACAAATCAATGGCTTCACTAGCACCGATGGTAAGCATCATTTCATCCGTGCCGTAAGACACATGGTAACGACGGCTGTACCAGTTACTGATGGCCTCACGCAATGGCAAGATTCCTGCGTTCGGAGAGTAGTTAGTTTCTCCTCGTTCTACGCTAGCCACAAGTGCATCTAGTACAGGTTGAGGGGGAATGTAATCAGGTTCCCCAACGCAAAGAGAAATCACATCGTCCATAGCCATTGCTTTTTCCCAAAATTTACGAATCCCAGAAGGGGGTAAAGTTTGTGTCATATTTGAAAGATAATTGTTCCAGTTCATAGATTGTCCTTTCTGATACATGATGCATGTATCTCTATGTCAAATGTCAGGATGTTGTGTCAACTGATATGGATAGACGCTCTTAAGAGTGCATACAGGCGGTCACAACACCTAGTAGAATGATAGAGTAAATAATAGTAACAGTGTACCACATTCTTAGAAAAGAACCTAGTCGATTATAGGTTCTTTTTTATTGCATATAGTGTATAATTATATGTATGACATAGCATTTCATAGGAACTTATGTCATACTATAAGAATAGAGAAATAGTCTCGAAGAATTGTTACAACCTAATAGAATGTAACAGGCTTTCACGAAGATACTCACAAGATAGAATAGATACAGTTGTAATGATGGGAAAGGAGTCACCAATGGAAACATTTTCCGTTACCTATGCATTGCATGTTCCCACCTATGAAGAGGCGAAGCAAGTGGCTTGGTCCATACAGGTGGAGCAAACCATTGAATTTCCTTATGAATTATTAGGTGAAAGTGATCCACGCCGTCATATGGTGGGGCAATTGCTTTCCTTAGCAGAAACAGAAGATTGTTTTTTGGCAAAGATTGCCTACCCGGTGGAGACATCAGGATTGGAAGTGACACAGTTTTTAAATGTAGTCTTTGGGAACTCGTCTTTGCAACCACACATTTGGGTGGTGGATATAGAGTTGTGCCCAAGTTTAGTAAACGCATTTCAAGGTCCTAAGTTTGGCTTAGCTGGCATTCGAGAATTATGCCAGACCCCAACTCGTCCTATGATTCAAGCTGTTATTAAACCGATGGGTACGCCCAATGAAGAATTGGCTCGTATGTGTCATGCCTATACCATGGGCGGTGCCGATGTGATCAAGGATGACCATGGATTAACAAATCAATCCTTTTCTCCTTTCAAAGATCGGGTGTCACGTTGTGCCCATGCAGTACAAGAGGCGAATGCTAAGAGCGGCCATCATACCCTCTATGCAGCCAATGTATCTGGAGACGGTACAGATGTGCTAGAACGGGCCCATTATGCGAAAGAAGCAGGTGCTACTGCTCTGATGGTGGCGCCGTCCTTAATCGGATTTGGCTGGCTCCATCGATTGGCTACCGATGATTCTTTGAACTTGCCACTTATCGTGCATCCTTCTATGATGGGTGGATTCACATTACCTGGTACATCAGGAATTGCTGCCACCATTTGGATGGGCTTATTGCCACGCATTTTCGGTGGGGATATGAATATTTTTGTGTCCTATGGTGGACGATTTACATTTAAACCAGACTTATGTCGCCAAATTTGTGACAGTAATCGTGGACCATTGGCGTCGATGAAATCGTCTTGTCCATCTCCAGGTGGTGGTGTGACTGAGGCGCGTTTGCCAGAGTTGGTGAGCATTTATGGCAAAGATACCATGTTCCTTGTAGGGGGCGATATGTTCCGCCGAGGACCAGATTTAACAGAGAATATGAAAGCTTTCATAGATGTATTAGAAAGATGCTAGGAGATATGACATTGCAAGATAAAGAGTTAGAAGTTCATGTCCTAGCTAGTGGAAGCAAAGGGAATTGCACCATTATTCGCAGTTCTCACAGTGCAGTGATTATTGATGCAGGCATTAGTTGCCGACGTATTACGAATGCCTTACAAGACTTGGAGATACCGAAACATATAGTAGAAGGGATTGTCATTACCCATGAACATTCTGACCATATTGCAGGGGTACCTCAAATGATTAAACAAATGGGCTTACCCATTATTACAAAACCTAATACAGCGCGGCGCCTTATGGATAAATTTAGCGTATCTGCGGAGTGCTTTCAAACGTTAGGGTCGACGGAAGTGACCATAGGAGATATGGTATTACAACCATTTTCTACTAGCCATGATGCGGTAGATCCCATTGGGATCACTTGTTATAAAGGGCAGACAAAAGCGGCGTTAATAACGGATACAGGCATGGTATCAAAGGAGATGTTAGCGCATCTGCATGATACAAATTTATTGGTATTGGAAGCCAACTATGATGAGCATATGTTGTTATATGGACCATACTCGCCAGATTTAAAACGGCGTGTGAAAGGGAATGTAGGTCATTTGTCGAATGTGACGGCGATGAAAGTGTTGTCAGCCCTGAGACGACCTAAGGGTATGGAAGTAATTTTTGCCCATCGTTCGGAGCAGAACAATTCGCTCCATTTAGTAGAGCAGCTATCAGAGCGCTTGCTAACTTGGTGCAAAACACAAGGTCAAGAAGGGTTTACTGCACATCATGGAGATCAAAAGGAATATACATCCATTGGTATCGATGGAAAATAATAGTATCCATTGGTATGTATAGTAGCCAACATGGTCCCGAAGTGGGAATGCAGTAAGCGTCGTAGGAGATAGTATAGTATGAAATTTTCTATCTATTGTATAGGAAAGTTAAAAGAGCCCTATTTACGAGAAGGAGTAGCAGAGTTTGTAAAGCGAACACAACCTTATGGGGGTGTGACGATTACAGAGCTGCCTGAAAGTAAATTGGGGGATAAACCGAGCCCATCAGATAAGCAAAAAGCACTCTATGATGAAGGGCAGCGGTTATTGAAATACGTTACGCCTCAGTCTTTTGTGGTGCTTTTGGATGTATATGGAAAACTGATGAGTTCCGAGGACTTGGCAAAGCGGATTAGTGAATTAGAAGTACAAGGGCATAGCGAGATGGTGTTCTTCATTGGTGGCGCCTTTGGGGTGTCTGAAGAGCTGCGACAACGGGCAAACTGGAAATTGTCCATCAGTCCTATGACTTTCACCCATCAAATGGTGCGGCTTGTACTGGTAGAACAATTATATAGAACTTGTAAGATTAATCGAAATGAACCATATCATTGGTAGGAAAGGAGATATGCATGGCAAGTGCAATTGAAAAAGGAATTACTTATGTGTCAGCAGATGTACAGGAAT
Source organism: uncultured Veillonella sp. (assembly GCA_963516605.1). Taxonomy (GTDB): domain Bacteria; phylum Bacillota; class Negativicutes; order Veillonellales; family Veillonellaceae; genus F0422. The sequence goes on along the minus strand of CAUQBP010000002.1, from coordinate 181,210 downwards.
TGTCCATAGAAGATCCGGAATTTGTGAGAGACTATTCTACAGAATTAACAGAGGGGAAAGAAGATATTCTTGCGATTCAAAGTGAAATACAAACACTGGTACAAGGATATGAGGCACTCTTTGTCGAATTAGAAGAAAAGGGAAGATCTAACATATTAGAAGAACGTCGTCATATGGTTCTCGATGGTATACGAGAATATGAGAATGTAACAAGTACAATTTGTACCGTATTGGATACCTATGTAGATATGGCGAATATGATTCAACAAATGGAAACTTCTGGTGGTAATCCAGCTTATTTATTCCATCGTAAACACGAATTATTAGAACAAAACGTAGAATTGAATAAAATTTTTGACCGTGTAGATTATTATATTTCTACAGTGGTGGATATGCTTGCGAAAGAAACGGAACTTGCGAAAGCAGTAGTAGAAGGGGCACTAGGTGTATCGGAAGAAGAAACGATGCAAATTTTATTCTTGCATCAAACTGTATTGAGTTCCTGCGTAGAAATTAATAAGGCTTTGGTAGAACGGTTGCAAATAATGGTACCGCGTCTTGAAGGGTTACGAGAAGATGTGATGAAAGTGCAAGTTCATTCCGTAGCCAATGACGTAGAAGAGCGTAGAAAACGATTACAAGAATTACGTCAACAAGCAAAAGTGGAAGATGTGACAGATTATGCGGACTTAGAAGGTCAATATCGTCATAATTATGATGAAGAAGGCAACCACATAGGCACAGAAGAAGGTGGAGATGGTGGTAACCGCAAAAGTTTAACAGCTATTTTGGTTGTAACAGCAATAGTAATAGCTATCTTTGCTGCGTATGTATATATGAAATAGGAGGAACCGACTATGACATTACAAGAAATTATGAACAAATACCCAATTACTGTTGGTAAAGATGAACAGATTACGAATGTAGCTAAATTGATGGTGAAACACAATTTAACGGCCATTGCTGTCGTAGATGAAGAGAACAAATTAATTGGTATTGTATCGGAAGGGGACTTATTGTATAAAAAAGTTCGGCCTCATGCACCACATTACATCAATATTTTAGGTGCTAATATTTACTACGGTGGCATCGGTGAATACGATGGACAATTCAAAAAACTGATGGCTACTCATGTAGAAGAAATTATGACTACAGAAGTAATTACTGCCTATGCAGATGCAGAGGTAGAAGCAACTGTAGGGGCTATGGTAGAAAAACATTTGAAAAATTTGCCAGTTGTTGATGATGCGTATCATTTGATTGGCATGGTAAGTCGTCATGATATCATGAAACTTATCGCAGAAGAACAAGGTAAATAGGGAAATAATTGCACTATTGACAACTTTATGATAATATTAAGAATGCAATATTAAAACTTATAATTTGGGCGCAGTATACCCTAAGGAGGAAATAGTTTCATGAAAGCAACTGTAACTGCTGTTGATCAGCACAAGGTATCTATTACAATTGAAATTCCAGCGGAAGACGTGAAAAAAGGTTTTGCACAAGCTGTAAAACGCATCGCTGGCCAAGTTAACATTCCAGGTTTCCGTAAGGGTAAAGCACCTCGTAAAGTGTTGGAAATGAACTATGGTAAAGAAGCTATCGCTGAAGAAGCGTTTGAATTATTAGCAGGTCGTGCTTACACAGAAGCACTTCGTGAAAACGAAATCGTTCCTGTTAGCAACCCAGACATTGAACGTGAACAATTTGAAGAAGGTAAAGATTTAATCTTCAAAGCAACAGTAGTAAAACAACCAGAAGTAACTTTGGGTGACTACAAAGGCTTAGAAGTAGAAAAACAAGATGCTACTGTTACTGACGAGCAAGTAGAAGAACAATTGAACAATATCCGTAGCCAACAAGCTAAAATGGTAGCAGCTCCAGAAGATGCAACTGTACAAAAGGATGACTTTGCTACAATCGACTTCAAAGGTTTCATCGATGGCGAAGCATTTGATGGTGGTGAAGGCAAATCCTACCCATTACAAATCGGTTCTGGCAGCTTTATCCCAGGCTTTGAAGAGCAATTAATCGGCCACAAAGCTGGCGAAGATGTAACTGTTACTGTATCTTTCCCAGAAGATTACTTCGTAGCAGAATTAGCTGGTAAAGAAGCAAAATTTGAATGTCATATCCATGATATTAAACGTAAAGAATTACCAGAAATCACTGATGAATTCGTGCGTTCCGTATCTGTAGGTCAAGGTAAAACTGAACCATCTTACAATACAGCAGAAGAATTTGTAGCAGATCTTCGCAAACGTATGGAAGATGATGCAGCACGTCGTGCTATCGATGCGTACAATGCAGGTTTAGTGGAATTAGCTGTTAAAAATGCAACAGTAGATATCCCTGAAATCATGATTGAAGACCGCGCTGAACAAATGGTTCAAGAATTAGCGATGAACCTTGAAGGTCGTGGTTTAAAATTAGAAGACTACTTGAAATTCTCCAACAAAACTATTGAAGAATTACGTGAAGAAAATAAAGCAGCAGCCGCTGAAAACGTTCGCGCTGACTTAGTATTAGATGAAATCGCAAAAGCAGAAAACGTTCAAGTAACTCCTGAAGACATGAACTATGAAATCTTTGCTATGTCCCAACAATTCGGTGCTGACCCTAAAGAAGTATACGATATCATTGTAAAAGAAGGTCGTGTATCTATGTTAGCAAGTTCCGTAGCACGCAAAAAAGCAGCTCGTTTCATCATTGAGAATGCTAAAGGTGCTGAAAAAGCTGAATAATTGCTAATGCAGGTACATGTATAAGAGGTGTTAGATGTCTATGTATGTGCCAATCGTAGTAGAGCAAACTGGTCGTGGTGAGCGATCCTACGATATTTATTCTCGTCTATTAAAAGATCGAATTATTCTATTGAGTGGCCCTATTGATGATACGGTAGCTAATAGTATCGTAGCCCAATTGCTATTCTTAGAATCGGAAGATCCAGATAAAGACATTCACCTATACATTAATAGCCCAGGCGGCGTGGTAACTGCAGGTATGGCAATTTATGATACTATGCAGTACATTAAACCTGATGTATCTACCATATGTGTAGGTTCAGCGGCTAGTATGGGTTCCTTGTTGCTCACAGCGGGAGCACCTGGTAAACGGTATGCGTTGCCACACTCTCGCATTATGATTCACCAACCTTTAGGCGGTGTGCAAGGGCAAGCGTCTGAAATTGAAATTCACGCTCGTGAAATTTTACGGTTACGAGAAGAATTGAATGGCGTATTAGCACATCATACAGGTCAGCCAATAGAAATCATTGCGCAAGATACAGATCGTGATAATTTCATGTCTGCAGAAGCGGCAAAAGCATATGGTTTGATTGACGAAGTGTTAACGCGTCCATCCTCAACAGAAAAATAAGGAGACAGGGGTTTGAATAAAGACGATAAAGAAAGACGTTGTAATTTTTGCGGTAGAGCAGAAACTGAAGTCGAACGATTGATAGCAGGTCCTAATGTGTTCATTTGTAATGAATGTATTGATGTATGCCAGCATATTATTGAGGAAGACAAAATTGAAGAACTACCGGAAACGTTTGATTTAAACGATATCCCGACTCCAAAAGAAATAAAAGCTCATCTTGATCAGTATGTTATTGGTCAAGATGACGCTAAAGTTTCCTTGTCTGTAGCCGTATATAATCATTACAAACGTTTGCAACATGATAATGTCATCGATGATGTGGAACTACAAAAGTCCAATGTACTGTTTATTGGGCCCACAGGTAGTGGTAAAACATTATTGGCTCAAACATTAGCAAAAATGTTACAAGTACCATTTGCCATGGCAGATGCTACTAGTTTGACAGAGGCAGGCTATGTGGGGGAAGATGTAGAAAACATTCTTCTCAAATTAATCCAAGCTGCCGACCATGATATAGAGCTAGCTGAACGCGGTATCATCTACATTGATGAAATCGATAAAATTGCTCGTAAATCAGAAAATCCGTCCATTACTCGCGATGTATCTGGCGAAGGTGTACAACAAGCATTACTGAAAATCCTAGAAGGAACAGTAGCCTCTGTGCCACCACAAGGGGGACGGAAACATCCTAATCAAGAGATGTTACACTTAGATACAACAAATATCTTGTTTATTTGCGGCGGTGCTTTCGATGGCATGGAAAAAGTGATCACGAAACGGACTGCAAAAAAAACATTAGGTTTTGGTGCAGATATTCAAAAGAAAGAGGAGAAAGATGTAGCCTCTATCTTGAAAGAAGTTGTGCCAGAAGACTTACAAAAATTCGGATTAATTCCTGAATTTATCGGACGATTGCCAGTGATGGTTACGCTCAGCCCACTTGATGAAGAGGCATTAATTAAAATTTTGACAGAGCCTAAAAATGCATTGACTAAGCAATACGAAAAAATGCTGTCTTTAGATGATGTAAAATTAGTCTTTGAATCAGATGCACTCCGTGAGATTGCGAAAGAAGCCTTAGAACGCAATACGGGAGCACGCGGATTACGGGCCATTATCGAAAAAGTTATGAAACGTGTGATGTATGAAGTACCATCTATGAAAGATGTAAAAGAATGCATTGTAACAGACAAAGCGGTTCGTGGCGAAGAAGAGCCAATACTCAACAAATGAGTCCACGCTGAAGCAATCAGATAGTAAAGGCAAAGAAACTCATTTCAAAGGCGGAATGGGTTTCTTTTTATCATATAGTACTGGGAGGTTCAATGGAAACTAAACCTATGACATTACCGATGGTTCCCCTACGTGGAATTGTCGTATTTCCCAAAGTAGTGACACAACTAGATCTTGGTCGTACCACATCGGTGCAAGCTGTAAAAGCAGCTATGGATAAAGATCAATATTTAGTGGTAACTGCTCAGAAAGACGAAAGTATCGAAACTCCTACCTTGGAAGAATTAGGCAAGGTTGGGACAATTGTTAAAATAAATCAAATGCTCCGTTTACCAGGGGGCGTAGTTCGTATTTTAGTAGAAGGAGTAAGCCGTGTTAATGTGGATACTATTCTTTCTACAGAACCATTCTATGAAGCCACAGTAACCCCTCTAGAATCGATACATGAAGATCCGATGGAAGAGGAAGCATACCGTCGTATTTTGCAATCTAAATTTGCCCAATGGGTAGAGGTAATCAAACCAAATACAGACGAAGGCTTAGATCATGTATTGGGGAGCGCTGATGCTAGTGAATGGGCGGACCAAATAGCCTTTCTCGTGCCTCTCCAACTAAAAGTGCGCCAAAGTATTTTAGAAGAGCTGTCCGTTAATCGCCGTCTGAACATGGTTGTAGGTATTTTGAATACCGAACTTCAAATTTCGGATATGGAAAACTCCATTAATAACCAGGTTAGACAATCTATGGAAAAAGCGCAAAAGGAATATTTCTTGCGAGAAAAAATTCGTGCAATCCATGATGAACTAGGGGATAAAATGGACCCTGATCAAGAGGCAGAGGAACTACGAGAACAATTGGTAAAATTAGAATTACCTGAAGATATCCATGCTCGTATCGATAAAGAGATTACTCGTTATAGCCGTATGCCACAAATGATGCCAGAATCCAATATTTTGCGTAACTATATTGATTGGTTATTACAACTTCCTTGGAACACTTTATCTGATGATCGTTTAGAATTGAAAGAAGCTAGCGATGTACTGGATGGTGACCATTATGGTTTAGAAAAAATCAAAAAACGCATTCTAGAATTCTTAGCAGTGCGCAAATTATCTGGTAAACAAGGTGGATCTATCTTGTGTTTAGTAGGACCACCAGGGGTAGGTAAAACATCCTTAGCAAGTTCGATTGCCAAAGCTATGAATCGTAAATTTATCCGTGCATCCTTAGGTGGTGTACGTGATGAAGCTGAAATTCGTGGTCATCGTCGTACCTATGTAGGAGCTTTACCAGGTCGTATGATTCAAGGACTTAAAACTGCAGGTACTCGTAACCCTGTGTTCTTGCTTGATGAAATTGATAAATTAGCATCCGATTATAAAGGGGATCCATCTTCCGCTTTATTAGAAGTGTTAGACCCTGAGCAAAATAGTACATTCAGTGACCATTATATTGAAATTCCATTTGATTTCTCTGATGTATTTTGGATTACTACTGCTAATGTAGCAGGTAATATTCCTAGACCATTATTGGATCGTATGGAAATTATCGAACTTAGCAGTTATACAGAAGAAGAAAAATTAGAAATTGCTAAACGCTACTTAGTGCCAAAACAAATTGAAAAACATGGCTTACAAGAGCAAGGTGTCAAACTGTCAGATGCAGTGTTAAAACGTGTGATTTCTGAATACACTCGTGAAGCCGGTGTTCGTACATTAGAAAAAACAATTGCTAAAATTTGCCGTAAATTAGCATTTGCTGTGGTTACGGAAGGTGAAAAAGCACCTAAAGTAACAGTGAAGAATTTAGAAGACTACCTAGGTACTCCTAAATTTGTGGAAGAGTCTCGGGAAAAACAAGCACAAGTTGGACTTGTATATGGTTTAGCTTGGACTTCCGTAGGTGGTGTTGTTTTGCCATGTGAAGCGACGACAATGCAAGGAACAGGCAAATTAAGTTTGACTGGTAGCTTAGGCAAAGTGATGCAAGAATCTGGTCAAGCGGCTATGTCCTACATTCGTCATCGTCAAAAAGAATTGAAATTGCCAGAAAAATTCCATAAGGAACTAGATATTCATGTGCACTTACCAGAAGGGGCTACGCCTAAAGATGGCCCATCTGCAGGGATTACGATGACATTGGCTATCGTATCTGCTTTGACGGGCAAAAAGGTGCGCTCTGATATTGCTATGACAGGGGAAATTACTTTACGTGGTAGAGTATTGCCAATCGGTGGTTTGAAAGAAAAATTATTAGCAGCCCTTCGTTACGGAGTGAAAGAAGTACTCATTCCAGAAGGCAATAAAAAGGATATTCAAGACTTACCAGATATCGTAAAAGAAGGGTTGATTATCACTCCTGTAAAAACGATGGAAGAAGTACTAGAAAAGGCATTACTATGAAGAAGAAACCAGCTGTAAAACGCCATCCAAAACCAGTGTATACTAGAAAAGAGACGACAGGTCCACGCATCATCGCAGCGAAATATATAGCATCTGCGGTGAAGGCGGATCAATACCCAGAAGGTGATACCATAGAAATTGCCTTCTTGGGACGATCCAATGTGGGAAAATCTTCTTTGATTAATTCTTTGTGTAATCATAGAGGATTGGCATTGGTTAGTGGTACGCCAGGTAAAACGAAAACGATTAACTTCTTTAGTATAGAATCAAAGGAAGATTTACCAGATGATATGGAACGTCGCTTTGATTGGTTCTTAGTCGATTTGCCAGGTTATGGATATGCTAAAACAGGTGGATCCAATACTAATATTTGGTCTTCTTTTATTGCTAATTATATTTTACAAAGCGAACGGATGATGCTATTGTGTTTACTCATTGATGGGCGTCATCCAGAGTTACCCATTGACCAGGAGGCTTTTGATTGGTTGCAATCCCATGGAGTCCCTTTACAAATTGTGGTAACAAAAGCGGATAAGTTAAAAATGAACGAGCGACAAAAACAGTTAAAGACCATTGAAGAGCGATACCCAACTGGGCATACGCCTATTTTGTATAGTTCTTTAAAGCATACGGGTCGTGATCGTTTATTAGCACGTATTAATGCGGTCTTATTGGGGGAAGAGGAATGAGTATTCTTACAGATGCACAAATGAAGCTACGAGTATCTAAAGATTTAGAACGAGTAGAAACATATTTGCAACAATCTCTACAAACTGGTGCAGAAGATTTTAATGCACTGATTCGTCCTCTTTCAGCAGGGGGCGGCAAGCGCTTGCGGGCGCAATTGTGTTTGTTGATTGCCTTGAGTGGAGATTCTAAACAAGAAGATAGAGTTCGTATGGCGGCGGCTATTGAGATGTTGCACTTAGCTACACTCATTCATGATGATGTATTAGACCAAGCAGAAGTGCGACGAGGGGTTACTTCTATTCATTGCACAAAAGGCAATAAGGTAGCCATCCTCAGCGGAGACTATTTATTTGCTAAAGCCTTCGGTATTGTAGCTGAAATTGGTTCGATTCCATGTTTAACCATTTTTTCTGAAATTATTTCTGCCTTAGTAGAAGGCGAATTTATGCAAATGGAAGATGTATATCGATTAGATCAAGGTACAGACCGATACCTATTAAAAACACAAAAGAAAACAGCGGACTTCATTGAAGGATGCTTAGCATTGGGTGGCATTCTTGGGGGATGGTCAGAGGAACATATATCATTATTGCGCACTTATGGTCATGGCTTAGGAATGGCATTCCAAATTACCGATGATGTGATGGATTACCGTGAGCAAACGGTAACAACAGGAAAACCGGTAGGTAAGGATGTAAAAGAAGGTATCTTGACCTATCCCTTATTATCTATCGTAACACCAGAAAACACCTCTCGTTTGACAACTATGATAGATGAGATTCGTGAGGGAAAAGATACAAAAGAATTGTTGGCTTATGTGATTGCTAAAGGCGGTATTGATCAAGCGTTAGCTCTTGAAGGGATGTATCGCAGACAAGCAGAGATAGCATTAGAGCAATTACCATCCTTTAAAGGAAAAGAGATTTTAGAAACTGTTCTTGAAAAGTTATCGAACCGTAAGGTGTAAGAATGAAAGAATTTCAAGTAAAAGACTTTACTATGAGTGCGAAACGTCCATCCTTGAATAGTGTGATAGCGCAAAGAAAGCGTCTTGCTCAGCAACAGGCAGAGCAAGACGCCTTGTTACAACAGGACAACTATACAGAGACGGAAGCAAAACTTATGGAAGAAGCATCTTCTATGTCTGTGGTAGATCATTTAGATGAACTTCGCATGCGTTTAGTGGTAGCCATTGTAGCGATTGTCATAGGCACTTTGGGGGCGTATTATTATGTGGAAGACATTCTTCAAATCTTAGTGGCACCAGCTGGAACATTGTATTATACAAAACCAACAGAAGCGTTCTTTACCTATATGAAAATTTCCTTAGTAGCAGGCTGTATTTTATCTAGTCCTATTTGGTTTTATCAGATTTGGGCATTCATTGTGCCAGCCTTATCAAGAGGTGAGAAAAAAGTAACTTTTATGGTGGTGCCTGCAGCCGTTACCTTATTCATAGTAGGTGTACTGTTCTCATATTATTTAGTACTGCCAATGGCCATACAATTTTTTATTGGCTTTGGTACAGATGAATTACAACCATTATTTTCTATAGGTCAGTATATCGATTTTGTCATTGCCTTTATATTACCATTTGGTATTACCTTTGAACTTCCACTTATATTGATTGCTCTGGGCGTGATTGGTATTCTTTCATCTGACCGATTACGACAATATCGGAAAATGTTTATTCTAGTGGCCTTTGTTGTGGGTGCAGCCATTTCACCGACACCAGATATGCTATCCCAAACTATGATTGCGGGACCTATGATTTTGCTCTATGAAATTAGTTATGCTGTATTGCGATATATTCTGAAAGTATGAAGTAGGGGTTCATTTTACTTTCATAATGATAGTGTATACTATGGGAGAAATTATTTAGTGTGTAAAAAGGATGCCATATGAAACGAAAGATACTCATAAGTATCCTAAGTATTTGTGCTATCGCTTCTGTAGGGACAATTTCATGGTATGCATGTTGTAGTGAGAAAGAAACTATTTCCACAACTATCACATCGCCAGATGCAGAGCCCATTACGATGAAGAAGGTACCGTTACCTGAAATAAAAGTAATACCTAATTCGCAGGATAAGGTGGAGTCTACGGATGGGGTACCACCCATATTAGTCGATGCCAAGGGGGCTGTAAACCTGTATAAGAGGCAATATCCAACAGCACAAGTGAAAGGGATAACATTTGAAACGCAAGATGGCCGTAAAAGCTACGAAGTAGAGGGAGTCTCCTCCGAAGCAGGTCATAGCGTGACCATAGATGCTACTACAGGACAGGTATTGAATGCTGCTGTAGAGAGTGCACAAGAATCAATGGTGCAATCTGCTGCCATTGATTTAGGTAATCTTATCAATCCTGATGAAGCAACGCAAGTAGCGATTGCTATATTAGGCAGTGAAGCTCGCTTAATTCGTTGGGAGCTGGAAACAAAAGGATATGTTGCTCAATACCATGTTGTATTAGATATGCGTGGAGAGACGATGTATGTGACGATTGATGCAAATTCTAGTCAGGTCATTGAAGTGACGAAAGAACGATAAAAGCTATTCATTCCGTTAGGTTTGAATAGCTTTTTTGTGCTTTTGCCCGTACCAAATGGACAGGGCGCTCACATTGTCTGTGCCGAGAGCATCGATGGCCATGGCTAAGCAAGTGGTGGAATCTACACCGCCACTAGATAATACTAATGCTTTCATAGAAATCCTTTCACGGAAATAAAAAAATTATAAGTGAGTACTGACATAGAACAGATGATGTACTATAATAGTAAGGATAAGATTGTTATAAAAGGAGATAGTATGCGTTTACGGAGAAAACCATGGATTGATGATGCAATCCTAGAATATAATACATATACTGTACTAGAGAATCGCGAAGTTTTCAAGGGAAAATGGCGTGAAAGTTTTGCAGATCCGTCTAAACCATTATATATGGAGCTAGGAACGGGAAAAGGCAAGTTCATAGCTGGCATGTGTGAAGCCCATCCAGAAGCAAACTTTGTGGGCTTTGAAGTGCAAATTGGCGTGCTATATTATGCGGCTCAAAAACTGTATGAGCAAAAAGCAGAGAATGGTAAAGTGAGTTTGTTTGATATTGCCGGCATTGAAGAGGTGGTGGCACCAGGTGAAGTTGACCGTTTCTACATCAATTTCTGTGATCCATGGCCAAAGGCGAAGCATGCAAAACGCCGTTTGACCTATCATACATTTCTAGATCGCTATGCGCGATTATTGAAAGAGAATGGAGAAATCCATTTTAAAACAGATAATGAAGGATTATTTATGTTCTCCTTAGAGGAGTTTGCAAACTCTGGTTGGACATTAAAAAATGTAAGTTATGATTTACATAGTACAGATATGCCAAATGTGCGCACAGAATATGAAGAAAAATTCAGCGCTAAAGGCCAACCAATTTTCCGCTTAGAGGCGATTAAGCCAGCTAAAGGAAGTGATACGACAGATGCAGGAGAATAGTAGTTCATCTAACAAAAATCTCGGTATATTTCAACAAATTAGAGCCCTTTATAAAAGTATTATCAAGCATGATGGACAAGGTATATTGGTACCTCTCTTCGGAATTATTTTGATAGGTTTTTTAAATGGTTATAGCGCGACATACACAACGACATTGCATGGGGGAGACAACTGGAAACCATTTTGGTTTCTATTAGGGAAGCAAGCTTTGTTTTTAGGGGCAGGCGTTTTTGTGGCGTGGGCTTTCTATCGATTTGATTATCGTAAATGGGGAGACCCTAAGGTACAACGTAAATTGTTGGTGATTGTACTTATCCTCATGGGTATCGTTTTTATACCGTTTCTTGGACATGGTGCGAATGGAGCACGACGTTGGATTAGTTTGCCTCTAGGGTTAACGCTACAACCGTCGGAGTTTGCCAAGTTAGCGGCCATGCTTTGGGCGGCGTACCGTATTGATAAACAAGTAAAAGAACAGGGCATCATGCATTTGTTTGAGCCACATGAATGGGGGAAATCTAAAGGTTTAGGCTGGCTTTGGAAAGTGTGGACCTTCATTGTATTTCAAATCAATAGACTGTGGAAACGATTTCGAAGGACTCCGGGCAAATTACATCCAAACTTTCTATTGCCATCTGCATTTTTTGTACCCATTCTATATGCGGGGATTACCATGAAGCAGCCAGATATGGGAACAGCAGTGCTGATTTTATTGTTTCCTACCTTAATGACGTTTTGCGTAGGCTATCGAAAATCGGACTGGAAATATTTGGTGATTGTCTTTAGCATCCTCGCTGCTATTGCATATCCTTTAGTCCGCTATGAACAGTATCGTTGGGATCGTGTAGTAGCCTTCTATGATCCATGGTCGGATACGACTGTCAATGGGTACCAAGTAACGCAAAGTATATTGAGTGTGTCCATTGGGGGATTCTGGGGAGAAGGATTTACGCAAGGAATTTCTAAATATAATTATTTACCAGAAGCTCATACAGATTTTGCCTTTTCCATTTTCTCGCAAGAATTTGGCTTTTTAGGTGTTTGCTTGGTAGCGTTTTTCTTCTTATGGTTTACGAAATATGGCCTTTCCATTGCTCGTCAATCTAGAGATGTATTAGGCCAAATATTAGCGATAGGACTTACATTTTTTATTACTATTCAAGCATTTTTTAATATTGCTATGGTGGTAGGTTTAGTGCCGGTAACAGGGGTTCCCTTGCCATTCATTAGTTATGGCGGGTCCTCATTGGTAACGAATTTTGCTGTCATAGGGATATTATTAAATATTGCGCGTCGCAATGAATATGCACGCAAACAAATTGGAACGACCCGTCATTTACCATCTATTGGTGAAGAAACACGGCATCGGTTTCAACCTAGGTCTTAATGTTTTAAGTGTGATTCACACAGAAAGAGATGAACCATGAAAGATTTTATTGATGTTCACGAACGCCCGTCTTTCGCTAAGTTATTACCACTTAGTTTCCAGCATTTATTTGCTATGTTCGGGGCTACAGTATTAGTACCATTCTTATTGAAAGTTGATCCAGCTACGTCCTTATTCATGAACGGTATTGGCACTATTTTATACGTATTAATTTGTCAAGGAAAGATTCCTTCCTATTTAGGCTCTAGCTTTGCTTTCATTGGACCTGTAGGTGCAGTAGTAGCATCTGGTATGACCTATGGAGCAGCGCAAGGTGGTTTCATTGCCTTTGGTGTGTCTTTTATGCTATTGGCTTTATTAGTTAAATTTATTGGTATTAAATGGATTGATGTATTATTTCCACCAGCAGCGATGGGCGCTATTGTTGCGGTTATCGGTTTAGAAGTGGCCCCTGTAGCAATGGGGATGGCAGGCATCATTGGAGATCAATGGCAAACATTTGGCATGACTCATGAACAAGTGTTATTCTTATCTTTATTTTCCTTAGCAGTGACTATCCTAGGTACTGTATTATTCCGTGGGTTCTTTGCGGTAATTCCAGTATTAATTGGCGTAGTATCTGGCTATGTAGCGGCTGCGATTATGGGAGTAGTAGACTTCACAAGTGTAGCCAATGCACCTTGGTTCGCCCTTCCACATTTCTATGAGCCAGAATTTAATATCAATGCTATTTTAATGATTATGCCAGCTTTGTTCGTAGTATTTGCGGAACATGTAGGGCATATTGTAGTTACAAGCAATATCATTGGTCGTGATTTAATGAAAGATCCAGGTTTGAGCCGTTCTTTATTTGCAGATGGCTTATCCAATGTGTTATCCGGTTTATTTGGTGCTACACCAAATACAACATATGGAGAAAATATCGGTGTTATGGCGATTACACGTGTGTTCAGTACCTTCGTTATCGCTGGTGCCGCAGTACTTGCTATCTTGTTCTCCTTCGTTGGTAAAGTAGCAGCTTTAATTCATGCTATCCCAGTTCCAGTAATGGGTGGTGTAAGTATCTTATTATTCGGTATCATCGCTGCTTCTGGTTTACGTATGTTGGTAGAACGTAAAGTAGATTATACAAAATCCTCTAATCTAATTTTAACCTCTGTAGTACTAGTTATCGGTTTGAGCGGCGCTAAATTAGCCATCGGCCCAGTGGTATTGCAAGGTATGGGATTGGCAACAGTAACAGCCATCTTATTGAGCGTTATCTTTGCCATCTTCCGTAAAACAGGACTTGGAAATTCTGAACTCAAAGACTAGCACTAAGAAAGAACGGCACAGGCTACGGAGAGTGGTATTTCTCTGGAAGTATGTGGCAGTTATACCTGATATAAGACAATGAAAGAACACGATATATTCCTCCACAAACTGATACAGTGGTTAGGTTTGCTCCGGAATATATCGTGTTCTTTTGCATATGTGTTGTTTTGGTATAATAATGAACTGCCACATACTTTTGATGTATACCGTGCTCTTATAGCCTGTGGTGCTCTTTCGGGTAGGTGCTAAAGGGGGGGCACACCGTGCTCTTCTTGAGTTTATGTCATGTAGATAGTAAGGAACGCCACAGGGCTACTACGCATAACCGTGATTCTACGGGGGAAATAAAAAAGCTATTATCATGTTGATAACAGCTTATTGTGGCGGAGAGGGTGGGATTCGAACCCACGGCCCCTTGCGGAGTCACTGGTTTTCAAGACCAGCTCCTTAAACCACTCGGACACCTCTCCAAATATAAAAACTAGTTATAGTCTATCATTGAACTAGACCTTTTGTCAATCAGAATATGATGCATACTTGTGGTGCTTATGTTAGGGGTGCTTTTATTCAAGTATTCTGAAGGATAAGCTGCTATGAGATCAGTCAAAGTAGAGTGAAAGAATACTGGTGTGAAACTAGGTGATATATGTTATAATTTTATGCAGATTATATTGTATAAATAGGTTTGTAGTATTCCATAGGAGGTATTACATGAAAAAAGGGTTTACTCTTACACAAACAGGTATACTGCTGACTTTGTGGTTAACGTTTTTATTAAGTTTTGTCATGCGCTTATCATGGTCATCGTTGATGCCAATTGTAAATGAAGCATTGCATTTTACAGCACAGCAAGGAACGTCCTATTTGACGGCGTTTTATTTTGGTTATGCATTGACCGTATTGCCAGGTGGATTATTAGCAGATCGATTTGGCTATCGTAAATCCATTCTAGGAAGTTTAGTGGCTATGGCCATTGTAACGGGGCTTATGAGTACTGTCCAAAGTTATGAATATGGCTTAGTATTGCGTTTCTTATTAGGTATTGTATCAGGCCCTGTGCAATCTGCTTGTTTGAAAGCCATTGGAGAGCATTTCAGTGCAGAACAACGTGGTACCGCAGTAGGTATTTTTATGAGTTGTACATCCTTTGGGATTACCGTAGTCAATGGATATGCACCATTTGTGGCTGTCCACTACGGATGGCAAATGGCATTTTTGATTACTGCTTTATTACCATTGATTGTATTCTTTTTAGCTCTATTCACAGTGAAAGAAGTACAAGCTTTCAGAAAAGGCCAAATAAAAGAGACGCAAGGAACAGAGCAACAGTCCATGTCATTAGTACAAAGCTTACGTTTTGTAGGAACGAACCGCAACATTTTATTGTTGGCAGTGATGGGATTTTTTGCAACAGGCACTACTTGGGGAGTTACCACTTGGGCTAACTTGTATTTAGTGAAACAATTACATGTGACACCTATCTTTGCAGGTGCTATTATGAGTATTTATGGTATTGCGGCAGTGATTGCCAAACCGACTATCGGATTCATTTCAGATAGAATTTCTTTACCACGAAACTATTTAGCAGCCATCGTTATGTTTTTATTCTCTCCAGCCTTACTAATCTTTGCGAACACAAGTAATCCAGATATGTTATACATTACAGCACCTCTATTAGGTATGGGCGCGTTTATGTATAGCCCATTAACCAATGCTATCATTATCCAGGCAGCACCACCAGAACTAAGAGGAACCACAGCAGGATTCGTAAATCTATTTAACCAAATTGGTGCACTCACAGCACCTATCATTTTGTCCACAGTATTGACAGCTACTGGTAATTACCAAACAGCCTTAATGGCATTGTCCATTCCCCCAATCATCGGAGCGATTTTACTGTCATTAATTCGACTAAAATAAGAATATATGCTTTTATGAGGTAGTCCTTATAACTTTGAGGAACATAATGTAAAAGTGGCATGTCCAAAGTAAATATAACATACCTCTCCGTAGAAACGCAGTGGCAGGATATACTCTTGTAGGTGTTCGTTTGTAATGATAGGACAAAGTCGGTATAGCACAGCAAGCACGTATCGATGTTGATTATCTATATTTAGTATATGGATGAAGAGCAGGGCATGGGTAAATAGATTCTAGTATATGAAATGATATTTGTATTTATTAGAATTATGCTAATCCTAGAAGAACGTGGCATGCCTCGGAGCAAACCTAACGGAGTATCAGTTTGTGGAGAGGTGTGCCACGGTCTTCCCTTTGCTAAGCAAGGCAGAAATGAAGGAAATAACTTTATGCCCTGCTCTTCGATTTAGAACCTACGCTGTGCTTTCAGTGTGTGTTAATATTGCCAAAGAACACCATAAAGATATCATCGTGACGCAAGTTTCATTTGCGAAGATTCGGATTTTATGAGACAATAAGAGTAAAGAAAAGGAATTTTCAAGTCTATGTCGAATTATAGAGATATAGACAAGTTACATAGTAGCACAGTGACAATTCGGAGGAGGTCTTACTATGGTGGAATATAAAAAAATAATTGTTCCTGCAGATGGATCGGAAAATGGTAAAAGAGCATTAGAACATGCATTGGCAATTGTAAAACGTAATGATGCGGAATTGATTTTGGTACATGTAGCGAATATTGTATCCGCAATTTCTAACTTTGACCAAACTCCAATCAGTGGCGGTTATGTATCTGAACAAATTGCAGAAGATATGGAAGAAACTGGTAAAAAAATCTTAAGCGAAGTAGCAGAAGATGTACCAGCAGATATGAAAGTCAAATGCGTCTTTGAAGTAGGTTCTCCTGGACCTGCGGTATTAGCAGTAGCTAAAAAGTATGATGCAGACTTAATTGTTATGGGGAGCCGTGGACTAGGACCTTTGAAAGGGTTGTTTATGGGTAGTGTAAGTAGTTATGTAACTAGTCATTCCACATGTCCAGTATTAATTGTTAAATAATAGGATACAAGGCTTTGTTCTCTGAGCAAAGCCTTTTTCTATGGAGAGATATATGAATATACAACATATACGTTGGTTACATGAAGAACTTGAGCAATGGCGCGAGGAAGGTCTCATTTCAGAGGAACAAAGTCAGCAGTTACAAGCCAAGTATGGGTTCATTCCTAAAGAGGGGCCATCTTGGACGCGGCTGATTACGATATTAGGGGGCGCTGCGCTCATTTTACTGGGAATTATATTGCTCTTTGCTGGGTATTGGTATGGATTTTCCCCCAATGGACGCTTTGATTGGGCATTAGTCATCCTACTGCTAGCAATCACCATTGTAGGGGGCGGTGTATGGAAAGCCAAGCCAGCTAGCATGATTGCGGAAGCAATTACCGTTATCTATATGGGGATATTAACGACTTCTACCTTATTAGTGGCAGATACCTATTATACAGGGGAGCACATGGGTCTATATGTGCTCATTATCCTGTGTTGTTCTTTGCCTATCATTTATATCCTTGATTCCGCATTGGGTATGATATTGTACCTCATTGGTGTCTTGGGATGGAGCTTTTCTAATCATCCTTTAAATGCATGGGTAGGGCCAGCTGCCGTAGGAGGCCTTTTACTAGTAGCAGTTCCATACTACATTCGTCGTTTTGGTAACTATAAACAGGTGAAAGATCCTTTATTAGTATCCGTATCATGGGCATTTGTAGGTGCTATTTTTGGAGAAGTATTTTTCACTTTATCCACCTATGAGCCGCAAATGAATCTATTTTTTATCAGTGTACTGGGTGCTGTCACGTATGGATTAGGTACATTGGAAAAGAAAATTACCCTCTTAGCGTTGCCTTGTAAGGGGGTAGGTGCCATTGCTTTATTGTACACCATTGTGGAAGGGACATACCTTAGCACGTGGGTTCGCATTGATGAAAGCTCCATGGCATGGTGGTTATGGTGTTGCATGTTGTTAAGCCTTGGGGTAGCCTTCCTCGTATTGCGTCGTTTAGTGTTGGCAAAGCGGATTGAAAGTGCTATCGGCTTAATTCCTTTTGTAATCTTTGGATGTTATGTGGTCACTGTCTCTGGGTCGACTCCTATTTTGACATCCATCCTATTTAATGCGTATATCTTTGTGGCTGCGTTAGTGACTTTTATTCGTGGCACATTGGTGAAAAAGGTGAGTTTACTCAATAGCAGCATATTAACCTTGATTGCTATGTTTGGAGCACGCTTCTTTGATCCTAGCTTTACGTTCATCGAACGAGGCGTGTCGTTCTTAGTACTGGGCATCATTGTACTTGGTATTAATGCCATTTATTTATGGCGTAAAGGGAAACAACGTGCTACGGTCAATCAACGTGTTCGACAAGCACGTCGACAAGTAGCTGATGTGGCAACCATAGAGGAACAAGCTGTATCAGAGGAAACAAACGGTGTAGAACCTACAGCAATGGTAAAGGAGGAAGAATGATGAAATATCAAAAATGGATTTTCTTTGCTCTTGCTGCTATCGTTGCCTTGTTAAGTCAATTCTACATTCAACAACGATATACGACTTTACTGCAAGGTGGGGCTGAATACCAATGGCCTGTGAAAGTAAGTCGACACATCGGATGGGTTCCGTCAGATTACTTAGAGATAGAGTTTTTAGGGTCTTATGCAAATTGGGAGGGGAAGCAAACCCCAGAAGTAGGTCATGAGGTATATGTTATTGTCACACCTAAACAGTCCGGTGTGTTACAAGTGGTATCAGCCACAGATGAAACCCCGAAGGATCAAGAGTACATTCGTGCTAATGTAAAACGATTTGACCATGGTGTAGTGGAGTTTGTGATTCCTTTCAATCGTGTCAAAGTAGACCTTAGTAAAGTGGATAAAAAATTCTATACGAATTATCGTGGTACTTTGATTGGTACTATGAAATTACATGATGGATATGGGGTAGTTACTGGTGTGTATGCCAAAGGTGTACCCTTAGAATTAGCTACACCAGAGAGCGTAGTGGATCAAGAAAAAGATTCACGAGTTCTTTTAGAAAAAATTGGTGATACAGAACAAGAAAAAGATGATATAATAGTAATACCGAACTCTAATTAGAGGGCGGATTACTATATGATAGCGAGGTTAAGATGGAAACAAATCAACAAGAGTTGGAAACACAATTGTTAGCTGAACTATTTAAGGTCCTAGGGGATCCAACGCGGTTGCGTATTGTTAGACATCTGCTTCAGAAGGAAATGTGTGTGACTGAAATTGCAGATGCTATGGATATGGGCCAATCAGCTATATCTCATCAGTTGCGTGTGTTGCGTCAAGCAAGACTAGTAACATTTAGAAAAGAAGGAAAAACAGCTTGGTATCGATTGAATGATGACCATGTTATCGTGTTAATCCGTCAAGGGTTGGAGCACGTAGGACATCAATAAGTGCAGAGCATGTAGGAGGGTTGCGAAAGCAACCCTTTTTGCATGTAAAAAAACTATCTAGCAATGTATTGTTACATTGTTAGATAGTTTTTAGCGTTTTATGCGTTTATGACAGGCAGGGTATCACATAATTTTTGTGTAGTGGTACTGATTTAGACTATTGTCTGCTATACAGTTACATAGCAGACATAGAATGTACCTGTATACGTTCATCTGTTTACTATCTCAAGCGAATTGACATACCAATCTGTTGGTTATAAAGGGAATACATAGTATGCCAATAATATAGCTAGGGGCATAGTAAAAGAAGAAAGAACTGTAGTGGCTAGTACAATTTGTGTAGCTAGTTCTGGATTGTTGTTCATTTCCACAGCCATAAGAGCGGTATTTACCGCAGATGGAACTGCGTAAGCGATGATAATGCTTTGCGCTGCAATAGCACTTAATGGGGTGTAGTACATGGTGATAGGAAGTACCACAATTAATGCTAATAGAGGACCTGCGATTAAACGCAAGAAGGAGGTAATCATTACATCTTTTTTGATGAAGTTCCAAGGTGTTCGATTCAACTGTACTCCTAGAGTGAGCATAGCGGCACCAACAAAGCAACGGCCGAATATATCTAAAGGACCCCATATAATGGTTTGGGTGAAATCGATAGGAATGTAGTAATGAGCGATGATAGATATAGGTACGCAGTAAATGATAGGGATATGTAGGATGGTACGTAAAGATTCTGCAGTGGTTAATTTTCCTTTACCAGCTTGATAGAATCCTAAAGAATTACAGAATACAGTTTGGATAATAAAGGTGGCAATGATAGCGATAACTCCATCATGTAAATAGGGGGTACCGCCATCGATGATGTATGGTTCGTTGGCAAAGACGAAAGTCCCTAAGGCTACTCCTAAGTTACCAATGTTCGAGAACATCACGGCATTGCGGACGATTTCTGTTTTTCCTAAATTATAACCCTGCCATTTAGCAACGATGCCGGCTAAGGCGGAGTTAGCAAATAAAATGATGAGAGCGCAGCCAAAAATTTCGAAGCTTTCATGGGTTAAATCAGTGACATAAAAGGATTTCAAAATATAGGCGGGCAGAAATAAATAAAAGTTTAATTTGCTCAGTGTTCGTAAATCGAGGTGAAACCATCGATCTAATAAGACCCCCATGAGGGTAAGTAATAAAATGGGGACGATGCTAGTGAGAATGATGTGAAAAAATAAATCCATAATGGATAACCTCCTTAGGTTGTATAGTTGTCATCTCTATTGTACCACATGAATATAAATCATTTTGCCTAATATTGTTTTTCTAGTATAATGAGAATATGTAGTAAGCTTCTAGGTGTATATATTTAAATTAGGGAGGATATCATTATGAAGCGTAATTGGTTAATGGGTTTAGTTATGGCAGGTATGCTGGCATTAGCTGGCTGCGGTGGACAAGGCACTACATCGTCTACAGCACCATCTACAAATGAAACAATCACTGTATCTGCAGCAGCTAGTATGCAGGGGGCATTGGAAGAATTAAAAGCAGACTATGTGAAAAAACATAATTTAAAACCTGAACAAGTGAATATTGTCTATGCAGGTTCTGGTACTTTGCGTCAACAAATTGAAGAAGGCGCGCCATCCAGTATCTTTATTTCTGCGAACAAAAAGAATATGGATCAATTGAATGAAAAAGGTTTAATGGATAATATTCGTCCATTCGTAGCAAATACATTGGTAATGATCGTACCAAAAGGTAAAGAGGCTGTGACATTAGATAATATTACGAATGCAAAACGCGTAGCTATCGGCACAGTAGAAACAGTACCAGCTGGTAAATATGCGAAAGAATCCTTAACCAAAGCTAATTTGTGGGATGCCGTAGAACCTAATATTGTATTTGCAAAAGACGTAAAAGCAGTAGGCGCGTACATTGCGGAAGGTGCAGCTGATGTAGGTTTCGTATATAAAACGGATGCCTTAGCATTGAAAGATAAAGTAGATATTTCTGCTACAGTGGATGCTAAATTACATGCACCTATCGAGTACCCTATCGGTGTGGTGAAAAAGAATCAAAATAAATTAACTGAAGATTTCTATGCGTTCCTAACAAGTAAAGAAGCTAGTGAAGTATTGGCTAAATGGGGCTTCGCTGAGCCTGCTAAGAAATGATAGCCTTACAGTTATCCATTGAGGTGGCTTTTTTAGCACTCATCATTAATGTTATAGTTGGACTTACTTTAAATTATGTGATGAAACACTATGCCTTTCCAGGGAAATCCTTGATCGATTCTTTCTTTACGTTGCCCTTGGTATTACCGCCAGTGGTATTGGGTTTTGTGTTACTCATCATATTCTCCCCAGGTAATGCTTTTGGTGCCTGGTTAGAGGCACACGGAATTCGTGTAGTTTTCTCTAAGCTAGGCGCTATTATCGCATCTGCAGTGGTGAGCTTTCCGTTATTTTATCAATCAGTGCGAACAGCCTTAGCTGCCATTGATAGCGATATGGAAGATGTAGCTCGCACCTTGGGAGCCTCCGAGTTTCGGGTGTTCTGGACGATTTCCTTGCCTTTGGCATGGAAAGGGATACTCAGCGGGTCCATCCTATGTTTTGCTCGTGGCTTAGGTGAATTTGGTGCCACCATATTGATTGCCGGCAATATTCCAGGCGTGACGAGGACGATGCCACTGGCTATTTATTCACTCGTAGAATTTGGCGATTATAACGGTGCATTTGAATTAGTGATTTATATTTGTATTTTAACATTGGGGCTTGTGTGGGCCATTCAAGGTCTAACCAAAGGTTCCCTCTTCTCAAATCGGTAAGGAGGTACTATGATTTCCTTTGATATCGTCATAGAACGAGGTACTTTTGTTGTAAAAGCCCAAGGTACATTACAAGAAGGTATTACTACATTGATGGGCCCTTCTGGAAGCGGAAAATCTACATTTTTGAAAGCTCTATGTGGATTGCTGACACCGAAAGAAGGTAGGATTACAGCCAATGATGTGATATGGTTCGAAAAGGGAAGGGGCACACCTACCCAAGACCGTCACATCGGCTATATGCCGCAAGGCAATATTGTGTTTCCTCATATGACTGTAGAGGAGAATATTCGGTATAGTAAACAAGGTTCTCCAGAATTATTCGATCATATTGTGGAGCGTTTGCGATTGACACCACATCTTAAGAAGAAAGCTAAAGGCTTATCTGGTGGGGAGCAACAACGGGTGGCATTAGGACGAGCGCTGTACTCCAAACCAGTACTACTTATCTTAGACGAACCGCTTACGGCGTTAGATGTGAACTTACGTGCTCAGTTGCAACAGGATTTAGTAGCTATTATTTCTGAATGGGGCATCCCTTGCTTGTGGGTCACTCACAGTGAAGAAGAGGCTGCGGCAGTAGGGAATCATCGACTAGTATGTCGTGATGGGATGATTGCAGAAGAGGCGTAAGGGGAAGACGGGTTCATAAGATGAATTAGGAAGTTCAAATCTTATGCAATACGACTGCGGTAGATGAACGCATATGGCAACACATGCAATACGACTGTGGCGATGAAGACATGCAGAACTAGAATAAGAGCATAATCGCATAATCGCGTAATAGAGGAATGTTGATACACTTAGGTCAGCGTTCCTCTATTATATTTTTACCCCCTTTTGGGCACATTTATTTATCTATATACTATGACAATATTATTATGCCTAATAAGAAATTCGTTTGTTTCTTTACAGTAACGGCTCATATGAAGTATAATATTACTGATTATGACTATTTTTAAATGACATAGGAATTATCAAGAGAACTGTCGAAACACATGCAAAGGAGGGACCAAATTCGTAAAGGCGAATAGCGCAAGCGCTGGAAAGAGACAGCTTTCACAGCGGACGAGGTAGAGGAGTATCGAAATTCAGCGGATGCCTCTCGGCTAGCTTCAGTCGTAGAAGTAGAGCAAAACACCAAGGTAACTAGGTGCACAAAGGCTACTTTCAGAAGCAATAGTAATGAATTAATCAAGGAGGTACATACCATGTGTGGTATCGTAGGATATATTGGATTTGAAAATGCAGCAGATTTTATGCTGGAAGGTTTAGAGAAATTAGAATACCGCGGATATGATTCTGCAGGGATTGCCGTAGTGGGCGAAAATAATGTGATTAAAGTACAAAAGAAAATGGGCCGTTTGGCGAATTTGGAAGCTGTGGTAAAAGCAGATCCTAACCAAGGTCATATTGGTATCGGTCATACTCGTTGGGCTACTCATGGTCGTCCAAGCGATATGAATGCGCACCCACATACAAGTACAGATGGAAAATTTGCCGTAGTGCACAATGGTATCATTGAAAATTACATGCCATTGAAAGAAGAATTGTTGGCTAAAGGTGTTGAATTTACATCTGAAACAGATACAGAAGTAGTAGCTCACTTATTGAGCGATATGTACGATGGCAATTTTGAAAGTACCGTTCGCCGTATGTTAGATCGTATCGAAGGGTCTTATTCTTTAGTGATGGTTTGCGCCGATGAACCAAATAAAATCATTGCTACAAAAAAAGATAATCCATTGGTAGTAGGCTTAGGAAAAGGGGAAAACTTCATCGCTTCCGATATCCCAGCTATTATTCAACGCACTCGTGAAACATATATCATCAACGACAACGAAGTTGTTATTGTGACACCAGATAGCGTGACAATCACTGACCGAGCTGGTCAACCAGTACAAAAAGACATTTACCATGTCACATGGAATGCAGAAGCGGCTGAAAAAGGTGGCTATGAGCACTTCATGTTAAAAGAAATTTACGAACAACCAAAAGCGATTCGTGATACGTTGAGCGGCCGTATTAATAAAGATGCTACAGAAGTAGTGTATGATGAATTAAACTGGACACCAGACACAGTGAAAGGTATAAAACGCATCTTGATTACAGCGTGTGGTACGGCGTACCATGCAGGGTTAGTAGCGAAATACTACATTGAGCAATTAGCTCGTATTCCAGTAGAAGTAGATATCGCTTCTGAATACCGTTACCGTACACCATTAACGGATGAAGATACCTTATGCATCGTCATCAGCCAATCTGGTGAAACAAGCGATACATTATCTGCTTTAAAAGAGGCAAAACGTTTAGGCGCTAAATCCTTGGGTATTACCAACGTAGTAGGCTCCGCCGTATCTCGTGAAGCGGATCAAGTAATCTACACTTGGGCAGGTCCTGAAATCGCCGTAGCTTCCACAAAAGCGTACACTACACAATTAGTAGCTTTATTGTTATTAGCGGTATACTTAGGTCAATTAAATGGTCGCATCGATGAAGCAGTAAAACACGAAATTTTGACAAACTTACAAGAATTGCCTACATTGACTCATGAAATTTTTGAAAACGTGGACGAAATCAAAGCCTTTGCGAACCATTACGGTTACAAAGAAGATGCGTTCTTCTTAGGCCGTTTAATCGACTATGCAGTGGCTATGGAAGGGTCTTTGAAATTGAAAGAAATTTCTTACATCCATGCAGAAGCCTATGCAGGTGGTGAGTTGAAACATGGTACTTTGGCATTGATTGAAGAAGGCATTCCTGTGATCGCCTTGGCAACACAAGAATCTGTGCGTGAAAAAATGATGAGCAACATCAAAGAAGTAAAAGCTCGTGATGCTATTGTTATCGGCGTAGGTATGAAAGGTGATGAAGAGTTGGCGAAATATGTTGACCATACTATCTTCGTGCCAAAAACTGACGCTTTCACAGTGCCTATCTTAGCCGTTGTACCATTGCAATTGTTGTCCTATTATGCAGCTATCACTCGCGGTGCTGATGTAGATAAACCAAGAAACTTGGCGAAATCTGTAACCGTAGAATAGGAGATACTATGTCTGTTATATTTTCCGGAATACAACCTAGCGGTGAGTTGACCATTGGTAATTACCTGGGGGCTCTTCGCAATTTCTTAACATTCCAAGATGACCATGATTGTTTTTACTGTATCGTGAACCAACATGCCATTACAGTGCCACAAGATCCAAAGGATTTAATCCACAACACTCGAAGCCTGGCTGCCTTATATTTAGCAGTAGGCTTGGACCCTAATAAAGTAACTTTGTTTGTGCAATCCGAAGTACCTGCCCATGCGCAGTTGGGTTGGATTTTAACAACCTTAAGTTCCATCGGTGAATTAGAGCGTATGACGCAATACAAAGATAAATCAGCGAAACAAGGAGAAACTATCCCAGCTGGTTTGTTGACATACCCACCATTGATGGCGGCAGACATTTTGTTATACCAAACCAACTATGTGCCTGTAGGGGATGACCAACGTCAACATATCGAGCTTACACGTGATTTAGCACAACGGTTCAATTTCAAATATGGCGAAGTATTTGCTATGCCAGAAATTAAAACTACCGTAGGTGGTGCTCGTGTGATGTCCTTACAAGATCCAACAAAAAAAATGAGCAAGTCCGATGATAATAATTGGGCGACCATCCGCTTGTTGGATACACCAGATGTAGTGGTGAAGAAGATTAAAAAGGCGGCCACTGATTCTGAGGGCGTTGTGCGCTACGATAAAGAAAAACAGCCAGGTATCTCCAATTTGATGAGCATTTACAATGCTTTAACAGGAGATTCCTTTGAGGCTATTGAAAGCATGTATGCTGGCAAAAATTATGGAACTTTCAAAGGTGATATTGGAGACCTATTAGTAGGAGCAATGACACCGATCCATGAGCGGTATGCAGAATTAATCGACAGCCCTGAGCTAGATACGATTTTGACAGAAGGCGCTGAAAAAGCAGCCTCTGTGGCGAATGTAACATTGGCTCGTGTAGAAGAAGCTATGGGCCTACGACGTAAGTAATAGTAAGATGTAATGAGATGCGTATATAGCATTTCATTACATCTTTTTAATCATCTATACTAAGACGTTGTGAGGAAGTATAGTGGGATATGTATGAAGCAGACAAGTAGATGCTGTCTATAGAGGTGTTGAGTGGAAATACATAGAGGTTGGAGTGCTATTTGGGAGAGGAACTATGAAACGTGAAGAATTAGAGAACATGTTTCCCTGTGGAACGATTCAAGAAGAATTACATAATTCCTCTGTTATGATATGGGGGTTTCAACTAGTGTATGCAGCTATCGCCGCTTGGGGGCTGTATCGTGGAGTGCTTCTATATCGAGAACTGGGTCATAGCTTCAATATATGGATGCTTCTTCTTATGGTGGTATCGGCCTACGCATTATTGCGCATGTACCAGCAAGACGATGTGGAGATTTATATTGCTACAGAAGGGCTCATTCTAAAACGAACGCCTATATTGGTAAAAGAAAGAATTGAACGTTTTTTTGCACCAGACTTATATTTAACCTTTGTGCATTATCAAGGTGTCATGGGTTTTGGAGAAGACTGGAAAACCTTGTATGTTCAAACAGAAACGGGCGGTATATATATCGTGCCCATTAGCTTACAATTTCTGAGCCATCAAGATAAAATGAAAGTCTTAGAGGCACTGAATCGATATAAAAATACTTGAATAGGATTATAAAAAACCACTTGGCAAGGTGCTGGGTGGTTCTTTTTATTTATTTTTCTGAAAATATTCACTGTTAGGAAATTTTAGAGGAAGGATAAGATTCAAGGAGAAGTGCAACTATATGGTGGAGGTATATCTACCGACCTAGCACGTAATTGTGGTATAATTTTGATAAGAATGAAAGTGAGGCGTTGTATGCGTATTAAATCATTCGATGAACTGACCATTCAGGACAATTTTATCTTTCAAAAGGTCATGCTAAAGAAACCCATATGTAAGGCAGTATTGGAACGGTTGCTGGATATTTCTATCAAGGATATCGTTTACATTCAAGAGGAGAAAACTCTGGATGTAAGCTTGGAAACGAAAAGTATTCGTTTAGATGTCTATGTGAATGACGACAGAGGAACTGTATTCAATATCGAGATGCAAACCAGCAAGGATATGGAAGAACTGGTAAAGCGTACACGCTTTTACCAAAGTATTTTGGATATGTATCATTTACAAAAAGGGCAGAAGTACATGACATTAAATGATTCGTATATTATTTTTATTTGTACATTCCCTGTGTTTACTGGAAATCGTCATAAGTACACATTCAAAAATGTTTGTATGGAAGAACATGATATTCTGTTGAACGATGGGGCTACAAAATTGTTTTTAAGTACCAAGGGTAAAATGGATGATATTTCAAAACCGCTGCAACGGTTCTTAGATTATGTAGATGGTCATGCTGCATCGGATGAGTTACTAAGAGATATTGAAAGTGCCGTAGATGAAGCAAAACATTGTGAGGCTTGGAGGGAGGAATATTCAATGCTATCAATGGATCATTATACATATTGGAAAGAAGGCGTGGCTGAAGGTCGGGCAGAAGGGTTAGTAGAAGGTGAAAATCTAGGTAAGGCTAAAGCGAAGACTGAAGTTGTCGTTCAAATGCTTCGAGAAAATATATCCATGCAGATGATTGCTAAGATTACTAACTTAACGTTAAAAGAAATAAATGAAATAGGCAAAGCACATGGCTTGATATAATATATAGGTAAAGAGAAAATCAGCGATATAGTGAGTACATAACTTACTATATCGCTTTTTGTTTTGATAGTTAGCTGTTGGAGGGGTGTTGTCAGTATAAAGTACTTTCATAAGATATGATAAAATTTTTCCAATTTACCTCTTTACAACTTTAATTAACTAAAGTATAATGTAATCATGAAATAGAGATTACATATCTGTAGAGAGGAGAAAGTACTATGAATTGGTTACAAAAGTGTTCTAAAACGGTATTAGCGGCGGCTAGTGCATTGGTAATTGTGGGGTTAGTAGCAGGTTGTGGAGCATCTACGAAGCAGGCGAACACAGAGGTACCGAAGAAAATTGTCATCGGTTTAGATGATAACTTCCCTCCTATGGGATTTAAAGATGAAAAAGGTGAACTCGTAGGTTTTGATATCGATCTTGCGAAAGAAGTGGCAAAACGCATTGGTACTGAGGTGGAGTTCAAGTCTATTGATTGGGATAGCAAGGAAGCAGAACTAAAATCTAAACGCATTGATGTATTGTGGAATGGTTTAACCATTACGAAGGAACGGGAGCGCAACATCTTGTTCTCTAAACCATATCTTCGTGGGGACCAAATTATTGCCGTGAAATCTGATTCTGGGATTGCTGATAAGGCCCAACTTGATGGCAAACGCGTAGGCGTTCAATCAGGTTCTACTGGTTTAGAAGCGGTAAAAAATGATCCACAATCTAAAAACTTTAAAGAAATCAAAGAATATGGGGATTATGTGAATGCTTTCATGGATCTAGAATTAGGCCGTATTGATGCGGTCGTGGTGGATGAAATGGTAGGCCGTTATTTAATCGGCAAAAAAGGTAACAATGTGTTCACCGTAGCGACAGGCTCCTTCGCCAGTGAAAAAGTGGGTGTAGGTATGCGCAAGGAAGAGGAAGCGTTGAAAGCAAAAGTTGACGCTGCATTACAACAAGTGATGAATGATGGTACGGCTGACAAATTGGCGCAAAAATGGTTTGGCGACACATCTATCTTGACGAAAGAGGAGTATAAATAAACATGGACGTATTGGAGTATATGTTACAAATAGTTCCGGCTATTGCTGGCGGATTCCAAGTGACTTTGTCCTTGTTTTTCATTGTCATCATCTTGTCAGTGCCAGGAGGATTGCTCTTGGCACTGCTCCGATTGAGTACAAACCGATTGGTGACGACGATCGTGGATGCTTACGTATATGTGATGCGTGGCACACCGTTAATGCTACAAATTTTGCTCATCTATTATGGTTTGCCATTCATGATTGATGGATTTGAGTTGACAGATATGACGGCGGCGGTGTTGTCTTTCGTGTTGAATTACATTGCCTACTTATGTGAAATTTTCCGCAGTGGTATCCAATCGATTCCAAAAGGACAATATGAAGGGGCGAAGGTATTAGGCTTTACTTATGTGCAGATGATGTACAAAATTATTTTGCCGCAGGTCATCAAACGTGTATTGCCACCATTGGCGAATGAAACGATTACATTGTTGAAAGATACATCCTTGGTGTATGTCTTAGCTATGAATGATATCTTGCGAATCACTCGTAGCATTGTACAACGAGACTTCGATATTACAGCTTTCATCGTAGCTGGTGTATTCTACTTGGCTATGACATTTGTGTTGACGAAACTATACCAATATTTAGAACGCCGCATGGCGATTTACGAAGATTAGGAGGAAACCATGGCTTTCATAGACATGTTACATATTGAAAAGAGCTTTGGCTCGGTGGCGGTCTTGCAAGACGTGTCACTATCCATGGAACGTGGCGAAGTGGTGTCCATCATCGGTCCCTCTGGATCGGGCAAATCCACCTTTCTTCGTTGCTTGGGACAACTAGAAACCATACAAAAAGGAACCATCCTCGTTGATGGGGCAACCTTAGTGGACACGCCGGCGAACACGGACGTGGCGGTCTATGCTGAGAAAGAAGAACAGCAACAAATCTTGCTGAAAATGGGGATGGTATTTCAATCCTTCAACCTATTTCCACACATGACAGTGCTAGAAAATATCATGGTCGCACCTCGCATGGTGAAAGGAATGAAAGAGGCAGATATATTACCTATAGCTCAGTTCTTGCTAGAAAAAGTAGGTCTCTGGGATAAACGAGACGTATACCCTAGCACCTTGTCAGGGGGACAAAAACAAAGGGTCGCTATTGCTAGAGCATTAGCGATGAAACCAGAAATCATGCTCTTCGATGAACCTACATCAGCCTTGGACCCAGAGTTTACCAGTGAAGTATTACGGACTATCAAGGAACTAGCCGAAGAAGATATGACCATGATCATCGTCACCCATGAAATGGCATTCGCCCGTGAAGTGGCAGATAGAGTCATCTTCATGGCAGAGGGCAAAATCCAAGAAGAAGGAACCCCAGAACAGGTCTTTGTGAATCCACAAAACCCAAGAACACAAGCGTTCCTAAACTCCATGCTGCGAGTATAAAAACAATATATCGAACTTGAATTAGCATACGGGGCACCGGCTGCAAACAATACTCTATAATAGTTGTAGCCAGGTGCGCCGTATTTTTGCGTACAACTATACTTTATGCCCTATACGTATTTCTTCGGAGATAAGCACAATCTGTTCCCTTGAGTATACCCATACATACCTAGAGGCATACATATAATTAGTAGAAGATATAGGAGCTATCAACAGGATGGACCTCTGTCATATAAGTTGGCTTTATAATATATCGGCAAAGGAATAGCACAAGGTCCCTCCCCCCCCTGTATGGATCCCCCTCGCATACCGATGATCATACACAATCGTATAGACGGATACAAAGGAGATGATTGCCTTTGACTAATGGAGGTATGAGGTCTGGGGAGGTAAGTAAGTAGGCTAGTTTTGCTATATAAGATAAAGGTTGAGAAGAATGCGGTATGCTCCGCAGCAAACATTACGCAGTGCCGTTTGTGAGGAAGCATGCCGCATTCTGACGGACAAGTAAAAGAAAACATAGCCTACTTACCGGGGATAAAATACCCTCAGTCAAAGGCATACACAAATTGCCAATCAGTACTAAGATTGTGTATAATAAGAGGTATGTATAATCCGATGTTAGAGGGAAATGAGGAATGACGATGCGAATTGATGGTCGTAGTTTAAAAGAAATACGCCCTGTGAAAATTACTAGGCATTACACTGCCTATGCAGAGGGATCTGTACTAATTGAATGTGGCAATACAAAAGTCCTTTGTACGGCTAGCGTTGAGGATCGCGTTCCCCGCTTTTTGAAAGGCACTGGTACAGGTTGGGTGACAGCAGAATACTCTTTGTTACCACGAGCTACACACACTCGTGTACCTAGAGAGGCAGCAAAAGGTAAACAGACAGGTCGCACCGTGGAAATCCAACGTTTGATTGGTCGTGCCTTGCGAGCTGTTGTAGACTTAGAGGCTTTAGGCGAAGTATCGATTACGGTAGACTGTGATGTACTACAAGCTGATGGTGGCACTCGCACAGCTTCTATTACAGGTGCTTTTGTAGCTTTAGTAGATGCTATCTATTCTATCTATGATGGGTATGGCAAATTCCCTGTTATGGACTATTTAGCAGCTATTTCTATGGGAATCGGTGAAGATGGTCCTATGCTAGACTTGTGCTATGAAGAAGATAGCACGGCCGTTGTGGATATGAATGTGGTTTGTACCGGTAAAGGCGAATTAGTAGAAGTGCAAGGAACAGGTGAACATGGGACTTTCACGAGAGAAGAATTGAATAGCCTATTAGATTTAGGTGAAGCTGGTACACAACAACTAATGGCGGTACAACGTGAAGCATTAGGTGAAATTGGACATATGGTGGGTCATGAAAATGCACCGAAAGCAGTGGTATTAGCCACACGGAATAAAGGAAAAATTCGTGAGTTTACGGCAGCCTTTGAAGAATTAGGCTTTGAAGTGCGTACTATAGATGATGTTGTAGATATTGATGAACCAGAAGAAATTGGCACTACCTTTATGGAAAATGCAGAACTGAAGGCTTTGTACTATGCAGAGGCATGTGGTCTCCCTTGTGTGGCAGATGATTCTGGCTTAGAAGTAGATGCATTAGGCGGTGCACCAGGTGTATATTCTGCGCGCTATGCAGGATTGCATCGTAGTGATGAAGATAATAATCGACGATTAGTAGCGGAATTGGTGGATGTTACTCCAAGTGATAGAACAGCACGCTATCAATGTGCTCTTGTATGGGCTACACCGGATGGACAATGCGTTCGAGCTACAGGGACTTGTGAAGGGTTTATTCAATTAAGCCCAATGGGAAAAGGTGGATTCGGTTATGATCCATACTTTTACATTCCGAAATTAAAAACGACGATGGCCAATATTTCTATGGAACAAAAGCAAGCTATTAGCCATCGAGGTAAGGCGCTACGGGCATTGGTGGAGCAATTGCGACACACTATAATTAAGTAATTAATAAAAAAATGAAAATTTTATATCGAAAGTCTTGAATATATTTATTTAATTCGATATAATAATGGTAGGTATTATAAGGAAGGCAGATATTAAGTTATGGATACATCTGTAAAATCAAATAAAATGAAACTCTATGGGTTTAACAATTTAACGAAAACCTTGAGTTTTAATATTTATGATATTTGTTATACGCGTACAGAAGAAGAAAAACGCCAATATATTGAATACATTGACGAAGTTTACAATGCACAGCGCCTGACTGATATTTTAACAGAGGTTTCACATATTATCGGAGCCAATGTGCTGAATGTGGCAAAGCAAGACTATGATCCACAAGGGGCAAGCGTAACCATCCTGATTTCGGAAGAACCTGTTGATAAAGTAGATAAAGATGATGTGGTGATGCATCTCGATAAATCTCATTTGACGGTTCATACCTACCCTGAAAGTCATCCAGACAATGGAGTAAGTACATTCCGTGCAGATATTGACGTGTCCACATGTGGTCAAATCTCTCCGCTCAACGCATTAAATTATCTTATTGATAGCTTTGATTCCGATATCATCAGCTTAGATTATAGAGTGCGTGGATTCACTCGTGATATTCATGGTAAAAAATTATTCATGGATCATCGTATGAACTCTATTCAAAATTACATTAACTCTAAAACACGTAATCTATACAATATGATCGATGTGAATGTGTATCAAGAAAATATTTTCCATACCAAAATGATGCTGAAAGAGTACGACATTAATAATTATTTGTTTGGTATTACCGAAGAAGATTTGACGCTAAAAGAGCGCAAACAAATTAACCAACAACTCAAACAAGAGATGGCGGAAATATTCTACGGTAGAAATTTACCATCATTGAAAATCTAGGAGGTTTTCCCATGGACGTAAAACAAGAGGCAATTGAAAAACGCTTGGAACTAAAAGGTTTCTTGCAAACTGGAACAAAATACGAATTAAAAGATGCTCATGATTTAACGGTAGCATACACTCCAGGTGTAGCAGAACCATGCCTTCACATCAAAGAAGATGAAGACAAATCCTTCGACTTAACATGTCGTTCTAATATGGTAGCCGTTGTATCTGACGGTACTCGCGTATTGGGTTTGGGTGATATCGGAGCAGCTGCTGCGATTCCAGTTATGGAAGGTAAATCCCTATTGTTCAAACGTTTCGGTAATGTAGATTGCATTCCTTTGGTAATCGATACAAAAGATCCAGACGTGTTGATCAACACTGTAAAATTAGTGCAAAAAAACTTCGCTGGCATTAACTTAGAAGATATTTCTTCTCCTAAATGCTACGAAATCGAAAATCGTTTGAAAAAAGAGTTAGAAATCCCTGTATTCCATGATGATCAACATGGTACAGCAATCGCTTGCTTAGCAGGTGTAAAAGCAGCCCTTCGTTTTGTGAAAAAAGATTTATCCAAAGTTAAAATCGTTGTAAACGGTGCTGGTGCAGCGGGTGCTAATATCGCTCGTCTATTATACTTAGCTGGCGCTCGCGACATTACATTAATGGTAAGCTCCGGCGTATTGAACAAAGACTACAAACGTCTAGATTCTTTACAAGCTGAGTTGATCAAAACATTGGGTCAAGAAACAAAAACTGGTAACTTAGCAGAAATCGCAAAAGGTGCTGACGTATTGTTAGGTGTATCTGCAGCTGGTGCTTTCACGAAAGAAATTTTAGAAAGCTTAGCGGATGATGCTATCGTATTTGCTATGGCTAACCCAGTTCCAGAAGTTATGTACGAAGAAGCGAAAGCAGCTGGCGTACGTGTTATGGGTACAGGCCGTAGCGATGCGCCGAACCAAATTAACAACGTTAACGTATTCCCTGGTATCTTCCGTGGTGCTATCGACGTACAAGCACGTGAAATCAATGATGAAATGAAATTGGCAGCCGCTGAGGCGCTAGCAGCTCTTGTAACAGATGAAGAGTTAGCAGAAGACTACGTAGTTGCAAATGCATTCGACAAACGTGTTCCATTAGCAGTAGCAAAAGCAGTAGCTGAAACAGCAATCAAAACTGGTGTAGCTCGTAAAACAGAAGTTCCTTACTAAGATAAAGGACTCTTATATACTATAGAGGTAGGTTGAAGTGTAGATTCAACCTACCTCTATCTTTTTTTGTAGAGGCTGTGAAAATTATCACCTAACAAAAAATTAGAAAACCTAAAAAATATTTAGAAAAAGTATTGAATTATAGATATGACAGTGCTATAATAAGGGCATGCCTAATAAATTGTTAGATAGCCTAAATAATAGTTAGGAGACAAGTATGAAATTAGAACAATTAAAGGTAATTGCGCATGGTATTGCGACACAATTTGGAGCTTCATGTGAAGTGTTGATTCACGACGTGCAAATAGAAACATTAGAGAGTTCTATTGTGTATATTGAGCATGGAGATATTTCTAACCGAAATGTAGGTGATGGCGCCTCGCATGCAGTACTAGATGCGATACGAAATGACGATGGTCAGTGTCAGGGTAAACAAGCTTATCTTACACGAACCAAAGATGGAAGGGTTCTTCGATCGACGACAATGTATATACGTGATGATAATGATAAATTACAGTATTTATTGTGTATCAACTATGATATTACTGATTTTATTACATTGCAAAACTCGTTAGATCGGATTATTACATCCAGTAATCGAGCGTGGGAAACAAAAGGAGAACGAATTGTTACATCTGTTAGCGATTTGTTGAGCGATATGTTATCTCAAGCTGAAAAAGTAGTAGGGCGACCAGCACATTTAATGAATAAGAATGAGCGTCTGGAAGCAATACGATATTTATATTGCCAAGGCGCTTTTTTGATTTCAAAGGCATCTGATAAAATATCGGAATATTTCAACGTTTCTAAATTTACTTTATATAATGACCTAAATCAGGTGAAAGAAGAGGAGGAATTACATGGAACGGATTCAATGGGTGAAAAATAATATGCCTGGGTCTGAGGACCTAAATACGCATATTATGAGTGTGAAATCAAGTGAAGGTGTAAGGGAATTTCATAAAAGCTTCCCACAATATGAAGAAACACCATTAACTGAATTACCACGTATGGCAGAGCATTTAGGATTGAACAGATTATTCATCAAGGATGAATCTTACCGCTTTGGATTGAATGCTTTCAAAGTATTGGGTGGATCCTATGCAATTGCTAAATTCGTGGCACAAGAATTAGGCAAAGAAGTATCTGAGTTACCATACTCTGTATTAACATCTAAAGAATTACGTGATGAATTTGGTCAAGCTACATTCTTCACAGCTACAGATGGTAATCACGGTCGTGGCGTAGCATGGGCAGCTAATAAATTGGGTCAAAAATCTGTAGTATTCATGCCAAAAGGTTCTACAGAAACTCGTAAACAAAACATTGCAGCAGAAGGTGCAACAGTTACGATTGAAGAAATGAACTACGATGATTGCGTACGCTTAGCTACAACAGAATCTAAAAAAGTTAACCATGGTGTTGTTATCCAAGATACAGCTTGGGATGGCTATGAAGAAATTCCAGCATGGATTATGCAAGGCTATGGCACAATGGCATTAGAAGCTACTGAACAACTAGAAAAAGCAGGCGTGGATGTACCAACACATGTTATCGTACAAGCTGGCGTTGGTTCCTTAGCAGGTGCTGTGACTGGCTATGTAGTAAACCGTTATAAAGATGCACCTGTGAAACCTAAAATTGTAGTAGTAGAAGCATCTGCAGCGGATTGCTTATACAAAGGTGCTAAAGCAGGCGATGGCGATTTACGTATCGTAGGCGGCGACTTACAAACAATCATGGCAGGACTCGCTTGTGGCGAACCAAATACGATTTCTTGGGATATTTTGAAAAACCATGTGGATGTATTTGTATCTGCACCAGATTGGGTAGCATCCTTAGGTATGAGAATGTCTGCAGCACCAATTAAGGGCGATGCAAGCATTATCTCTGGAGAATCTGGAGCTGTTCCATTTGGTTTAGTAGCAGCCGCTATGACTATGGAAGAATATAAAGATTTGAAAGAAGAATTAGGACTTACTAAAGATTCTAAAGTACTTTGCTTCTCCACAGAAGGAGACACTGACCCAACACGTTATCAAGAAATTGTGTGGCAAGGAAAATTTTAATCTAACTATTTAAGTCATATACAGTTAATTTTAACTTTAACGTATACGTATATGTGTGTTTAAGGAGGAAATGGTAATGGATTTACAAGCAGTAAAAAAAGCAGCAGAAGCTTATGGACCAGCGATGACAAAATTTTTAAGAGAAATCGTTGCATTCCCTGGTGAAAGTGCGGAAGAAGAACAACACGTTCGCCGCATTGAAAAAGAAATGAAAGACTTAGGATTCGATGAAGTAGAAGTGGATCCTATGGGTAACATTCTTGGCTATATGGGCACTGGTAAAACATTGATTGCTTTTGACGGACATATTGATACAGTAGGTATTGGTAACCGTGATAACTGGAACTTTGATCCATATGAGGGGTTTGAAAGCGACACTGAAATCGGTGGTCGTGGTGTATCTGACCAATTAGGTGGTATCGTATCCGCAGTATACGGTGCGAAAATCATGAAAGACTTAGGTTTATTGAATGATAAATACCGTGTATTAGTAGTTGGTACAGTACAAGAAGAAGATTGCGACGGATTGTGCTGGGAATACATTATTAAAGAACGTGGCATTCGTCCAGAATTCGTAGTATCCACAGAACCAACTGATGGCGGTATCTATCGCGGTCAACGTGGTCGTATGGAAATCCGTATCGATGTAGAAGGCGTATCTTGCCATGGTTCTGCACCAGATCGCGGTGATAATGCAATCTATAAAATGGCTGACATTTTACAAGATGTTCGTGCATTAAATGCAAACAATTCTACAGAGACTACTCGTGTTCGTGGCTTAGAAAAAATGTTGGATCCAAAATTCAACCCTGACCATTATGAAGAAGCTCGTTTCTTGGGCCGTGGCACAGTAACAACTTCCCAAATTTTCTACACATCCCCAAGCCGTTGTGCAGTAGCAGACTCTTGCGCAGTATCTCTTGACCGTCGTATGACAGCAGGTGAAACATGGCAAAGTTGCTTAAAAGAAATCGAAGATTTACCAGCTGTACAAAAATACGGTGCAAAAGTATCCATGTACGAATATGCTCGTCCATCCTGGACTGGTTTAACATATCCAATCGAATGCTACTTCCCAACATGGGTAATTCCTAAAGATCATAAAGTAACAAAAGCATTGGAAGAATCTTACATCTCCTTATACGGTACAGAACGTATTGGTGCAGAAGTTACATTGGCAGAACGTAAAGCTCGCCCATTAACTGATAAATGGACATTCTCTACAAATGGCGTATCCATCATGGGACGTAATGGTATTCCTTGTATCGGTTTCGGTCCTGGCGCAGAAGCACAAGCACATGCTCCTAACGAAATCACATGGAAACAAGACCTTGTAACATGTGCAGCAGTATATGCAATCTTACCTACAAACTATTGCAAATAATAGTTTACATTTTATAAAGCTATAAATTATTAATGAGGTGCAAAAAATGGCAGATTTCAAAAAATGTGTAGACGCATTAGCTAAGTTAGACACAAAAAACATGTACAACAATGACTTCTTCTTGACTTGGGAAAAAACAGACGACGAATTACAAGCTGTTTGGGCTGTAGCTGATGCATTACGTGCATTGCGTGAGCGCAATATCTCTACAAAAGTATTCGACAGTGGTTTAGGTATCTCCTTATTCCGTGATAACTCCACTCGTACTCGTTTCTCCTTCGCATCTGCTTGTAACTTATTAGGTTTAGAAGTACAAGACTTAGATGAAGGAAAATCTCAAATCGCTCATGGCGAAACTGTACGTGAAACAGCTAACATGATCTCCTTCATGGCTGACATCATCGGTATCCGTGATGATATGTATATCGGTAAAGGTAATGCATACATGCATGCAGTAGCTGATGCAGTAGAAGAAGGCCATAAAGACGGCGTATTAGAACAACGTCCTACATTGGTAAACTTACAATGTGATATTGACCATCCAACACAATTGATGGCTGATACAGCTCACCTTATCAATGAATTTGGTGGACTTGAAAACTTAAAAGGTAAAAAAGTGGCTATGACTTGGGCATACTCCCCATCCTATGGTAAACCTCTTTCCGTACCACAAGGTGCTATCGGTTTATTCACTCGTTTAGGTATGGAAGTTGTATTAGCGCATCCAGAAGGATACGAAGTAATGCCAGAAGTTGAAGAAGTTGCTAAAAAACAAGCACAAGCTAGTGGCGGATCTTTCAAACGTACAAACGACATGAAAGAAGCTTTCAAAGATGCTGATATTGTATACCCTAAATCCTGGGCACCTTTTGCAGCAATGGAAGAAAGAACTGACTTATATGGCAAAGGCGATACAGCAGGCATTAAAGAATTAGAAGGTCGTTTATTAGAACAAAATGCACAACATAAAGATTGGGCTTGCACAGAAGATATGATGAGTCTTACAAAAGACGGTAAAGCATTATACTTACATTGCTTACCAGCTGATATCACTGGCGTAAGCTGTGAAGAAGGTGAAGTTGACGCATCCGTATTTGATCGTTATCGTGTACCTCTTTACAAAGAAGCGAGCTATAAACCATATGTAATTGCTGCTATGATTTTATTAAGCAAATTTGAAAATCCAGTAGAATTATTGAAAGAGCTAGAAGAAAAGGGAACAGAAAGAGTTCTCCGCTAAGAGCAAAGGGGCTGTCTGTTCAGACAGTCCCTTATTTTAATCCCTACAAAGTAGTTAGGAATATATACACCATAGAGAGGTACCCTATGAAAAAACGTGTTGTTATCGCTTTAGGGGGCAATGCCCTAGGTAATACATTACCAGAACAAATGATTGCAGTAAAAGAAACATCGAAAGCAATCGTAGATTTAATCGAAGCAGATTGTGATGTTATCGTTACCCATGGCAATGGTCCTCAAATCGGTATGATCAATAATGCTATGGCTGCATTGACAAGAGAAGTAAAAGATCAACCTAATACTCCACTATCTGTATGCGTAGCCATGAGCCAAGCATATATCGGATATGATTTACAAAATGCATTGCGTGAAGAATTGTTGAACAGAGGTATTACAAATCTACCTGTTACAACAATGGTTACACAAGTTCGTGTAGATGCAGATGATCCAGCGTTCTTAGATCCTACAAAACCAATTGGTCACTTTATGACAAAAGAAGAAGCTGTACATGCAGTGAACCAATATGATTATGTGGTAAAAGAAGATGCAGGTCGTGGTTATCGTCGTGTCGTAGCATCGCCAGCACCAAAAGAAATCATTGAATTACAAGCTATCAAAGGCTTAATTGGTCATGAATTAGTCATCGCTTGTGGTGGTGGCGGTATCCCTGTTGTTCGCAATGGAAATCACTTAACAGGTGCCTCTGCAGTTATCGATAAAGACTGGACTAGTAGCTTATTAGCACAAGAAGTGGATGCTGATGTATTGATTATCTTAACCGCTATTGAAAAAGCAGCGATTAACTATGGTAAAGAAAACCAACAATGGTTAGAACACATTACTGTAGAAGAAGCAGAAAAACATATCCAAAATGGTGAATTTGCAGCAGGTTCTATGAAACCAAAAATGGAAGCAGCAGTGGCATTTGCTAAATCGAAACCAGGTAGAAAAGCAATTATCACACAACTAGAAAAATCTAGAGAAGGTATTGAAGGAAAAACAGGCACTCACATCGAATTATAATAGTAGTATTTCATTGAATACTGTTTTTCATAGAAAGGAGCCTATCTATGATTTTATTAGGAAAAGGAACTGTCGTTACACGCAATCCATTACAACCGATTATTGAAGACGGTGGGGTACTAATGGATGGCACTAAAATTGTGGCAGTAGACTCATACGAAACATTGCGCAAACAATATCCAAAAGCATATCGAGTAAACGCTCATGGGCGCTTGATTATGCCAGGTTTTGTCAATGCTCATCACCATATTTATTCTGCCTTAGCCCGCGGATTATATATCCCTGGTAATAACCCAACAAATTTTAAAGAAATTTTAGATGGATTGTGGTTCTACCTAGATAAGCGTCTTGCGAAAGAAGACGTGTGGGCAAGTGCGATTGTGACCTATATGGCATGTATCGAAAATGGTGTGACTTCCATATTTGACCATCATGCAAGTTATGGAGAAACAGAAGGTAGCTTATCTGTTATCAGTGAAGTTGCTCAAGACTTCGGCGTTCGTTCTTGCTTGTGCTATGAAGTAAGTGATCGGAATGGCCAAGAGGAAATGGAAAAAGCTGTAGCAGAAAACGTACGCTTTGGTAAAGAAGCAAAAGAAAACCCTGAAACACTCGCAGCTATGATGGGGTTACATGCATCTTTCACATTGAGCAAAGACACATTGGCTTATGTTCGTGAACAAAACGTAGACAATTTGGGATATCACATCCATGTAGCAGAAGGCACTACAGATCAAGAAGATAGCCAAGAAAAATATGGTATGCGCGCAGTGCATCGCTTGCATGAAGATGGCATCCTAGGACCAAAAACGATTGCTGGACATTGTATCCATGTAGATGATAGTGAAGTGAAGGTATTAGCTGAAACTGGCACCATGGTGGCTCATAATCCAGAAAGTAATATGGGTAATGCGGTAGGAGCACCTAATGTATTAAAACTTATGGAAGCAGGTATTCCAGTGGGTCTTGGTACAGATGGATATACTAGCGATATGTTAGAATCCTACAAAGTAGCAAATTGCTTAGTGAAACATAACATGCAACATCCAAATGTTGGTTGGACTGAAATTCCACATATGTTATTCAATACTAACCCAGCAATGATTGAAAAATTCTTCCCTGTAAAAGTTGGTACCTTGACACCGGGGGCAGAAGCAGATGTAATTGTTTTAGATTATATTCCTAGAACAGATTTACATGCTGATAATATTAATGGTCATTTACTATTTGGTCTAAATGGTCTTAATGTAATTACAACGATTTCTGGTGGTAAGGTACGTATGCTAGATCGTCAATTATGTGGCATGAATAAAGAAGAATTGCTACGAGAAGTACGACAAATTTCCCATCGTTTATGGAAACGATTAGTCCCATAATACACTTTCAGTAAGGAGTGAATACTATGAGCGATATCATGTATCCGGTAAGTTTCGGACATTTAATGAACCATATTCTAACAGAATATGCTACACACAATCGAGTATATAATGTGGAGCGCATGCACACAACAGGTACGGATCAACGGTTATCCTTATTTGGTCGTAACCTAGAAAATCCATTAGGCCCTGCAGCAGGTCCACATACTCAATTAGCTCAAAACTTAGTAGCAGCCTATGTTGGCGGTTCCCGATTCTTAGAATTAAAAACAGTACAAATTATGTTCGGTGAAGAATTGGGCATCCCAAGACCGTGTATTTATTCAAAAGATGAAGCATACAATGTGGAATGGTCCTCTGAGTACCATTGCCATGCGGCTGCTGATGAATACATTAAAGCATGGTTTGCTATTAAATTAATTAGTAAAGAATGGGGCATCGGCGATCCAGATGGATTCATCTTTATTATGAGTGTTGGCTACAACTTAGCGGGCATTAAAAGTGAAGATGTAGATTCTTATATGGAATGTTTACGTGCAGCACGTACTAAACCAGTTTGGAAAGAATGCGAAGAATGGGCATTAGCTAATGTACATCAATTTAAACATGTAACAGAAGAGTACATTCGCAATATTGATGACAACATTTGCCAAGGTATTACATTATCTACAATGCACGGTTGTCCTGCAGGCGAAATTGAATCGATTTGTACATACCTAATGAAAGAAAAACATCTAAATTTATATCTAAAATGTAATCCAACATTATTAGGCTATGATCGTGTAAGAGAATTATTAGATCAAGCAGAATTTGGATATATTGATTTTGATGCACATCAATTTGAAGTGGACTTATCTTTTAAAGAAGCAGTGCCAATGATTGAACGATTGTTGACGATTGCAGAAGAAGAAGGTTTAGTATTCGGTGTGAAACTGACAAATACATTCCCTGTTTCAATTCACGAAAAAGAATTACCAGGTGAGCAAATGTATATGTCTGGTAAATCCTTATTACCATTATCCATCGGTGTGGCTCAATTATTGAGTGAAACATTTGGTGAACGCTTACCAATGTCTTATAGCGGTGGTGCTGATGCGAAAAATATTGCAGCTTTATTCCGCACAGGTATTTGGCCAATTACAGTATGTACAACCTTGCTACAAGGTTTAGGTTACAACCAATTGGATAACTTGGCTAAATTAGTAGAAGCAGAAGATTATGATACTGCTAAGGTAGTTAAACCAACAGAGATCAAAGCTTTTGCTGAGGCTATGGGAACAGCGCCAACATACAAAAAATCTGCAGCTGCTAAGAAAAAACGCGAAGAGCAACCAGGTTTCCCAACAGCTCATGACAAAAATCATGAATGCCGTGTGGTATGTGGTACTTGCGTACGTGTATGTCCAAATAGAACGAATGAATGCATTACTGTAGATGGTAAAAAATTGATCATTCACATTGATGAGTCTTGTAATGAATGTGGTAACTGTGCTTGTCATTGCGTACAACCATGCTTCCCATATAAAGATAAATTAACATACTTCATTGATGAAGAACGCTTATTAGCAAGTGATAATGACGGCTTTTATATTCAAGGTAAGGAATGCGGATATCGCTTCCAAGGCGCTACAGGTCGCACAGCGATTGATGCTTTACCAGAGGTGTTGAAAGGAGTTGTGGAAGCGTTCATTAAAGAACTTCCATATTATATCTATGATACTCATTGAACAAGGATATCTTGTACTCCCAACGGG
This sequence comes from uncultured Veillonella sp., assembly GCA_963516605.1. Classification (GTDB taxonomy): domain Bacteria; phylum Bacillota; class Negativicutes; order Veillonellales; family Veillonellaceae; genus F0422. Next base: position 137,946 of record CAUQBP010000002.1, on the reverse strand, counting down.
AGTCATGCAAGGGACGATAGCAATTGAAAACGATACAATTGTAGAGGTAGCTCCTCATATTGAGGCAAAACCAGGAGATGTACGAATCGATGCAAAAGGGCGCTATGTGTTGCCTGGGGGAATCGATACACATACCCATTTTGAAATGACCAATGCTTTTGCTACCACGGCAGACGATTTTGAAAGTGGTACAAAAGCAGCCATTATGGGGGGGACCACGACGATTATTAATTTTGCATCGCCTTTTGAAGAATCTTTGTTAGAAGGTTTGCGACGCGATAAGAAGCGGGCGGAAGGACGTTGCTCTTGCGACTATAAATTTCATATGGAATTATTAGATATGAATGAGCAAGTAGCAGCGGAAATTCCTAAGGTCGTTGAAGAAGGCGTCGCATCCTTCAAAGTATATATGGCCTACAGCTTTAGTATTGACGATCGGTCAATTTATGAAGCAATCAAAGCAATCGCCCCGACCGGTGCGTTGGTGGCAGCCCACTGTGAGAATGGAGCGATGATTGCAGCTAAGGTACAGGAAATGAGAGCGGAAGGAGATACAGAAGCAAAGTATCACCCACTTTCTAAGCCAGATACTATAGAAGCAGAAGCAATGCATCGTTTCATTCGACTAGGGGAATTGGCAGATTATCCAGTACATATTGTACATGTGAGCTCTGCAGCAGGATTAGATGTGATTGAGGAACGCAGAAAGAATGGGGCAAAAGTGACCTGTGAAACCTGCCCTCAATACTTATTATTGACAGATGAATTGTATAATCAGCCGGATGGAAAAGGATTGCGATATATCTTAAGTCCACCTCTTAGAAAACAAAGAGATGTGGAGATTTTGCAAGCGGCGGTAGAGCGTGGAGTTTTCCAAACATTATGTACGGATCACTGCAATTATACATTAGCGCAAAAAGCGCAGGGTCTTGGTGACTTTACGAAAACACCAGGTGGTTTGCCAGGTGTAGAAGAGCGGATGATTCTAATGTGGGATATGTTTGTTCATAGTGGACGAATCGATCCTGTAGAATATATGAAATTAACTAGCGAAACACCAGCTAAGTTATATGGATTATATCCAAAAAAAGGAACGTTACAGGTAGGAAGTGATGCGGATATCGTCATACTTTCACCGGATGTAACAGAATGTATGACTTCGGATACAACTCATAGTCGGTCAGACTATACACCTTATGAGGGAATGACTGTACATGGTCGAATAGATGATGTGTTTTTACGTGGACACCATGTGGTGCAAAATAGAAAATTAGTGGAAGCCTATAAAGGGGAATTCCAACAATAATCGGAGGGAGGTCTCTGTATGTACCGATTTCAGGTCAACGGTGTTTGGCGAGAGGTAGAAGAAGATAAGCGCTTAATGGACTATCTTCGTGATGATCTACGCTTAACCGGAACAAAGGATGGTTGTAGTGCAGGTGCTTGTGGGGCTTGTACAATTCTCATTGATGGGAAAAAAGTAAAAGCTTGTATAGGCAAAGTTTCACAAATGGAAGGTAAATCAATTATTACGATTGAAGGCCTTACTGAACGTGAAAAAGATGTGTATGTATATGCTTTTGCAGAGTGTGGAGCTGTGCAATGTGGTTTCTGTATTCCAGGCATGATTATCAGTGCTAAAGCATTATTAGATACTACACTAGAGCCTACAAGAACAGATGTTCAAAAAGCTTTACTGGGCAATATTTGTCGTTGTACAGGATACGTAAAGATTGAAGATGCTATTTTATTAGTAGCTCGTATGTTTAAAGAGAATGCACCTGTTCCTAAAAATGATGCAGACGGAACGGTTGGGTCTCGGTTGCATCGTGTTGATGCGATGGAGAAAGCATTGGGTACAGGTTTATACGTAGATGATATGGTAGTGGATGGCATGATTTATGCGAAAGCTATTCGATCTAAATATCCAAGGGCTCGTGTAGATGCAATTCATATTGAAGAAGCTTTGGCACATCCTCAATGCGTAACAGTATTAACTGCTAAAGATGTACCTTTTAATAAAACAGGTCATATTGTTCCAGATTGGGACGTAATGATTGCAGAAGGAGATATTACTCGCTATGTGGGCGATGCCATTGCAGTAGTTGCGGTAAAAGAAAAACAATATTTACAAGAAGTATGTAATTTAGTGACCGTAGACTATACAGAATTGACACCTGTAGTCACTCCAGAAGAGGCTTTAGCAGAAGGGGCGCCTCAATTACATCCGAATGGTAATATTTTGTCGCATCAATCATTAAGTCGTGGTAATGCAGATGAAGCAATTGCCAATGCGGCGCATGTGGTTACTCGTCATTATTCTACACCACAAACAGATCATGCATTTATGGAGCCAGAGTGTGCTATTGCAGTGAAAACTGAAGATGGAGTTCAACTCTATACAGGCAGCCAAAGTATATATGATGATCAACGTGAAGTGGCTCGTATGTTGGAGTTGGATGTATCCAAAGTAAAAGTCCACAGCATGCTAGTAGGTGGTGGATTTGGTGGTAAAGAAGATATGAGTGTGCAACATCATGCAGCACTTGTAGCTTGGAAAACGGGACTTCCAACGAAAGTACAGTTAACTCGACAAGAAAGTTTAGAAGTACATACAAAACGCCATGCCATGGAAATGGATATTACTACAGCTTGTGATGCAGAAGGTAAATTAGTAGCTACAAAAGTAAAAATTGTTTCCAATTGTGGAGCTTATGCATCCTTAGGTGGACCGGTATTACAACGGGCAGGTACACACTCTAGCGGACCATATAATTTTGAAAACTTCTCCATGGATGGTATTTGTGTATACACGAATACAGTACCTGGTGGTGCATTCCGTGGATTTGGTGTTACTCAAACTATCTTTGGTCAAGAAGTGAATATTGATTTACTAGCTAAAGAAGTAGGTATGGATCCTTGGGAATTCCGCTATAAAAATGCGGTACGACCTGGTGATTACTTACCAAATGGTCAAGTATGTACTCCAGATACAGGCATTGTGGAATGTTTGGAAGCCGTTAAAGATTCGTATTATGCCAGCGATCGTACAGGGCTTGCCATTTGCATGAAAAATAGTGGTGTTGGTGTAGGTTTACCAGATACAGGACGCGTTATCCTAGAGGTTCGTGACGGTAAAGTTCGTATTCGTACATCCGCAGCATGTATTGGTCAAGGTGTAGGTACAGTGGCGGCACAAATTGTGGTAGAAGCTACGAAACTTTCACCAGAACAAATTGTAGTAGAAGCACCAGATACAGAACGGACACCAAACTCTGGTACCACTACAGCATCTAGACAAACGGTATTTACAGGGGAAGCAACACGTAGAGCTGCTGAAAAATTGGCAGAATTATTGAAAACTCAAACGTTAGCAGACCTTGAAGGAAAAGAAATATACGAAGAGTTCCTAGGTGTTACGGATCCATTCGATTCGGACAAAAAGCATCCTAAGAGCCATGTAGCTTATGGATATGGAGCTTGCGTAGCTACGATTGGAGATGATAACAAAGTAAGTGAAATTCATGTGGCTTATGATGTAGGTCGAGTAGTTAACCCTCAATCTTGTGAAGGTCAAGTTGAAGGTGGCACAATCATGGGGATGGGCTATGGTGTAACAGAAGACTTCAAATATAATGAAGGCAAAGTTGTTACAAAATATGGCACATTAGGCTTATTAAGAGCAACGCAACGCCCAGAAATCAAATGTACATTCATAGAAAAAGGTACACCAGACCAATATGCATATGGTGCGAAAGGTATTGGGGAAATCAGCAGTATCCCAATTGCTCCAGCTATTGCCAATGCATATAATCGTTTGGACGGTATGGAACGTCGTTCTTTACCACTTGAGAAAACTGGATATCGAAAATAATCAGTAAGGGAGAGAGTGTGCTAGGTCTATGAAGTTCGATGTTGTAGCAAGTATGGGAGTGCTTGCTACAACATAAGATGATGTGGAATATTCAAAACATGACATAAGCATAAGACTAGTATATTCTATTAAGTAATATGAGGTGATTCATATGGCACATCAAATTCAGGGAGTTAATCATGTAGATGGAATGTTACCCATTCCTAAATTGTTTGCCTACGGCTTACAACACGTATTAGCCATGTATGCTGGAGCAGTAGCGGTTCCAATTATTATAGCTCAAGCTATGCACTTATCAGGAGCGCAATTGATTCAATTAATTAATGCAGACTTATTTACTTGTGGGATCGCTACATTGATTCAAACATTAGGGTTTTGGAAAATCGGCGCAAAAATTCCTTTGATTCAAGGGATTACATTTGCCGCAGTATCCCCTATGATTTTAATTGGTCAGGAACATGGGATGACAAGTATTTATGGGGCCGTTATTGTAGCAGGGATAGTTACATTCTTGATTTCCCATTTATTTAGTCGTTTAATCCGCTTTTTTCCACCTGTAGTAACAGGTACCATTATTACAATTATCGGTATTACCTTGATGCCAGTATCCGTTCGTTGGGTAGGGGGAGGTAATCCTAGTTCTCCTGATTTTGCGAACCCTGTCAATTTATTTCTAGCTATCTTAACATTAGTTATCGTGGTAGCTGTGTATCGATTTGGTAAAGGCTTCTGGAGTAATGTAGCCGTATTAGTAGGGTTAGTAGTAGGAACATTAGTGTCCATGGCTCTTGGCGTAGCCCATTTAGGAGCCGTTGGTGAAGCTGAATGGTTTGCAGTAGTTACACCACTTGCTTTTGGCTGGCCAACTTTTGAATTTTCATCCATAATTTCTATGGTCATTGTTATGTTGGTTGTTATGACAGAAACAACTGGTGACTGTATTGCTATCGGCGAAATTGTAGAAAAACCAATCGGTAAGAAAGAATTAGCAGCTTGTTTACGAGCAGACGGCTTTGCAACTATGATTGGTGGATTCTTAAATAGTTTCCCACATACAGCATTCGCACAAAACGTTGGCCTTGTAGCAGTAACCAATGTAAAAAGTCGTTTCGTAGTGGCAGCATCTGGAGTTATCTTAGTGTTATTAGGCTTATTCCCTAAAATGGCGGCTGTTGTAGCAAGTATTCCTAATCCTGTATTAGGTGGTGCTGGTGTAGCTATGTTTGGTATGATTATCGCTAGTGGTATTCGTTCTTTGTCTAAAGTACAATTTGATGGCACTTACAACCTTATGATTGTAGCAATCAGTATTGGCGTGAGTATGATTCCTTTGGCAGTTCCAACATTCTATGATCATTTCCCTGAATGGCTAAAAATTGTTCTTCACAGTGGTATTACATTTGGTAGCTTGATGGCAGTGGCTCTTAATGTATTGTTGAATGGCTATGGCAATGAAACGCATGTGGCGCAAGCAACACGTCGCGAAAAAGCAATTGCTCGATTAGATAAATGGAAAGCAGAACGTAAGGTTCGCAGAAATCGATCCATTTAATTACAATATTATATATGGTTAGAGTTAGGTTACATATATAAGTGCTTTCTTTATATAGAAAGTAGCACGAAAATAGGTAAGCACCAATTATATGTATAATTGGTGCTTACTTTATTTTTAATATGTAATATTCTAGCTATAAGAGGTGTTTGTGTTGTAATAGCTCCAAGCTATTTAAGATAAAGTCTACCTCATCAGATGTGTTGTGGTAACCAAATGAAAAGCGAATAGTGCCTCTAGGATAGGTGCCTAGTACTTGATGAGCTGTAGGAGCGCAGTGCAAACCAACTCTAGTGATAATGTGATAAGTTTGTTCTAGATTGTGTGCCAGTTCCGCTGGATCACAATGAGTAGGAGAAATAGAAATCACTGCTGTCCGATTGCGAATATCGGGAATACCGTGAATCGTATACTTTGGAAGTTCTTGTAATCCATATAGAAATTGTTTGGTCAAAGATAATTCGTGTTGGTAAATGTAATCGATGCCTACTGTATGGAGATAGGACAAACTAGCATGAAGACCGATAATGCCGGGGATATTAGGAGTGCCAGGTTCAAAGCGATCGGGAAAGGTAGTGGGAATCTCTAAGGCGTGAGAGAAACTACCAGTACCACCACTTAGTAGGGGCTGTATTTGATGGGCTACATCTTTGGTAAGGAGAAATCCACCAATCCCTTGGGGGCCTAATAATCCTTTATGACCGGTAAAGCACAGAATGTCAATATTCATCTCTTTCATATGGATAGGTAAGATGCCAGCAGATTGGGCAGCATCTACGATACACAATAGATTATGTTCTTTACAAAATGCACCAATTTCGGCAATGGGTTGAATGGTACCACATACATTAGAGACGTGAGTCACTAGAATGGCCTTTGTAGTAGGCAAGAGAAGTGATTCTAAGGTAGAGGTAATCATTTCACCTTCAGGTGTGCTTGGAATGGTGGAGTAAGATACACCTTTCATAGATAATTGATGGAGTGGGCGCATCACTGCGTTATGCTCCAAGCTAGAAATTAGGAGGTGATCACCGGCGGAGAAAAGACCTTGTAAGACCATATTTAGACTAGTGGTCACATTGGGAGTAAAGATGACGTATTTTGGACTAGGTCCACCTAATAGTTGTTGTAACTGTTGGCGTGTTTCTAGGATTAAACGTTCCACTTGGTACGCATCTTCGTTAGAGGAGCGATGGACAGAAGCTCCATTATAGGAAATGTAATCATACATAGCTTGCGCTACAGTGGGCGCTTTCGGGAAAGAGGTACTGCTATTATCTGCATAGATAGACTTCATAATTATAACTCCTTTTAATATGTATATTATATTTAGTATAAAGTAATGCGTGCAAAATATCAATTTGTAGGGACCAAAGTAAACTAGTCGAAAAGGTAATGCTTAGTAGGAGAGGTACTATGAGTGTAGTAAGTGAAAAGCAAAGAATTATTATTGCTGGATTAATTATTGGAGCTATTGCTAGTTTGTTAGTGCTAGCAGGAAACCCACAAAATATGGGGTTTTGTATTGCCTGTTTCATTCGTGATTCTGTAGGAGGCTTGGGTCTGCATAGAGCAGCACCAGTACAATACATTCGTCCAGAGATTATTGGATTAGTGTTAGGAGCCTTTTTACTATCTTGGTTCCGTGGAGAGCGATCTGCTAAAGGTGGTTCCGCTCCAGCAACACGATTTACCTTAGGGTTCTTTACTATGATTGGCTGTCTTATTTTCTTGGGATGTCCATTCCGTATGATTTTGCGCTTAGCAGGTGGTGACTGGAATGCAATCATGGGTCTATTAGGATTTACAGGTGGTATTGCAGTAGGCACAGTATTCCTAAAACGTGGATATTCCTTGGGTAGAACGTACATTGTATCTAAAATAGATTCCTATATTATGCCAGCAGCACAGGTAATTCTATTAGGGCTTGTGGTGGCAGCACCAGCGTTTATTTTCTTTACTGAAAAAGGTCCAGGTGCCATTCATGCTCCTTTGTGGATTTCTTTAACAGCTGGTTTAGTAGTAGGTGGCTTGGCACAATATAGTCGTCTTTGTATGGTAGGTGGTATCCGAGATATCATTCTATTTAAAGAAACAAAATTAATTCTTGGTTTTATTGCGATTCTTGTAGCAGCGTTCCTAGTGAACATTTCCGTTGGCAACTTCCATCCTGGTTTTGTGAAACAACCAATTGCGCATACAGATGGATTGTGGAACTTCTTAGGTATGGCCTTAGCAGGTTTATGCTGTACACTAATGGGTGGATGTCCATTACGCCAACTTATCTTGTCTGGTGAAGGTAATTCCGATTCTGCGATTACAGTAGTAGGCTTAGCAGCAGGGGCAGCGTTTGCACACAATTTTGGATTAGCAGCCACTGGTACAGGTGTTCCAGTGGCGGGCCAAATTGCGGTAGGTGTAGGCTTTGTGATTGCCTTAGTTATTGCTGTTAAAAATATGCGTAAATAGGAAATTTAGGAGGTAATTATGATTGATGTAAGAGGATTATCTTGCCCAGAACCAGTTATTATGGTACAAAAAGCAATGGCATCAGGTGACAGTGAATATACTGTGCAATCTGACTCTAAAACAGCGGTAGAAAACATTACTCGATTTGTATTGGCTCAAGGTTATACAATCGTGTCTAATGAAGAGAATGGTGAGTATATCCTCACTATTACAAAACAATAATATGGAATATGTAGCAACGTTTTATTCTCACTTTGGGGCTATCCAATTTGAACAATTTTGTAAGCAAGCATCGATTGCGGTACACTTACAGCCTGTTCCACGTTGGCTTAGCTCATCATGTGGCACATGCGCAATTTTCCAAGTGGATCGATGCATTGTTGAGGACATTCCTGAAGATATTTTAGAAGATATAGAGCAGGTTGTAGAGAAACAAAGAGAAGGATATAGAGAGATCTATAAAAGTAATTGAACAGCTTGCAAACTATATCTCATATAAAATTGATATTAGGCATACATAAACTAGTCTCGCATAATGATAGATTCATTGGAGTACGAAGTAGTTTGTGTATGCCTATTTTTATTTCCATGATTGTTAGTAAGTTATGATGTATATGGATTATGCATATATGGATGCTTAGTATCTGAGATAATTCATATGCCAAAATCTTCATATACATGGTACAATAAGGGTATAGAGATGTCGGAGTAAGGAGGTATAAGTATGCTTATGTTTATGCAAGTGCAACAGCCTAAAACAGTAGAAGAGGCACATGCACTCATGGTGAAGCAAAAGATGGCACCTATCTTAGCAGGTGGTTGCTGGACACGATTGGGAAATCGTAAATGGCCTATGGTAATTGACTTGTCTGAATTAGGTCTCCGTTATATTGAGGAGGACGAAACGGAATACCGCATTGGTGCCATGGCTACACAACGGGATGTAGAGGTATATGAACCATTTAAAACATTCTGTAGAGGAGTGCTCCCAAAAGCTGTGAAAGATATTTTAGGTGTCCAATTTCGGAGTATGGCTACCATGGGGGGATCGGTAGCAGCGAAATTCGGTTTCTCTGATATTATTCCTGCCTTATTAGCATTACGAGCAGAGGTGCGTTTGTTTGAAGCGGGTCGTATGCCGATAGAACAATACTTAACGTATGGAACAAGAGATTTATTACTTGAAATCATTGTACCAAAACAAGAAGTACCAGTAGCGATTGAAGCATTGCGGAAATCGACTTCAGATTTTCCTTATTTAACGGGATCTGTTCGATTAGATGATCAAGGCTACTCCGTATATATTGGTTGTCGACCAGGTAAACCAGCATTAGCGACGAAAGCTTGCCAGCTTATTAATGAAAAAGGATTAGATGCTTTGGATGAAGCGGTGGCTTTAATTCAAGAGGAATTATCCTTTCAAAGTAACTCACATGCAGGTGCAGAGTATCGCTTAGAGATGGCAAAAAACATGTTTAAACGATTGGTAAAAGAGGTGGCACAATGGAAATAATGTTACAAGTGAACGGAGTGAAACGAAAAGTTCTCATCGAAACAGATGAAATGTTATTGGAAACATTACGTAACTTAGGCTTTTACAGTGTACGTTGCGGTTGTGATACGACAAATTGCGGTCTATGCACTGTATGGGTAGATGGAGATCCTATGTTGTCTTGTGCGTATCCGACTTTCAGAGCAGTAGGTCACGAGATTACTACCCTAGAAGGCGTAGCGGAAGAGGCGGCTCATTTGGCGGATTGTTTGGCTGAAGAAGGGGCTGATCAATGTGGATACTGTACAACAGGTATGATGATGAGTGCCATTGCTTTAAGCCGAAAATATCCAAATGCTACGGATGAAGAAATTAAAGCTTACCTAAACAATAATTTATGTCGTTGTACAGGTTATGAATCTCATATGCGGGGGATTCGTAAATTTTTAGGAGGCAAAACACTATGAAACATTTAGGACAAAGTTATAAAAAAACAGACTCCACAACGATTTTAAGTGGTAAAGCAGCCTATACAGAAGATTTTATTCCATCCAATGCCTTATGTATTAAGATACTTCGCAGCCCTCATGCCTTTGCTAAAATTGTAGATATTAATATTGAAGCCGCTTTAAAAGTACCTGGTGTGGAAGCTATTTATACCTATAAAGATGTGCCACAAACTAGATTTACCTTAGCTGGTCAAAGTTATCCAGAACCATCTGCGTACGATATGTTGATTTTAGATCAAGTGGTTCGCTATGTGGGGGATGAAGTAGCTTTAGTCGTGGCTGTGGATGAACGGACAGCATTGAAAGCTATGCCTCTTATCAAAGTAAAATATGAGGTCTATGAACCAGTCTTGGATATGCATACAGCTATCGATCATCCTAGCATCATTCACGCAGAAGATGACTTTCACTATAACTTCCCAGTAGGGGGAGACCCTAAGCGAAACATTGCTTGTTCCTATAGTCATGTAGTGGGTGATTTAGAAGCAGAATTGGCAAAATGTGATTATGTGGTAGAAGAGTCTTACTTTGACCAAGCTACCTTACAATCGGCGATGGAAACTTTTAGGACCTTTGCTACCATAGACCAATTTAATCGTCTTGTCATCACTAGTTCTACGCAAGTACCATTCCACATTCGTAGACATGTGGCTCGTGCTTTGGGGCTTTCTGCGGCTCAAATTCGTGTTATCAAACCTCGTATTGGCGGTGGTTTCGGATCTAAACAAACGGGTTGTACAGAAATGTTCCCAGCTTTTGTGACCTGGAAATTGAAAAAGCCATCCTATATCGTATACGATCGTCATGAAGCGAATAACTGCTCCACTAGTCGACATGCACGGGATTGGAAAGTTCGTGTAGGTGCCACAAAAGATGGTATTATCCAAGTGATCGATATGGTGGCTGTATCCGATGCTGGGGCTCATGGTACACATGCCTTGACTACTTTTACAGCAGGGGAACATAAATCTTTACCATTATATAATAAAACAAAAGCAATCCGTTATGAATCTAATGTAGTGTACACAAATCATATGCCAGGCGGTGCATTCCGTGGGTATGGTGCTACAGAAGCTTTATGGCCGTTGGAGTGTGCCATTACAAAATTGGCGCATACCATGGGTGTGGACGAAATTGATTTGCGTTTGAAAAACTTAATTGGTGTAGGAGAGACTGCACAATCCTTTCATCCAGGAGAAGTGTTGGCATCGGGTCTATTGAAAGAAGCCGTCCAAAAGGCGAAAGAAATGTCTAATTGGGATAATCGTCCAAAATCCTGGAAAATTGATGACCGTCATATGGGTGGTTTAGGGGTAGCCCTAGCATTCCAAGGGTCGGGGATTGCCAATATTGACTCTGCCTCGGTAGAAGTGCGCATGCTTGATGACGGTACGTATATGTTATTTACAGGCTCTACAGATATGGGTCAAGGTTCCAATACGGCGTTGGCACAAATTGCTTGTGAAACCTTGGGCTGCCCCATGGATATGATGGTTGTTTATGAAGCAGATACTGACGTTGTACCGTTCGATCCAGGTTCCTATGCATCTAGCACGACCTATGTGACAGGGACTGCTACGAAACTGGCTTGTGATGAGTTGAAAGAAAAAATCTTACAAGAGTTTGGTCGTCTAATGGAAGTGGATCCAAGTACACTTTCCTTTGATGGGGAAAAAGCATGGACTGAAGATGGTTCTAAAACGATGACTACAAAACAGTTAGCACCTAAATTGGTATCGGGTCCGAAAGGCCATTACTTGAGCGGTATGGCTACTTGGGGCAGTCAAACATCTCCGCCTCCTTTTATGGTAGGCATTGCAGAGGTGAAAGTAGATCTTGAAACTGGTAAAGTAACGCCTGAAAACTACTATGCTGTAGTTGATTGTGGTACGATTGTGAATAGAAACCTAGCCACTGTACAAACAGAAGGTGGTGTTGTGCAAGGTATCGGTATGGCATTATATGAAGAAATTCGCTATTCTTCTCGTGGTGTGTTAGAAACGAATAACTTTATGCATTATAAATTACCAACACGACTAGATACTGGTAATATTCATGTAGACTTTGTGGAATCCTATGAACCAACTGGAGCCTATGGTATTAAATCCATTGGGGAAGTTGTTATCAATACATCTTGTCCAGCTATTCAAGGGGCTATCTTGAATGCTACAGGTGCTGAGGTAACTACATTGCCAATGATTCCAGAACGCGTGTATATGGCGTTACAAAAAAATAAGTAGAGTAAGTAATAGGAGAGTCAAGATGAGTGATAGGAAGTACTGGGAGTCCTTACTAGAACCTGGGATACTTGCTGTTGTAGGGGCTGGTGGCAAAACAACTGTTGTATCTAAACTAGGTGCTGTGGCAGTCAGTCTAGAGCGACCAGTAGTGGTAACGACTACAACAAAGATGGGATCTGAACAAGTGGCTCCTTGGAACCCCTACTATGGGGATGACCTAACACTTGGTGAAACTCATATAGAACAACAATTGGCACAAGGACGGATGGGTTCTTGGTTTCAATCCGTAGCAGGCCATAAGGTACTAGGATTAGATCCAGAGTTGCTAGATAGAGTACAAGAGCGTCATCCAGATTGGTCGATTATCATAGAGGCAGATGGAGCGAAAACTAAGTGGTTAAAAGCCCCTAAACCTCACGAACCAGTGATACCGACTAAAACGGCGACTACCATTGCAGTAGTGAATATGCAGGTGTTAGGCAAACCGCTCACAGAGGACTATGTACATCGCATAGAAGAAGTACAGGCTATCATGGATATTCCACTAGGGGATAGGATAACTCCAGAAGGGGTTGTAAGACTATTAGGACACGACAATGGTATCTTTCAATATGCTCAGGGGAAACGAATAGTGTTCTGTACAGGATGCGATACGGTAGACTCAATAGTGGTGGATGCATTTTTACAAGCCTTGCAACCTCTTCCATTACACAAAGTGGTGTTGGCTAATGGATATCGTGAAAATTGTTGTATACACAGGGTGCTAACGTGGCAATAGGATGTGTATTATTAGGGGCTGGACAATCGAAACGTATGGGATGTGCGAAGCAATTATTGACCTATCAAGGACATACTTTGTTAGAGATTGCTCTCTCTAAGTATGGCAAAATACACCCGCTAGCGGTGGTCATTGATCCACGTATGGGTGTGGAAGATATGGTGCGTAAGGTGCAGGGGATTCCCGTGCCTAATGAGCATCCACAATGGGGGCAGGGTACATCTATCCGATTGGGAGTAGAGGCCTTATTGCAATGGGAACACACACAGAAAGAACGACTGGAAGCAATTGTATGTGGTGTGATTGACCAACCTCTATTGAATGTGCAAGTCATTGACGACTTGTGTAATGCTTTCAGAGACATTGACGACGAGAAAGCCATTGTACAGCCACAGTATGGACCGCATCAAGAACGCGGTAATCCCGTAGTGTTTGGTAGATACTGGGTGGATGCGTTACGCTTGATTCCTGGCGATATGGGGGGACGTGTCATTTTGAGGGGCGAAGGGGCTCCTTATGTTACATATGTATGGCTTGAAAGGCAACGTACTATGCATAGTGGTATTGATATTGATACGAAGGAAGACTATGACCGTATTGTGAGTGAAGGAGGACCTTATGAAACCAATCATTCTCATCCGTAGCGGTGGAGATGTGGCATCTGGCGCTGTGTATCGTTTGTGGCGAGCAGGGTATCCTGTGGTGATTAATGAAATTGCCATTCCTACCATGATTCGTAGAGAAGTGTCCTATGGAAATGCAGTGCACCGAGGGGAAATGATCTTAGAGCGCTTGCGCTCACGCCATGTACCCTTACAAGAGGTAGCAACATTGTTGTCTAGCCGTGAGGCAATTCCTGTGGTCACTGAGCCCTATGAAACGGTATTAACTACGATACAACCAACTATTGTGGTGGATGCAATCTTGGCAAAGCGAAATGTAGGTACAAAAAAAAGTGATGCTTCTTTAGTCATTGGATGCGGTCCCGGATTCAATGCTGGCAAGGATGTACATGTCGTAGTTGAAACTATGCGGGGACATACCTTAGGACGATGTATTTATGAGGGCCCAGCCTTAGCCAATACGGGAATTCCTGGCAATGTGGGAGGCTATACTCATGAGCGAGTGATCAAGTCCCCAACGGAAGGTCTATTTGTAGCGAAAAGCCATATTGGAGATCAAGTAGAGGGGGGTTCTATCATAGGCTATGTAGAGGATGTACCAGTGCATGCAAAAATTACCGGCACTTTACGAGGTATTTTAGCCTCTAATATATTAGTAACGAAAGGCTTTAAATTAGCGGATGTGGACGCACGATGTGAAGAGAGCCATTGCTTTACTATATCAGATAAAGCATTAGCTATCGGCGGTGGTGTGATGGAGGCCATCACTGCTTGGGAATATGAGCAGATAAAGGAGTAGTACCATGAATCTGATTGATATTGCGCAAGAACGTATGGCAAAGGATGAATCATCGTTGATTGTAACGATTTTATCTGGAAATCGACAAGGTGATAAAGTGATGTATAGCCATACTGGTGAAGTGGTGTATGGCAATGCTATTGAAGGCTTTACAGTACCTCAACGCATAGAACCACAATTATTTTCTATTGAAGATATGGAATGTTTTCTACAACCAGTAGAAAAAGATCCAGAAGTTCTCATACTAGGGGCTGGTCACGTAAGCCGTTGTGTGGCTGACCAATTTTTATTCATTGGTTGCGGCGTTACCGTAGTGGATGACCGAGCGGAATACTTACAAGAAAACTTTTTTGATTCTCGTGTGAAACGAGTGCATTTAGACTTTACATCATTACAGGATAATTTGAATCTTCATGCCTATACGGGCATTGTGGTAGTCACTAGAGCTCATGAGTTCGATAGCATGTGCTTGCACCAAGTACGTCATGTGTTGCCAACCTATGTGGGTGTGATGGGCAGCCAAAAACGTATTTTCCATGCTTTTGAAGTGTTGAAAGAAGAAGGTTGGACACAGCAAGAGCTAGATATGTTATATGGCCCTATTGGATTAGATTTAGGAGCCCAAACACCAGAAGAGATAGCACTATCCATCGTAGCAGAATACATGGCAGTGTCCTATCGTAAACAAGGTGGCTTTTTATCGAAAAAGAGGTATACACATGAAGTATGAGTTTATTGAGTATTTACAACAACATAAGCAAGACACATTAGCAGTGACAACAATTTTAAATACACATGGCTCCACTCCGCGGAAGGCAGGGACTACTATGATTGTACATCCTGATGGCTCTATCTTTGGTACTATTGGTGGGGGCCGTGCAGAAAATGAAATTCGATTAAGTGCTGTAGATGCTTTACAAAAGAAAGAAGCATTTCGTCGTATCTATGTGGACTTAAACGATGATGTAGCAGTCAAAGAAGGTATGGTTTGCGGTGGTAATATGGATGTCCTCATCGAAACTTACCGTGCATAAATCGTAGGTTTACTAGAAAAAAATACCAATATAGGATACAATAAAAGGGTACATGCAAGAGCATGTACCCTTATTTTGTATTAGAAAGGATAGGAGATATTCTATGCTGTTTCAATTACAAACTACATTAGAAACATTACGATTCTTAGATATCGTAGATATCATAGTGGTAGCCACCTTATTTTATTGGTTATATCGGCTAGTTAAAAATACGAGGGCATTAGGCTTATTGAAAGGGTTAGGCGTGTTAGTGGTCATCAATATCGTGGCACACTTCATGGGGTTGCATACCATCAGCTGGATTATGCAACAAAGTGTGGCCGTCCTAATGATTGCTCTGCCGATTGTATTTCAACCAGAGTTACGACGCCTCTTAGAACAATTGGGTAGTGGTACTGGATTTTTCTCATCCCGTACTAAAATTTCTAAAGAAGAGCTCACATCCATTGTGAAAGAAGTAGTCATTGCTTGTCGTAGTATGTCTCGTCGTAAAATTGGAGCACTCATGGTCTTTGAAAGAAACATGAAGTTAGATGTATTATCCATGCAGGGGACTCGTATCGATGGACTTGTGACTAGTGAGTTGTTGATGAATTTATTTTATCCGAAATCTCCTCTTCATGATGGAGCAGTGATCATTCGTAACGGTCGTATTGAGACTGCCGCAAGCTTACTTCCAGTAAGTCAAAATCGTGATGTGAGTAAAGAATTGGGTACACGACACCGTTCAGCCTTGGGGCAAAGTGAAGAAAGCGATGCCTTAGTGGTGGTGGTCAGTGAAGAAACGGGACAGATTTCCTATGCCTTAGGCGGACAGATTCACCGTGGTGTTACAGAAGATACATTGCGTACCGTTATGTTATCGTTACTTGAGCCAACACCTAGTGCAGTCAGCTCTTTACTTAAAATAAAACGAGGTGAATCGAAATGATGCATTGGATAACAGGTTTAAAACATAATTGGGGCATGAAATTATTCTGTTTATTTTGTGCCATTGGTATGTGGGTATTTGTTATGAAGGACCAAAATCCTGTGATAGAAATGACATATACTGTACCAGTGCAAGTACAGAATTTGGATCAAAATTATTTAGTAGAAGGTGTACCTAGCGAAGTGCGTGTTCATTTGCGAGGGCCTCGTAATGCTATCTTTGATATTAATCCATCTGTATTGAAAGCCTATGTAAACATGAAGAATGCCCGTGTAGGACAGGAAAATGTAGCCATCAATTTTACAGCTCCAACGGGGACTTTCATCGATAGCATAACCCCAGAAAATGTAACCGTTACGGTGGATGAATACATGGTAAAAGAGTTACAAGTGCAGGCGCAACCATTGGGGACAGTGCCGAATGACATTGCCATTAAAGATTCTAAAGTTATGCCTACTACGGTAACGATTTCTGGACCAGCCCACTTGGTAAGCAGAGCATCCTATGCAGTGATTCGCATTAACTTAGATAAACATCGTGAAAGCTTTACAGAAGTAGCAGATATATTGCCAGTGGATTCAGCAGGAAATGTAGTGGAAGGGTTAACAATCACACCAAAAGGGGCGCAGATCCAGTATGAATTAGAGCGCATTCGAATGGAGAAAAAAGTACCAGTGCAACCGAATCTAGTAGGACAGGTGCCAATTGGTTATACAGTGAAAAAGGTTGTAGTGGAACCAAAGGAATTAACTATTATCGGAAAAGAGTCCATTCTCAATGGTATTGATGGGGTAAAGACTATTGATATTCCTGTGCATGGTGCAACAAACAGTTTTACAGGTGGATATAGTTTAGTATTGCCAGATGGTGTAACAACAACGACAGAACGAGTTGTTGTAAAGGTGGAAGTAGAACCACATATGTAGGAGAGAAACATGTTACGTATCATTAATTTTCGGATACCTGTGCAAGATGCAGAGAGGTTAGAAACATTACTTGTTAAAAAATATAGCCCTTTGCAGGGACGCATTAAGGCTATTCACGTTGTACGACGATCTGTGGATGCTAGGAAGAAACCGCATATTACTTTTGTGTATACTTTGTTTTTAGAAGTAGATCAAGAACAACAATTGATGAAAAAATTAAGTCAGCACAAAGATATTACGTTAATGGAGCCTGAAATGCCAGATTCTATTGTGCTTGGTACGACACCTATGCAACATCGCCCTGTGGTAGTTGGTTTTGGTCCTGCAGGTATGCTGGCAGCGTTCTATTTAGCACGAGAAGGATATCGACCTATTGTATTAGAACGAGGTCAAGATGTGGACCAACGCACTTTAGATATAGAACAATTTTGGAAAACGGGTATGTTTAAACCGGAATCGAATGTACAGTTTGGTGAAGGGGGTGCCGGTACCTTTTCAGATGGTAAATTGACTACTCGTGTAACCCATCCAAGACTTCATGAGATTGCTACGTACTTCGTAGAATTTGGAGCTCCTGAAGAAATTTTATATAAACATAAACCTCATGTAGGGACAGATATTTTACGCCACATGGTAAAAGCTATGCGCCAGCAAATTATTGCTTGGGGCGGGGAAGTCCGTTTTGATGCGCATGTGACCGATATTGAAGTTCAAGATCAAGCAGTAACCGGTATTGTAATCAATGGAACAGAACGAATCCCTACAGATATTGTACTGTTAGGGATTGGTCACAGTGCGCGCGATACCTATCGTATGCTCTATGACAGAGGTGTCCACTTAGAAGGAAAATCATTTGCCATAGGCGTGCGTATTGAACATGATCAAGATGTGATTGATACATCACAATACGGTGTGCATCCAGCAGATATTGGCTTAGGAGCAGCAGAGTATTCCTTGGTATATCATGATAAAGAGCAAGATCGTTCTTGCTATAGTTTCTGTATGTGCCCAGGAGGACAAGTGGTTGCCAGTGCCTCCGAAGTAGGTGGTGTAGTCACTAATGGTATGAGTTTGTACGCTCGTGACAGTGGGATTGCGAATAGTGCATTGGTGGTTACTGTAGGCCCTCGTGACTTTGGAGAGCATCCATTAGCTGGGGTAGACTTTCAGCGTAAATGGGAAGAACAAGCTTTTATCGTGGGAGGACGCAATTACCACGCGCCAATTCAGACGGTAGGTCATTTCTTAGGTCGTACAAAGACAAATGACGTACAACGTGAGGCCTATAGCTATGAACCTGGCGTGACACCAGCAGATATTCGTCAATGTTTGCCAGACTATGTGACGAATACATTAGCGGATGCCTTGCCATATTTTGGGCGACGCATACAAGGCTTTGATGCGGACCATGTGTGCATGACTGGGGTGGAAACACGAACATCAGCACCGCTTCGCATCGTACGAGACGAACATAGGCTTTCACAGTCCACGAAGGGATTATATCCTATTGGGGAAGGTGCAGGCTATGCAGGAGGCATCATGAGTGCCGCCTTAGATGGGGCAGAAACTGCCATATTAATTATGAATACATATGGCCCTTTGAAAGGAGATCATCATGAGTAGATTATTCGGTACAGATGGGGTACGAGGTTTAGTCAATGAATTTTTAACGCCAGAGTTGGCCTATCATTTAGGTCGTGCAGCGGCGTCTTACTTTGGTCAATCTGTAGATCGTCCAACCTTCTTAATTGGACGTGACACACGTATATCGGGAGGTATGCTAGAAAATGCCTTAGCCTCCGGTATCTGCGCTGTAGGTGGAGATGTGATTATTTTAGGAGAAGCACCGACACCAGCGATTGCCTATTTAGTGCGTCAGCAAGGATGTACTGCAGGGGTTGTCATTTCTGCATCTCATAATCCGTATCCAGATAATGGTATTAAGTTCTTTGATGGTAACGGATTTAAATTGCCAGACGCCGTAGAAGATGAAATTGAAAAATTATGTACAGCTAGCGCAGATGATTTCTTGCCACGACCAACAAAAGGTGATATTGGTCAAATCTTCTACCATCAAGACTGGGTAGAAGAATATGTGAACTTCGTAGTATCCACTAGCGATGCCTTAACGGGGTTGAAAGTTGTCTATGACGGAGCCCATGGGGCAGCTTCCTATGTGGGTCCTAAGATTCTTCGCCAATTAGGAGCAGAGGTAGTAGCCATCAATGTAGAGCCAACTGGTACGAATATTAACGACAATGCAGGGTCTACTCATTTAGAAGGCTTACAAGAGGCAGTGCTTCGTGAAGGTGCTCAGGTGGGGATTGCCAATGATGGTGATGCAGATCGTTGTCTAATGGTAGATGAAAAAGGCCAAGTCTTAGACGGTGACCAAATCATGCTGCTTTGCGGTTTACACTTGAAAGAGCAAGGTAAATTGAAAGAGAACATGATTGTAGGCACAGTGATGAGCAATATCGGATTCCATAAGGCGGCTAAAGAATTGGGTATGCAAACATGTAGCACTGCTGTGGGAGACCGTTATGTGTTGGAAAAAATGCTAGCTGAAGGGTATTCAATTGGTGGTGAACAGTCTGGGCATGTCATCTTCTTGGATTACAATAGCACTGGCGATGGTTTATTGACGGCAGTACAAACCTTATCCATTATGAAAGAAAAAGGAAAATCCCTATCGGAGCTAGCTGGTTTGATGACGAAATACCCACAATTGTTGGTGAATGTACGAGTGTTAACAAAAGCAGGTTGGGAAACGAATACTGCCATCCAAGATGCCATCAGTGAAGCAGAAGAAGAGCTGGGTGCTAATGGTCGTATATTAGTGCGTCCATCTGGTACAGAGCCATTGATTCGTGTTATGGCAGAAGGTCCAGACCAAGACCAATTGGATGAATTATGTAACCGTATTGGCGATGTAATCCGCATTGAACAAGGAGAAGCCTAATGTTTCGCTTAGTGACGGATGAAGAAACCTATGAACATGGCACTTGGAACGATGTAGAGGCAGTGCTACATCAGATTATGGCAGATGAACGGGTGTTCTTTAGTTTGTTTTGGGACATACCAAAAGAAAACTGCCACTTTGTCCAAGCCATTATGGATGAAGAACATCCGGATCAATTAAATTTAGAAATTGCTTTATCCAAAGATGGTCATAATTATATGTATGTGAAGAAGAATGTGACCATACCATGGTGTATGGATACATTGCAAACCATGTGCGTACAAAATCATTTGCCAGATATGAGCGTTTGGGAGTTTGTCGGGGCGTTTCCACAAGGATAGACTTATACAAAAGAGGAAAGTTGATACATTTTGATCAACTTTCCTCTTTTTGTATTGGGAACTAATTTGCTGTAGTTCCCTTTATAGCTAGCTATAGATTATTCTGCAATAGGTGCTTGCAATAAAGCGTTACCAGTATCCATACCCACTGGTGTAGGACTTACCAAATATAGGCAAAGCACGATAAGCACTGTAAGTCCGATGATTAACCAAGAGAATTTTCCAGATTTACTGAATCCGTAGTATCCAAACATACGAATACCGAAGGCACAACCAACGGCAGCAATTAAGGAGGCTAAGGAGAATTGGTTTTCTAATACAAACAGAACCATGGTACCAGCAAAAGCACCGATGACTGTGACCATAGGTACAATGCGATCAAATGGAGATGGGAAATTTCGTTTCACACCATGAATATAGGAGGAGATTTCCAATCCGAATACACCTAATAGTAAGGATAAGGATGGCCAAATAGCAGTCCAGGATTGACGCATAGCATAGCGATTAGCCCCTGCATAGTAAGCAAACCAAGTTAAGCCCAACATAGCAATCCCCACCAATAGGAAGTACCAAGTATCAGGAATATGACGGTATGCTAAGACACCGACTATCGTCCAACCAGCGGCTAGCAGGGAGGAAATCCCGATTTGTTTTAGGGTAGGTCGCTCTGCTTGTGGAATACGTTTGTATAAGGCAGCCCCTAATTCTAAGATAAAGAAGAAAATAAATAACCCAATGGATACATGAGGAGATACAAGACTTAATCCAAAAGAGATAACAAGCGGGATGGCTAATTTCCAACCAGGGAAGAAGGTTAACTCTTTAAAGTCTAATCGTACATCCTGTGTTTCTAAGGTGAATGTATTATACAAAGTAAATGTTAACATAAATGATACAACTTCTACCGGCGTAGCTCCCCAATATAATAGGGTTGGTACTAATAAGAAAGAAATAGTAATTCCCGTGAATCGAGAGATAAACGCTGCTACGATACCTATCGTAAAGTAAGGCAGTAGGGCAAAGATATACTCCATGATGAACTCCTTTTCAAAAAATGATATATTCACTTTTAGTATACGTTACTTTGGAACGCATAGCAAGGATATCAATGGATATCAGTGGGTATTAGGAGAAATTTCTTGTGGACGTGTATCTTTAATAATCCGTCGAATTGTTTCTGGATGGCATCCATAGTGAGAAGCAATTTCTGCTACAGATAGTTGCTCCCTTTTGTGTAAATTTTGTATAGCATAGGTATGTTCGCGGATACGTCGCGCTTTTCGGTAGACTCCGTGGCGGATTAATAAATTGCGAATTGTATGGTACTTAGTTTGGTAGGTGGTGGCTAATTGTTGCAACGACGTACCTTGCATATAGTCAGAAATAATAGCATACGTAGGAAGTTGCTCTTTATTCCCACGTAAAATAATTCCCCGTTCTCGTAACCGCGAGGCAATGGTGGAGGGCTTGACGGAGTATAGCTTACCAATATGAATCGTAGAGAGTTTGTGTTGCGTATAGAGTTGACAAATATCATCGATAGGTAAGTCAATGCGTTTCATACTATTTCGAAGAGGGATACCATGACGTTGTAAGACATGAATTATCGTAGAAGGTGCCACCTGTAATTCTCGACCAATCATGGCGGCACTAGATCCTCTATCGTAGGATTCTAGGATATAGGAGATAGGTAATGCTGTTAGGAAAGAACTAGGGCGAGGTTCTTTTAGGTGCCATTCATGTAAACGGCTATAGATGGTTCGAGGGGACACATGAAAGTGCTGAGCTATAGCTTTGATGGATGTACCACTTTTATAGAGTTGAGTCAGTTCCTCTTTAGGGATATTCGGGGTTCTACTGTGAAAGGGAATCTCATACTCTCGTAGTCGTTGGCAAATAGTACTTTGACTACAGTGTAATTGATCTGCGATAGCTTTGGTAGTTAAGTGCTGAGTTATATAGAGTTGATACAGTAATTCATAGGGAATCGAAATGATGAACTTTTTTGGTTTGCTCATAATAGGCCTCCTCGTATGTTTTGCTGTTAAGATAGTTTACTTTCAGTATGCATAGAATCATACAAGTTGTCCACTCACTGGTAGAAGTGTGTATGACTGGCAGGAAATTTTTTATCACCTATGGAGGGAGAGTACGCCTATCGTGTATAATAAAAGGAACAGTTTTGATGATAGAAGGAGATACTATGAAAGATATGATTCATTATATTGCGATGCTACCAGCTATTGCTATCGCAATTTCGATATTTAACTATGCTCAGGCAAAGATGGCTATCCGTCTAGGGGATACGACACCGAGACAATGGGGGCGAGATACAATCAATCCTTTTGCTCATATTGATTTGCTTGGCATTTTGGTGATGCTCATTGCTAGCGTAGGGTGGAGTAAGCCAATTCCCTTTTCCCCCTATCATTTTAAAAACCCACGCACTGCGATGATACAAATTGCCTTAGCTGGACTAGGTGCTAATATTTTAGTGGCGTTTCTAGCCTATGTAGGCATGTCCATCGCTATGCAAGTCAGCACAGTAAGCACTGGTTTACAAATGGTCATGTCCTATATCGTGACATTGTGCATAGGCTTTGGAGTCTTTAATATGCTACCAGTGCCAGGCTTTATTGGGTTTTATGTACTACTACAATATTTGCCTTATGAGTGGCAAGAAAAACTATTAGGCGCTCAGTTGTGGTTCTTTATTGGCATTTTGGTATTGGGACAATTTGGATTCTTAGGTGCTGTGATACGTCCGGTATTTGCAGTGATTTTGGGGATTTTTGAAAGTATTGTTCATCTAATCCTGTAATTAATGGATATGTGTTTTGTTAATATATAGATAAAAACAATAGTCAATTATAGAAATAATTCATAATTAAAAAATAAATCTTGCTAGTGATTCTCATAAGATATACAATGTAAGTATTATAATTTTATATTTCATAGGAGGGTATCCAAAATGAAAAAAAGTAAGTTAGCTATTCTTGCATTGGCATTAGTAGGTGCAGTATCTGTGGGGGCAAATGCATCTGCCCATGGCGTGTGGTTTGCAGAACGCATTGATCAACCAACATTAGTATTAGGAGAAGGCCCTGTAGATAACGCATACGAACCATCCATGGTAAAAAGCTTTGAAGCTTATGATGTGGCATATAATCCATTGGACATGAAAGTAATGCCTCATGAACACAATGTAACAATCGAGAAAAATGAAATGTTAGGTACTACAGCAACTACATTTGACTATGGCTATTTTACAAAAGATAAAGATGGCAAAATGCATAAAGCTATGATGAAAGATGTGCCAAATGCGGTGAAATCTACGCATGCTGTGAAATATAATGTAAACTATTGGAATGCAGCAGTAAAACCTGAACGTTTGAACATGCCAATCGAAATCGTTCCAAGCGTTAACCCATTGACATTGCGCAAAGGCGATACTTATGAAATTCAAGTATTCAAAGATGGCATGCCTTATGCTAACGCTCCATTAATCAAAGACGTTATCAATGATTTGACTAATGAAAGTCAAGCTGATGCACAAGGTAAAGCAATGGTAACAGTAGCTGCTAATGGCGTGAACGTAGTAGGCGTAGAAGTAGCATTCCCAACAGAAACAAAAGGTGAACAAACTAAATACTTCTCTAGCTTGTCCTTTACGATTCAACCAGAGTAAGACGTTTCTTGTAACGCTATGTAGTCTGTGGCGTTCTTAACTGAATATAGAAAAGGGAAGCCCATGGCATACTCCTTCACAAACGGTATTTCATAATGTTTGTTCAGGAGCACGCCATGGGCTTCTTGTGTTTATGTGATTTGGTCAGTAAGGAACGCCACAAGGCTGCTACGCCTAACTGTGTTCCTTTGGGGAAGGGTTCTTTACATGTGGATAATATATAAGAATGAGTTTTAAAATTTATTAAGGATTTGCAAAATTTCGTAGTATAATACAGGTATAGAAGAGTCACCGACGTGAGTTGGGCTCATCTCTTCCTAGCTCATCTCTTCCTATTATGGGAGGAGGTTATACTATGACACTATTTGAAGTTTTAATGTTATTGATTCAGTTCGGATTGCTTGTTGTAGCAGTTTTAACTTATATGCAAATGTAAGTGAAAAGCCTAACGTCAAAATAAGTGTTGGCAGCACTTATACACGTTAGGCATCATCACTTTTTAAAGTTGCTTGAGATGAGCCTAACGCCGTTCACACGTTGATGGCTCTTCTTATTTATATGTGTAGTATAGCATATTTCTAGGAAAAATACTATTGAACCGCCACAAAGTCTGCTACGCCTAACTATGTTTCTTGGAAGAATATATACTAGTAGGAAATTTTAAAGGAATATAAGTGACAGTTTATGAATTGTATGGATAGGTAGTGCATGGTGTGCTACCGTACTGCATGATAGATGTGGTATAATTTAGTTAACGCAAAGAGTGAGGTATATCTATGCAATTCAAGCCATTTGAAGATCTGAGTATTCAAGATAATTTTATCTTTGAAAAGGTAATGCGTGAAAAATCAATTTGTAAGGAATTATTAGAACGATTGTTGGAGATTTCAATCCTTGATATTGCGTATATTGAAACAGAAAAGACAATGGAATCTGGTCTTGATGATAAAGGTGTGCGCTTAGATGTGTATGTGAATGATGACAAAGGAACTATCTACAATATTGAAATGCAAACGTATAAGAATATGCATGAGTTAGTGAAACGGTCGAGATTTTATCATAGTGCGATTGACCATTATTCTATGGAAAAGGGCGCTGACTATATGACATTGAATGATTGTTTTGTCATTTTTATCTGTACGTTTCCTATATTTTCTGGAAAGCGTCATAAGTACACGTATACGAAAAAATGTACAGAAGAACTGGGCAGAGAGTTGGGAGATGGTTTAACTACTATATTTTTAAGCACTAAGGCACAAATGAATGATGTTTCGGAATTATTACAGAATTTTTTAGACTATGTAGATGGTAGACCACCAGTAGATGGTTTAGTACAACAGATGGATAAGATTGTACATATAGTGAAGCAAAGTAAGGAATGGAGGGGCGAGTATATGAAGCTGGAAATGGACCGGAAGAAATATTGGCGTGAGGGAAAAGACGAAGGTATGTTAGAGGCTATTATTGGTATGTTACGTGAAAAATTATCGGTAGAGATGATTGCTCGTATTACCAATATGTCTGTAGAGCAAGTGATTCAAATTGGAAAAGAGCATGCGCTCTTATAAATCGTCTCTTGCGATGCTATGAAAACTTGTGGCACGCATTGAGTGCTTAAATGAGCGAGTGCGACACATTCCTCCACAAACTGATCCTACGGTAGGTTTGCTCCGGAATATGTCGCGCTCGTTTTGTATTTGTGTAATTCAGTGAATATGGGGGCCACAAGTTTTCTACTCATCACTGCGTTTCTCGGAGAATAGATTGTGATGTTTGTTCAGGAGAATGGCATGGGCTTCTTGTATCTGTGTGATTTTGTCAGTTCGATCCGCCACAAAGGCTGCTACGCCTAACTGCATTCCTTGGGGGGAGGGCTCTTATTACTACTTCACATGCGAAATATCTGCGTTATAGTTTTAATATATAACATACTATTTTTTATACATATTATACAAATCCCTACCTAAGGAGTATAGTATGGATATCAGATTGATACTTATCGATATACACTATGGAGGTGTTGTATATATGAAATATTCTGTAACTGGATTCCCACGTATTGGGGCGAAACGAGAGTTAAAATTTATTACTGAATCCTATTTCCGCGGTGATGTGAGCCTAGCGGATTTGACGAAGGTTGTGAAAGAGCAACGAGCGGTGCAGTGGAAAGTGCAACAGGCAGCTGGGGCAGATTTCATTCCATCCAATGATTATTCCTTATACGATGGCGTGCTGGATACAGCTTTCACGTTGAATGCGATTCCAAAACGGTATCTAGACCTTGGATTAGGAGAAGTAGATACATACTTTGCGGCGGCTCGTGGTTACCAAGGTGAGAAGGGTGATGTGAAAGCTTTCTCCATGAAGAAATGGTTTAACACGAATTATCACTACTTGGTGCCAGAAATCGACGATGCTGTGAACTTGCAATTGCAGTCCACAGACTTTCTAGATGGGTATCGTCAGGCGAAGTCATTAGGCATCGAAACGAAACCTGTCTTGGTGGGGCCGTTCACATTCTTGCAATTAGCAGATTTTAGAGGTACTAAAGGTATCGACGACGTGGTGAATGATGTCATCACAGCCTATGCGGACATATTCAAGGCAGCCAAAGAGGAAGGGGTATCCTGGATTCAGCTAGACGAGCCGTACTTGGTGTATGATCTTAGTGAAGCAGACGTGGCATTGTTCGGTCGTATCTATGAAAGCTTGCTCCCACAAAAACAAGGCTTACATGTATTATTGCAAACTTACTTCGGAGATATCCGTGATGCTTATGAAGTAGTGACAGGGCTTGACTTTGACGGCATTGGCTTGGACTTCATTGAAGGCAAGCAAACAGAATCCTTGGTGAAAACTCATGGATTCCCGAAAGGTAAACTGATCTTTGCAGGCTTAGTAAACGGTAAAAATATTTGGCGTACTGACTATAAAAAAGTGTTAGCAAAGGTAGATGAATTAAGAGCAGCTGGCATCGATGTGGTGCTTAGTACATCGTGTTCCTTGCTACATGTGCCGTATACGGTGGCGAACGAGCCGAAACTTTCACAAGAGGTGTTACAACATTTCTCATTCGCCTATGAAAAACTAGGGGAATTGAAAGAAATCACCGATCTAGCAGAGCTTTCAGAGTATACATCTGAAGAAGTATTCCAAGCGAATCAAGCATTGTTTGCAAAGTCCGAACTTCGTACGGATGAAAGCGTGCAACAAGCAGCAGCCTTGGTAGAAGAAGATTTCAACCGTCCACAAAATATCAAAGAACGGCAAGCGGCGCAAAAAGCCATCTTCAAACTACCATTGTTCCCAACCACAACGATTGGCTCCTTCCCACAAACGAAGGCTGTAAAAGAAAATCGTAAATTGTTCCGCCAAGGTGAGATTTCTGAAACGGAATACCGTGCGAAAGCGAAAAAGTTCATCAAAGACTGCATCAAGTTACAAGAAGACATTGGTTTAGATGTGCTAGTGCACGGTGAGTTCGAGCGCAATGACATGGTGGAATTTTTTGGAGAAAACTTGGAAGGCTATGTGTTTACGTCTAATGCGTGGGTACAGTCCTACGGCACACGTGGCGTAAAGCCGCCAATCGTGTTCGGTGACATCAAACGAAAACAAGCCATCACCACAGATTATAATGCGTATGCTAGCAGCTTGACAGATAAAGAAGTAAAAGGCATGTTGACAGGTCCTGTGACTATCTTGAACTGGTCCTTCCCTCGTGAAGACATTTCCACGAAAGAAATGATGTACCAAATTGGCTTGGCTATCCGTGAAGAAGTACTTGACCTAGAAGCGGCAGGTATTCGCATTATCCAAATCGATGAGGCAGCCCTTCGTGAAAAATTGCCATTGCGCCGTGCGGACTGGTATAGCGATTACCTAGACTTTGCCATCAAAGCATTCCGTCTATGCCATGCGAAAGTGAAAGTGGAAACGCAAATTCATACGCATATGTGCTATAGCGAGTTTGAAGATATTATCTCCGAAATCGATGCCATGGATACAGACGTGATTACATTCGAAGCGTCACGATCCAAATTAACATTGCTAGATGCCTTACTAGAAAATAACTTCCAAACAGAAGTAGGCCCTGGCGTATACGATATCCACTCTCCACGAGTACCAAGCGTAGAAGAAATCAAAGAAGTCATACGTTTGATCGTCTCAAAGATCCCAGTAGAACATGTATGGATAAACCCAGATTGCGGATTGAAAACACGTGGCGAAGCAGAAACCGTAGCTAGTTTACAACACATGGTACAAGCAACAAAAGAGATTCGAGCAGAATTGGGATAAAAATAAATCTGTTTCCTTCTTGGGGAATTAGAGTGAATAATAAATCCTATACTGAAAAAATAATTTAATCTAAAACAAAGGAACATCGGTAGTAATGCCGATGTTCCTCTTATTGTTATAGACACCTTACTGAGCCAGGGTATTATAGCTGATCGCATATCGTTGATGTACCTTTAAGAGCACATTTAAGACTCGTTTATTGTTTTGTCACAAATGTTTGACTATTATACATTTTAATGGGTAAAAAAATAATAATCTAATTGCTTAGTATTATAGTATTTTGCTATAATAAGAAGAAATATCTATAGAATTTAGAGAGATTATGAATTAGTGAATATGTGCTTTAGGCAACACGTTTGTGCTGACCAAAATTGATGCAAGTGCAACAATTTCTTTTGATTTAAAAAAATTCTATTTTTTTAATTTGTAAAAAACACTAATTGGGGATATAATCGTGATTATGTGACATCATTTTTCAGGAGTGGAATGATGTCAATTTTGCGTTTTTAAAATCAACTGAGCACAGAGAGTATGGGAGGTTATAAGGTGTGAAATACACATAGTGAATATTTATCTATGGGATTACGTAGGACAGTAAAAGAAAATATAATAATATACATAAGCATTCAATAGTAGGCTGACGAGAGAGATAAGAAGTGTGTGTTGCTCTGGTCGTAGTAGGACTTTCAAAGGTGAAAGCGTGTAGTAGCATCGAGTGCAGAATATATGGAACGTAGTTAACAGTGTGTATAGGAGTCAAAATATAATGAATAAGATATTTAAAGTTATCTGGAGCAAGTCTAAACAATGTTATATCGTCGTGTCTGAAATGGCGAAAAACCACTCTGGGAAGAAGAAAATCGTAGTAGCAAGTATCTTAGCGGCTATGGCTGTAGGGTCGGATATGAGTGTATCTGTACAGGCAGGCGGTCTAGATGGTGGACAAACAAAGCCTGGAGTCTATTATGCGACGTCCATTGGTAGCGGAGCTAATGTTGGTTCGCAAGGTTCACTTGCAATAGGTAATGATAGCTATGCTGAGGGAACAGCAGCGCCAGGGGCGGGTGTAGATCCAAGTATTGCAATTGGTAAAAAGGCTAAAGCAGTAGGCAACTCATCCCTAGCAATTGGTATGAATTCTAAAATTGAGTACTCTTATGGGGTTGCTGTTGGACGAAATACGGAAGTATCAGGTGATTATGGTGTTGGTATTGGCTATAATTCCCGTTCTGCGATTCATGGTATCGCCATGGGTGAACAAGCTCGTGCTTTAAAAGAAGGTGCCACTACACTAGGTGTTAGTTCTCGTGGATATGGCAAGGGCGCCATTGCTATTGGTTGGCAATCCCTAGCCGGGGCTGATGTATATACGGTGGGTGTACCAGGTAATGATATAAATAGCGATAGCACGAGTAAGATTAATGATTATAATAAATGGGGCGATATGTCTGTAGGTTTACGTGCTATGGCAACAGGTGGCAATGCCACAGCTTTAGGTCGTAATGCAGCGGCTATAGCAACAAATGCCGTAGCTATCGGTGGTGGTAATGGTGATAGTTTTAATGATAACACTGAACGAACAGTAGCCTCTGGAGAGAAAGCAGCAGCGATTGGCTATAATTCTTCGGCATCTGGTATAAGTGCGTCTGCCTTAGGTACCAAGGCATCTGCCTCTGCAGAGAATGCAGCAGCTATCGGTACTAGTGCATCCGCCTCTGCAAAAGATACCTTGGCAGCAGGTACAAGCGCATCAGCTACGGCAGAAGGTGCGACAGCTGTTGGTAAAGCAGCAAAAGCTCAAAAAGCTAATGCTACTGCCGTGGGTTCTGGCGCAGTGGCATCAGAAGCAAATGCAACAGCAATTGGTAATGGTGCGCAGGCTAAAAAAGGTGATGCACTAGCGTTGGGTACTGGAGCAACAGCATCAGAAGTAAATGCAACAGCAATTGGTAATGGTGCAACCGCAGAAAAAAGTCAAGCTATTGCCATCGGTAAAGGTGCAGAGGCGTCGGAAGTTAGTTCCACTGCCATTGGTGAAGGTGCGAATGCAGAAAAAGCAAATTCCTTAGCCATAGGAAAAACCGCTATTTCCGGTGGTGAAAATGGCATAGCTGTTGGTAATGATGCACAAACGCAAGCGAAAAATGCTCTTGCTGTGGGGACTTCCACACGTGCTCAAGCTGAGAATGACAGCGTCTTTGGTCATGCCTCAACAGCAAGTGGCGGTGGTTCTACGGCCATTGGTTATTTAGTAAATACATCTGGTAACCAAGCTTTTGGCGCTGGATCTAATACAACTGTATCAAAAGCCGCTGCAGTAGGCATTGGTTACAAAGTTACAGCATCAGGAGATCGGGCTATTAGTATTGGTAACAATAATGGTAATACTAATACAGAAGCGACTCAAGAGAAAGCTATAGCTATTGGTTCTGGTGCAAGGGCTAAGGGTACTTCATCTATCGCAATGGGTACTAATATTAATGTTGAAAAAAATAATACAACAGCTATAGGTATGAATTTAACTGCTAATGAAAGTGCTGAAGGAAGTACTTTGATTGGTAATAATTCTACAACAAAAGGCAATCAATCTGTTTCAATCGGGGTGAATAATGAAACTGAAAAAGCCGCACAATACTCTACAGCAGTAGGTTATGATGTAAGAGCAAAAGGTAAAAATGCTATTGCTATTGGATCTAGTGATGGTGATACTAATAAAAAAGTAATTGCTGCATCTGAAAGTTCGATTGCGATTGGTACAAAAGCACAAAGTAATAATGTAGCAGCTACGGCGATTGGTAAAGAGGCGTTAGCAGGTAATACAGATGCTATTGCGATTGGTACATCTGCAGAAGGTAATGCTACCTCTACAACTGCGATTGGTAAAGGAGCAAAAGCTAAAAAAAATAGTGCTATTGCGTTGGGTACAGGAGCTACTGCGGAAGAGAGCACTACGATTGCAATCGGTAATAGTTCAAAGGCAAGTAAAGAAAATGACAATGCTTTTGGTAATGGAAGCACAGCAAGTGGTGGTGGTTCTACAGCTATTGGCTACTTAGTAAATACATCTGGTAACCAAGCTTTTGGCGCCGGTTCCAATACGACTGTATCAGAAGCTGCTGCAGTAGGTATTGGATATCAAGTTACAGCATCAGGAAATCGTTCAATTGGTATTGGTGCGGACTATCAAGGTAGGAAAACTACCGCAAGTGCATCCTACACGGTAGCTTTGGGTGCAGGCACTCAAGCTAGTGCAACTAGTGCAGTAGCGATAGGAACTAATGCAAGTGCAGGGTTAGAACATTCCGTAGCACTTGGTGAAGGCTCTACTACAACGGCCAATGATGGGACAGCGTCGACTGGTTATTTGACAAATGAATCGGTAAGTAATAGCGGTAATGGTGTCATTGCGATTGGTAATAAACGTAATGATAAAAATGATACAGGAACTATACTGCGTCGAATTGTCGGCTTAGCTAGTGGTACGAATGACTATGATGCGGCGAATATCAAGCAATTAAAAGCATTAGAATCCAATGAGCGGCATATTAAAGCCCAAAAGGGAAATGTTGCCTATACACCAGATGCTAATGGTAAAATCACTCTAAATTACGTAAACGGTAAAGGAGAAGATGTTTCTGGTGAAACAGCTGAAATTACGGACGTAGCAAAAAAATCCGATGAATGGATGCTACGCACGCAAAATGGCACTACTACAGCAGATGCTACTCCACAAACTATGAGTGGTTTGACGAAAAAAGCTGTTACCTTAAAAGCAGGTGATAACATTGCCATCGAAAATGCTAATGGTACGGTTACCATTAAAGCTAAGGATGTAGTGACTTCTATTACCAGTGGAAATAATACAGCATTGACGGTGAATCCTAGTAACGGAGCTGTGACCATTACCCCTAATATTGCAAGCTCTGTAGGAGCTAATGGTGATGATGGAAAACTAGTTACCTCTGGCATTGTGAAAACAGCCCTTGATTTGAAAGTTAATAAAACAGATGAATTGCATGTAAAACCTGGTAATTATACAGTTGGTAATGATGGTGATGTATCTTTAATTCAAGAAAACGCTAATAGCCAAGCTCAAAATAATAAAGCTTTCACGATTAAAGATGTGGCTAAAAAATCTGTAGTAGATGGTATCAATACAACAGTGAATACCCATACTACACAGATTTCCAATCTTACTACTGCGGTAGGAGGAAAAGTTAGTCAATCTGATTTTGACGCTTTCAAAGGTAAAGCAATTACTTTCACAGGCGACGATAATGCTGGCGTAGCTCGTACATTAGACACGACGTTAACGGTGAAAGGCGGCGCTAATTACACATCTACCACAGCGAATACGAACATTCGTGTTGAAAAAGATGGTTCTAATGGAGCCAATGGATTACTTGTTAAATTATCTGACAAGTTATCTGGTATGAAAGAAATCGCTGGTAATAGCTCAGATAATTTAGTGATCAAAAATGGCACAAATACAGTGACAGTAACACCTGGTAAAGGGAATGATAAAGGGACTGTTAACTTTGGTGACGCAAAAGTTGTAGCATCTAATTTAGAAGCAGATATTGCCTATAAAGCGGGTACTGAGACGACGAAGAAAACTGTTAAATTACAAACAGGATTTGACTTTGTAGCAGGCACTGGTACAGTAGCACCTAAAAATTTACCAGCAGGTACGGCAAGCACAACAGCGGCAACAGATGGAGTAGCCATTAAAAAAGGTATCGCTATTTCTACAGCAGCAAATGGCGTAGTTAACATCGGTTTAGACAGCGACACACGTGGTGCTATCGACAATGCAGCCGATAAAAACTTGAGCAATTTATCTGATGCTGGCAAAGACAAAGTAAAAGAATTGGCGAAAACAGCTGCGCAAGATGCTGTAAAAGTGGCTGATGGTATCAACACAACGGTTACTACGGATACAACAACTACAGCAGGTACAACAATTTACAAAGTGAATGCAAATGACACAACAGTAGCAGTTACAGGAGATGGCCTTGCGATTACTGGTGGTGATCTAGGTACAGATAAAGTACGTAAGTATTCCTTAGATTTATCCGATGCTACAAAAGCTAAATTAAAAGCTGTAGACGGTTTGGCTACTGTTATCGGTGGCACAAATATTGCTGGAAATGGTACAGTAACAGGACCAACTTTCAGTATTACCAAAGCAGATGGCACTAGCGAAAATGCAACTACCTTAAAAGATGCTATCGATAAATTAAATGCGACTAATGAAGGTCAAAATACAAAAATCTCTGAAACTGCTGGGAAAGTAACAACCTTAGAAGGCAAAGTAACAGATTTAGGAACAACAGTTACTAATAATTATAATGATTTGTCTAAAAAAATTACTGATGCTGGAACAGCAGCTACGACAGCAGCGACAACAAAAGGGTTGAACTTCACTGGTGACGACACAACGGATACTGGTAAAGTGCACCGTGATTTAGGAGAAACCTTAACAATCAAAGGTGGGGAAAACTTTACACGTGGTGCAGGTGAGAAGAACATCAAAGTTGTAAAAAATAGTAATGACCTTGATGTGAAATTAGCGGAAAACCTTGGTAACATCAAAGAGATCGCTGGGGATGGTAAAACTGATCTAGTGATTAAAAATGGCGATACTAAGGTGACTGTGAAAGCTCCTAAAGATGGAAACACAGGTAGTATCGACTTTGGAGATACGAAATTAGTAGCTTCTAACTTAGATGCATCTATCAAATATCGTGCAAACGATGACACAGCAGCGAATGCGAAATCCGTTAAATTAGCCGATGGATTTAATTATGTAGCAAGTAACGATGCAACGACTACGGCAGAAGGTCCTAAATCTGGTTTAGCAATTACAGCAGAGGATAATGGTAAAGTTACATTCGGCTTAGATAAAGCTACCCGTGAAAAAGTAGACAATGCAGCAGATAAAAACTTAAGTAATTTGTCTGATGATGGTAAAAACAAAGTAAAAGAATTGGCGAAAACAGCGGCGCAAGACGCTGTAAAAGTGGCTGACGGCATCAATACAACGGTTGGTACAACCACAACAGCAGGTGTCACTACCTACAAAGTTAATGCAAATGACACAACAGTAGCTGTTACAGGAGATGGACTTGCGATTACTGGTGGTGATTTAGGTACAGATAAAGTTCGTAAGTATTCCTTAGACTTATCCGATGCTACAAAAGGTAAATTAACAGCAGTAGGTGGTTTAGCAACTGTTATTGGTGGTACTTCAATTACTAATAATGGAACTGTGACAGGACCGACGTTCAATATTACAAAATCAGACGGTACTAGTGAAAATGCAACTACCTTAAAAGATGCTATCGATAAGTTAAACAAAACAAATGAAGGTCAAAATACTAAGATTACCAATTTGACTAACACTGTAACTAATAATTACAATGACTTATCTACTAAAATTACTAATGCAGGAACAGCAGCTACAACAGCAGCCACAACAAAAGGGTTAAACTTCACTGGTGACGACACAACAGATAATGGTAAAATACACCGTGATTTAGGAGAAACTTTAACAATCAAAGGTGGGGCAAACTTCACACGAGAAGCCAATGAGAACAATATTAAAGTTGTAAAAAATAGTAATGACCTTGATGTAAAATTAGCAGAAAATCTTGGTAACATCAAAGAAATCGCTGGGGATGGTAAAACTGATCTAGTGATTAAAAATGGCGATACTAAGGTGACTGTAAAAGCGCCTAAAGATGGAAACAAAGGTAGCATTGATTTCGGAGATACTAAATTAGTAGCTTCTAACTTAGATGCATCTATCAAATATCGTGCAAATGATGACACAGCAGCGAATGCGAAATCCGTTAAATTAGCAGATGGATTTAATTATGTAGCAAGTAATGATGCAACGACTACGGCAGAAGGGCCTAAATCCGGCTTAGCGATTACAGCAGAGAATAATGGTAAAGTTACATTTGGTTTAGACAAAGCTACCCGTACGATTCTTGATAATGCAGCAAGTAAAACTTATGTTAATGATGCAATTACTAACTTAAATAGTGCTGTTACAGGTAATGCTAGATTGAACTTTGCAGGTAATGCAACAAAAGATGCACAAGATGCTGATGTGGAAAAAGTAAGTTTAGCATTAGCTACTGGTACACTACATATCAAAGGTGATGCTACAGATATTACAACAACTGCAAAAGATGATACTGTTACAATCGGCTTAACAGATGCTACAAAAGGTAAATTAAAAGCTGTAAGTGGTTTAGCGACTGTGATCGGTGGTACAACAATTGCTGAGAATGGTACAGTGACAGGGCCGACTTTCAATATTACAAAATCAGACGGTACTAGTGAAAATGCAACTACCTTAAAAGATGCTATCGATAAGTTAAACAAAACAAATGAAGGTCAAAATGCTACTATTAGCAATTTGACTAATACGGTAACTAATAATTACAATGACTTATCTACTAAAATTACTAATGCAGGAACAGCAACAACGAATGCATTAACAGAAAAAGGCCTAGACTTCTACGGTAATAAAGATACTGAAGCTACAGATAAAGTACACCGTAATCTTGGTGAAGCTTTAAAAGTAAAAGGTGCTGAGAACTTTACTCGTGCTGAAGGAGCTAAAAACAATATCGATGTAGTGAAAAACACTGCAGGTGATGGATTTGATGTGAAATTAGCGGGAAATCTTGGCAATATCAAAGAAATCGCTGGTGATGGTAAAACAGATTTAGTCATCAAAAATGGCGATACTAAGATTGTAGTGTCCCCTGGTAAAGAAAAAGAGGGTGATACACCAGCTGTTCCAGGTAGTGTAAACTTCGGAGATACTACATTAGTAGCGAAAAACTTAGATGCGTCTATTAAATATCGTGCAAACGATGACACAGCAGCGAATGCGAAATCCGTTAAATTAGCAGATGGATTTAATTATGTAGCAAGTAACGATGCAACGACTACGGCAGAAGGCCCTAAATCTGGCTTAGCGATTACAGCAGAAAATAATGGTAAAGTTACATTCGGTTTAGACAAAGCTACTCGTGAAAAAGTTGACAATGCAGCAGATAAAAACTTAAGTAATTTATCTGATGATGGTAAAAATAAAATTACAAACTTGGCAAAAGCAGCTGCAAAAGAAGTAGTAAAAGTAGCACCTGGTATCAACACAACTGTGGATACAGATGTAACTACAACGGAAGGTGTAACGACTTACAAAGTCAATGCAAATGATACAAAAGTAGCTATTGCAGGGGATGGATTGTCTATTTCTGGTGGTGACTTAGGTGCTGCGGATCGAATTCGTACATATACATTAGATTTATCCGATGCTACCAAAGGTAAATTAACAGCTGTAGGCGGTTTAGCGACCGTTATTGGTGGTACAACGATTGCAGAAAATGGTACAGTGACAGGACCAACTTTCAATATTACAAAATCAGACGGTACTAGTGAAAATGCAACTACCTTAAAAGATGCTATCGATAAGTTAAACAAAACAAATGAAGGTCAAAATGCTACTATTAGCAATTTGACTAATACGGTAACTAATAATTACAATGACTTATCTACTAAAATTACTAATGCAGGAACAGCAACAACGAATGCATTAACAGAAAAAGGCCTAGACTTCTACGGTAATAAAGATACTGAAGCTACAGATAAAGTACACCGTAATCTTGGTGAAGCTTTAAAAGTAAAAGGTGCTGAGAACTTTACTCGTGCTGAAGGAGCTAAGAATAATATCGATGTAGTGAAAAATACTGCAGGAGATGGATTCGATGTGAAATTGGCAGAAAACCTTGGTAACATCAAAGAAATCGCTGGTGATGGTAAAACAGATCTAGTGATTAAAAATGGGGATACTAAGGTGACTGTAAAAGCCCCTAAAGGTGGAAACACAGGTAGCATCGACTTCGGAGATACTAAATTAGTTACTAACAACTTAGATGCTAATATTTCCTATAAAGCTGGTACTGAAACAGATAAGAAAACTGTTAAATTACAAGATGGCTTCAACTTTGTAGCCGGTACTGGTACAGTAGCGCCTAAAAACTTAGCAGCAGGTACAGCGAGTCCAACGGCAACTACGGATTCTGTAGAACCTAAAAAAGGTATTGCTATTTCTACAGCAGCAAATGGTGTGGTCAATATCGGCTTAGATAGTGATACGCGTAGCATTATTGATAATGCGGCAAGTAAAGATTATGTAGCGACAGAGCTTGCTAATTTAAATACTACAATTACAGGTAATGCAAATCTAAACTTTGCAGGTAATGTAACAAAAGATGCACAAGATGCTGATGTGGCTAAAGTAGGATTAGCATTAGCTACTGGTACACTACATATCAAAGGTGATGCTACAGATATTACAACAACTGCAAAAGATGATACTGTTACAATCGGCTTAACAGATGCTACAAAAGGTAAATTAAAAGCTGTAAGTGGTTTAGCGACTGTGATCGGTGGTACAACAATTGCTGAGAATGGTACAGTGACAGGGCCGACTTTCAATATTACAAAATCAGACGGTACTAGTGAAAATGCAACTACCTTAAAAGATGCTATCGATAAGTTAAACAAAACGAATGAAGGTCAAAATACTACTATTAGCAATTTGACTACTACGGTAACTAATAATTACAATGACTTATCTAGCAAAATTACTAATGCCGGAGCAATGGTAACGAATGCATTAACAGAAAAAGGTTTAGACTTCTACGGTAATAAAGATACTGAAGCTACAGATAAAGTACACCGTAATCTTGGTGAAGCCTTAAAAGTAAAAGGTGCTGAGAACTTTACTCGTGCTGAAGGAACTAAGAACAATATCGATGTGGTGAAAAATACTGCAGGTGATGGATTCGATGTGAAATTAGCAGAAAACCTTGGCAATATTAAAGAAATCGCTGGTGATGGTACAAACGATTTAGTAATCAAAAACGGCGATACTAAGGTGACTGTAAAAGCTCCTAAAGATGGAAACAAAGGCAGCATCGATTTTGGCGATACAAAATTAGTAACTAATAATTTAGAAGCAGATATGACATATCGTGCGAATAGTGCACCAGATACAGAAGCAAAATCTGTGAAGCTGCAAAAAGGCTTAAATTTCGTAGCAAGTGATGTAACAACTACAACTGAAGATGACCCTAAATCCGGCTTAGCGATTAAAGCAGAAGAGAATGGTAAAGTTACATTCGGCTTAGATAAAGCTACTCGTGAAAAAGTAGATAACGCAGCAGATAAAAACTTAAGTAATTTATCTGATGATGGTAATAATAAAATTACTAACTTAGCAAAAGCAGCTGCGAAAGAAGTAGTTAAAGTGGCACCTGGTATTAATACAACTGTAGATACAGACGTAACTACAACGGAGGGTGTAACGACTTATAAAGTCAATGCAAATGATACAAAAGTAGCTATTGCCGGTGATGGATTGTCTCTTTCTGGTGGTGACTTAGGTACTACGGATCGAGTTCGTACATATACATTAGACTTATCCGATGCTACAAAAGGTAAATTAACAGCTGTAGGTGGTTTGGCGACTATTATTGGTGGTACAACAATTGCAGAAAATGGTACAGTGACAGGACCAACGTTCAATATTACAAAAGCAGATGGTACTAGTGAAAATACAACTACCTTAAAAGATGCTATTGATAAGTTAAATAAAACAAATGAAGGCCAAAATACTACTATTAGTAATTTGACTACTACGGTAAATAATAATTACAATACTTTGTCCGATAAAATTGATAAAGCTGGTGAAACGGCAACAAATGCATTAACAGAAAAAGGTTTAGACTTCTACGGTAATAAAGATACTGAAGCTACAGATAAAGTACACCGTAATCTTGGTGAAGCTTTAAAAGTAAAAGGTGCTGAGAACTTTACTCGTGCTGAAGGAGCTAAAAACAATATCGATGTAGTGAAAAACACAGCAGGTGATGGTTTCGATGTGAAATTAGCAGAAAACCTTGGTAATATCAAAGAAATCGCTGGCAATGGCACAGACGATTTAGTAATCAAAAACGGCGATACTAAGGTGACTGTAAAAGCTCCTAAGGATGGAAATAAAGGTAGCATCGATTTTGGCGATACGAAATTAGTGACTAATAATTTAGAAGCAGATATGACATACCGTGCGAATAGTGCACCAGATACAGAAGCAAAATCTGTGAAGCTGCAAAAAGGCTTAAATTTCGTAGCAAGTGATGTAACAACTACAACTGAAGATGACCCTAAATCCGGCTTAGCGATTAAAGCAGAAGAGAATGGTAAAGTTACATTCGGCTTAGATAAAGCTACTCGTGAAAAAGTAGATAACGCAGCAGATAAAAACTTAAGTAATTTATCTGATGATGGTAATAATAAAATTACTAACTTAGCAAAAGCAGCTGCGAAAGAAGTAGTTAAAGTGGCACCTGGTATTAATACAACTGTAGATACAGACGTAACTACAACGGAGGGTGTAACGACTTATAAAGTCAATGCAAATGATACAAAAGTAGCTATTGCCGGTGATGGATTGTCTCTTTCTGGTGGTGACTTAGGTACTACGGATCGAGTTCGTACATATACATTAGACTTATCCGATGCTACAAAAGGTAAATTAACAGCTGTGGGTGGTTTAGCTACTGTGATCGGTGGCACAACGATTGCAGAAAATGGTACAGTAACAGGACCGACTTTCAATATTACGAAAGCTGAAGGTGGCACTGATCCTGTGAACACCTTGAAAGATGCTATTGAAAAATTAGATGCAACTAATAAAGGTCAAAATGAAAAAATTACTAATTTAGGTAATAGTATTACTGAAAAAGGCTTAGACTTCTACGGCAATAAGGACACTGCGGACACAGATAAAGTACACCGTAACCTAGGTGAAGCCTTAAAAGTAAAAGGTGCTGAGAACTTCACTCGTGCTGAGGGAACAAAGAACAATATCGATGTGGTGAAAAACACTGCAGGTGATGGATTCGATGTGAAATTAGCAGAAAACCTTGGCAATATTAAAGAAATCGCTGGTAATGGTACAGATAACTTGGTAATCAAAAATGGTGATGCAACGATTACTGTGAAACCAGGTAAAGCAGGTAGTACAGATCCTGATACAGGAACTGTAACACCGCCGACGAATCCAAGTGTAGATTTTGGAAATACTACATTAGTGGCTAAGAATATTGAAGCAGATATTACGTACCGTGCTAATAGTGCGGAAGATGCAGACGCACACACAGTGAAACTGAAAAAAGGCTTAAACTTCGTAGCAGGTACTGGTACAGTGGCTCCTAAAAACTTAGCAGCAGGCACAGCGAGCCCAACAGCAACTACGGATGTAGTGACACCTAAGAAAGGTATTGTGATTTCCACAGAAGCTGATGGCGTAGTCAACATTGGCTTAGACAACGATACTCGTAGCGCTATCGACAATGCAGCCAACCAAGATTTGAGCAACTTGACCCCAGCAGGTAAAAAAGTAATTACTGATGCCGCACAAGGCTCTGTAAAAGTAGCTGCTGGTAAGAATGTCACAGTCGACCCAGTCACTAAAGACAATGTAACAACTTACACCGTCAATGCTAACGATACCTTGGTAACATCTGACAACACATTGGTGACTGTCAATGGTGGTACTTTAGGGGAAGATAAAGTTCGTACGTATACATTAGGACTTT
Organism: uncultured Veillonella sp.; assembly: GCA_963516605.1. Classification (GTDB taxonomy): domain Bacteria; phylum Bacillota; class Negativicutes; order Veillonellales; family Veillonellaceae; genus F0422. The sequence continues at coordinate 96,740 of CAUQBP010000002.1, read as the reverse complement.
CTACAGCTGTGACAGATAAATTAGCCCAATTGTCGGCGAAAAATGCAGATGGCCGTGATGGCAAATTAGGTTCTGAAACGGATGCAATTGCCTCCGCAGGCATTGCGAAAGCAGATGGCTTGAATGGGGAAACGGCAACGTACAAAGTAAATGCTTTACGTCATGGTGAAGCAGGTTCCGTTGTATATACAGATGCTAATGGTAATCGTATTGTGAAAGCTACGGATGGTAATTACTACAAAGCCACAGAAGTGAATGCTAATGGCGTGGTAAAAACTTCTGCTGAAAACAATGGGATAGCTCCTGAAGCAGTAGATAAAGCAACGATTGTAGCAACCCTTGTCAACGCAAATGGTACGACAGCTCCAGCAGCAGATGATGCCAATAAAGTAGCGACAACTAAGTTAACAAACATCAAAGAAGCAGCCATAACAGCTACTTCAAACGATGCTGTGACAGGTCGTCAGTTACATGGATTAAAATCTGATCTAGCGACAGTCTTTGGTGGTGGTTCTACAGTGGATGCTAACGGATCCTTCACAGGTCCTACGTACAACATCACAAAAGATGATGGTACTAATACATCTGATCCTGTTAACAATGTAGGTGATGCAATTACTAAGTTAGATACTCGTATCAACAATGCAAACTCCACGTTATCTACCAAAGGTCTAGACTTCTACGGTAATAAAGATACTGAAGCTACAGATAAAGTACACCGTAACCTAGGTGAAGCATTAAAAGTAAAAGGTGCAGAGAACTTTACTCGCGCTGAAGGTGCTAAGAATAACATTGATGTGGTGAAAAATACTGCAGGTGATGGATTCGATGTGAAATTAACAGAAAATCTTGGAAATATCAAAGAAATCGCTGGTAATGGTACAGATAACTTGGTGATCAAAAATGGTGATGCAACGATTACTGTGAAACCAGGTAAAGCAGGTAGTACAGATCCTGATACAGGAACAGTAACACCGGCGATGAATCCAAGTGTAGATTTTGGAAATACTACATTAGTGGTTAAGAATATCGAAGCAGATATCACATACCGTGCGAATAATGCCGAAGATGCTGATGCACATACAGTGAAGTTGAAAAAAGGTTTGAACTTCGTAGCAGGTACTGGCACAGTAGTACCTAAAAATCTAGAAGCAGGTACAGCGAGCCCAACGGCAACTACGGATGGAGTGACACCTAAAAAAGGGATAGTGATTTCCACAGAAGCTAATGGCGTAGTCAACATTGGCTTAGATAATGATACACGTAGTGCTATCGACAATGCAGCCAACCAAGACTTGAGTAACTTGACTACAGCAGGTAAAAAAGTAATTACCGATGCTGCACAAGGAGCAGTGAAGGTAGCTGCTGGTAATAATGTCACAGTGGATACAGAAACGAAAGACAATGTTACAAAATATACAGTGAATGGCCGCGATACCACTGTGAAAGCAGCTGAAAATGGCAGCGTATCTGTAACAGGTGGTACGCTTAATGACAAAGGCGAACGTGAATACACCGTAGATTTGACGGATGCAACTAAAGCTCAAATCAATCGAATTGATGGTATCGATACTCGTTTAACTACTGCAGAAGGAAATATCACTACCTTACAAGGCGATATGATTCAAGCTAAGCAAGATATTACTGTGTTACAAGGTGATATGACGAAAGCTAAAGCAGATATTGTTACGAATGCAGGCAATATTGCTACTAACGCAGGAAACATAGCAACTAACAAAGCCAATATTGCTAAGAATGCAGGAGATATTGCTACTAACACAGCTAATATCACTAAAAATGCCGGCAATATTACAATCAATGCTACTAACATAGGCAAAAATGCCGAAGCAATTCAAGCATTACAAGGTAATTCTGCTAAAAAAGACTTGAGCAATTTGACGAATGCTGGTAAAGATGTGGTAACAGGTTTAGTCAATGTAGTAGGCACGAATGGTATTACTGTAACAAATGCTACGGATGATACATCACGAGTAAAAACTTTCACAGCAAAACTTGATGACAAAGTGACATTTGGTAAAGATGGTAACAAAATTACTATCGATGGTACAACAGGTACGATGACAGCACCAAATGCTACGATCAATGTAGTGAATACGAATACAGTTCAAGTTGGTGATACTAATACAACAAATACGGCGGTAACCTCTGAAGGCGTCACTGTAACGACAAAACAACCTGATGGTACAGTAACATCTACTGTAATCATTAAAGATGGTACAGTATCTGGTTTGACGAATACGAAATGGGATCCAGCGAAAGTAACGGATACAGATCGTAGTAAAGCAGCCACACAAGGTCAAATGAAAGATGTGTCTGACACATTACAAAAAGGCCGTGTATTTGCAGCGGATACTGGTGTAGCGTCTACTACAGTGGCATTAGGAGATACATTATCTATCAAAGGCGGTGCGAAAGGATCCCTTACAGATAATAATATCGGCGTGGAATTGACTGCAGCTACAGCTAAAGAACCAGCGACGATGACAGTACGTCTTGCAAAAGATGTGAAGATGAAAGACGGCTCTACGTCTTACAATTACTACTTGCCTGAGGTAATCACAAAAGCAGATGGTACGAAGGATATCGCTAAGAACGCAGATGGAACTGTGAAATATAAAACAGACAAAGCGGGCAATCCGATTTCCATTGTCACTACCACTGTGAATGGAGAAGGAATAACGATTGCTCCAGTGAAAGGATTGAACAAACCATCCGTTAGCTTAACGGCAGATGGATTGGATAACGGTGGTAATGCGATTCATCATGTGGCACCGGGTACAGCAGCAGATGATGCGGCGACTCTTGGTCAAGTGGTGGCAGCAACCAGCGCGGTGAGCCGTCAGGTGAACCAAACTGGGGCTCATGCAGCGGCACTAGCAGCGATGAATCCATTGAGCTATGATCCTCTCAAAAAATCCCAAGTCATGGCTGGATACGGCGCTTATAAAGGTAATAGTGCATTGGCGCTCGGCGTAGCACACTATGCTAACGAAGATACTCTATTCAACGTAGGGGTCAGCGTAGGTAATGGTGAAAACATGGTGAATGCAGGCATGACGTACCGATTTGGTGGCGAAGACAGCATGATTCCAGAACGTTACAAAGGTGGTCCAATTTCTTCTGTGTATGTAATGCAAGATGAAATCACCGCTCTGAAAGCTGAAAATGCTCGCAAAGATGCGGAGAATGCTAAAAAAGAGGCAGAGAATGAGGAAATGAAAGCACAAATTAAAATGCTTATCGAACGTGTAACCATGCTGGAAGCAAAAAAATAATACACCATACATGAGGTGAATGCCTTAGGGTATGAAAAAATAGACACTCAGTCGAAAGGCTGGGTGTCTTTTGTATGTGCTATATACAATCGATGAAAAGATAGATTTGAACATCTTTTGAAATAATTTTATATTTCTTCATCTTACCTTCATGAAGATAGTGCATAACATTCACATCGAAAAATATGAATAAACGATACTGCATAAAATTAACAAAACGTGCTATTCAAGTGAGTGAGGTTTAATTATAACTAAGTTGCATAAACCTTTGATAATTACCACATTGAAAAACACATATATAACAGGTATAATTTAAGTGTATAAAATGCAGTAGGAATTATATAGTTGATTATAAAATGCACGAATGAGCGTTTGGTGGCATTATCAAAGCGTGTAACTTTTGATAAAAATAGGGGGGGGGTAAATAGTTCTTTCCTATATTTATTGTAAAAAGTGCATAAATCAATCAAAACAAGTATTGATACTTTTCGATGTATTAGGTATAATATACTAAACAATATGTGTGATTATGTAATAGGTCTATAACCTATATATAAATGAAACACATGAAAAAACATTAAGTATGTAAACAACTAGCTAAGAATGTATATTAGCTGGTATAACAAAAGTAATTTCGTATAGGTATTTTTTTAGTGATTAGTACAACAGGAGGAAACATCACAAATGAACAAGTTATTCAAAGTTATTTGGAGCAAATCCAAGCAATGCTACATCGTAGTATCTGAAGTGGCAAAGAACACAACCGGCAAAAAGAAAATTGCTGTAGCTAGCGTATTGGCAGCATTGACAGTGGGTGCGCAAGTAGCAACGGTTCAAGCAGCTATCCAAGAAGGTACAGTCAAAAGTGGTGGCTCCTTAGCATTGGTAAATAGCGCAACAGCTACAGGTTCTGGTGCTATTGCAATTGGTGAAACAGCAGCAGCAGGTGCTACTAACTCTCTTGCAGTGGGTACTAACACAGTGGCTAATAGCGGTGGATCTTTAGCGGTTGGTAACAATTCCAAAGCCACAGGTGTAGATGCAGTAGCCGTAGGTTCTGGAGCGATTGCAAAAGAACAGGGCGCTGTTGCACTTGGTAATAATGTGCAAGTATTGACTAACAAAGCAGTCGGTGTAGGTTTCGACATCAACGTACGTCAAGCAGGTGCGACAAACATCGGTTATAAATCTGATGTAGATGCGAACCAAGCAACAAGTATTGGTGCACGAAATAGTATTGGAGCTGACGCACAATATGGTAGTGCATTAGGTTATTTCGTAAAAGTAACTGCTAAAAATGCCGTAGCCATCGGTTCCAGTAATGATAACAGAGGTAACAGTGATTCAGGTAGAACATTGGCATCTGGAGTAAGTGCAGTAGCTATCGGTACATCTACTCATGCGGAAGGAGTACACTCTCTCGGTATGGGTACTTTTGCAGCAGCAACAGCTGAAAACTCAATCTCCTTTGGTACAAGTTCATCTGCTAGCGGCGTACAAGCCATTGCTATCGGTAGTGCTATGAAAGGCGCAGAGGCTCCTAATGCATCTGGCACACAATCCATTGCGATTGGTACGAAAACATCTGCAAATTCTACTAGTGCCCTTGCTATGGGTTCCACAGCAACAGCATCTGGTGTAGCTGCCACTGCTATCGGTACTGATGTATTAGCAAAACAACATGGTTCCACAGCAATTGGTAATCAAGTTAAGGTAGAAGGAAACAAATCAGTAGGTCTTGGTTTCCAAGTGAGTTCAAAACAAGATGGCACTACAGCCATCGGTTATATTACAAATGTATTGGGTAACCAATCCGTAGGTATTGGTTCTAATATGACTGTTGGTGAAAATGCTGGCGGTGCCGTTGCTATTGGTTATATGTCTAGTGTAACCGGCCAAAGTGGTATCGGTATTGGTTCTAATGGCACATCTGCATCTGCTGATAGCACAATTGCCCTTGGTAATACGTCAAAAGCATCTGGAACATCAGCAATTGCAATCGGTAAAAATTCAAATGCTGCATTAGCTCACTCCGTAGCATTAGGTGAAGGTTCCACAACAGCAGAAGCTGATGGCAATGCTACAACTGGTTACTTAACAAAAGATGCTGTCAATAATTCTTCTAATGGTATCATCTCCGTAGGTAATGGTGGCAGTATCCTTCGTCGTATTACTAGCGTTGCTAGCGGTACAAATGATAACGATGCAGTGAACGTAAAACAATTGAAAGCATTACGTAACGCATCTCTAAGCACAGTAACAGTAGTCAATGGTGCTACATCTACAGACTTAGTACCTAACACAACAGAAGGTGCTGCAGACGCTAATAAAGTAAAATTAGTAGCTGGTAAAAACATCACATTAACAGCAAATGGTAACTCTGTAACAATCGATGCTAAAGGTGGCGCAGGTTCCATTGAAAGTGCTAATAATGATGCAATCTCTGTTAATACAAGTACAGATGGCAAAGTAACAGTTACTCCTAACTTGGCATCCAACGTGAATGCAGCTGGCGATGCTAATAAATTGGTAACAGCTGGTAAAGTAAAAGAAGCTTTAGCTGACAAAGTAAGCAACGACAAATTAAATACAGAATTAGCGAAAAAAGCAAATGCTGCTGATGTAACTAATTTGACAAACAATAAATTAGATAAAACTGCTGAATTACACGTGAAAAAAGGTACATATGCTGTAGCTACTGATGGATCTGTAACATTGGACAAAGCAGATGGCACAGGCACTGTGAAAGCTGATGAAGCAGTAAAAATTACTGGTTTAGCAAGCAAAGCAAAATTAGATGAATTAAAAACTGCTGTTGATGGTAAAGCTGATAAATCTTATGTAGACACTGAGCTTGGCAAAAAAGCTAGCAAAGATGAGATGACCGCAGCGTTGGCTGATAAAGTAAGTACAGCAAAATTAAATGAAGAATTGGGCAAAAAAGCAAATGCTTCTGATATTACTAACTTAACAGCTGATAAAGTAAGCAAAGCAGACGAATTGCATGTGAAAAAAGGCACATACGATGTATCTGATGCTGGTACTGTAACTTTGAAAAAAGTAAATGGTACTGGTGCTGAAGCAGCAACAGAAGATGTTATCATCCAAGGTCTTGCAAGAAAAGCTGAAATTACTGCGATTAATACAGAATTAGCTAAAAAAGTAAGTAACGATGATTTCACAGCTGAGAAAGCCCGTGTGAATGCTGAACTTGGGAAAAAATTAGATACGGCTACATTTGAAGCAGAAAAAGCAACATTGGCAACGCGTGATGACATCAATTCATTGAAAGATGTAATCGCTAACAAACTTGATAAAGATACAGCTGATAAATTCATCAACGGTATGAGTAACAAAGTATCTACTGAAGATTTAAATAAAAAGTTAGCAGCTGCAGATAAAGCGAATAGTGATAAATTAGACGCCGCTAAAGAAGAGTTGAACAATGCTATTACAAATGCTACTGCTGATAAAGTAAGCAAAGCAGACGAATTGCATGTAGCTCCAGATACTTACGAAGTAGATCAAACAGCTGGTACTGTTACATTACGCCAAGAAAATGGCTTGAACGAACCAAAAGCTGATAAAAACTTCACAATTTCTGGTATTGCAACTAAAAAAGATGTGACTGATTTAACAACTAAAATCAATGCAAAAGCAGATGCAGCAGATGTAACAGCAAAATTGGCTGAGAAAGCAGATGCAGCAGATGTAACTGAAAAATTAGCTAAAAAAGCAGATAAAGATGCATTAGATACGTTAACTGAAAAAGTAAATGGCAAAGCTGATGCAGCGGCTCTTACTACAATGGGCGAGAACAAATTGGATAAAACTGCTGAGTTACATGTTGTTAAAGGTGAATATGAAGTAGATGGTGATGGCAATGTCACTTTGAAAAAAGCAAATGGTGAAAACGCTGAAGTCGCAGATGAAGATGTTGTGATCAAAGGTGTGGCATCCAAAGCTAAATTAAAAGAAGTAGCTGATAAAGTCACTGAAGCTGAAGGTAAAATCACTGGCTTAGAAGGAACTGTAGCAGACCACACTGAAAAATTAGGTAAACTTGATGAAAAGTTAACTGATGTAAAAGCTCTTGCAGACGACAATAAAGGCAAAGTTGATGGCTTGAAAACTCGAGTTGACGGTATTGATGGTACATTAGCTGATCATACAGCTAAACTTGCAGAGACTGATAATAAAATTGACGGTATCAAACAAGATATCGCTAATAACCTTGCAACTAATGACGCTGTAAATAAAAAAGTAGAAGATTTAAAAACTGAGTTAGGTACTAACACAGTGTTACATTTTGCTGGCGACAAAACTATCAATGATGGTGGTACAGCAGATGATACTGCGGATGATGACAATAGTGCAACTAAATTGTCCTTGAACTTAAAAGATCAAACATTAAAAGTAAAAGGTACTACTAACGAAATCGAAACAACAGCAAAAGGTGATACAATCACTGTAGGTTTATCTAAAGCTGTTAAAGATGATTTGGCTAAATTGGCGGGTCTTGGCGATACAACATCTGAAGGTCGTGATGGTAAAGCAGCGGCAGGTGTGGCAGCTGATGCTCCAACTGCAACAGCAGCTGATAAAGGTATCACTGGTCAAGATGGCTTGAACGGCAAAACATTAACTGAAAAAGTAAATGCATTGCGTAATGGCGAAGCTGGGCCTCTAGTGTACACAAATGCTGAAGGTAAACGTCTAGTGAAAGCTAATGATGGCGAGTACTACTTGGCAGATGAAGTTGATAAAGATGGTAATAAAAAAGGTGCAGCTACACCAGTAACTGGTGATGATATCCGCGCAAGTGTAATGAATCCAAATGGCAAAGATGAGCCAACTACATTATCCAACTTAAAAGATGGAAAAATTAAAGCTGATTCCAAAGATGCTGTGACTGGTAACCAATTGCACAAAACGGCTAATGGATTAGCAGAAGCTCTTGGCGGTGGTGCTGCTGTTGGTGAAGATGGAACTATCACAGCTCCTACATACAACTTGACAGATAAAGATGGTCAACCTGTTGCTAAAAATAATGTAGGCGATGCGTTAACTCTTCTCAATGATCGCTTAGACCATACTGCAGCTGGAGCAGCGGCGGATATTGAAAAATTGAAAAACCTAGAAGGTCTTACTCCTGAAGGGGAAAAGAAACTCAAAAAATTAGCAGGCGATGCTGTCGATGTTAAGGGTGATAAAAATATTACTATTTCTTCTACAATGGAAGATGGAGTTAAAACATTCCATGCAACATTGAGTGAAAAAGTTACACTTGGTAAACACGATGCAAACAATCCTGATGGAGATCATTCCGGAGATCCTGGTGTAGAACTTGATGGACACGAAGGAACTATCGTAGCGGGTAATCCAGATGGCAATACAGCTGTTAAAATCGACGGCAAAGACGGTAGTGTAACAGCTGGTAAAGACGATAAACAAGTTAAGCTAGATGGTAAAGATGGTAATGTGACTGTAGGCACTGGTGATACGCAAGTTAAATTAGATGGACCTAAAGGAACTGTATCTACTGGTAAAGGTGACAAAGAAGTTAAAATGAATGGTGCTGATGGCACTATTACAGCTGGTGACGGTGCAAACGGCAAACAAGTTAAACTTGATGGCAAAGACGGTAGTGTACAAGCAAACAAAGTAACTGCAGGTAAAGATGATAAAGCAGTATCTTTAGATGGCGATACAGGCACTATTACAGCTGGTAAAGGTGAAAATGCAGTTGCCATCGATGGTACAAAAGCTCTTATTACTGCTGGTACAGGTGAAAACCAAGTAGGTATCAATGGTAAAGATGGTAGCGTAACAGCAAAAACTGTAAAAGCTAAAGATGTGAATGCTGATACACTTACCTTAGGTGATAAAGATTCTGCCAATGCTATCAAAATGAATGGTACAGATGGTACAATCACAGCAGGAACAGGTGAAAACCAAGTAGGTATCAACGGTAAAGACGGCAGCGTAACAGCTAAAACTGTAAATGCTAAAACTGCTGAATTTGGTGCTCCAGTAGATAAAGATGGAAAACTAGCTAATGGCACAAGCAAAACTACTATCGATAATAATGGTATCTCTGTTAAGAGTGTAGATGCTAATGGCAAAGAGTCCACTATCACTATCAAAGATGGTAAGATCACCGGCTTACAACCTGGTACTGGTGCTAACGATGTAGCTACTGTTGGTCAAGTTCAAGAAGAGATTGCTAAAACTACGGGTCAATTAGGTCAAGCGTTGGAAAAAACTGCACAACGTGTTAACGAAGTAGGAGCACACTCCGCAGCATTAGCAGCATTGAACCCATTGAGCTACGATCCATTGAGAAAATCTCAAATCATGGCTGGCGTAGGTACATACAGTGGAAACCAAGCATTAGCATTAGGTCTTGCTCACTATGCAAATGAAAACTTAATGGTAACAGCTGGATTCACAATGGGATCTGGTAAGAGCATGGCAAATCTTGGTGCTACATACCGCTTCGGCAGTGGAGAACATGATGACCTTCCAGAACGTTACAAAGGCGGTCCAATCTCCTCCGTATATGTAATGCAAGATGAAATTGCAGAATTAAAAGCAGAAAATGCTAGAAAAGATGCAGAAAATGCAGAAATGAAAGCACAAATTAAAATGCTTATGCAACGCATGGGTATGGCATAAAAACTAAATAACAATAGTTAAAACTGAATAACAATAGTTAAAAGTTAACTATGCATACCAAAAAGTGGGTACCAACGTCGAAAGACGTGGTACCCACTTTGCTTTGCTATTTTGTGTAATTTAACTTGAATAACTACTTAATATTCCATTCCTTAATAGCCTCTTCAAATGGTAGGAACTTCATGGAACCGTTTTCTTGTATATACTCGTTAACGATAGATACATCGTGGTCGTCTTCGATTTTCTCTAATAGCATTGCTTTTATATATTGAGAGATAGTCAGCCCTTTACTTTTAACATGTTGACTAACTAGTTTGTATTCACTTTCAGAGAAATGTACAGATATAGTAGGCATAGATATCACTCCTTTTCTTGTGTTTATTGTAAAATAGTGAGAAATATTATCAAGGGAATAAAATGTAATAGGATTAGAAAGAAATATTAGGGGTTATTGTAAAACTCTTGTAAGAAGGTTAATGTAAACCTTTTATAGGGAAGTTATTGTAAAATGTTTGTGGGAAAATAAAATAGAAAAAATCCAATAAAAGTGTTAGAATAGAGTCAAATTATATCCTATATTAATTATAATACATATAATATCATTATGAGATCTAGGAGGTTATGATGAATACAGATGATACAAATAATAAAAAAAATATTAAAGTTATTACTAGTGAGAATAATAAGGAATTAGAAAAAAGGCTTAAAGAACTTTCACAAGAATTGATTGTAGAAAATTATGAATTATATAAAGAATTAGAGAACTGCTAATGGATAAAATTATTCATCTCTTGTTACAAGATATAATAAACTTTCATTCTGATTTGGAAAGACAGTTTGTACTTTCACCTGGGATACGAAATGTTGGATTATTAGAGTCAGCTATCTCTACAGCCTTTCAATCTTTTGGTGGATATGATTTATATCCTACGGTACATGAAAAGGCAGCGCAATTATGTAGAGGGATAGCAAAGAATCACCCATTTATAGATGGAAACAAACGAACTGCATTACATTGTATGTTTATATATTTAAAGGCCAATGGATATATAATTAATGCTACTCTAGAAGAAAAGAAGTCTTTAATTATTGATATAGCTTCTGGTGAGAAGACTTATGAGGATGTTGTTAATTGGCTTCGTATGCATGCAGAGCAGATATAAAAAATTATGTTTCTTTTAAAGAGAAAAACGACACAAAATGCAAAAGTGCTAGAATGTAAGCAAATGGTATTCTCTATAAATAATATATTAGAAAGGAGTTTCTATGGAAATCGAGATTGGACAAGTTGGTATGGCTACGGTGATAGTGGAAGCTAACAATACAGCGGAGTACATGGGTAGTGGTACCTTACCTGTGTTTGCCACACCTGCGATGGTAGCATTGATGGAGAAAGCAGCCTACACTGGTATTCAAGGTGATTTAGGTGACGACGAAGGATCCGTTGGGATTCGCATGGAAACGAGCCATGAAGCAGCTAGTCCTTTAGGAGCAACGATTACGGCAATGGCAACGGTAGTAGCTGTTGAGGGTAGAAAAGTAACCTTTGAAGTAGTGGCAAAAGAAGGTGAAAAAGTTATCGGTCGTGGCACACATGAAAGGTTTATTATTAATAATGAGAAGTTTATGAGCAAAGTCGTCGCTGGCTAAGTTATGTAGCCTATGGCTTTTGTAATTGAATCATATAAAGGGAAGAGCAGTGCATATTCCTCACAAACGGTATTTCATAATGTTTGCTCAGGAACACGCACTGCTCTTCTTGTATTAGTATGATTTAGATAGTAAGAAATGCCACAAGGCTACTACATATAACGGCGCTCCTCAGTGTTTTGATTGTGTGTATTGAATATATGAAAACGCCTAACGAATGAGGTCTAGCCACCTCAACACGTTAGGCTATTTCAATTTTAGTACCTTGAGATGAGCCTAATGCCTTCGACACGTTATTGGCTCTCTTTTGTTATGTCTAGTATACAATACTTTCAACGGTATGCCAAATTATTTACGAGGGATGCGGCGCAAGATAGGGATTAGTAGCAAGGCTACTAAGATGCCGATGCCGCTAGTTAGGAAGGAGGCTGGTAGTCTTGTGACGGCAGCGATGTAGCTGTCGAGCACAACCCACCAAGCTACAAAGTATCCTGCAGCTGTCCAAATAGCACCTACTAACATAGCTAATAAGATACGAGGAGTAGATACGGAACGAGCAGGAACGGTAGGTCTCCAACCTACTGTTAATAAGCCTACGATCACGCCTGCTAATCCTTTAATCACGATGGAGAATAGGGTGTATTGGGAATGGCCCATGATAAGGTCAAAGATGCCAGATCCGATGGCTCCAGCGAGCCCTGCATAGAATCCGCCGAACACGGATGCCATGGAGAATAGAGCGGCGGAACCAAGGTGCACCATAGCGCCTGTTGGTAAAGGTACTTTAATAGTCGTAAACACGATGCATAAAGCGGATAATAATCCGATATAGATGATATCTTTTGTTGTAGATCTTGAGCTAGTAGATGTAGCCAGTTGTGTATGCTGAGATGTTGCTGTGTTAGTAGCTTGAGTCATACCATTGTTTGTTTTGTAAGTGTTCATGAAACCTCCTGATTATGGATTGGGAATGGAAATTAAACGATCTAATAGTAGTTCAAGGGCTAAGCCGTCACGAAGGGAACCGATTTCCTTGTGAGTAAACTTCACTGCCTCTGTGGTAAATTGGCCTGCAATGCGAGACGCCTCTTCAGGGCTATAGCCACGTAGTACGAGGGCTGTTAAGATAGCTGTGAAAGTATCCCCCGTTCCGTGGGCTTTCACTTGCACTAGTGGATTGGATATCCATGTGATAGTATCTGTGCTACCACGATATACGGCGATGAGGGCAGAGTCCTCCGATGGCAAGCTAGATAGAACTACATATTCAGGTCCTTGTGCATGCAAACGGCGACACATATCATAGATCACTTCTTCTGATTGTGGTGTAGGGTCATAGGGGATATCTAAGAGGAAACAAGCCTCTGTGTAGTTCGGTTTGATGATGAATGCTTTGGTGATGAGTTTACGCATTTCTTTCACCATTTCATCGTTGTAGATGGAATATAGCTTGCCGTCATCTGCCATAGCAGGGTCTACCACAACGAGTTTATCTTTGCCGAATCGTTCGATGGCATCTTCTACGAGACGAATTTGTTCTGGCGATGCGAGGAAACCACTTTGAATGGCATCGAAGGTGATGTCATTTTTGTTCCAACAGTTGTAAAAACTTTCAAGGTGATCCGTAATGTCCACCAATTCAAAGTTAGGATATTCTAAATGATTGCAAAGTACTGCTGTAGGTAAGGGAATCGGTTGACATCGTAAGGCACTCACCAAAGGGATGAATACAGTTAACGAGCAACGACCGACAGAACTCATATCTTGTATGGATAGTATAGTAGGTACGTGATTCATGGGACACTCTCCTTTTTGTTTGTAATAGATACCTTCACATAACAGTGCCACTATGATGCTTGTAATATATGTTTTCCCCTTGTTATAGTTATGGATGACATCTTGGGTCTTATTACCTAGTAAACAAAACCTGTACAGGCGCACTATATGTGAAGAAGGATATTTTAAGAATGCTATTAGTATACACTTTCACAGTGTCATACGTAAATACACAGAAATCATAAAAGTATTAGGACAGATATGTAAAAACTAGAAATTATTGTCATGTTAACGTATAATAAAGAGATACATAACAATAGTTTGGAGATTGAATATGAGTGTTTTAACTGTAACCAATGTAACCCATGGATTTGGGGCAAGACAAATATTAGATGATGCATCCTTCCGTTTGCTGAAAGGGGAACACGTGGGCTTAATCGGAGCCAACGGAGAAGGAAAGTCCACCTTTTTAAATATCATTACAGGCCATTTGATGCCCGATGAAGGTAAGGTGGAATGGTCCAACCAAGTGACGGTAGGCTATTTAGATCAGCACAGCGTTCTAGAGAAAGGAATGACCATTCGCGATGTACTGCGAGGGGCCTTCGATTCTCTCTATGGTATTGAGCAACAATTGCAAGATGCTTATTTAGAAATGGGCGATTGTTCTGAGGACAGAATGAATGAGCTCATGGAGCTTACTGGCGAATGGCAAGAGATGTTAGAGCAGCGAGGCTTCTATGAAATCGATGCGACCATCGAACGGACTGCCCAAGGTTTAGGCTTGATGGACATCGGTCTTGACCGTGACGTCATGGACTTGAGCGGTGGTCAACGGACGAAGGTATTGCTCACAAAGTTGTTATTAGAGCAACCGACGATTTTATTGTTGGACGAACCGACAAACTATTTAGATGTGGATCATATTAAATGGATGCAAAACTATTTGCAAAATTATGAAAACGCCTTTATCTTAATCTCTCATGATGTGGAGTTTTTAAATTCTGTAGTAAACGTCATTTACCACATTGAACAAGCGCAGCTCACAAGATATACTGGTGATTATTACCAATTCTTAGCGGCTTATGAAGTGAAAAAGCAACAAGCCTTGCGTGCGTACGAGCGTCAACAGCAAGAAGTGGCAGATATGAAAGATTTCATTCAGCGCAACAAAGCGCGTGTGGCCACCCGTGGTATGGCAAACTCTAGAGCGAAGCGCTTAGAAAAAATGGAAATCCTAGAGAAGCCACAAGAAAAGATAAAACCATCCTTTGGGTTTAAAGAAGGACGTACACCGAGTCGTTTTATCGTGGATGCGAAAGACCTTGTCTTGGGCTATGATGAGCCATTGACACGACCTGTAGAAGTGGTAATCGAACGAGGTAAGAAAATCGCTATCCAAGGTGTGAATGGCTTGGGAAAAACGACCTTATTAAAAACCTTGTTAGGCATGATTCCTGCCCTATCTGGACAGATAGAGAAAGGGGAGTTTTTGCAAATTGGCTACTTTGCTCAAGAAGATAGCCGAGATAACTCGAAAACTGCGTTGGATTACATTTGGGATGCCTACCCGTCCTTGACTAATTCCGAGGTGCGTGCAGCTCTTGCTCGATGTGGGCTTACCAATGAGCATATTACGAGCCAAATGCGTGTCTTGTCGGGTGGAGAAAATGCCAAAGTTCGTCTTTGTAAATTGATGCAAGAGTCCTATAATGTTCTTGTCTTAGACGAACCGACGAATCATTTAGATGTGGATGCGAAGGCAGAATTGGCACGGGCATTGCAGGCTTTCAAAGGGACGATTGTCCTCGTCTGCCATGAACCAGAATTTTACGAATCTTGGGTGACGGATATTTGGACTATCGAAGATTGGACCATGAAAATTATTTAGGAGATGACTATGAAAGAACAAGCTATAATGGGTGTGCGCCAATTATTAGAAGGTCTTGATATCAATTTAGAGACAAAGGGCATGACAGATACGCCCAAACGTGTAGCTACGCTGTTTGAAGGCTTGTTTTCTGGGTGTCATAGCACTGGAAAAGAGGCGTTAGGTGATGTATATCCTACGGAGCATACAGGCCTTGTATCAGTGAATCACATCCCCTTTTATTCGATTTGCGAACATCATTTAATGCCTTTCTATGGCAAAGTACATATTGTGTATCAACCACGAGATGGTAAAGTATTTGGCTTGGGCCGATTGAAAGCATTAGTGGATGTCTATGCCAAGCGCCCACAATTACAAGAACGATTGACCCATGACATTGCCACATCTTTAGTGGAAGATGGCAATGTATTGGGTGCCATGGTAATGGTAGAAGCCACCCATTTATGCATGCTTATGAAAGGTGAAGTAGCACAGGAAACCGTAGCAAAAACGATGGTAGCCACAGGTATATTAGAACCCATGGGGACATTACGCGAGGAAGCATTGGTGTTATTAGGAGGTAACGATCATGTTTAAGTACCGCAAGTACAACTGGCAAGATGGTAAACAATTAGAGCTAAAAGACCGTACATTGATTATGGGGATTTTAAATGGAACTCCGGATTCTTTTTCTGATGGAGGTCGTTACAATACTTCTGACACCGCTGTGGCCCATGCGAAATCAATGATTGAGCAGGGTGCAGACATCATCGACGTAGGTGTAGAATCTACCCGTCCAGGGCACACACAAATTTCTGTTGCCGAGGAAATTGAGCGTATGAAAGACATTCTATTGCCGGTCTTAGATGTGTGTACAATCCCTGTATCGGTGGATACATACAGGGCAGAAACAGCGGATTTTGCCTTATCCCATGGGGCTCATATTTTAAACGATATTTGGGGTTTAAAATATGACAAGGATATGGCAGCAGTAGCGGCAAAATACGATGTGCCGGTTATTATCATGCACAACCAAAATACGACGGATTATGATGATATTATCGACGATATGAAAGCATTCTTTTTCTCTTCTGTGGACTTAGCTTTGAAAGAAGGGGTAAAACCGCAGAATATTTGGCTTGACCCAGGCATTGGGTTTGGTAAAGATTATGCCCAAAATGTGGAAGTCATCCAACGGTTAGGAGAAATCACAGTCTATGAATATCCCGTGTTATTAGCGCCTAGTCGCAAGCGTTTCATCGGTACTATTTTAAATGAATTGCCAGCGGATCAGCGGGATGAAGGAACGGTAGCCACTTGTATTACCGGCATGATTCAAGGCGTGGATATGGTGCGTGTTCACAATGTGGAAATGCATAAACGTGCTATCACGGTGGCAGATGTACTATTACGAGGTGAGTAATGGACAGAATTAACTTGCGAAACATGGCATTTTACGGGTACCATGGCAATTTGGCTAGTGAAAATGAATTGGGACAACGATTCTTTATAGATATTTCTATTGGTGTAGATTTAACTAAACCAGGGCAATCTGACAGTATTGAAGATTCTATTAATTATGCCGATGTGTACGAGCGGACAAAAACGATTGTGGAAGGTCCGCCACAACGTCTGATTGAACGAGTGGGTACACTCATTGCGGATGATTTGTGGAACACCTATGATGGAATTGTAGGACTGTCAGTGACGGTGCGCAAACCAGAAGCGCCTATTCCAGGTGTGCTGGATTACGTAGAAGTTATGATTACACGAGGTCAACTATAATGTATACCTATTATATTGGCATCGGTTCGAACCTAGGTGACAGGGAAGTGTATTTAGCATTCGCTGTATCCGAATTGACGAACACAGACGGTGTTCGCAGTGTAAGCCATTCCAGGTGGATTGAAACACCGCCATGGGGTCCTGTGGAACAAGGTCCATTTTTAAACGGCATATTGAAAGTCCAATCTAGTCTAGAACCGCTGATTATGTTAGAAACCATATTGCATATCGAACGGTTAGCAGGAAGACAGCGAGAGATTCACTGGGGGCCTCGCACATTAGATTTAGATATTGTTTGGATAGAAGATGAATTTGGACATCCTGTACGAGTGGCAGAAGCTACGTTAGTAGTACCTCATCCGTATTTTTGGGAACGCCAATTTGTGTTGGGACCCTTGCAGGAGGTCTATCCAACATTCACCTATGAAGGAGTGTCTATTGATAGTCGTCTAGAGGCATTACGAATAGTAGAAGCGTAAGAAAAATGATACATAGCCTACTTGTAGGCTTATGGTGCATGTCTGACAGAGTGTATCATTCAGATAAGAAGATATAAGGAGCAGTATATGGGTTCTTTTTTTAGAAAAGGATGGGTAAAGTTTATCCTTCTCATGTTTATATTTACGGCTATTACATCGCCTATAGTGGTGTTGTTTGGTCCCTTTGACAATATTAAACGCACCGTCGTAGGGGCGATTTTACGATCTCGCCATCCACATTATATTACGTGGCTCTATACGCCTGAGGAAATTCAGAAAATTGTGGGTACCGTAGGTACTGGTGAAAACCAAGAACTATTTAAGTTTGATGTGAAAGAAGATACATCCTTGAATTTGCGTAAGATCGAGTCCAATCGGTATACGGGATTTTTGTTAGAAATTCCAGATCCACGTCGTATCCAAGTGGCAACGGCACCACAATTGAATGAAAAAGGAGAGACCACTAGCAATATTGCGCGCCTCAATGGAGCCGTAGCTGCCATCAATGGTGGTGGGTTCCACGATCCCAATGGAACGGGCACAGGTCGTTCTCCTTATGGATTTATTTTGCATGATGGTGAATATATCATCGGTAAAGACGTAGGACCTGATGAAGATGTAGATTTCATTGGTTTTACAAAAGCGGGTAACTTAATTGCCGGTACCTACAACAAGCGGGAATTGAAAGAAATGGGCGCTAAAGAAGGTTTGACCTTTGGACCCCCTCTTATCGTGAACGGCAAAAAAATGATCACCGATGGTGATGGTGGGTGGGGCATTGGTCCTAGAACGGCTATCGCACAAAAGAAAGACGGTACTGTTTTATTCTTAGTTATCGATGGTCGTCAAGCCTACTCTGCAGGGGCTACCTTGCGTGATGTACAAGATATTTTATACCAAGAAGGGGCTGTCATTGCGGCTAACTTAGATGGCGGTTCTAGTACGACTTTATTTTATAATGGTAAAACTGTGAACAAACCTGCCGATTTGTTGGGTGAACGCATGATTCCTACTGTATTTATCGTGAAATAGGAGAGTCTATGAAAACCTTTGGAAAAGTAACGACAGTCTTTTTGTTGGGCTTAGTTTTACAAGGCGGTGTCTATTATTATTTAGACCAAGTATACTTAGCGCCTACCACGAACTTTCAGGTCACCAATGGGGAAGAAGTAGATAAGAATTTTCCTGACGTGAAAGAGGGAACGCGCTATTATTCCCACGATCATAAATATATGGCAGTGGTGGAACAGAATCGTGTTGATATATACACGGCGGGCAAAGAAGCACCGGTGACGTTAGATTTAAAAGAGCGAGAAGTATCTTATTTTGAATGGATGTCAGATCGTAACTTAGCTATTGTTGGTTTATTTGGTGGTAAACACAATGATGTGGTCTTAGCCCGTATTGATCCAGAAGCACCAGATCATGAAATTGATACCACCATTAATTCGGTGCCAAATGGTGCACGGATTACGGATGTAGCATATTCTGCGGCAACGAATGTGGTGTATATGAAAGTCCGTGTAGGTGATGGGGCTTACCGTGTATATCGTACGGATGCGAACTATGATACTCGTCGTGTGTACATGCAAGCCTCCGATATTGGCCGCATCGGTATGTTCTATAATGAAGATCGATTCTTTTACGATAATGTGCGCACTGGTGATGTATTCATGTTCAATGGTACAGAAGGTGGTTGGCGTGCCATCAATCCTCCTGGTAAATTCCGCCTCATTGGTGTGACGCAAGGTCAGCTAATTTATATTGTAAAAGTGGATGACAAAAATCGTGCCCTAGAGGCCTATGAGGGTAAATTAGGAGTAGGATTTAATAAAATTTATACCTATGATAACCCAACAGAATTAACGGAAATTACAGTAGATTCTATTCTGAAAGACAAGGAATCTGCTAAAGACAGTGCTTCTACAGAGAAAAAGAAGTAAAAAAGTAACAATATTTTATAACGTGCAGTAATAAAATTCACTGTATTTTGTAAAAAGCTATAACAATTAGTCATAATAGAAACAAAATTGTGGAAGATATGGAGAGGAGGAACTGTAAAATGGCAAAATTTAAAATCCAAAAAGGATTAAGTGATGCAGATATGATGAAAGGCTTTGTTGAAGAAGAAACATTTGAGACCGCCCTATTGAAAGACGATGCCAAGGCAATTAACAAAGTAGTAGGAAAGCCGAAAGAACAAAAAACGGAAGATGATTTTTACCAAGAGTTTTTAACAGAGCGGATAAAAACGGAAATCGGCAAGTTATTACTAGCGATAAAAATGGATTATTTCAAAGATGACATAAAGGATTTTTCTATTCAGGTCAAGCGTAATGGCAACAATATTGTATTAGAAACGGCGCCTAAAAAGGTAAAATAAATCTAAACAGTTGACAATGAATATCGTAATATATATACTGAAATCCCTCTAAAATAGTGGAAAAACATGGTAGTACATCGATAAAATTCATATGACTAAAAAGCATGTACTTTGGTTGACAAATGTCACGTTTAGTAGTCTAATATAGTTATGTACATTATACATGAGATAACTGTTACTCATGTATTTAATAATTCCCCTTCTATCAGGTGGTAGAGTCTTGATAGGGAAGGGTCAATGTGAAGGAGAAGGATTATGAGTGCAAAAAGAGTAAGATTAGTAGAAACAGTTCTTCGTGATGGTCATCAATCTATCTTGGCTACACGTATGCGCATGAAACACATGCTTCCAGCATTACAACAATTGGATGAAATTGGTTATGATGCTTTGGAATGCTGGGGTGGTGCTACATTCGATAGCTGTATCCGTTTCTTGGACGAAAACCCATGGGAACGTCTTCGTACATTAAAAGCAAACTTAAAAAACACACCATTGCAAATGTTACTTCGTGGCCAAAACTTATTGGGTTACAAACATTATGCTGATGATGTAGTAGAAGCATTTGTTCGCAAAGCAAAAGAAAACGGTATGGACCGTATACGTATTTTTGACGCATTGAACGATCCTCGCAACATGCGTGCTGCTATCGAAGCTGGTAACAAAGCAGGCGTTCATGTACAAGGTACTATGGTTTACACAATCAGTCCTGTACACACTAACGAAAGCTTCGTAAAAGTAGCTAAAGAATTGAAAGAAATGGGTATCGATTCCCTTTGCATCAAAGATATGTCCGGCTTGTTAGCTCCATACGATGCAGAATCCTTAGTAAAAGACTTACGCAAAGAATTTGGCGAAAAATTCGATATCGACTTACACAGCCATTTCACTTGCGGTTTAGCATCTGCTACATACTTAAAAGCAGTTGAAGCTGGCGTTGATATCATCGACACTGCATTGAGCCCATTCGGCCATGCAACTAGCCAACCTGCTACTGAATCTATCGTTGAAATCTTCAAAAACACTCCATATGATACTGGTTTAGATCTTGCTAAAATGCGTGAATTAGCTACATACTTCCGTGGCGTTCGTAAAGAAATCGCTGATGAATTCGGCTTGACTCCAGCTCATGAAGTATTGCCAGAAGTTCGTCATTACCAAATTCCTGGCGGTATGTTGTCCAATACTCAAAACCAATTGAAAGAAATGGGTATGGCTGATAAATTCTTCGACGTAATGGATGAAATGCCTCGCGTTCGTGAAGATCTTGGCTTCCCTCCATTGGTAACTCCAACATCCCAAATCGTTGGTACAATGGCTATGATGAACGTGTTGTTCCAATCCCAAGGATTGCCTCGTTACAACACTACACCAGCTGAAGTAAAAGATCTAGTTCGTGGTAAATATGGTCAACTTCCAGCAGCTGTAAAACCAGAAATTAAAGAATTAATCATTGGTGATGAAACTCCTATCACTCATCGTCCAGCTGATGACGTAGCTCCAGAAATGGAAAAAATGCGTGCTGATCTTGAAGCTAAAGGCTTCTCTGGCGTAACAGAAGAAGACGTATTAACATACGCTATGTTCCCAGAAGTAGCACTTCAATACTTCGAAAAACATGCAACACCTGTAACTCAAAAAGTATTGAACTACAAAGGTGAATAGTTAATCCTTACATTCACATATAAAAAGCGACCTCTTTATGGGGTCGCTTTTTATTGTATTTACATCGTGAGTATGCAGGTAGTTAGAGTTCTTTGATAAAAGACTGGGATTCGTATACCAAATCATTTTGGCCTATAACCCGGAGAGTGCTCTTGTATGAGTAGTGCCAACATGTAGTATGGAGTCTTAGTTATTGCGAATGAGGTTTACACGGAACTGCGGAGATATGCTATAATACAACTATACAGCTATACATAAAGCTATACATCATGTTAGCAAAAAGATATAGATAAAAGAGATAGCAAAACAGATAGATAGAAATCGGGAGTGAAGACCATGGAGAACGGTACTAAAAGACCGAGACGTCCCGTCAAGGCAAAGGCAAATGGTATGTGGAAAAAGGTGCGCTACGCTATAGTTATCTTGTTTGCACTTGTATTAGTGCAACAAGTATATACGATTTATAGTTTGCATCAAGAGAAGCAACAGTTGGAGCAACAATTACAGGAATTAAAACAAGAAAATGAAAGTTTATCAGAGCAAAAGAAATTGTTAGAAGACGATAAACATATCGAGGGTGTAGCACGGGAAGAACTTGGTCTAGTGAAACCTGGGGAAGTTCCCTATGTTCGATAAGGGAAAGTGATACAAGAGTATCACTTTTTTTGTGCAACTTCGCTAGGTATTACACCAGTGAAGATACGTAAGGATGTTGTAGAAAGTGAAGTATGTGATGGAAGCGTATAGAGTAGAAGCAGGTATGAAGTTAGGGATTGTAGATTTAGGATCCAATTCGTTTCGAGTATTATTAGGAACCTATGATGGCTCACGGTGGCAAAATGAACCGAAGCAATTATGGACTACACAATTAGGTAAGCGTAGTACTGATGGATTATTAACTAAGGAAGCCATAGAACGTGGACTACAAGCACTCAAAGAAATCTGTGCGGTCTTAGATGCTTATGGCGCAACTATCCGTATTGGTCTTGCTACGAGTGCCATTCGGGAATCAGAGAATGGTCAGGACTTTTTAGAACAAGCCAAGGAAGCGTGTCCTATGGAATACCGTGTGCTAAGCGGTGATGAAGAGGCTACTTATGGATTTAAGGGAGCTACGGTTTATGAAAATCCAGACTTTCACTATGCTACGATTGATGTAGGGGGAGGAAGTACGGAAATTGCCTTGGGTAATGCACAACATGTATATTTTACGAAATCCTATCCTGCTGGAGCGGTGCGTATGCAAGAGATGTCTAGTGAGGGACCACAACGTATATGGGAAGAAACGGTACGTATGTGGGATGAATTACCTATTGAAGGCACCTTTGGTGAGTTTATTGGTATTGGTGGTACCGCTACATCGTTGGCTGCTATCGATTTGCAAATGGAAACGTATGATCCAAAACTAATACAGGGGCATCGCATGGATCGTGGCACTATCGAAGCTATGATATTACAACTTCGCTATATGAGTCGTGAGGAACGGTTGCAAGTGAAAGGCTTACAACCAGGTCGTGTAGATATCATTGTGCCAGGGGCTGAGATTATTACATCACTGATGGATACGTATCAAATTGGGTCTATTGTGATTAGTGAAGCTGATGGTTTAGAGGGGTGGCAATCACAATATGGTGGAAGATAAAGAAAGCTATTATTTTTGGGCAACCTTGGTGGATAGTTTATTAGATGCCTATGAAAGTCAAGGGGACTTTCACACCGTTATTGAAGTGGAAAAAGCGAATGAGACACGAAAACATGTGGAGATGGTGGTGCCTTTACTGACAATGGAGGAACTGGCAGACCAAGTGGACCACAGTCGCAATGTGTTGAATACATTCTATGGAGAGGATTGTATTAATCAGTACCATACCTATCGGCACCGCATGTTTCACTGTACTAGGCCGATGAATCGTAGTCAAGAAAAAACGTTGTATGGAGATATGTGGGCTACTCTGTTGCGGCTGCGACAAGCTGTTAAGGAATCCATGGGCGATGTGATGACAAAGGATACGTCCTTATTGCTCGCTTGTTCCGGTGGGGTAGATTCCATTGCTTTGTTGCATTATCTGTACCTAGAAGGGTTCACCAATGTAGGTGTATTTACCATGGACCATGGTCTAAGACTAGAGGCATCGGAAGAAGTCACTTTGGTAGAATGGTATGCTCTACAATTTGGTATGCCGTGCTATACGGTGAAAGAAGATGTCATGGAAAAGGCCAAAGAAGCAGGGGTGTCCTTTGAGATGATGGGACGTCAACTACGGTATGAACACTTGCGAGACATCGCAGAGGAACAAGGCTATGAATATATTGTGACGGCCCATCACCTAGATGATCAAGGAGAAACCATTTTAGCACATCTATTACGTGGATCTGGACTAGAGGGCTTGCAAGGTATGAAGGCCATAGCGGAAGATGTGTGGCGACCTTGTTTAACCGTGCCAAAGCAGGTATTAGAAGACTATGCAAAGTGGCTACATTGTTTTCATGGAGAAGATGCATCAAATCTAGATACGACCTATGATAGAAATTGGATTCGCCAAGTGTTACTACCTACTTGTGCAGAGCGGTATCCGCAAACGGTACATGCTGTGTGCCGCTTAGGAGCGTTGGCACAATGTGATGCCTCCTATTTCGAGCAAGAGGTGATACGGTTAGAAGCGGACTATGTCAGTCATACTGGAGATGGTATAGTGTTGGATAAACGAGGCTTGATGGGTGAGCATGATGCTTTAGTGAGTCGCTTGTGGAAACGAATACTAAGTTCCTATGTACGACCAGAACAGTTGAGTCAAACGGTGATGGATAGTTTGCTTTCTCTGGTAAAAGGGCCAAAAGGAAAAGAATTTAGGTTTCGTCAGGTGCAAGTTTTGACGTCATATGATACAATTAAGGTTGTTCTATGTAGTGACATAGAAAAGAAATAGAGCTAACTAATAAGGAGTTACTATGATACCAGAAGTGAAAGAATTATTGCTTTCGGAAGAACAAATTCAAAAACGAGTGGCGGAATTAGGTCGTCAAATTACAGAAGATTATAAAGGTAAAGAAATTGTCCTTGTAGGTGTATTAAAAGGGGCCATTGTATTCTTTACAGATTTAGCACGTCATATTGAAGGCGATGTAAAAATGGATTTTATTTCCTGCTCTAGTTACGGTAGTAGTACTGTAAGTAGTGGCGTAGTTCGTATTTTAAAGGATTTAGATCGTCCTGTAGAAGGGAAACATGTGATTGTAGTAGAAGATATTGTGGATACTGGTACAACCTTGTCCTATTTACTAGAAAACTTGCAATCCCGCAAAGCGGCTAGTGTTCGTCTTTGTTCCTTGTTGAATAAACCAGATCGTCGTAAAGTAGATGTTTATGTAGACTATGAAGGCTTTGTCATCCCAGATGAGTTTGTCATTGGTTATGGTTTAGATTACGATGAAAAATATCGTCAATTGCCGTATATTGGCATTTTAAAAGAAGAAGTCTATCAATAATCGTTGATATATTCGACAAAATTTGATATGATAAATAAGTATCAATTTAGATTATAGATGAGAAAGGAGAAAAATTTGAAGCGAGGCTTAAAAAACGTACTCCTCTATTTGTTGATAATTGTCGCAGCAGTGGCAGCGATTAACTCTTTTTCTGAAGGTACAAAAAATAAATCAGAAATTACATATACATCGTTCCTACAAGAGGTGCAACGAAAAAATGTAGAGAGTGTCACAATTACAGGGGATCATTCTATTACAGGTAAATTAAAATCTGGTACAGAATTTGCTACCTATGCACCAAGTGATGCAGGTATTTTTGCAAAACTGTCTGAAGGTGGTGTTGATGTAACGGCGCAACCGCCTGAGCAACCAGCTTGGTGGGTTAGCTTATTAACATCTGCCTTACCAATTGTATTGATTATTGGATTCTGGTTCTTTATGATGCAGTCTACACAAGGTGGATCTGGTCGCGTCATGAACTTTGGCAAATCTCGTGCTAAAATGCAGGGAGAAGGTAAAGTTAATGTGACCTTTAAAGATGTGGCTGGTGCAGATGAAGCTAAGCAAGAATTGGAAGAAGTCGTTGAATTCTTACGTAATCCTGGTAAATTCAATGCTATCGGGGCTAAAATTCCCAAAGGGGTCTTATTGTTTGGCCCTCCAGGTACAGGTAAAACCTTATTAGCTCGTGCCGTAGCAGGAGAAGCAGGGGTTCCATTCTTTACAATCAGTGGTTCTGACTTTGTAGAAATGTTCGTCGGTGTTGGTGCCTCTCGTGTGCGTGATTTATTTAGTCAAGCTAAGAAAAATGCACCATGCATTATCTTTATTGACGAAATTGATGCGGTAGGTCGTCAACGCGGCGCTGGTCTTGGTGGCGGTCATGATGAACGAGAGCAAACCTTGAACCAATTATTGGTAGAAATGGATGGTTTCGGTGCTAACGAAGGTATTATTACGATTGCTGCTACAAACCGCCCAGATATTTTAGATCCAGCTTTATTGCGTCCAGGTCGTTTTGACCGTCAAGTGACAGTAGGTCGTCCAGATCTTCGTGGTCGTGAAGCGATTTTACAAGTTCATGCTCGTAATAAACCGTTGGATCCAGATGTGGATTTAAAAACCATTGCAAAAAAAGTACCTGGCTTTACTGGTGCTGATTTGAGCAATTTATTAAATGAAGCAGCTTTATTGGCAGCTCGTCAAGATCGTAAATCGATTTCCATGCATGACTTAGAAGAGGCTAGTGAGAAAGTAAGTTATGGCCCTGAGCGCAGAAGTCATGTGGTAAGTGAAAAAGAACGTGAATTGACAGCTTACCATGAATCTGGTCATGCTATTGTGGCTCATTTATGGCCGAATGCAGATCCTGTTCATAAGGTAACAATCATTCCTCGTGGTAGTGCAGGTGGTTACACTATGATGCTTCCACAAGAAGAGAAAAACTATATGACTCGTTCCCAATTGTTGGCGCAAATTCGCGTGGCTTTGGGTGGACGTTGTGCAGAGGCCATAGTGCTGAAAGAAATCAGTAGTGGCGCCTCTGGGGACTTGCAAATGGTGACGAACATTGCTCGTGAAATGATTACTCGTTTAGGTATGAGCGATGAGTTAGGACCATTGGTATTTGGTGAACACCAAGAGCAAGTATTCTTAGGTAAAAGCCTAGGTTCTGAACGTAATTATGGCGAAGCAGTGGCTGAAAAAATTGATAACGAAATGCATCGTATCGTAGCAGAAGCATACGGTGATGTGATGAACTTGTTAACAGAAAATATTGATTTCTTGCATAATATGGCAAAAGCTTTATTGGAAGAAGAAACCATTGATGCTAAACAAGTGGAAAACTTGTATCGCTATGGCACTTTACTAAGTCCAGAAGAGGCACAAGTAAAAGTAGAAGAGGAAGAAAAAGGCAAGAAAACTCCTCTAGAAGCAGCTGGTATCGTGATGCCAGAAAAAATTGATACATCAAAAGAATAATCTAAGATGCTATAGCCAAGGTATCTTCCCTACGGGGAAGGTACCTTTTGTGCATGTTAGGAGGAATTCAACACTATGCGTATAGTGAATCTTGTTTAGTTGTACCAAATTCGCATAGCTATGAACAGTGATTTACTTAGAAAAGACTTGCTTTTTATGTGGTACCTCTGTACAATCGTATTGTAAACCTCGCTACAGGTAAGGAGGCGACAAGCCGTGAGAGATGAAATACTAGACTTTTTAAAAGAAAACAGAGATCAATTTGTATCAGGACAAGCTATGTCAGAGGCTTGCCATGTGTCGCGTACAGCGATTTGGAAGCATATAGAAGTGTTGCGCAAGCGTGGCTATGTCATCGAATCCTTCACAAAGAAGGGCTATCGATTGCTAGAGGAGCCAAACCTGATTAGCCCTGAAGAGATGGAAGGGGTACTGCAAACAAAATCCTTTGGACGCTATTATGTGTACGAAGAACGATTAGAATCTACGAATAGTATTGCTAAGTCCTTAGCCATGGATGGAGTTCCAGAAGGTACTGTAGTATGTGCAGAAGAACAATCTTCCGGTCGTGGTCGCTTATCTAGAGGTTGGTATTCACCATATGGAAAAGGATTGTGGTTTAGCTTAATTCTTAGACCCAAATTTTTGCCTATGGAAGCCTCAAAATGTACTTTGATGGCAGGCGTTGCCTTGGTAAAAGCATTCCGTGAGTTGGGACTTTCAGAGGCGGGCATCAAATGGCCTAACGATATATTGGTAGGATCTCGTAAAATGGTAGGCATTTTAACAGAAATGAATGGCACCATGGAAGAGATTAACTATATTGTGTTAGGGATTGGTATTAATACGCATACTACCATCGAGGAAGTCAGTGAGGAGTTGAAGGATAAGGTTATGTCCTTTGCCATAGCAGGTATAGAGGTGGATCGTAAAGAAGCCTTTGCTGTGATTTTAAAAGCTTTAGAAGAGCAGTATGAAAAGGTATGTAATGAAGGTTTTGATTCTACTTTAGAAGAATGGAAACAGTATAGCGTAACTTTATATAAAGAGGTGTTGGTAAAAGCGCCAGACAAAGATTATATAGGGTACGCTAAAGATTTAGATAGAGATGGAAATCTAATCGTTCAATTAGAGGATGGACGTGAGGAACGTATCATAGCAGGGGATGTGTCTATACGCTCCACTGGAGGAGGATATTAAGATGTTATTAGTTGTAGACGTAGGGAATACGAATATCGTATTAGGCGTATATGAGGGAAAAGAAATCATGGCTCATTGGCGCATTTCTACCGATCGTGGGAGAACTACCGATGAATATGGCATGTTGTTGAGCAATTTATTTCTTCATGACCCAAAGGTGAATAAAGAGGATGTAGAGGCAGTGATTATTTCCTCTGTAGTACCTCCTTTGAACCCTACGTTAGAGCGCGTATGCTTGCGCTATTTTCATAAGAAACCATTATTTGTAGGGCCTGGTATTAAAACAGGGATTTCTATTAAATATGAAAACCCACGTGAACTAGGAGCGGATTTAATTGTAGATGCAGTGGCTGCTTATGAAAAATATGGCGGCAACTTAATTATCATTGATTTTGGTACAGCTACGACATATTCTGCTGTATTAGATGGTGGTGTGTACTTGGGCGGCGCTATTTCTCCTGGTATTGGTATCTCTGCAGAAGCCTTATTTGGTCGCACAGCTAAGTTACCAAGAATTGAAATTAAAAATCCTGGTCCTGTCATTGGTCGCAACACAGTTGGCGCCATGCAGGCAGGTGTATTATTTGGATATGTTGGACAAGTGGAAGGCATTGTGGCTCGTATGAAACGAGAAATGCCAGAAGATACAAAAGTTGTAGCTACAGGCGGTTTAGCACCTCTTATTAGTGCAGAAACAGATGTAATTGATCACATTGATCCAATGATGACATTAGAAGGATTACGACTTATTTATGAAAGAAATCAATAATGAATCCTGGCACATAGGACATGTCACAATTCCTGGCCGTATTGGGTTAGCGCCCATGGCTGGATTTAGCGATGTGTCCTATCGCTTATTAGCAAAAGAAATGGGGGCCTCTTTCGTATGTACGGAAATGGTCAGTGCCATGGGAATTAAATACAATAATGAACATACAAAAGAATTACTCTATATGGAAGAGGTGGAGCAACCAGTATCTATGCAAATTTTTGGGTCGGACCCAGAAGCCATTGCCATTGGTGCAAAAGTGGTAGAGGCAGCGGGGGCATCGATAGTAGATATTAATATGGGTTGTCCTGTGAAGAAAGTTGTATCTTCGGGTGATGGCTCGGCGCTTATGAAGACTCCAGAGTTAGCCATGAAGGTGGCAGAATCAGCTGTGAAAGCGGTGCAAATTCCAGTAACGGTCAAGTTGCGCCTAGGCTGGGATGACGCATCTATCAACGTAGTAGATATGGCACAACGTATGGAATCCGTAGGGGTCGCTGCCGTAGCCGTGCATGGTCGTACTCGTGAACAGATGTATAGCGGCAAGGCTAATTGGGATTACATTAAAGCGGTGAAATCAGCCTTAACAATCCCCGTCATCGGCAATGGTGACGTCAATTCTCCTGAAAGTGCAAAAGCCTTGCTAGAGTATACTGGTTGTGATGCGATGCTCATAGGCCGTGCAGCACAAGGAAATCCTTGGTTATTTCAACAGATTAAGGAATATCTAGAAACGGGACACTATCGTCCACATCCAACGGGTGTGGAACGCATTGCTATGCTGTTACGTCATTATGATTTGCTATGTCACTATAAAGGTGTGGATTTGGCTACACGAGAAATTCGGACTCATGCTAGTTTCTATATTAAAGGTTTACCAGAAGCAGCACGTTGGAGGAATGCTTTGAATGTAGCCATGGGGCGAGAATCGTTTATTTCTGTAGTAGAAGAGTACAAACAATTTTTGGATGACTATACTAGAAGAACAATATAATGGGTTCTGTCTATTATATATGGATATGAAATATTGTAATATTGAGAATAAAGAGCGTTCATATCTTTGAAAACCCTTGAAAATTCAGGGTTGTACAAAGTAAGTATGTCACTTGTTATGAGAAATAGTAAATTGACATTGATGAAAAGTGTACTATAATTAAATTGGAAATACCAATTTACTTTTTTGCATAGATCATAGGGTGATGTCATGAGATGCATAGGTATGTTTTGCGTGACTCATCTAACATTTAGGGGGTGTATGTATGGTCATGAATGGTATTTATTTAGTTATTGCCTCAGCGTGTATCTTGATGTTAGGGTATCGTTTTTACGGGGCATTCATAGCGGCTAAAGTGTTGACACTTGATCAATATCGGATGACGCCAGCTATGGTACACAATGATGGACACGATTATGTACCTACGAACAAATGGGTTACATTCGGTCATCACTTTGCAGCGATTGCAGGGGCAGGTCCTTTGGTAGGTCCAGTCATTGCAGCACAGTTCGGGTATTTACCAGGTACTCTGTGGATTTTAATCGGCTCTGTATTTGCCGGTGCAGTCCATGATATGGTAATTTTATTTGCCTCTATCCGTTACGATGGTAAATCGATTGCGGATATTACACGTGAAGAGATCAGCAAAATTGCTGGTTTAGGAGCTATGTTAGCCACATTGTTCTTACTTGTTATTACATTAGCAGGTATGGCGGTAGTAGTAGCCAATGCACTTCATAATTCAGCTTGGGCATTTTTCTCAGTATTTGCAACGATTCCTATTGCTATTTTTATCGGTATTTATCTACAATGGTTGCGCCCTGGAAAAATTCAAGAAGCTACAATTATTGGGGTGGCACTCATCTTTGCAGCTATCATCTATGGCCCAAATGTAGCGGCTAGCGAATATGCATCTTGGTTCATTTATGATTTAAAAACCATCGAAATTATGTTAGCTGTCTATGGTTTCTTTGCAGCAGCTTTACCAGTTTGGTTGTTACTAGCGCCTCGTGATTATCTATCCACGTACCTTAAAATCGGTACTATTGGCGCATTGGCATTGGGTATTATCATTGTAATGCCAGAAATTCAAATGCCAGCGGTGACAGATTATATTTGGGGTGGCGGTCCTGTATTAAAAGGGTCTGTATTCCCATATATCTTCATTACTATTGCTTGTGGTGCTTTATCTGGTTTCCATACAGTTATCGCTACAGGTACTACTCCTAAAATGTTAACGAATGAAAGAGAAGTATTACCTATCGGTTACGGTGGTATGTTAACAGAATCTTTCATTTCCATGATGGCTATGATTGCTGCTACAGCATTACATCCAGATGATTATTTTGCGATTAACTCTACAGCGGAATCTTTTAGAGCATTGGGTCTTCAAGTTCATGAATTGCCAGTATTATCTGCCCTTGTAGGGGAAGACTTGATGCATCGTCCTGGTGGCGCTGTATCCTTAGCGGTAGGTATGGCACATATCTTCTCCCGTCTTCCTAATATGGATCATTTATTGGGATATTGGTATCACTTCTGTATCATGTTTGAAGCCTTGTTCATCATGACATTGATTGATGCAGGTACTCGTGTAGGTCGTTATTTGTTGCAAGAATTGCTTGGCTTGTACTGGCCTAAATTCAATGACCAACATTGGGCTCCTGGCGTATATGGTTGTGCTGCATTGATTTGTATTATGTGGGGCTATCTAGTATTACAAGGTAACATCGGTACAATTTGGCCATTATTTGGTGTATCTAACCAATTATTAGGTACTATGACATTGGCAGTAAGTACGACGATTATCATGCGTTTAGGTAAAAAACGATACGCATGGGTAACCGGAGTGCCGACCATACTCATGGCGATAGTGGCTGTTGCGGCTGACTATGAAAACGTATTCTTTAACTATGTTCCAGCTGGTAAATGGATCTTAGTAGCTTTCTCTGTGGCAATGTTCATTATGATTTTAGTTGTATTAGTAGAAGCTATCCGTAGCTGGATTCGCTTATCGACATTACCACAAGATATGAGAACACAAGAAGAAGTAGAAGCGGAAAGTTATGCTAAATTAACAAAACAAGCAGAAGCGTAATCTCACTCATACGATTCCTATTATAATGAGATAGACATGGCTCCATTAGAGCTGTGTCTATTTTCATGTTTTCCTTGCAATTCTAGGTAGAATGGTGTACAATAATAAGGCTTATTGATGGTAAGCATCTTCCTACCCCTATGTGAGATAGGGGCGTTAGTCCGAAAGAGGAGGTGATTTTGTATGAACAAATACGAAGTCATGGTGATTGTGAAACCGGCTGATGAAGAGACAAACAAAGCGACTTTTGATAAAATTGAAGCTTTAATTGCTCGTGTTGGCGGTACAGTTGAGAAAGTTGACGTTTGGGGTAAACGCCGTTTAGCGTATGCAGTAAACAAACATACTGATGGCGTATACGTATTGATTAACTTTGAAGCAGCTCCTGGCGAAATCAAAGAAATCGACCGCGTACTTAAAATCGACGATAACGTTCTTAGACACCTGATTGTAAAACACGAACAATAATAGCCTGAGGAGGTTAGGAATATGAATTCTGTACAACTTTTAGGAAATTTAGCTCGTGACCCTGAGGTGCGTTACACAAAAACTGGTCGTGCTGTTGCTACTTTCACAGTAGCTGCATCCAATACCTATGTGGATCAAAACGGTGAGACAAAGGAACAAACTGCGTTTGTAAACTGTGTAGCTTGGGGAAAATTAGGAGAAGCTGCGGGAAATTTGCGTAAAGGCAGCCGTTGTTTTGTAGAAGGTCGTATTGCGACTCGTTCTTACGAAGCACAAGATGGTACAAAACGATATGTAACAGAAGTAGTTGCTAATTTCGTGGGTCAAGCCTTGGATACGCAAACATTTGATGCCTTTGACGGTGGTGCATCCAATTTTGATGATTTTGGTGCAGGTTCCGGTGCAGGCGCAGGTGAAGAAATTCCGTTCTAAGCTAAGAACTCCACAACTATATCAAAGGAGGTTTCTCAATGAGAAGAGATAGAGGCAGAAAACCAAGAAGAAAAGTATGTAACTTCTGTGTTGACCATGCTGATCAAATCGACTATAAAGATATTGCTAAACTTCGTCGTTTCACGACTGAACGTGGCAAAATTCTTCCACGTCGTATTTCTGGTGTTTGTGCTAAACATCAACGTAAATTAACACTTGCTATTAAACGTGCTCGTGCAATCGCGTTGTTGCCATTCACAGCAGAATAATTCAATACAAAATGAAAACCCAGTAACTAGCCTAGTTACTGGGTTTCTTGTTTTCTAAAAGGGTGTTAAAAGGATATAAATTGAAATCGTTGCTACCCGGTTGCAACCACTTTTCACGCTTTTTTGCGTGCGGTTGCAACCACTTTTTCGTATTTTTTAACATGCGGTTGGAAGTATTTTTCATGAGGAATAATGAAAGCTAGATATTGTAGTTTCGTATTTAATTGTATCGTAGGCATATTAGGAATAGCCAATATTTCTATATAGTCTATAGAAATTATCGAAAATGAGTAAAATTAATGACTTCTATGACTTCAAGTTATTTATTAAGGTGTACAAGGGAGCATTATTCGTAACTAGAAAGTATATCTCTATTATGTATACATGATACATGATATAATACAGGTATATCATATAAACAAAGCTTATACAGTAGATGCCTATGCATCTGATGTTGTATGAAAAGAGGTATACTATGAGAAAAGAACATGATTTTCTAGGTGAATTGGAATTAGCTGATGAGTTGTACTATGGTGTACAAACATTACGTGGTATTGAAAACTTTTTTATTACAGGAAAACAAATTGACTTAGATTTCGTAAAAGCTATGGCAATGGTAAAAAAAGCCTGTGCCTTGGCGAATATGAGTACTGGTCGTTTAGATGAAAAAATTGGTCAAGCTATCAGTCGTGCTGCAGATGAAGTGGTACGTGGCAATTTCAATGATCAATTCCCAGTGGATCCTATCCAAGGGGGAGCAGGGACGTCTTTCAATATGAACATGAATGAAGTATTGGCGAACCGTGCGTTGGAAATTTTAGGGTATGAAAAAGGTCAATACGACATTGTATCTCCAAATAATCATGTGAATATGGCACAATCTACGAACGATACATTCCCTACGGCTATTAAAGTATGTGCTATCATGAAAAGTAAACCTTTATTAATGGCACTTCGTCGTTTAGCAGATGAATTAGATAAAAAAGCAGAAGAGTATAAAGAAATTTTAAAAATGGGTCGTACTCACCTGCAAGATGCGGTGCCAATTACATTGGGTCAAGAAATGGGTGCCTATGCATCTGGCGTGCGTCGTGGCATTCGTCGTATTAAATCTGCTATGTTAGAAGCACATACAGTTAATATGGGGGCTACTGCTGTGGGTACTGGCTTAAATGCAGAACCTACGTATATTAAAGCTGTCGTAGATGAATTATCTCGTGTTGTAGGTGAACCGTTCATTACAGCGGATAACTTAATTGATGCGACCAATAATACAGATGTGTTTGCAGATATTTCCTCTGGCTTGAAAGTAACAGCCCTAGTATTGATTAAAATGGCTAACGATTTCCGGTTAATGGCATCTGGCCCTCGTTGCGGTATTGGTGAATTAAAATTACCTCCACGCCAACCAGGTTCTTCCATCATGCCAGGTAAAGTAAATCCAGTTATCGCGGAAGTATTGAACCAAACTTGTTATCAAGTCATCGGTAATGATTTGACCATTTCCCTTGGCGTAGAAAATGGACAATTTGAATTGAATGTTATGGAGCCAGTCATTGCATATAACTTGTTCAACTCTATGTGTTACTTAAAAAATGCGGTAAACACATTTGTAGATAAATTGTTAGTTGACCTTGAAGTGGATAAAGAACAATGCGAATATTGGTTAGAACGTTCTGTTGGTATCGTAACAGCTTTGTTGCCGCATATTGGTTATGAAAATGCTTCTGCGTTAGCGAAAGAAGCATTAGAAACTGACCGTAGTGTAAAAGAAATTATTCTAGAACAAGGGCTGTTAACGAAAGAAGAAATGGATTATATCCTATCTCCAAAAGAAATGACACGTCCTGGTATTGCGGGTCAAGATTTAGTAAAACATCCTGGAAACTAAATATGCACAAGAAGAACTGCTTAGACATAGGCAGTTCTTTTTTTATGTATGAGAGTAGTTGAACTGGGGCGTTTATGTGGTTGCACTTGTGCATGGCTCGTATAGATAAGCTTTCTGTAATGAGTAAAAAGGGATACTAGCATGGAGTATGTTTGGGCTTAGTATGTGGGGCGGATTATACTCTGTGAGAGATGCAATGTATATAAGTTTGGCATAGTATAAAATGGATTCTTCAGTACATACAGTACTAATTAACTGCGAGAGGCGTAATATATAAAAGATTGGTATAATATATAATAAAAAATATAGTAATCGTTTGCGATATAGCGTATAACTATAATATCTTATATATAAATCGAGAAAGAAATTCTCGTGCTTTAGTATATAATCCGCCTAGGGTGGTGTATAATAAAGACATAAAGGAGTTTGAATATGAATGTGAATGTATATATAGCAGTGGCTATTGGAGGGGCTATTGGTGCCATGACACGGTATGGCATCGGGCAGTACATGGTCACGAAAGGTGCGCTGTATCCTTGGGGGACAGTACTAGTGAATATGATAGGTTCCCTATTAATTGGCTTAGGTATGGCATATATTGAAGGGCAACCCAATGTGTCACCTTGGGTTAAGCTGTTATGTATTACAGGTTTTTTAGGTGGGCTTACAACCTTTTCTACCTTTATCTTTGAAGGATATATACTACAAGAAAAAGGTTTGTGGCATATGCTGTCCTACATGGGTGGACAGGTATTAGTTGGGTATGGCCTATGCGGGTTGGCTTTCACCATTGGTAAACGAATGTGGGGATAATACGATGAAAGAAATACATGTAAAAGATGCAGTGGGGCAAGCACTTTGCCACGATATTGTGCGCATCGTCATTGGAGAAGTAAAAGATACACCATTTAAACGAGGACACATCATTGCTGATGAAGATGTGGAGTTATTATTGCAATTAGGAAAAGAGCATATTTATGTGATGGAAGAAAGCGATTATAACTTAGTTCATGAGGAGCAAGTAGCGGAAGAATTATATCGTTTCTGTGAACATCCATCTATTAGCCCTACCCCAGTACAACAAGGCAAGATTGAGGCGTTGGCGAATCACGATGGTGTATTGACCGTAGATGTGGAAGGATTACACAGTATTAATAGTATTGGGGAATTGACCATTGTTACACGTTTACACGGAACACCGGTAAAAGCTGGACAACCAGTAGCAGGCATGCGATGTATTCCATTATTATTAGAGGCATGGCAGTTAGAAGAAGCAAAGCGAGTGCGTGAAGGTAAGGAGTCTATCTTACAAGTCAATCCATTTGTGCGTAAAAAAATGGGCATTGTTACTACAGGTAGTGAAGTCTTTGCAGGGCGTATTCAAGATGCTTTCACAGCGGTTATTCAAGACCGTGTAGCGGACTATGGTGTGGAACTGGTAGCTCATGAAATTGTGCCGGATAATACAGATCAAATTGTAGAGGCCATAGACAAAGTAAAGTCCCAAGGAGCAGAGATTATATTCTGCACGGGTGGTATGAGCGTAGATCCTGATGATTTAACACCAGGTGCCATTGCACGTCGGGCTAAAGAAGTGGTGACCTATGGATTACCAGTATTGCCAGGTTCTATGGTGTGCATTGCGTATTTGGAAGATAATACCCCTGTGTTAGGCGTTCCAGGGGGTGTTTTATATAACAATCCGAGTGCCTTTGATGTGATTACGCCACGCTTATTAGCAGATGTGCGAATCACAAAAGAAGATTGTATTCGTATGGGGCATGGCGGCTTTCAATCAAAATAATTAGAATTTTGAGAAAAATTTGGTTGACAAAATCAAATCCCACCTATAAAATAGGAATAAACTTAAGTGTTTTATATATGAAGTCTAAGTAGAGGAGAATGACTATGGCTGTTGTAAAAAATGCAATTGACTTAATTGGAAATACCCCAATCTATCGAATTCCAGATACTAATGTATATGTAAAATTAGAAAAGTATAATGCTGGTGGCAGTGTAAAAGATCGTGCTGTTCTAGGTATGTTACAAGATGCAAAAGAAAAAGGCTTAATTAAAAATGATACGATCATCGTAGAAGCCACTAGTGGTAACACGGGTATTGCTTTAGCAATGTTAGGTGCTATGTTGTCCATCAAAACAATCATCATTATGCCTGAAAGTATGAGTAAAGAACGCCGTGAATTGATTAAAGCTTATGGAGCACAATTAATTTTAACGCCAAAAGAATTAGGCATGAAAGGTGCTCTTGGAAAAGCGCAAGAAATTCTTGATAACTATCCAAATGCGGTAACACTAGGTCAATTTGTGAACCCAGCAAATCCAACGGCTCACTATGAAACAACGGCAAAAGAAATTTTACGTGATGTACCGAATGTAGGTATTTTCGTAGCAGGTATTGGCACAGGTGGTACTTTCACAGGTGTTACTAAAGCCTTGAAAGAGCAACATCCGTACATTAAAGCGGTTGCAGTAGAACCAGAAGGGTCTCCAGTGATTTCTCGAGGTACTGGCGGTGTTCATAAAATCCAAGGTCTTGGAGCTGGATTCATTCCAGAAAACTTCGACTCTTCCTTGATGGATGAAGTACAAACAGTCACTGATGAAGATGCTATCGAAGAAGTAGGTAACTTCATGCGAGAAACTGGTATTGGTATCGGCATTTCCTCCGCGGCGGCTATCTTGGTAGCTCGTCAATACGGTCGCAAATTCCCAGATGTGGACGTTGTCGTAGTAGCTCCAGACGGAGTAGAAAAATATCTATCTATGATTCAATTTGAAAGCGTAGATTGGATTCATTCTTAATCGATTGTGATACGAAAGATAGCATGGTCTAGGCCATGCTATCTCTGTATAGGGAGGTATTTATGAGAGAGGTATGGAATTCCATTCGATACAACATACAGCGCGTATTACAATCAGATCCAGCAGCTACTTCTTGGTTTATGGTGGTTTGGACATATCCTCATATAACAGCTTTATTTTGGCATTTTTTTGCGCATCGCCTATACCGAAAAGGTTGGTTTACTTTGGCTCGGCGTGTGGCGTTACATGCACGTCGGGTAACTGGTATAGAGATTCATCCAGGAGCGCAAATTGGGAAAGGTTTATTTATTGACCATGGTATGGGAGTTGTTATTGGTGAAACAGCTGTTGTAGGAGATAATGTGACACTCTTTCATGGAGTGACTCTTGGGGGGATGGATTCTCGTAAGATTAAACGTCATCCTACGGTGGAAGATGATGTGCTTATCGGTGCAGGCACAAAGGTGCTAGGTGATATTATGGTGGGGAAAGGTTCGAAAATAGGTTGTAATCTGGTCATTAAGCGAGATGTTCCTAGAAATGTAATTATTTTTGAAACGGAACCTGACCATATTATCTATCGTCGTCCTAAAGTAGATCGTTTTGACAAAGGGTCCTATGTACCACGACGGCATGCGTTGCCATTAGAACCTAACGAGTTTACAGACCATATGGCGTGGCATATCTAGGAGGAACTATGAGAGAGTTGCGATTAGGCATTGTTCAATTAGCCACAGAAATTGAGCAAGTGGATAAAAATTTTGATATCCTAGCAGAGAAGGTGCGAGATGTAGCTAAGCAAGGCGTGGATGTAGTGGTATTGCCAGAGACATGGAATACGGGCTTTATGACGGGTCCAGAGTTATATGCATTGGCAGATGAAGGTGGTCAACGGACGCAAGCTTTGTTGGGTGAA
Source organism: uncultured Veillonella sp. (assembly GCA_963516605.1). Classification (GTDB taxonomy): domain Bacteria; phylum Bacillota; class Negativicutes; order Veillonellales; family Veillonellaceae; genus F0422. Next base: position 57,832 of record CAUQBP010000002.1, on the reverse strand, counting down.
TTGGCGCAATCAGAACATGTGAATATCTTTGGTGGATCAGTAGCTGTTAAAGAAGGAGACTCTATCTACAATAGAACCTATGTGTTCAACCGCAAAGGGGAATTGTTATCTACCTATGATAAGATGCATGGCTTTAGTCCTGCCAAAGAAGATCAATACTTTACAGGTGGTACTGCTATCCACCAATTTGAATTCGATGGAGTACTTTGCTCTAGTGCCACTTGTTATGATATTCGTTTTCCTGAGCTAATTCGTAAATCTGCCTTACAAGGGATAGAACTATTCTTTTTGCCCGCTCAGTGGCCAATGCTACGTTTGCATCATTGGCGCATATTAAATCAAGCGAGAGCAATAGAAAATCAAATGTATTTTTGTAGTGTTAATGGTTGTGGCACTATTGGTAAGTTACCAATGGCAGGTCACTCGATGGTAGTAGACCCGTGGGGAGAAGTGCTACTAGAATGTGATGAAACACCGCAAATACAAACCATTACTATCGATGTAGATACAGTGAAAGATATTCGGTCTAAAATCAATGTATTTCGGGATCGGAAACCTAATTGCTATTAAAAAAATATCTATGCATTTTAGGAATATATAAAATTGGCCATAGGTATTGCCAAGATGTAATACCTATGGTATATTATATGAGTACTTAGTACACGGCCCCGTGGTGTAGCGGTTAACATGTCGCCCTGTCACGGCGAAGATCGTCGGTTCAAATCCGATCGGGGTCGCCATTTTTTTTACCTATTTTTAGGCATATTCATATATTTATATATATTTGCCTCGGTAGCTCAGTCGGTAGAGCAACGGACTGAAAATCCGTGTGTCGGCAGTTCGATTCTGCCCTGAGGCACCATATACAATCCTCATGCGGATGTGGTGGAATGGCAGACACGCCATCTTGAGGGGGTGGTGAGCGTACGCTCGTATGGGTTCAAGTCCCATCATCCGCACCAAACGAGGGCCTATAGCTCAGGGGTAGAGCAACCGGCTCATAACCGGTCGGTCCCTGGTTCAAATCCAGGTGGGCCCACCATAAGAGACCATCTCACTTTGTGAGATGGTTTTTTTGTTATCTATAAGGGTTCATTGTATAATGAAAGCATGAGCTTTATAGTATTTCTAAGTAAGAAATTGCGTAGAAGATGTAATTAGAATGTGAGATAGACTATGGCACTTTCAAAACGATTAGAACAAGTATTGCATATGATTCCACAGTGTCAAACGGTAGCAGATGTGGGTACAGATCACGGGTATTTGGCGGTGGCTTGTATAGAAGCAGGCGTGGCTAAAGAGGTCATTGCCATTGATGTGAATCAAGGCCCGTTAGAATCTGCTAAAGGGTTTGTGAAAGAACGAAAGTTAGAACAATCTATTGAATGCCGATTAGGAGATGGATTGGCAGCCACAAAACAGGGAGAAGTGGATTGTGCAGTGATTTGTGGCATGGGTGGAGAGTTGATGCAACACATCATCACGGTAGGACCAGAACTATTGGAAACCTATGTGCTGCAACCACAAAGCCATCGGCGAGAGTTGAAACAATTTTTAGTAGATCAAGGGTATGGCATTGTTCAAGAGAAATGTTTACTAGAGGGCCATCAATATTATGACATGTGGTTAGTACAACGAGGTGCTACTTCCGTGTATAATGAGCTACCTAGAGAATCGATGTTATGGGAATATGGTGCTTTGTTACAACAAGAACAATCTGAAGTTTGGACACAGCACATACAACGTAGAATGAAAACGTTGCAATCTATTCTACAACATATGCGTGATACAGCGAAGTCTGGTGATGCGGTTCAGGGGATGGAACAAGAGCTGCAAGCATTACAAGGTATTTTACAATAGGTACAGGTGAAACTTTCATAAAAAAATGTCTAACCATTGATGCGTATAGAGTGTTATATCATACCTTGAAATGGTGGATAGGAGGTATATATGGTTACTATGAAAGATATTGCTCAAGCCATTGAGCGCCAAGCGCCATTGCAGTTGCAAGAGTCTTGGGATAATTGCGGATTACAAGTGGGATCTATGAGTTCTTCGGTACAACGAGTATTAACAGCTCTCGATGTAACATCAGAAGTAGTAGCAGAAGCGATAGAGCGACAAGTGGATGCTATCGTGACACATCATCCGATGATTTTCAAAGGTATCAAATCTATCAACACTGATACGATGCAAGGAAAGATGATTAAAGATCTAGTATGCCATGGTATTAATGTGTATAGTGCGCATACGAATTTAGATGTTGCTGAGGGTGGTCTTAATGACGAGGTAACTAGACGACTGGGGTTACAAGGTATACAAGGGCTAGAAGAAACAGGACGAGATGTAGCCTATAAGGTGGCTGTCTATGTGCCCGTTACGCATAGTGAACAACTTCGCCAAGCCATGGGTGATGCGGGAGCAGGTCATATCGGTGCGTACAGTCATTGCAGTTTTTCTGTTGCTGGAGAAGGGAGATTCTTGCCCTTAGAAGGGACGAACCCTTTCATCGGTCAGGTAGGGGCGATTGAAACTGTGCCAGAAGAACGTGTGGAAACAATAGTGCCTAAAACACTATTAGGTCAAGTGTTAGCGGCTATGAAAGAAGCCCATCCGTATGAGGAAATTGCCTACGATATAGTAGCCTTAGAGAATGCCTATGAGGCACACTATATTGGTCGCATTGGTAATTTATCACAACCACTATCGATAGAGGAGTTCAAAGAAGTATTGCAATCTGTATTCCCTCATAGTCAATTGCGTTGGGGTGGGGCTAAGCCATCATCCATTCAGCGCATTGGTCTATGCACGGGTAGTGGAGCAGAGTTCATCAAGGTGGCAGCTAAACAAAAAGCGGATGTGTATATCACTGGGGATGTCAAATACCATGATATGCAACTAGCAAAAGAATTAGGAATCACAGTAGTGGATGCGGGCCATTATGGCACAGAATACATGAGCCAATCACTATTAAAACAAATGATAGAAAAGAGCTTTACAGCAGATGAAGTAGAAGTCATAGAAAGTAATGTACAAAGAGATTTTTTCTTTGAAGTCTAAGCACTTTCGGTTTATAATGTATAAGAGAGGTATTGACCCTCTCGGTGGTCTATGCTAGACTTAAACAGTAAGTATGAAAGGCGATTGCAAGTCTACTTGACTTGAGGAAAGTCCGAGCTCCATAGGGCAGGATGCCGGCTAACGGCCGGCGTGGGTGACCATAGGGAATAGTGCCACAGAAAAGTAAACCGCCACCTTCGGGTGGTAAGGGTGGAACGGTCGCGGTAAGAGCGCACCAGGTACATGGTAACATGTATGCTCGGTAAACCCCATCCGGAGCAAGGCCGAATAGGAAAGGGTTAAGGGTTGCCCGCCTACCTTTCGGGTTGTGCCGCTTGAGCGTATAGGCAACTATGCGCCTAGAAAGATAATCGCCACTGCGAAAGCAGGACAGAACTCGGCTTATTGATTGCTTGCTCAAAACCGCTCTTCGGAGCGGTTTTGTTATTGTAGGAGGTATCGTTATGAAATTAGAATCCATTAAAACCTATGAAGAGTTTAAATCCATTGTCAAAGGTGATGATGAAATCGTACTAGCTTGTTTTACGGCAGAATGGTGTGATCCATGCAAGCTGATGAAAGAAGAATTAGATGTGTTACACGATGAACTACAAGGTGTAGCACGCATGATTGCCATCGATATTGACGAATCGAAAGAGATTGTCTTAAAAGAAGATGTACAAGGGGTACCGACGATTATTTGCTATAAAAAAGGAAAAGAGAAAGATCGTGTAGGAGGCTATAAAAAAGCAGCTTCTGTACGTAAGTTATTGAAACTATAAATAGAGGATATAAAAATATTTTTACAAATTAGTGATTAATATTCTATAGGAGGAATACCTTTCATGGTATACTATGTGTATTACGTTAATTTGTATAGACGCTATAAAGTTATTGCAAGAAAGGGGCTTTTTTGTGAAAGAATCATTGAATAGTCTTTGGAATTTATTCCAAGAACGTAAATTAAGCCGACGTACGTTTATGAAATCCTGTGTAGCGTTAACCGCTATTTTAGGGTTGCCACCAGCATTGACAAATAAAGTCGTAGCAGCGGCAGAAACAAAAGAATTACCTACGGTGATTTGGTTGCATGGTCATGAATGTACAGGATGTGACGAATCTTTTATTCGTTCCACATCGCCTTTCGCATCTGATGTGATTTTAAATATGATTGCCTTAGAGTATGATGATACCTTGGCTGCCGCAGCAGGGGAACCATTTGAACATCATTTACATCACTTGTTAGAAAGTAAAAAAGGTAAGTATGTATTGGCTGTTGAAGGTGGTGTGCCATTGGATGAAAATGGCTCGTACTGCCAAGTTGGTGGACGTCCATTTGTAGATGTATTGAAAGAATGCGCTGAAGGGGCTGCGTTCATCATCGAATATGGCTCTTGTGCAGCTTGGGGTGGTATTCAAGCAGCAAAACCAAACCCAACGAATACAGTATCTGTTTCTTCTATCGTAAAAGGCAAAAAAATCATTAAAGTACCAGGATGCCCTCCGATTCCAGAGGTGATGACTGGCGTGATTATGCATTATGCTTTATTTGGTGAAATTCCACCTCTTGACGTAGAAGGAAGACCAAAACAATTCTATGGAAATCGCATCCATGATACTTGCTACCGCCGTCCTTTCTTTGATTCTGGTTTATTCGTGGAACACTTCGATGATGATGCATCCAAAGCTGGCTGGTGCTTATATAAAGTAGGTTGCCGTGGACCAGAAACATATAACTCCTGTGGTAATTTACGTTGGTGGAATGGTTTGTCTTATCCAATTCAATCTGGACATGGTTGTATTGGTTGCTCTGAAAAGGGATTCTGGGACAATGACAACTTTTACCAACGATTACCTCATATTCATACACCAAATACGATCACTGATGTGGATACATTAGGTACAGTAGCAGGATTTGGCGCCTTTGGTGCAGTTATCGCTCACGGTGGTATTACGTTAGCGAAACATAAATATGATTCCATCCAAGAAGAGAAAAAATATTTAGCAGAACAAGAAGCGAAACAAAAAGAAGCGGAACAGAAAGGTAGTGACCAATAATGAAACGAGTTGTAGTTGATCCAGTGACCCGTATTGAAGGTCACTTGCGTGTAGAAGTAAGTGTTGACGAATCCACAGGTAAGGTGCAAGATGCCCTTTCCAGTGGTACTGCTTGGCGTGGTATTGAATTAGTAGCAAAAAATCGTGATCCTCGTGATGTATGGGCTTTTGTGCAACGTATTTGTGGCGTATGTACTTCTACGCATGCTTTGGCAGCTCTTCGTGCTGTAGAAGATGCATTGGGTATTCAAATTCCTAAAAATGCCAACTATATCCGTAATATGATGCATAGTTGTTTAGATGTACATGACCATATTGTGCATTTCTATCACTTGCATGCTCTTGACTGGGTAAGCCCAGTAGAGGCGTTGAAAGCAGATCCTAAGAAAACAGCAGAATTGCAACAACAAGTCCTAGACATATACAATGTGAGCGGATTGCAACCAAACGATTTGGAATCTTCTACATCTGCGTACCCTAAGGAATTCCCTAAAGGCAATGCTACGTATTATGCAGCGATACAAACAAAAGTGAAAAAAATTGTAGAAAGTGGTCAATTAGGCATTTTCTCCGCTCAATGGTGGGATCATCCAGATTATCAATTATTACCTCCAGAAGTGCATTTGATGGCTATTTCTCACTATTTGACAATCTTGGATCGTCAACGTGATATTGTGACACCACATGTTATCTTCGGCGGTAAAAACCCACATCCTCATTACATTGTAGGTGGTATGCCTTGTTCCATTTCCATGGATGATATGAATGCCCCTGTGAATGCAGCTCGTTTGGCAAGCGTGGATGAATCCATTTCCTTGGCGAAAGATTTGGTGAACTATTTCTACTTACCAGATTTACTAGCCATCGGTCATCTATATGTAAAAGCCGGCATGGTTGATGGTGGGGGCTTAGCGAAAAAACGTGTCTTAGCCTACGGTGGCTATCCAGATGATACATTCAGTGGCATCAGCAATGGAGATTATTTCAAAAAAGCTCTTGTTCGTGCGAATGGTGTAGTAGAAAACTTTGAGCTTGGTTGGGAAAAAGCAACATTTACAGCTTTAGAAGGGGAAGATTTGATGAATCCTGACTTCTTGTCGGAAGAAATCAACCATTCTTGGTTTGAATATCCAAATGGCGAAACATCCTTACATCCAACAGAAGGTGTAACGAAACCAGCTTTTACAGGTCCTAAAACAGGAACCAACAAAAAATGGGAATTCTTGGATGAAGAGAAAAAATATTCTTGGATTAAATCACCTACTTTCAAAGGTAAAGCTTGCGAAGTGGGCCCATTAGCAAAATACATCGTTGTCTATGTAAAAGTAAAACAAGGTATCATCAAAGAGCCTACTTGGGCTGAAAAAATGATGGTCGACCAAATTGATGCAGTGTCCAAAGTACTAGGCGTACCAGCTCATGTGTGGATGTGTTCCACAGTGGGCCGTACGGCAGCTCGTGGATTAGATGCACAAGTGGCAGCAAACTTGAGCCAACATTTCTACAATCGTTTAGTAGAGAATATCAAAACTGGTGACACTGTAGTGGCGGATACTCGTAAATTTGATCCTAATACTTGGCCAAAAAAGGCAAAAGGTGTAGGCGTACTAGATGCTCCACGTGGTGGCTTAGGTCATTGGTGTGTCATCAAAGATGGTCGTGTAGATAATTATCAATGTATCGTACCAACTACTTGGAATGCGTGCCCTAAAACAATTGCTGGCGAACATGGTGCATATGAAGCAAATATGATGGATACAAAAGTTAAAATTGCAGATAAACCATTGGAAATTTTAAAAGGTATTCATTCCTTTGACCCTTGTTTAGCATGTGCGACACACTTGTATAATAAAAAAGGTGAAAAAATTGTATCTGTTAATACAGATGCCCTATGTAAATAGGGAGGAGGCGCATCTATGTTACCATTAAATAAAAAGCCTTATCGTGTATTTAGTTTATGGCTCCGCATTTTCCATTGGACCATGGTGCTTTGTGTAACGGCTTTATTCTGGACGGGCCTATACATTGGGAATCCAGGTTTCCAAGCTACACCAGGTAGTGTGGAACCGACAATCGCAGTGGGCGGTTGGTTCTCTATGGAGATGATTCGTAAAATTCACTTTATCGCAGCATTTATCCTAATTGCTGCACTTATATTCCGTATTTATGGTGGAATTCGATATCGTGGCGATAGATTGTTTCCTAGATTTCATAAAAAGTCGTATTGGATTGGTCTGTGGGACACAATTAAGCACTATCTAATGTTACCACAGCAACGAGAGCATCGTTTCTTGCGTAATTCTATGGCTCGTACTAGTTATTTTGGGGTATATGTGCTGTTATTCCTAGAAATTTGTACAGGTCTTGCTATGTTTGCACAAGTGTATCCTAATACGTGGATTGCACAAATTTTTAATCCTGTAAATTTATTATTTACAGAGTATGAAGTGCATATGATTCATCACTACATTGCTTGGGGATTTTTGTTATTTACAATTATACATGTGTATATGGCATTCCGCGAAGATGTTATGGAAGAATCTGGAGAAGTATCTAGTATGGTTTCAGGCATGAAATTCTACCCTACGGACCCAGAAGATATAGAGGACTTATATGGACCAAATAAAAAATAATCCCATCGTGCTATTAGGGGTAGGCAATATTTTGCTTACTGATGAGGGATTCGGTGTCCATGTGGTGAACCAATTACGGGAGGATTATGTATTTAATCCTCCTATTACCATTCTAGATGGGGGTACCATGGGCATGGAATTGCTTACGTATATGAGGGGTATGACAAAACTATTGTTAGTGGATGCCATCAATGGTGGTGAGGCACCGGGCACAGTATACGAGTTTCCTCATGAGGAAATGAACAGTTATTTTACAGAAGCTATTTCTGTGCATGAAGTAGGGATGCAAGATATTTTACGTATCCGTGCGTTACAAGAAGATCCTTTAGAAGATGCCGTTGTCATCGGTGTAGAACCTGAAAGTTTAGAATTAGGCCTTACCTTAAGCAATTCCACACAAGCTGCGGTAGCAGAAGTGAAAGAACGGGTACTGAGGGTGTTATCTAATTGGCATGTAACGGCTACCCCTGTGAATGAAAAAAAGGCATAGGATGCTACACAATATGAAACTGTAATGATAAGATAAGGAGTTTCTATGCAAAATGAATTTGGCCGTGTAAAAGCGGTGTTTCAAGAATTGAAAAATGCTATGCAGCACTTGCGTCAAACAGGAGAAACCTATACGATTTATGTGGAAAATACAGGTCTCACTATGGAAGAGCAAGTGGAAGTATTGGAAACATTGGGACGTGGTGATGTGACGATCCATCTGAAAGATACAGATCAACCGGTAGAGTGGTATGAATCTACCATCCGTGGTGTATGGATTGGCACCTTCCGCAATGGTCGAGATGAAGCCATTCTCTATACCATCGAAGTGTGTCGTTATCCAGAACTAGCGGGCGCTTATGATGAGGATATCATAGGAGGAGAAGCGGACTTACAAGACTGGATTGAAGCAGCTGACCTATAGTGGGTATGATTGTCTATAATAAATGTTACATATATGGCTGGAAATAACCTATATTTGCTATATCAATAAATCATAGGTAGCACTATTTCCATAAGAAAACATATAAAATAGCATAAATAAAACTCTCTTATTATTATTTAATGAGAGAGTTTTTCAGTTTTACGGAGGTGTATTTTGTGCTTAAACATAGTAGTTTTTAGTAGGAAATAATGTATTGATAAGATTAAATATATGTGTATTTTAAATGGTTTATAAAGGATGGATATTTGTCCATATAAGGAATGAAGTATGTGATTTAAGAATACCTTAGAAATAGAGAACTATATGCATTTACCATTAAATGATAATAAATTCTATCATAATAAACAGTTATAGTACCTATTCTTAAAGAATTGAAAAAGATAGTGCATGGTGTTACAATAATACACAAGAGAAAGGTCTCTGTTTTAAGTTGAGGAGGGATTACTTTGCGTAACATTCACGTTGAGAAAGTAACAGAAAAGGTAGCAGAATTATGTATGAATGCAGCATATCATCTTCCAAAAGATATGTACAATGCATTGAAAAAAGGCTATGAATGTGAGAAATCTCCAGTAGGTAAAGGTGTACTAGATCAAATCATTAAAAATGCGGAAATCGCTGATGCTGAAGATCGTCCAATCTGCCAAGATACTGGTCTTACAATTGTATTCTTAGAAGTTGGTCAAGACGTACACTTCGAAGGTGGCGATCTTGAAGAAGCGGTGCAAGCTGGTGTAGCAAAAGGTTATGTTGATGGATATCTTCGTAAATCCGTAGTAGCTGAACCTTTGTTCAACCGTGTAAATACTAAAAATAATACTCCAGCAGTTATTTACACTAAAATTGTTCCAGGTGACAAAGTTGACATTAATGTAGAGTTAAAAGGCTTTGGTTCTGAAAACAAATCTGGCGTAAAAATGTTGGTTCCTGCTGATGGCGTTGAAGGCGTTAAAAAAGCAGTTCTTGAAATCGTTAAAAAAGCTGGCCCTAACCCATGCCCTCCAATGGTACTAGGTATTGGTATCGGTGGTACAATGGACTATGCAGCATTCCTTTCCAAAAAAGCTCTTCTTCGTTCCGTAGAAGTACGTAATGCACATCCTGAATATGCAAAATTGGAAGAAGAAATCAATGCAATGGTTAACAAAACTGGTATCGGACCTCAATTAGGTGGTTCTACAACAGCAGTTTCCGTTAATATCGAGTGGGCAGCAACACATATCGCTGGTCTTCCTGTAGCAGTAACTATCTGCTGCCACGCTAGCCGTCATGCTCACGGTGAAGTTTAAGAGGGGGAATAACCATGGCAGAACAAATTCGTATTCAAACACCTTTAACAGAAGAACAATCCCGTAAATTAAAAGCTGGTGATATGGTTCTTATCTCTGGTAAAATCTACAGTGCTCGTGATGCTGCTCATAAAGTAATGACTGAAGCATTAGCACGTGGCGAAGAATTACCAATCGATTGGCATGACAAAATCGTTTACTATTTAGGACCAAGCCCAGCTAAACCAGGAGACCCAATCGGTTCCGCAGGTCCTACAACATCTGGTCGTATGGATGCTTACACACCAACAATGCTTGATCAAGGTATCAAAGGCATGATCGGTAAAGGTTCCCGTAAACCAGAAGTTATCGAATCCATGAAGAAAAACGGTGTAACTTACTTTGCAGCCGTTGGTGGTGCAGCAGCGTTAATTGCTAAATCCATTAAAAAATATGATGTTATCGCGTATGCTGACTTAGGTCCAGAAGCTTTGGCAGAATTAACTGTAGAAGATTTCCCTGCAATCGTTGTTATCGATAGCGAAGGAAACGATTTCTACGAAATCGGTCAAGCTCCATATCGCGAAGACGTTTAATTAATCACTAAGAGGCTTTCTTTAGAAGGCCTCTTTTTGTATTACATCTGTGTTAAAAAGGAAAATAGAGATGATAGAATCTAGCTTTTTCATCTTTTATATAAAAAGAGTATGATATAATACAGATAAAGAGATAGTAAAGAGAAAGGAGACGTTATGACAGGACTTATAGTAAGTGGTATTATTTTGCTCCTCATCGAAATGATGATACCAGGATTTGGCATCTTTGGTTTAACAGGCTTGTTGCTATTCCTGTGGGGCATCTATGATTGGATGGGAGGAGGACCTATGGCAATAGCCACTGTTACCTCGCTTTCAGTAGTGGGTGTACTATTGTTGTGGTGGATTATCTCTGTATTTCCTAAGACTGCTTTAGGGGAGCGATTGACATTGCGCTTGCAATCTACTAAGGAAAAAGGATATGCTACACATCCAGACCCTAATCGCTGGTTGGGCAAGATTGGATATACAAAAACGGTATTACGACCAGCAGGAACCATTGTTGTGGAAGGAACATTCCTCGATGTTGTTACTGATGGCGAATTTTATGAACCAGGTACAGAAGTAGAAGTTATTTCTGTCACCGGTGGTCGTATCGTAGTGAGAACTACAAATAGATAGGAGGACATATGGAAACAATTATTGGAACGGTGGGATTTATCATTTTTCCGATTATTCTCATCATCGGCATTTCTTTATTCTTACATTTCGTCCCATTAGGACTTTGGGTATCTGCTCTAGCAGCGGGCGTGAAGGTCAGCATTATGACTTTGATTGGTATGCGTTTACGTCGTGTATCTCCGTCGCAAATCGTACTTCCTTTGGTGAAAGCCAATAAAGCTGGTTTAGATGTGACAGTAGATCAATTAGAGGCCCATTATTTAGCAGGTGGAGATGTAGACCGTGTAGTAGATGCATTAATTGCAGCAGAACGTGCTACTATGGAGTTAACATTTGAACGATCTGCCGCCATTGACTTAGCAGGTCGTGATGTATTAGAAGCGGTACAAATGTCAGTCAATCCAAAAGTGATTGAAACACCAATCATTTCTGCGGTGGCTAAAAATGGTATCGAACTAAAAGTTCGTGCTCGAGTGACAGTGCGTGCTAATATTGATCGTTTAGTTGGTGGTGCTGGAGAAGCAACAATTATTGCTCGTGTTGGGGAAGGTATTGTTACTACGGTAGGTTCTTCTGAAGAGCATACGGACGTGTTGGAAAATCCAGACCATATTTCTCGTACTGTATTGAATAAAGGCTTAGATGCAGGAACAGCTTTTGAAATCCTATCCATCGATATTGCCGATGTAGATGTAGGACGTAATATTGGAGCCCAATTGATGACAGATCAAGCGGAAGCGGACAAAAAAATTGCCCAAGCTCAAGCAGAAAAACGTCGAGCTATGGCGGTGGCGCAAGAACAAGAAATGCGTGCCCATACACAAGAAATGCAAGCAAAGGTAGTAGAAGCTCAAGCAGAAGTGCCAAAAGCGTTATCCCAAGCGTTACGTGAGGGTAATTTGGGTGTTATGGATTACTATTCGATGAACAATATTATGGCAGACACTAAAATGCGTGAAAGCATTTCTGAAGGTGATTATGCATCTACCATCGATGGTAAAGGTACACATGAATAAGGTGGAGGAGGTATCCGATTATGGAAATAGGGATACTCATACTGATTATTTTAGGATCCTTTATATTTAAAAAAGGAAACTCTAAAGAAGAGTCACCAGAAAAACCAGTTCAGAGTAAAGATATGACTTGGGAGGAAATGGAAGAGTATTATGGTATTACACTTTCACGGGACCCAGAGGAATCTGTGAATATGGAGCCTGATACAGCAGTGGAAACTACTGCTAAAAGCGCTGTGATCACAAGTAATCCGGTGGATGTAGATAGTTATGAGAAGTCAGTAGATTCACCGAGATATGACGCAGAGGAAATACGTGCTACAGTCCATGAACGAATAGAGACCATACCAAAGGATTCTGCAAGAACATCTGTGGAAGAAGTACATAAAGACGGCGCTAGTTATTCTAGGGCTTCAAGGGGCAAATCCTTACGGTTAGCAGCTAGGCATGGAATGGTGTGGTCTATGATTTTAGAAACACCAAAAGGGGCGCGTATGTTAGGTCCTTATCGTCGATAGTATGTTAGTAGAATCGATAGGTAATACCCAGATCTAATGATGTGATTGTACTTGTACTTGTATATCCTCTGTGTAGATGTATTTGCTATCAGATATAGTAATACATATAGTACCTGTAAAAATGAGCTATCAAGTTGGGAATGTCCCTTCATGATAGCTCATTTTGTATATGTTATAAGGCATCTACAGTTATACTCTATACTAAATATTGGGTTATACTAAAGCTAGATTCATCAATAGTATCATTAACTGTTTAGATGTATACATTAAAAGCGACTCTACTGTGTAGAGTCGCTTGTATTGATTATAAAGTTTTAATATCTGTTTCTGCCAAGGAAGCAACGATAGCATCAGCTAATTCTTCAAATAATGGTAATTGTTCATCGTGTAATGCACCTTTAATATCTAGTGGAGTGCCAACGATTTCCATATTTTTGAACTCATTTGTGAAGTATTCAACCATACGTTTCATTGCGCCAGATGCCCAAGAGTGGTTACCTACGATAGATACTTTATGGTTATGGAAGTTTAATGCATGTAATTCATGTAATAAGTTTTCCATAGTCAAGTATAAACCTAAATTGTAGGTTGGTGCCATACATACTAAATGACTATATTTCCATGCATCAGAGATGATGTAAGATGGATTTGTTTTAGATACGTCGTAAATACGGATATCAGTTACACCGCGTAAGGATAACAATTTTGCTAATTGTTGTGCCATTTCAGCTGTGTTGCCATACATGGAACCAAAGGCGATGACAACCCCTTTTTTCTCAGCATTGTATGTGCTCCAGTGCATATATTTGTTAAGAATGTAAGAGATTGTATCAGGAGTTCTCCAGATTGGCCCATGAAGCGGTGCAATGATTTTTACATCTAAAGCAGATGCTTTTTTCAATGCATTTTGTACTTGTGCACCGTATTTACCTACGATATTTGTGTAGTAACGACGGGCTTCATCTTCGTATACTCGATCGAAATCTAATTGATCAGCGAAGATGTTGCCGTTGATAGTACCGAATGTACCAAATGCATCAGCGGAGAACAATGTACCAGTAGTAGATTCGTAAGTACATGTTACTTCTGGCCAGTGCACCATCGGCATAGTATAACTGTGAAGTTTATGGTGACCAAGATCGATAGTATCCCCTTCTTTTACTTCGTAATAGTTCTCAGGAGCTGGACGTCCATAGAATTGTTCAAAGAAACGGAATGTAGTTTTGTTACCTACCATTTTTACATTTGGGTAACGGTCTAGTAATTCGACTAATGTTGCACAATGGTCTGGTTCCATGTGGTTAACGATTAAGTAATCTAATTCACGACCATTCAATAGATGTTCTACATTGTCAAAGAATTCTTGACGAATGCTATCATCTACAGAGTCTACGATACATGTTTTTTCATCATCAATAAAATAGGAATTGTAGCTTACCCCATTTGGAATTGGAAATAGGTTTTCAAAACGTTCTGTACTCCAATCGTTGCTACCAATCCAATAAATATGATCAGTCAATTTTTGTGCGCAATGCATAGTTAAATTCCTTTCATACATACGGGGGGATTGTTATGCCCCAGATTTTCTTATCAAATATATATTACTAGTTTATAGGCTAGAACGCAACTATTTTGTATAGGTTTATAAGAAATACATAGATAAAAATCTATTTATAATTTGACAATAGTAATAAATATAGGTAAACTTATAAGCATATATAATAGTAAAAAATAAATTAAACGTATGTTATATTCGTAGTAGATTGAGGTTATTATGTCTGTATCTGCAGAATTACTGCGCGCCTTTGTGGGCGTTGGATTACATCTATCTTTCTCCAAAGCAGCGAAAGCTAATGGAGTTTCTCAATCGGCCATTAGTCAGAGCATAAAGCAACTAGAAAAAGATTTAGGTGTTCCTTTGTTCGAACGAACAACGAAATCAGTGGCCTTTACGAAAGCTGGTCGAGAACTCTTTGAAACGTCGGTAGAAGCCTTTTCTATTTTAGATAATGGAATTGTAAAATTACAAGAACGTGTATCGAGGGAGTATAAAAGTTTACACTTAGCGGCTACAGATACATTGAGTAAACATTTCTTGTTGCCTACTTTCAAAAGTTGGCAAGAAAAAAATCTAGACATTAGCTTGCGTGTCACCAATCGACCATCTCGAGAATGTGTAGGGATGATTGAAGCGGGAGAAGCGCAAATTGCAGTGGTGCATGCCTATGATGGTTTGTATGATAATAATCATCTTGAAGTGATGGAATTAGAGTCAATGCAAGATATATTTGTAGGTGGCACTAAATATCAAGATGATTCTAAGGTATGGACCATTGATGAAATTATGGCTGAGCCATTATTATTGCTTACGATGGGGGCGAGCAGTCGTACTTTTTTTGATACGGTTACCTATAATCGATGTACGAGCCCAGCTTTTGAGCTAGGTAGCTTGGATGTACTTATGGATTTGGTTGAAATTAACTTAGGGATTTCTTTAGTGCCAGAATTAGTGGCTAGAGAAAAAATAAAAAAAGGTTCTTTAATCGAATTAAAAACAAACTTACATATTCCAGAGCGTCGTATTGTATTAGTACGATCAAGAATGGATGCATTAACAGAAGGTGTTTCACAATTTATTAATATATTGAAAGACAGAAAACAATAAGGAGGATCATCGTGGAATTATTAAAACAGCGTATTGATGCAGAAGGTATTGTATTAAACAATCGAGTGTTAAAAGTAGATGGATTTTTAAATCATCAAATTGATCCTAAATTGTTTGTTCAAATTGGTAAAGAAATTGCTAAACAATTTGAAGGACGTGGCATTGAACGCATTGTTACTATCGAAGCATCTGGCATTGCTATTGCGTTACAAGTAGCGATTGAGTTGGATGTTCCTTTGGTATTTGCTCGTAAGAAAAAATCTATCTTGATGACAGAAGATGTGTATCATTCTGTAGTGTATTCCTATACAAAAGAAGAAAATTATGATGTAACGATCTCTAAAAAATTCTTACCTTCTGGTGAAAAAGTGTTGATTATTGATGATTTCTTAGCCAGTGGTGAAGCTGCTATGGGATTAGCAAAACTTGTGGAAGGGGCAGGGGATACAGTGGAAGGTATTGCTATTGTCATTGAAAAATCTTTCCAACCTGGCCGTGAACGCCTAGAAAAAGCAGGTTACGATGTACATTCCTTGGTGCGTATTGCACGTTTTGAAAATGATCGTTGTATCTATGTGGAAGATGAAAAGTAATAATGATTGAAATGGACCGCAGTTTTATGGTATTATTATGGTAATGAGTTTTAATTTAAATGTAGAGAATATGGAGTTAAGACAGTGAATAAAAAAGCAGAATTATTTCAACAGTTTATTGAAGAAAATGAATTAACAAATCTTTTTACTCTTCGTGAGATTGAAAATGATCAATACAATACAGTAGTATTTGATGCGACTGTGGAATATAATGATATTGTGTTCCCATTATTTGTTGTATTGGATGATACACCATTTGGTTTTGTGCGTTTAGAAATTGCGGGTGGTCGTTTTACGCCAGAACAACGTAAAGCAACATTAGATGTGTTGAATCAATTAAATAGTGAATTCAAATGTTTCAAACACTATTTAATGGAAGAAGATGGTTACGAAGCAATTCTTTTAGATGTAAGTTTAATGAGTGGAGATAACTTTGATCCAGCATTAGTGGCATATACTATTTTTGAAGTATTGTATCCACATACACAAAAAGATTTAACTCGTATTATTGCAGCTGTGGAAAGCGTAAAGGTAGAAGCATCTGGTGAAGAAGCGCCAGCAGTAGAAGAACCAGCTAAAAAAGAAAGCAAACCACGTAAAACTACAAAATCTAAAAAAGGTTAATATGTAGTAAGAATCGATTCATATGGGCATTGTGACAAACAATGCCCTTTTTTTTAACGAGGGGTGATACCTATGAATGAAAAGGCTAGAGTGTTTGAAAAATTTCTCATTGATGAGAAATTGACATGTTTTGAGAAACGTGAAGTGGGAGATGAAGATCATACCGTTGTATTTCGCTCCTATGTACAAACCGAATTAGGGGATATTCCTGTGTTTCTGTTGTTAGATGACACAATTTATGCTACGATTCGCTTATTGATCGGTGCAGGCGTTGTGACCAAGGAAAATCGTCAAGATATTTTGATATTCATTAACCGTGAAAATAGTACCTATAAAAGTTTTAAATACTATATCGAAGAAGATGATGATAGCGTGTATTTGGACTGTATCAATCAAAGTGCTAATTCTAACTTTGATCCACGACTGTTATATGTATTGATGACTCAAATTGTGGAATATATCCCTGGAAAAATTCAAACTATTGGTGAGGTATTCCAAGTTGAACAGTTACCACCACCTGAACATGCGCATGAATAATATAAATAGTTTGTGAGCGAAAATGATTAAAATAGGATAAAATTTATCGATTTTGATTAAAATAAATCAAAACTATGCATGCGCAGATGGGATAAACAATTCAATTCGTGTAATACAATTCAAAAGTGCTAAAAAATATAGAGAGATACACAATTCGTGAGATGTGAAATAGTGGTTTTCTATAGCATATCTATTGTATCTCATGCTATAATAGAGGTAGGTTATTTATACTATAGATTCACGTAGTATAAGGGGTGATACAATGGCATTAGGTGAAAATTTAAGACATGCCCGTAAACGGATTGGGCGGAGTCAGCTAGATGTGGCTCGAGATATCGGCATTAGTAATGCTGCCCTGTCAAATTACGAAACAGGATATAGAGAGCCTGATCTGGAAACCTTAAAGCGATTAGCTAATTATTATGATGTGACAATTGATGAATTAGCTGGCAATGCAAGCATGGCTAGAGAAATTCTTTACGATTTGAGTAGCATTGTAAAAAATGGGCGCATCGCACATAATGGTGTAGAATATGTATTAAGTGATTCACAACGATTAAAATTGAGACGCCAAATTGCGCATGCATTTGAAATGTTCAATGAAGGAAAATCCAATTGGTAGGATAAACATGTTATTCTAGAAACGTTTGTGGAATAGCATATCATCGTATAGAAAGCGTAGAAGCTCTCGGGTACGTTTGAGAGTGCAAGTTACTGTATCTACAAAATGAAAAGCACAGTTCTATGAAAATAGGACTGTCTTTTTTATTGTCTAAGATAGAATATGATATAATTTACAGGAAGGACTCATGGTAGTTGGTAGTACCAGGAATGGGGTCCTTATAAAATACATATATACTGTATGTAGATAGATAAGACGAGTGAAAGCGAGGTTGAATTATGAAGAAACCAGTTGTAGTAGTGCCAGGATTGGTGCGTAAAGATGCAGTAGCTTACTTAAGTGAACATGTGACAGTGCGCCAGTGGACAGAAAAAGAAAAAATGCCTAAAGAGCTATTAAAAGAATGGCTGCGTGATGCAGATGGATTATGGAGTATTAATCATTTTACTGTGGATGAAGAACTAGTTAAAGATGCGCCAAACTTAAAGGTCATTGCTCAAGCCTCTGTAGGATATGATAATATCGATATTGATGCGTTAACAGCACGTCATATACCTTATGGCAATACACCTGATGTATTAACAGAAACCACGGCGGAGTTGGCTTTCACATTGATGGCAGCTGCGAGCCGTAGAATTTATGAGAATGCTCAATTTGTTAAGGATGGTAAATGGGCGGAACGTCCTTCGAATATAAAAGGGAAGGATTTAAGTCGTATGACATTGGGTATTATTGGCATGGGTAAGATTGGTGTGTCCGTATCTCGTAGAGCACGTGCCTTCGGAATGACCGTACAATATCACAATCGTAATCGACGTAATGATGATAGCTTGTTGATGACCACTTATGTATCCCTAGGAAAGCTATTGACTACTAGTGATGTCATCCTAGTGATGGCTCCATTGACAGAAGAAACCTATCATTTAATCGATACAGAAGCCTTTGAAATGATGAAGGAAACAGCATTACTTGTGAATGTAGGCCGTGGAAAAATTGTGGATACCGATGCATTAGTACATGCATTAGAAACGGGACAAATTGATTATGCTGCTCTTGATGTGGTGGATCCAGAACCAATTGGGGCAGATCATCCATTACTTAAAACAGGTAAATGCTTAGTGGTACCACATATTGGGTCTTTCACGGATCGTACGCGTAAGGAAATGGCTATGTTAACAGCCAATAATCTGATTGCTGGTGTACAAGGTAAACCATTATTGACCTGTGTTAATGAAAGTGTCAATTATAAGACTACTGAAGAATAGAGCGTGATATTCTAACAGGTGCGCTAGGAAATGATAGGATTCATAAGAAATCGATGAAACATAGCTGTGCCTGTGGTATAATAAAGAGAATGTGCAGAACGTGCACTTGTATATAATCAATGTAAGAGAGGAAGAATCACATGGAATCGAAAGAGACGATGATGAGTACGGAAGAAACAACGCCTCAAACTATTAACTTTATTGAAGCGATTATTAATACAGATAATGAAGAAAATACCTATGGAAAACGTGTGCATACGCGATTTCCGCCAGAGCCGAATGGGTATTTACATATTGGACATGCGAAATCCATTTGCCTTAACTTTGGTCTTGGGAAAACGTATCAAGGTCTAACTAACTTGCGCTTTGATGATACGAATCCTGTAAAAGAAGATGTGGAATATGTAGAGTCTATTGAAGAAGATGTAAAATGGTTAGGCTTTGAGTGGCATGGTGATGTGCATTATGCATCTGACTATTTTGGTAAACTATATGAATATGCTCAAGTGTTGATCAAAAAAGGTAAGGCTTATGTAGATGATCAAACGCCAGAAGAAATTCGTGCTAATCGTGGCGATTTTACAACACCTGGTACGAATAGCCCGTACCGTGATCGCAGTGTAGAAGAAAATTTACGACTCTTTCAAGAAATGAAAGAAGGTAAATACAAAGATGGGGAAAAAGTGTTGCGTGCCAAAATTGATATGGCGGATCCTAATATCGTGATGCGTGACCCTGTCTTGTATCGTATTTTGCATGCTGACCATCATCGTACAGGTTCTGAATGGAATATTTATCCTATGTATGACTATGCGCATCCGGTATCTGATGCCATAGAACGCATTACCCATTCTGTATGTACCTTAGAATTTGAAGTACATCGCCCATTGTACAATTGGGTGTTAGAAGATTGGGAAGATACAGAAAAACCAAAACAGATTGAATTTGCTCGTTTAAATGTAACGAATATGGTCATGAGTAAACGTAAATTGCGTCAATTAGTTGAGTTGAATCTTGTAAGTGGTTGGGATGATCCTCGTATGCCGACAATTTCTGGTTTACGCCGTCGTGGATATACACCAGAGTCTATTCGAGATTTCTGTGAACGCATTGGTGTAGCCAAAGCAGATAGTCTAGTAGAAGTAGGTTTATTAGAGTTCTGTATCCGTGAAGATTTAAAATTGAAAGCTCCGCGGTATATGGCAGTGTTGGACCCTGTAAAAGTTGTCATTACTAACTATCCTGAAGGTCAAACAGAAACTCTTGTTATCGAAAACAACACAGAAAATAAGGATATGGGCACTCGTGAAGTGACATTTGGTCGCGAAGTGTACATCGAACGTGGTGATTTCATGGAAGAGCCGGTGAAAAAGTTCTTCCGCCTAGCACCAGGTAAAGAAGTTCGCTTAAAAGGTGCCTACATCATTGAATGTCAATCTGTGGTTAAAGATGACAATGGCAATATTACTGAAATTCACTGTACCTACGATCCTGATACAAAATCTGGTACAGGATGCCAAAAGAAAGTAAAAGGTATTTTACATTGGGTAGAAGCATCTACAGCAGTGGATATGAAAGTACGTCTTTATGACTATCTATTAAAAGCTGAAGATGATGAAACAGCAGATAAGGACTTTTTACAACAGTTGAATCCAAACTCCTTAGAAGTAAAATCTGCTAAAGGGGAAGCAGCATTCCGTTCTACACAAGCAGGAGACCATTATCACTTCTTACGTACAGGTTATTTTGTAACAGATAAAGACAGTACAGCAGATCATATCGTAATGAATCGTACGGTAGGCATGCGCGATACTTGGGCTAAAATGCAAAAGAAACAAGGTTAGGCAAATACTATGAGTAGAAATATAACATCTCTTTCATGGAGGCTAGTTCTTACTTGTATCTTAATTAGTATAATGACTAGCGTTGAAGCAGCGGATAAGGCATCAATAAAATGGCCGTCCACGATGCTGGTGCAAGAAGGTTCAAGCAATAGTATCCTTTCTTCTGGGGTGGGAAAACCGTTAGAAGAGGGGTTACGTGAAATTGGCATTGATATGAGTACGTCCTATCAGATATTGGATAAGCGTGGTAATAATTATTATTATGCTCGTTATGGTGAAGGAACTTTGCTCTATGGATTTGGTCCGCAGAAAGATGGTTGGCACCCTACTACGGTGCCAGTGGGATCTAAATATGCCTTATCTATGATTCAAGATTATGAAGCATATGTACAGGAGCATCCGGAAACATTTACACTAGTCGCTCCATTTCGTGAAGCAAGAAAGAATATCTATATTGGTGAAATCATAGTGAATACATGGTTTAAGCAAGCAGAATATCCTATGTATGTGCAGATTGCGTTCCTAGCAGATAGCACAGGAGCTCCACGGTTGCGATATGTCATGACCCATGTGAAAGATGAAATGCTGAGAAAACAATTACATTACTTATTATAAGGAAAAGTTGCAAACTTTGAGGACTGCTATTACCGCGGGAAACTGTGGAATAGTGGAATCACAAAGAATGCAACGTTTCTTTTTAAAATGAAAAAACTTCTCATACTTATTGACAGATGTTAGGATTATTTGTATTATAATAATAGAAATAATTTTCATTATTTTGATTCATCTTTCGAGATGATATATATCCGGATTATCTATTTGCTGTGAGAGCAAGTGTTCTCCCCAAAATAAGTAAAAAGGCAGGTACAACAAATGGAATCCATCGAGCAGATTATCGGTTACCATTGTGCGCCCGCGATTCGAGGTATTAAAGTGGCAAATCTTGTTGCTTTACCTCAGCATTTAGGGGCTAAGATGGTAGAAAAAACACATGAGTATAATGATAAATTTAATCAAAAAGGTCTATTCTTTTATGAATTGTGCCATTGTGATAAACGAAAATTATTACTCGTATTTCGTGAACGTATGCTTGAGGACTATTTGCGACAACCTGAGGTGCTAGCATTTTTACAAAATTATGGATATGAATCCTATGAAACTTTGGCAGATTGGTTATTACATTTGCGTGATCGTATTGAAATGAGCGACGTATTTCCTCATGAAATCGGTGTGTTTTTAGGATATCCATTAGAAGATGTAAAAGCGTTTATCCAATTCCGCGGAGCAGGCTATAAAGTCTGTGGCGACTGGAAGGTGTATGGAAATCAAGCGTCAGCTATGCACGCATTTCATTGTTTTCGAATGTGTCGTGACTATTGTCATGCACAGTTGAATAAAGGAAAATCTTTAGAGTCTTTGGTTGCCGTAACGGCATGCTAGGAGGTAACATTATGATCGCTGTAATTTATTGGTCTGGAACAGGTAACACAGCTGCAATGGCAGAAGCTGTAGGTAAAGGCATCGCTGATGCTGGTCAAGAAGTGGTAGTAAAATCCGTTTCTGAAATCACTGCTGATGAAGCTGCTAATTATGAAAAATTAGCATTAGGTTGCGCTGACATGGGTGCTGAAGAATTGGAAGACGGTGAATTTGCACCATTCTATGAAGCATTAGAACCTAAATTGGCAGGTAAAAAAGTAGTGTTGTTTGGCTCCTATGGTTGGGGTGGCTCTTGGTTAGATGACTGGGCTGGTCGCGTAGAAGGCGCGAATGGCGTTGTAGTTGACAAATTACCAGTTATGGGCGAACCTGATGATTCTGGTAAAGAACAATGTGAAGCATTAGGAAAAGCATTAGTAAATGCATAAGCCAACTATACGGCATATGATAACTCAATATACTAGCTCTTAATCATAAGAGGTGGATAGTACATCTATTCACCTCTTATTTTATTTTTGCAACCCTATTGCTAATTCGGAATCACTCACACATTGACCGTACACGTTAAACTTTACTATAATAAAGAAATAGTTATAGTTATTAGTATAGGAGGTATTGTATGCAAGTATTACAAAACTGGAAATTACATGCATTGGCTCTTGTGATTACCATCATTGCAGAAATGATCGGAATCCAACGATTTGGAGCTGTTGTATTCTTACCGCTTCTCTACGCGTTGATTATGGGGTTGTTTGTATCCATTCCATCATTCAAAATTTTAACAGTAGAAACCATGGAAAAATCAGCGGATTACCTTGGGATTGCAGTGATGCTCTTAATGGTTAAAGTAGGCTTAGGGATTGGCCCTAATTTAGAAATTCTTTCTACTGCTGGGTTGGCTCTTATGTTACAAGAGTTAGGACATTTCTTTGGTACTATTTTATTCGGCTTGCCAGTGGCATTATTAGTAGGAATGCGCCGTGAAGCGGTGGGTGCTTGTTACTCTGTAGACCGGGAACCTAATGTAGCGATTATCATTGATAAATTTGGCTTTAGCTCTCCTGAAGGCCGTGGCGTTATGGGCATGTATATTTGTGGCGTATTGATTGGTGCTATGTGGGCGTCTGTACTAGCAGGATTTTTTGCTCAAATGGGTTGGTTCCATCCACTGGCCTTGGCTATGGGTGCGGGTGTAGGTAGTGCTAGTATGATGGCTGCTTCTACTGCCCCTATCATTGCAGTATATCCAGAATATGAAGCTCAAATTGCAGCTTTAGCAGGGGCAGCGAATTTGCTGACTACTGTACTAGGCGTTTACTTTGGTATTTTCGTATCTTTGCCTGTGATGGAAAAAACATATAATTTCTTTACAGGTCGTACACGTGAACAAGATTTGGCAGAGGAGGGACAATAAGATGACTATGAGTGAAAAAATTACACAATTTGTCATTGTTATATGCATTGCAGCTATTATGACTGCTCTGGGTAATATCATTGATGGCAAGCATCTATTGGGCCCAAGCCTTATAGGGGTCTTTGTGATTGCTGGGTTAGCAATTATTGGTGCGATTATTTCCTATTTACCAGTAGCTAATCGATTCCCTATGGTCTTCTGGGTGTCTTTAGTAGGTGTCATTGCTTCCTTGCCTATCATGCCAGGGCAAGCATGGATTATTGCACAAACAAAAGAAGTAACATTCTTGGCTACTACAACACCAGTACTAGCCTATGCAGGTCTCTCCTTGGGAAAAGACTTAGGAGCATTCCGTCGTCTATCTTGGAGAATTATTCCAGTAGCCTTAGCGGTAACGGCAGGTACCTTTATTTGTGCTGCTGCAGTAGCTCATTTTGTATTACATATGCAAGGTGTGATTTAAATTTGAATATAACCATATAGGTTATAGTTGAACCTAATGAAAGAGAGTTGATGATTTCCTATCAACTCTCTTTTTGATTTCGTGGTACAATAGAGTTCAAGAGTTATACATAGATACCTTTTAGTAAAAGGTATTTTCATACAATGTAAAAGGAGACCGATTATGTTAACGAAAGAAGAAGTAAAACAACGTGTATGTGATGCCATTGTGGCAGGTCAAGGTCGATTGCGTGCATTAGCTAGCGCCATTATGGATGAACCAGAATTGGGCTATAAAGAGCATAAAACATCTCAAAAAGTACAAGATATGTTTACAGAGCTAGGGATTCCTTTTACGACTGGTCATGCTATTACAGGTGTGAAAGGCCGTTTGCAAGGTGGTAAATCTAAAAAAACTGTCGCCATGATCGGTGAATTGGATGCCATTGTATGTCACCGTCATCCAAAGGCAGATCCTATGACAGGGGCAGCCCATTGTTGTGGACATAATGTACAAATTGCCAATTTATTTGCAGTAGCCATGGGCTTACAAGCGGAAGGCGTTATGGAAGCTCTTGGTGGGGATGTAGTTTTATTTGCAGTCCCAGCAGAAGAGATGATCGAAGTGGATTATCGCAATACATTGCGTGAAAAAGGAACGATTAAATACTTAGGTGGTAAACAACAGCTGATTTATGAAGGAGCTTTTGATGATATCCATATGGCTATGCAAATGCATGTGGAAACAGCGGACACATCTACGGGAGAAATGAACTTAGGTAGTACCTCCAATGGATTTGTGGCAAAACTGATCGAATACCATGGTAAAATTGCCCATGCAGCGGCATCTCCTCATGAAGGAATTAACGCATTAAATGCCGCTTTGATGGGGGTGATGGGAGTCCATGCCATTCGTGAGACTTTCAAAGAGAGCGATTATTTCCGTTTCCATCCTATCATTAATCAAGGGGGAACCTTGGTCAACTGTGTACCAGATTATGTGCAAGTTGAAAGCTATGTGCGTGCTTCTAATGTACAAGCTATTGTAGATGGGAATCAACGTGTCAATCGTGCCTTGAAAGCTGGCGGAGATGCAGTGGGGGCTACTTGTGTGATTCATGATCTACCGGGCTATTTACCGATGCGTGATAATCCAGATATGAACAGTTTATTACGGTCTAACTCAGAACCGCTATTTGGTACAGGCAATGTACGTCAACGGGTGCATATGACAGCAAGTACTGACATGGGTGATGTATCCCATTTAATGCCTGTTATCCACCCTTGGGTGGGATGTATTGAAGGGGTGCTCCATAGTGCGGAATATAATATTACCGTACCAGATGTAGCCTATATTAAAACGGCTCAAGCCTTAGCTATGACTATTGTTGATTTATTATATGATGAGGCACAGGTTGCGGAAGAAATTTTAGAAAACTTTGAAGCTCCTTTAACAAAAGAAACGTATATTGAATTGTTAGATTCTATTGCCAGTGGAAAATAGTAAAAATTCTCATATCTAAAATAGTCGATGTATGATATACTATATACAAAGATTAAAGATTATCCATTGGTTTAGAAAGGATGACGTAAATGAAACAATATGATGTAATCGTAATTGGTACTGGTGGTGCCAGTTTAGTAGCTGATGCAGCATTAAAAGCAGGTAAACGTGTAGCTGTTATTGAAAAAACAGGATTTGGTGGCACTTGTTTAACACGTGGCTGTATTCCAACAAAAGTAATGGTTACGGCAGCAGATGTGGTACATGAAAGCCATGGTTGGAAAAAAATTGGTGTAGAAACTGCCACACCGACTCTTAACTGGGATGTAGTGAGTGAACGGGTTTGGAAAGCTATCAATAAAAGCAAAGGGGTTAAAGAGTTCTATGAAAGCTTTGATAATGCTGATGTATACCATGGAGCAGCTACATTTGTAAGTGATAAAGTATTATATGTAACATTGCAAGATGGTACAAAAACAGAAGAAATTACAGCACCTACTATTATCATTGGTACAGGCGGTCATTCTAAAGTGAACCATGTAGATGGCTTAGAAGAAGCAGGATACATTACCAGTGAGAAATTCTTTGGCAATGAATATCCAAAAGTACCATATAAACGACTAGCTGTATTTGGTGGTGGTCCTATTGGTACAGAATTTGCAGGCGTTTTTGCCGCAGCAGGTACGGAAGTGACGTTAATCCAGCGCAATGTGCGTTTGTTACCAAAAGAAGATGAAGCTATTTCTGCTCATATTTTAGAAGAAATGAAAGCCATTGGAGTGAATGTATTAACAGATACTGTATGTGATAATGTACGTGTGGATAATGGTGATAAAGTAATCACTGTGAAAAACCGTACTACAGGTGAAGTATCTGAAATCCGAGTAGATGAAATTTTGGTGGCTACTGGGATTGCTCCGTCTGTAGAAGATTTGCACCTAGAAAATACTCATATTGAACAATTACCAGGTGGCTGGATTAAAACTAATGAATTTTTAGAAACATCTGTAGAAGGTGTGTATGCATTAGGTGATGTGAATGGTAATGCAGCCTTCCGTCATCGTGCCAACTATGAAGGGGATATTATCTCTCATAATTTATATCGTGCTACATCTCCAACAGACTATCGTTGGGCACGCTATGATTTGATTCCTATGGTGACGTTCACGTATCCAGAAGTAGGTCGTGTTGGTATGACAGAAGCGGAAGCTAAAGAAGCTGGTTATGATGTAGGGGTTGGTATCAACCATTATTCTAACTCTGCTAAAGGCATGGCTCTTGGTATTGACAAAGGTGATGTGCATGATGGGTTTATCAAAGTAGTGGTAGACAAAGCTACGAATCGTCTATTAGGGGCTCATATCGTGGGACCACAAGCATCGATCTTGTTCCAACCATATGTACATTTAATGAATAGTGGTGAAGTGAAATTAGTGCCTGTTCATGAAGAAATCGGTTCTAATACAACGAAAGAACTACGTGCACAAGGTTTGACACGGTACTTGGATCCACAATCTGTTATCTCCATTGGCGAGGCTATGGCTCCACATCCAACATTGTCAGAAGTGTCTATGTGGACGCAAGTATTCTACGAACATAAATGGTAATCTATTAATAAGATATTTACTAAAAACTGTAGTGATGGGAATACTATCACTGCAGTTTTTTTATACTGTCATATGATGATAATTGATAAGTAGCGGAGCTGCTCATAAAGAAATCGGACATGAGTTTTTTTATTATCACATGATGATAATTGATATATTGCGCAGTATTTATAAACAAAATAGATCTATTCTGTATAGGTGGATATGAGTATGATATGAAATGCTAGAGGTGTAAGATATTACAAATAAATATATTCTGTCATGTTGTATGAGTATATGACATAGGTTATAAGAATTTTGAAACCATCAGTTCTCAATTAAAAATATAGTTGATAATAACTAGATAATGGTGTATAATGAGAAAGTAAATGAGAATAAAATGCTACCTCTGAGATATAGCAGATTAGAATGGGGGTAGAATTGTAGGTATATATTATATGAATGCAAGAGGTGTAGTATGACAGAAGTATTAATCCGTTTATTTGTAAACAATAAAGATGAAGTAAAAGATACTAGTGTGCGCCAACAATATGGTATTATGGCGAGTATCACAGGCATTATGGTGAATGTGTTAGTTTGTTTAGGGGAATTGATCATTGGTTTTCTTATTGGATCCATTGCTATGATTAGTGATGCTATCCATAATGTGGCTGATGCAGGGGGATCCTTAGTATCCTTTTTAAGTTTTAAATTATCTGGCCGTAAAGCAGATGCAGAGCATCCATACGGACATGGTCGAATGGAATATCTATTATCTATTGGTTTTTCTATCTTACTGTTTGTAGTAGCGGCTCAATTAGGTATTGAAGCGGTGGACCACATTATGAATCCAGAGGTAGTAGAGTTTTCCATGTCCGCACTGGCTGTTATGTTAGGGGCTATGGTATTAAAGATTTGGTTATCTTTCTTTTTGCGCTCCATCGGTAATCGCATTGATTCTCCTATCTTGCGTGCCAATGGGAAAGAAGCTTTGTCCGATGTATGGGCTACAGCAGCGATTGCGATCGGTTTATTGTTGGGCGGTATATTCCAATTGAGCATTGATGGGTATTTAGGCTTAATTGTGGCATTTATCATTGCAAAAGCTGGTTTTGAAGTACTAAAAGAAGCGACAGATCGTTTATTAGGATTTGAACCTACTGCAGAACGTGTACAAGAAATTATTAATTTTGTAGAATCTAAGGCTGGTATTTTAGGAACTCATGATTTAATGATTCATGATTATGGTCCAGGCCACGAGTATGCATCTATCCACGTAGAAGTAGATGCGAAACAAGATGCGATGACCATCCATAATATGATTGATCGTGTGGAACGACAAGCTTTGAAAGAATTACAATTAAAATTGACCATCCATATGGATCCAATCGTTGTCAATGAGCAAACCCTAGCTTTGCAACAACGTTTAGTGGCAGTGATTCAAGCCTATGATGAAAGTTTTTCTTTATACGATATTCGCATCGATGTGGAGAATCGAAAAATCGGATTCGATGTACAAGTACCGCATGATGTGAAATATACGAAAGAAGAACTTTCACAAAAATTGAGCCAATTAGTAGAAGCGGTACTGCCAACATTCGTAGTGAAGCCCAATGTAGTACACGGATATACTGGGGTATAATGGTAAGTAGACAAAATCTAGGAACTATACACATATAAAATATACATGAGGCAAGTTGAACAAAGGATATCAACTTGCCTCTAATTTTTAGGGAGACCTATTGCTGGCCCCCAAAAATAAATTATAGAACCAAAATATTATGGAATAGAAATATAGTATAGGACAAAAATCTATTATTGCAGAGATAACAAAAGGACTGGTAAATTCTGTACCAGTCCTTGTTAGCGCTTACTTATATAAGCTATGTGTAATTGTAGATTCTATTGGGGATCCATAGTAAAGAACAAGAAGACCTTTCAAACTATATACGAAAGATGTTCTTATACTTTGTCTACTGGATAGCCATTGCGTGCGTAATCTACAGCAGCTGTAAATAAGATGTCTGTAGAAGAGTTTAATGCTGTTTCCGTGGAGTCTTGGATCACGCCGATAATGAAACCAACACCTACTACTTGCATAGCTACGTCGTTGGAAATACCGAATAGAGAACAAGCTAGCGGAATCAATAATAGGGAACCACCTGCTACACCAGAGGCACCGCAAGCGGAGATAGTTGCAATAATGCTAAGCAAGATAGCAGTAGCTACGTCTACTTGAATACCCAATGTAGATACAGCAGCCAATGCCATTACTGTGATCGTGATGGCTGCACCGCCCATGTTGATAGTAGCACCTAGTGGAATAGAGATGGAATAGGTATCAGGTGTAATGCCTAAACGTTTTGCCAAATCCATGTTCACTGGAATGTTTGCAGCGGAACTACGAGTGAAGAAAGCTGTCACACCAGATTCACGAAGACAACGGAATACCAATGGATATGGATTGCGTTTCATCACGATAGCTACAATTAATGGATTGATGATGAGTGCTACCGCAAACATACATCCTAATAACACTAGTAATAATTTACCATACGTTAGTAAAGCACCTAACCCATTTTCGCCGATGGATTGAGCTACTAAGCCCATGATACCAAGAGGAGCAACTTTGATGATCCATTGTACAGCTAGTGTGATTGCGTCGGAGATAGAAGCCATCACATCTTTTGTTTCATTTGCTGCATGGCGAAGAGCGAAACCAAATAGTAGAGCCCAACCAAGAATACCAATGTAGTTACCACCTAAGATGGCTTTTACAGGGTTTTCTACGATATTTGTTAATAAGGTAGAAAGCACCGCAGTAATACCGCTAGGAGGTGCTGTATCAGCAGGAGAAGCTGTTAATAATAACGTAGTAGGGAATAAGAAACTACCAACTACAGCAATGGCTGCAGATGCAAATGTACCGATTAAATACAACACGATGATGGAACGCATGCCAGTTTTTTGTCCGGAACGATGACGGCTGACTGCTGCGATGACTAAGAAAAATACTAATACAGGTGCTACCCCTTTTAATGCACCTACGAAGATGGTACCTAATAAAGATAACTTCACCGCATGTTCTGGAGACCATACGGCAATACCAGTGCCGATTAAGAGACCTATGCAGATTTGCTGGATGAGGCTAAATCTATTGATGAATTGAAATAATGCCCTCATAGAAAACTCCTTATACTTATAAATACTTAAAATCGAGTACAAATATCTACTCATAAAAGACATAAGCACATTATAAACGGAATATATACTTTTGGCAAGAGAAAAAAATCACAAATTATGGAATATCCTTAGCCATTCGTGTATAATGGATAGCAGTATAATTAACTGGAGGTATATTGTGGAATTTAAAACACATGAAGATAAAAAAGCTTATGTGCAAGATGTATTTTCTCATATTGCGAAACATTATGATGTGATGAATACATTGTTGAGCTTTAACCAAGATGCACGGTGGCGTAGATTTGCTATCGAACAATTAGAATTGACAGAAGGTATGCGACTAGCGGATATTGCTTGTGGTACTTGTATGTTAACAAAAACAGCATTACAAGAAATTCCGTCTTTACATGTGGAAGGACTTGATTTTAGTCCTGAAATGCTAGCGGTTGGCCGAAATCGATTGGAGAAAGAAGGGTATACAGATCGTGTGACTTTAACCCAAGGGGATGCTATGGATTTACCTTATGAAAGCAATACCTTTGATGGGGCTGTATCTGGTTTTGCTTTGCGCAATGTGCCAAGCATTGAACAAACGATTCGAGAAATGAAGCGTGTTGTTAAACCAGGTGGCAAAGTGGTTACTTTAGAATTAGCAAAACCAACTATGTTTGGGTTTAAACAAGCCTATTATTTATATTTTGAAAAGATTTTGCCTGTGTTGGGGAAATTGAGCCGAGATCAATCATCCTATGCGTGGCTCCCAGAATCCT
This sequence comes from uncultured Veillonella sp., assembly GCA_963516605.1. Classification (GTDB taxonomy): domain Bacteria; phylum Bacillota; class Negativicutes; order Veillonellales; family Veillonellaceae; genus F0422. The sequence continues at coordinate 26,643 of CAUQBP010000002.1, read as the reverse complement.
TGCGCCGCTATGTGGGGCAAGAAGGTGTTCTTCAAATTTTTAAAGATGTGGGGCTACAAGATGCTAAGTATTATGAACTTACAGGTGGGATTGTAGCAGTCCATGTGGGCACCGTACCAGAAGAATAAAAAAAGCTGTCATCCACGACGAGGTGATGACAGCTTTTTATTTGTTTTATTCGTGACCAAAACGATTTGGACTTTTTAATGTTTCTTCGTATATGTGGTTCACGATCTTCCAGTTCACAATGGTGAAGAAGGTATCAATATAGGTTTGACGGTTAGATGAGGAATACATGTAATCCCATAGATTGATGCCTAAAATGGCAGTTTGCATATCCATAATTGGATTGATTTGTTCTTTTGTGGAAGTAATAGAAAGGGTATTGTTTGGGTTGATCACAAGCCAAGTCCAACCATTACCAAAATGGGTGTGAGCCTCCTTCGTAAACTGCTGTTGGAATGTTTCCAAGGACCCAAAAGAGCGGTTGATAGCATCTTTGATTGGTCCGTTGATGGTACTTGTATTAGGGCTTGTCAACGTGTGCAAAAATAAGGTTAGATTCTTATAGGCTCCACCATAACACTGAATGTCTTGTCGAATTTCTTGTGGTACATGGCTTAGGCCTCCTAACAGACAGTCAATATGACCAAAGCGAAGGTCAGGGAACTCTTCTACTAGTTCATTAAGTTTAGAGACGGAATGGCTGTATACATCAGTATACAAAGATGCGAGTGTTTCTCTGCCGATGACAGGCTCTAAGGCATGATTAGAATAAGGCAGCGGTTCTAGTTCAAAATATTTCATGGACACCTCCATCACAAAGATTTGATAATGATATATATTATCATAGTTATTTATATCGTAATAGATAAGACTATAAAAGTCAAGATAAAAAGACTTTCACATAGATTCGTTCAATATAGAATTACACGTTGAATAAAAAAGATAGAATCTGTATAATAAGGGTATAGAATCAAAATCAATCGAGTTACATCAATAGTTGAAAGGAGTTTTGTATGAAAACACAAAGTAAACGTTGGATGCTAGGAGCTGTTATGGTAGGTGTTATCGCGTTTGGTCAAACTGCGTATGCGGCACAAGATCCGTTAATGTTACCAGAGCAAGAAGGCTTACAAGTTATTTCAGAAATACAAGCTAAGATTACAGTGGAAAGTCCCAACTGGGAAGTAAAGCAAGTGGTGGATACCTTTGCTAACTATGGGCAAGATCATAGTAAACAATTGTTTGAATTACAAACACATCAAGTGATTTCCGCAGGGCAATTGGATGTGATTAATGCATTGTATTATATGAATGTGCGGAAAAACTTTTACATTGAAAGCCATCGCTGGAAAAAAGATAGCTACGGAAGAAAAGTATTGAATAATTTATATGCAGATTACCAAAATTATTTAAATAGTCATCGGTATGTGCCAGCCAATGAAGTGGATACTTATAAAGAAGAGTTCTTAGGAATTTTAGCCCGTCATGCTGAGAAAGTGCACAATGATGAATTGCGTACATATATGAATGAGATGGTTATCTTTGGTTTAGAACAAGCCATGAAAGATCATAATCCTTCTGTAAAAGAATACAAAGGTAAATAAGACTTAGCCTACTCGTTATAGAGTAGGCTATTTTTTTGACAAATTATATAAGTTATGATTTAATATAAAAGTATTATAATTAGTATAACTTCTTAATAAAATGTATTAAAGAATGGAGAAATAGCATGAGTGAAATCGCTAAGCAGGTCCATCCTGTTGACGAAATGTTACCCCTATCTAAGTTGTTTTCCTATGGTTTACAACACGTATTGGCTATGTATGCAGGGGCGGTAGCTGTTCCTATCATTCTAGCAAATGCATTAGGCTTACCTACGCAGGATTTAATTCGCCTCATTAATGCTGATTTATTTGCCTGTGGTATTGCCACACTGGTTCAAACCTTGGGAGTAGGATCTGTGGGTGCACGCATTCCTATGATTCAAGGGGTTACCTTTGCATCAGTAGCACCTATGATTATTATTGGCACAGAACATGGTTTACCAGCTGTGTATGGCGCTATTATAGTGGCAGGGATATTTACTTTTTTTATCGCCCCTTATTTTAGTCGTCTTATTCGATTATTTCCACCGGTGGTAACGGGGACTATCGTTACGATTATTGGCATTAGCTTAATGCCCGTAGCGATTATGTGGATCGCTGGTGTCAACCCAGAAGATCCGAACTATGCGAGCGCTACTAATTTGTGGCTATCCGGATTAACCTTACTCATCGTAGTGTTAGTGAATCGATTTGCTAAAGGATTTGTAAGTAATTTGTCAGTTCTTATCGGATTATTAGGTGGAACTATGATTGCCTATGCCTTAGGGGAAGTGAATTTTATTGAGGTGAGCCAGTCCGACTGGTTAGGCTTAGTGACACCACTTGCGTTCGGTATACCTACCTTTGATGTAAGCTCCATTATCGCCATGCTTGTGGTAATGTCTGTTTGTATGGTAGAGACCACAGGAGATGCCATTGCCATAGGTGAAATCGTAGATAAAAAAGTGGACAAGAAAACACTAAGTTCTTGTTTACAAGCGGATGGATTATCTACATGCATAGGCGGTTTTTTGAACAGTTTCCCGTATACAGCCTTTGCACAAAACATCGGATTAATTGCGGTAACGAATGTGAAAAGCCGTTTCGTAGTAGCCACATCTGGTGTGATATTAATGGTCTTAGGATTGTTCCCTAAATTGGCTGCCGTGGTAGCGTCCATTCCTAGCCCAGTGCTTGGAGGTGCAGGGATTGCTATGTTTGGTATGATTATTGCCAGTGGTATCCGTTCCTTAGGAAAGGTTGAGTATGAGGATAATCATAACTTAGTGATTGTAGCCTTAAGTATTGGCGTGGCTATGATTCCTATTGGAGCTCCACAGTTTTATCATAACTTTCCACCAGCTGCGAAGATTATTTTTGAAAGTGGTATTACCTTTGGCAGTATCTTAGCTGTTGTATTAAACATGGTCTTCAACGGACTTGGACATACAGATACAAAAGAATAATTGCTTTCACCTGTAAAGGGCCCTGAAAGTATGAGCACGTCTCTAATGAAAATGCGTTAGCTATTTCTCAAGATGACGTGCTTTTTATTATAGATTTACTGGGTAAACGTGATATAATAAGAACTATATAGGTAATTTTAAATATAATAATCTAAGGAGATATAATGGACGCAAAAATTATTGCTATTTCAATTAGCAGAGTAAAAGGACAAAAGAAAACAAATATCCCTGAAGCGGAGCTAGTAGTTAATCATGGTATTGAAGGAGATGCTCATGCAGGCCCGTGGCATCGTCAATTGAGCTTGCTTGGTATTGAAAGTATCGAATTAATGCGTAAAAGTGGGGCTGATGTGAACCCTGGTGATTTTGCAGAAAATATTACTGTAGAAGGCTTGACTTTATTCCAATTGCCAGTGGGTACTAAATTAGCCTTAGGTAAAACGATTGTAGAAGTGACTCAAATTGGTAAAGAGTGCCATCAAGGCTGCGAAATTATGCAACAAGTAGGAAGTTGCATTATGCCTACACAAGGGATTTTTGGCCGTGTGCTAGAAGGTGGAAAGATCCAAGTAGGCGATGCAGTGCGTATTGTTGAGGAGCCAGTCAATGCGTGATAGCCAAGGGCGTGTTATTGAGTATGCACGTATCTCCTTAACGGAAGCGTGCAACTTTTGTTGTGCCTATTGTCGGCCTCAGGAGATTACAGAAGCTATGGCGCCTGTGTTGCCTCCAAGCTTTTGGTTGCCTTTGTTAGAGGCGTTGCACTTAGGAGGCGTCAAAGCTTTGCGCTTAACAGGGGGAGAACCATTGTTATATCCTCATTTGTATGACTTATTAGAGCATATACAGAAGCATCAATGGTTTTCCGATATTTCTATGACTACCAATGGTAGTCTATTAGAAGCACAGGCGGAGCGCTTATTTACAGCTGGGGTACAGCGACTAAATATTAGTTTAGACTCGGTGGAAGAAGAAGGGTTTGCCAAAGCTGTAGGGCGCAATGGACAATTAGCTGGAGTACTTCGTGGTATAGAAGCTGCAAAGAATGCAGGTTTTCAAAACATAAAGGTTAATACCGTAGTGCAAGCGCCATTTTCTGATAAGGAAGTGGAAACCTTATTACACTATGGAAAAGAGTGGGATGTAGTATGGCGATTTATTGAATATATGCCATTCCAAGGAAAACAAACCCATGTCCCAACCTTTGATGAGTGGAAATCGCAGATTGAACGCATTGTGGGAACTGAGTTAATTCCAGTTACAGAACGATTGGGATTTGGGCCAGCTCAATACTTTCAATTGCCAGATGGCCAACGAATTGGTTTTATTTTTCCTTTGTCCAATCAATATTGTTCTTCTTGCAATCGCATTCGTTTCACTGCAGATGGATCGCTACGCTTATGTTTGTTGCGTGATGAAGATTTAGACTTGCGTGGACTTATACAAAATGGCGGTACACCACAAACTATATTGCATTGCATTGAAGAGGCATTACAAGGTCGATACGCGAGTCATGATGGAAATTCCATTGAAAAAGTGGAACGTCCTATGTGGCGTATCGGAGGTTAGGAGTTATGATGAAAGTAGAATCTTTTGGACACTTACAAACAGGCCAAGAGGCTCATGTATATACAATAGAAAATGAAGTACTACGAGTACAAATCAGTAATTATGGTGCCACCATTGTCGCTGTTTATGATAAAGTGTTGCAGCGCCATTTAGCATTGGGTTATGATTCTGCACAAGACTATGAAACAAAGCATGGACAACTGGGTGCTACCGTAGGCCGTGTGGCGAATCGTATTGCCAATGCAGCCTATACGTGGAATGGTACAGTTCATCAATTAACAGCTAACAATGGACCCAACTTATTGCATAGTGGGAAAGGAAATATTGGGCATCGTCTATGGGATGCAGTGGAGGAAAATTGTTCTGATACAGTGGTACATCTCTCTCATTCTATTACTTCTGAAGAAGATGGATTTCCAGGTGATTTATATGTAGAAGCGGTGTTTAGATTGGTAGAGCAGACGTTAGTAGTCACGTATGTGTACACAACCTCTGAAGATTCCTTTGTGAACTTAACGAATCATGTATATTTTAATTTGCATGGAAAAGGTGACTTATCGAACCATGTATTAGAATTAGGAGCCCATCAGTATATGCCATTTGGAGACCATCAAATCCCGCAATTGGAACCAGCGTCGGTGGATGGAACACCATTTGACTTTAGAGATGGTATGGATCTACAAAAGGCGTTGGACTATTATGCTGACGCCTTAAGTCAATATAAAGGATATGACCATGATTTTGTAACGGCTCCAGTAGAAGGAAGTAAAACAGTAGATTCTGTTGTGCCTTTTGCGGTGTTACAAGGTAAGGATGTGACAGCAGTATTCCATACAGATGCACCACACTTTCAGGTATATACAGGAAATTGGTTGGACGAAGATGGCCGAGAACGTCATTATGGCAGTCATGCAGGCATTGCCATTGAGCCACAATTTGTGCCGAATGATATTAATATGAATGGTGAAAGCAAAACTAAAGCAGATACAGTCTATGAAAGAACAATTGCCTATTCATTCTATCATCGATAGGCGTATTTACTAGTAAGGAGACAAGGGTCGAATGAAATCATTTATTTATCATAATCCAACCAAAATAGTGTTTGGCAAAGACTGTGTGAAGGAATCATTAGCAGCTGAATTAAGTCACTTTGGAGCACGAGTGCTACTTACCTATGGTGGAGGTAGTATTAAAAAGAATGGCATATATCATGCGGTAAAAGAAGCCCTACAACAAGCAGGTAAGGAAGTATTTGAGTTAAGTGGTATTATGTCAAATCCACGAACTACGAAAGTGCGTGAAGGTATTGCTTTATGCAAAGAACATAATATTGATTTTATTCTAGCCGTCGGTGGTGGTTCTGTTATTGATTGTACCAAATTCATTGCCGGAGGTGCTACGTTACCAGATTCGGTTGATTTTTGGCAAACCTTCTTTTTAGACCATCAGCCTGTGACGGAGGCCGTGCCATTTGGTGTTGTGTTAACGATGGCTGCTACTGGCAGTGAAATGAATAACGGTGGTGTTATTACCGATTGGGAAACACAGAAAAAATTAAGTGGTTATGGACCGGCTTTGTTTCCACAATTTTCTATGTTAGACCCTACCTATACCTACACGTTGCCGAGAGAGCAAGTGGCCTATGGCATTGTAGATATGTTGTCCCATTTATTGGAACAATACGTATCTACACCTGATGATGATAATGTGACAGATTCTGCCATCGAGGGAATTTTTAAAAATATAGTACGCAATGGCAGAAAATCCATGGAACACTTAGAAGATTATGAAGCTCGTTCTAACATTATGTGGGGTGCTACCTTAGCCTTGAATCGTTCCTTAGGATTAGGCAAAGATCAAGACTGGATGACACATGCTTTAGAGCATGCCTTATCAGCGTTTTATGATATTCCTCATGGGGCAGGATTGGCGATTATGCATCCAGCGTATTTGCGCTGGATTTTACCTAATGCTACCCCACGGTTGATGCGTTTTGCTAAGGAAGTATGGGGCATTGAACAAGGCTCTATGAGTGATACAGACTATGCATTAGCTGGTATCGAAGCCTTAGAAGCATATTTCAAAGAAATAGGAGCTCCATCTACTTTGGAAGAAGTAGGTATTCCGAAAGAATCGTTACCAGATATTGCGAATAGTTGTGTCCGTTATCCTACAGCATATAGCAATCTTACACCTAAGGATGCGTTAGCTATCTATGAAAGTGTATATAAAAAATAGTGAAAACTCCATGTGTGTCGTACTAGTATAGGCTTTCACATTGACATTTATAAGAGAAGTCAGTATAATTATAGCTATTGTTAATAAGAAGTTTAAGTAACTTTTTCATAAGGGAGGCAGTGTCATGTGGCACTGTTTTCTGTATATGAGGAATAGAAATGGAGAGACATACATGGCAGAGGTAAAAGAAACCTTACTTACAGCCGAAGGGTTGAAGAAACTAGAAGAAGAATTAAATTATTATAAATCTGTACGTCGAATCGAAGTGGCAGAGCGTATTAAAATTGCTATTTCCTATGGTGATATTTCAGAGAACTCTGAATATGATGATGCGAAAAACGAACAAGCTTTCATCGAAGGTCATATCATCGAGTTGGAAAATAAAATTAATACTGCTAAAATCATTGATGAAAATGTAAAAGGTGATACAGTGACAGTAGGTAGTAAAGTAACTTTATTGGACGAAGAGTTTAATGAAAAATTAGAATACACTATTGTAGGTTCTTCTGAAGCGGATCCTTTCAACAATCGTATTTCTAACGAATCCCCTGTGGGCGTTGCGATTTTAGGAAAAGCAAAAGGTGATAAAGTAGAAGTAAACACACCAGATGGTATGGTGAGTTTTAAAATATTAAGCATTCAATAAGGGTAAAGAAGTATAAGGAGGCCCCTCATGAGCGAAGAAAAACATGTGCCGGAACAATTGGATTTAAACGATCAAATGTTGGTACGCCGCGAAAAGTTGGCGCAATATGAAGAGGATAATATCTATCCATTTGGACAACGATTTGTTGTTCAACATAAGGCACTCCAAATTAAGGATGAATTCCGTGATTTTGATGGTCAACCAGTAGTGATTGCTGGTCGATTGATGACAATTCGTTCTCATGGTAAAACAGCCTTCGCTAATTTGCGCGATTTATCTGGCGATATTCAAGTATACTTCCGTAAAGATGTTATGGGAGAAGAGGATTACAAATATGTAAAAATGCTTGATATGGGCGATATTGTAGGTATCGAGGGCCATGTGTTTAAAACACAAAAAGGCGAAATTACAGTAAAAGTTAACAAATTGACTTTATTGTCTAAATCCCTTCGTCCATTACCAGAAAAATGGCATGGTTTGAAGGATACAGAACTTCGCTATCGTCAACGCTATGTGGATCTAATCGTAAATCCAAGCGTTCGTGATACATTTGTAAAACGTACGAAAATTGTAGCAAAAATTAGAGAGTATTTAAACAGTAAGCAATTCATGGAAGTTGAAACTCCTATGATGCATGCCATTCCAGGCGGTGCGGCAGCACGTCCATTCATTACGCATCACAATGCCTTAGACATTGATATCTATATGCGTATTTCCCCTGAATTATACTTAAAACGTTTGATCGTTGGTGGTTTAGAACGCGTATATGAAATTAACCGTTCTTTCCGTAATGAAGGTGTATCTATTCGTCATAACCCAGAATTTACTATGATGGAATCCTACCAAGCCTATGGTAACTTTGAAGATGCTATTGCCTTAACAGAAGGAGTGGTGTCCTACTGTGCACAAGAAGTGTTAGGTACGACAAAAATTAACTACCAAGGCATGGATATTGATTTGACTCCACCATGGAATCGCATCACTATGCAAGAAGGTATTAAACAATACACTGGAGAAGATTTTGATGCGATTGAAACATTGAGTGAAGCACGTGCAATTGCAGACCGCTTAAATGTAGAATATGGTGAAGCCGATGGTATTGGTAAAATTATGAATTTATGTTTTGAAGAATATGTAGAAGAAAACTTGATGCAACCAACTGTCGTATATGGACATCCAGTTGAGATTTCTCCATTAGCAAAACAAAATCGTGAGAAACCATTGACTACAGAACGTTTTGAAATCTTTATTTATGGTCGTGAATTAGCAAATGGCTATTCCGAGTTAAATGACCCAATCGATCAAAAACAACGTTTTGAAAATCAATTAAAAGAACGTGAAGCGGGTGATGATGAAGCCCATCGTATGGATGAAGACTTCGTCACAGCTTTGGAATACGGTTTGCCGCCAACTGCAGGTTTGGGTATCGGTATCGACCGTCTAGTCATGTTCTTAACGGACTCTGCATCCATTCGTGATGTATTGTTATTCCCTCTCATGAAACCAGAAGCGGTGAAAGTAGAAGAGGAAGAAACAGTAGAAGAATAATATATGTATACGCACAGCATGTTGTGAGGTGCGTAGATGGACAGCGACTAAACAGAAATGAGTTTGGTCGCTGTTTTGTTATCCTTTCAGAGATGGAGAAAGGGTAAGGGGAAATTGCCCAAGTAAATGCCTATTAAGGTAGAAAAGTAATAGCAAATGTGCTAATATTAAAGGTAGATTAATTAAGTACTTAAATGAATTCTATGAGGTCATGATTATGTTGGATTTAAAATTTGTCCGTGAGAATATTGAAACGGTACAAGAAAACTTAGATCGTCGTCATACAACGGGCGACCTAGCTAGCTTTGTGAAGTTCTACGATGAAAGACGCGCTATCATCCAAGAAGTAGAACAATTGAAAGCAGTGCGTAATGCAGTAACGGCAGAAATCAGCCAATTAAAACGCAATAAAGAAAATGCAGATGATAAAATTGCAGAAATGCAACGTGTAGGTGATGAAATCGGTGCATTGGATACTAAATTGCGTGACGTGGAAACAGAATTACAACAAGTGGCTTTGATGTTACCTAATATGTGTGATGCTTCTGTACCAGTAGGGGCTGATGAAAACGAAAATATCGAACAACGCCGTTGGGGTACACCTCGCTCTTTCGACTTTGACGTAAAAGCGCATTGGGACCTAGGAGAATCCTTAGGAATTTTAGATTTTGAAAGAGCTGCTAAAGAAAGTGGTGCTCGTTTCACTATTTACAAAGGAATTGGTGCACGATTAGAACGGGCATTGATTAACTTTATGTTAGATATGCATGGTAGTGCTGGTTTCACAGAAATGATGACGCCTTACATTGTCACTCGTGAAACTTTGACGAACACAGGTCAGTTGCCAAAATTTGCTGAAGATATGTATAAAGTGGAAGGGGAAAATTACTTCCTCATTCCGACCGCAGAAGTTACATTGACAAACTATCATGCCAATGAAATTTTGACAGCTGATGAATTGCCTAAATATTATACAGCATTTACAGCTTGTTTCCGTGCCGAAGCAGGTTCTGCTGGCCGTGATACACGTGGCTTAATCCGCCAGCATCAATTTAACAAAGTAGAATTAGTGAAATTTGCAAAACCAGAAGAATCTTTTGCAGAATTAGAAACGTTAACAGCGCAAGCAGAAAGTATTTTGCAAGCCTTAGAATTACCACATCGTGTTATTACATTGTGCACAGGTGATATGGGATTTGGTTCTGCTAAAACGTACGATATCGAAGTTTGGATGCCAAGCCAAGGGGTATATCGTGAAATTTCTTCTTGCTCAAACATGACGGATTTCCAAGCACGTCGTGGTAATATTAAATTCCGTCGTGAACAAAAAGGTAAACCAGAATTTGTACATACATTAAATGGATCTGGTTTAGCTGTAGGTCGTACAGTGGCTGCGATTTTGGAAAATAATCAAGAAGCAGATGGCTCTGTACGCATTCCAACAGCGCTTCAACCATATATGGGTGGTTTAACTCATATTCATCCAGAGGCTTAGAAAGGAGTCCGCTATGAAATTCTTCATTGATACAGCTAATTTTGATGATATTAAAGCAGCCTATGAAATGGGCTTTATTGCAGGGGTAACAACAAACCCGTCTTTAATCGTGAAAGAAAAACGTGACTTACACGAAGTCATTCAACAAATTGCTGATTTTGTAGAGGGACCAGTGAGTGCAGAGGTCATTGCTACAACAGCACCAGAAATGGTGAAAGAAGCCCATGAATTAATTAAGTTGGGTGATAATGTAGTGATTAAAGTGCCAATGACAGCAGAGGGGTTAAAAGCAGTAGCTGTGCTTTCTAAAGAGGGAATTAAAACGAATGTAACATTAATTTTCTCCGCTAACCAAGCTTTGTTGGCAGCCCGTGCAGGTGCTACCTATGTAAGCCCTTTCGTTGGTCGAGTAGATGATATTTCTATGGACGGAATCCAATTAATCGAAGATATTGCTGAAATTTTTATGATTCATAATATTTCAACAGAAATCATTGCGGCTAGCGTTCGTACGCCTATGCATATGACACAATGTGCCAAAGCAGGTGCACATATTGCTACAGTACCGTTTAATGTGTTACAACAATCTTTAAAACATCCATTAACAGATGCAGGATTAGCACGTTTTCTAGCGGACTGGGAAGCAGCCAATAAATAGTAGACACAAGTGGGAGGGTCAAAATGGATCGCACATTAGCCTTAGAGTTTGTTCGTGTTACAGAAGCAGCGGCATTAAAAAGTGGTCGTTTATGTGGTCGTGGAGCCAAAGATGCAGCGGATCAATTAGCTGTTGATGGCATGCGACAAACCTTCGATACAGTGCCAATTTCTGGTACTGTTGTGATTGGAGAAGGTGAAATTGATGAAGCACCAATGTTATATATTGGTGAACGTGTTGGGGCAGGCGGAGAAGAAGTAGATATCGCCGTAGACCCTATTGAAGGCACGAATCTAATTGCAAAAGGTCAAAATGGTGCCATTGCTGTATTGGCCATTGCACCAAAAGGCGGTTTATTGCATGCTCCAGATATGTATATGGAAAAATTGTGTGTAGGACCACGCGCCAAAGGTGTGATCGACTTGAATGAATCCATGACTGAAAACTTGCGCCGTGTTGCCGCAAAAATGGAACGTGCTATCGATGATTTAACAGTCGTTATGTTGGATCGTGAACGTCACCAAGGGTTGATGGATGAATGTCGTGCTGTCGGAGCTCGTATTCGTTTGATTACAGACGGTGATGTAAACCCAGCTATGGAATGTGGTTTAGAAGGCTCTGGTATTCACATGGTTGTAGGTACTGGTGGAGCTCCAGAAGGGGTACTGGCAGCGGCTGCTTTAAAATGTACAGGTGGGGACATGCAAGCTCGTTTAAAACCAGCTACAGATGAAGAAATTCGTCGTTGTCATGAAATGGGTATTACTGACCTTAACAAAGTATTGACCATCGATGATTTAGTAAGTGGTGATGATGTTATCTTCTCTGCCACAGCCATTACAGAAGGCAATGTATTATCTTCTATTAAATACTTCCCTGGTGGTGCTCGTACTCACTCCGTAGTGATGCGGTATAAAACGGGAACCGTTCGTTTTGTAGATACTATCCATCGATTGGATAAAAAACTTTCTATGAAAGTAAAATAAAATAGTATAGATTTATCTAGGAAAGACCGTCATAAGACGGTCTTTTTCTTGCGTATAGAGGAAAGATTTAGTATACTAGAGTATGAATGTTTGTCAGTCAAAACATGTTTGAAAGGTACTAGAGTATTACCGTTAAACGATAACTATAAATAAGATTAGGAGGAATTCAGTTGGAAAAGCTTATTATTCAAGGAGGTACGCCTTTACAAGGTCGTATTCGAGTAAGTAGTGCAAAAAATGCAGTGCTACCAATTATTGCAGCGACTTTATTAGCGTCTACTCCAAGCACCCTGCTTGAAATTCCAGATTTGGAAGATGTTCATACTATTTGCGATGTGATTGCATCCCTTGGTGTGAAAGTAACAAAAGATGGAGAAAATATTACCTTTGATGCGTCTACAATTTCTGCTACTGAGGCGCCTTATGATCTAGTGCGTCGTATGCGTGCTTCCTTTTTAGTGATGGGACCTTTATTGGCGCGCAAAGGAGAAGCTCGTATTGCCTTACCAGGTGGTTGTGCGATTGGCAGTCGTCCTATTGATTTGCATTTGAAAGCTTTTGAAGCACTAGGTGCTACTATCACTATGGGTGAAGGTTTTGTAGAAGCAAAAGCTCCAGAAGGTTTAAAAGGTAATTTAATTTATTTAGACTTCCCAAGTGTAGGGGCCACTGAAAATGTAATTATGGCAGCGACCTTTGCAGAAGGCAAAACAATCATTGAAAATGCTGCAGAAGAACCAGAAATTGTTGATTTAGCTACATTCTTAAATAGTATGGGTGCTAATATTCGCGGTGCTGGTACGGATGTGATTCGTATTGAAGGCGTCAAAGCATTAAAAGGTGCTGTGCATACAGTGATTCCAGACCGTATTGAAGCGGGTACTTATTTAATTGCTGCAGCTATGGCTGGTGGCGACGTATATGTAGAAAATGCCCTTTCAGAGCATTTAAAACCGGTGGTAGCTAAGTTAAAAGAAGCTGGTGTTACGGTAGAAGAAGATATTGATGGTATTCGTGTTATCAGTAATGGACAGTTGAAAGCAACATCTATTAAAACCTTGCCATACCCTGGATTCCCTACAGATATGCAGGCTCAATTTATGGCTATGACGACGATTGCCAAAGGTACAAGTACTGTGATGGAAACAGTCTTTGAAAATCGTTTTATGCATGTGGATGAGTTGAAAAAAATGGGTGCTTCCATTGAGGTAGATGATCGTAAAGCTATCGTAACCGGTGTTGAACAATTGGTAGGTGCTGAAGTAGAAGCGACTGATTTACGTTGTGGTGCGGCTCTTGTGTGCGCAGGCTTAGCTGCTTCTGGGGTGACCAAAGTGGGGCAATTGACTCATATTGATCGTGGCTATGATAATTTAGTGGCAAAATTAAAAGGAATAGGTGCTAACATTGTTCGGGTGGACGAGTAAGCAAAAAGAACCTCAAACAAAAGAGGATAGACGGAAACAACGTCGTGTACGTAGAAAACCAATAGGAACGACTACAAAACAAACATCCCTTAAACGAGAAAGTCGTCCTGTATCATTCCTTGAAAAAATGAGCCTTTTATGGACTACGGATATTGGCATCGACTTGGGAACTACTAATGTAGTGATGTATGTCAAAGGTCGTGGGATTGTCCTAGATGAGCCAGGATTTGTGGCTTGCGATACAAAGACTAGAGAAGTGATTGCCGTAGGTCATGAAGCACGAGCTATTTTAGGTAGAACCCCAGAGGGTATCGAAGTAATTCAACCCTTAAAAGGGGGCGTCATTGCCGATTATGATACAACTGCGTATATGCTCCGTCATTTTATCCGCCGTGTAGTACCTGTATCTGGGCTCATTCGTTCTCGTATCATAGCCTGTGTGCCATCTAGTATTACACCAGTAGAAAAACGCGCTGTGTTAGAAGTGCTGTTACAAGCAGGGGCTCGTAAAATAGTGCTCATGGAAGAACCGTTAGCAGCAGCTATTGGGACAGGTTTGGATAAAGCGGAGCAAGTAGGTGCTATGGTGGTTGATATCGGTGGTGGGACTACGGATATTGCTGTGATTTGTGATTCTGGTGTGGTAGTCAGTGAGAGTTTGCGCATCGGTAGTGATACCTTTGATGAAGCATTACTACAATATATGAAGCGGAAGAAAAAATTACTGATAGGGCCACTCACTGCGGAAGATTTAAAAATCGAAGTGGGAACTGTAGATCCTAGGTCGGATGAGGAACGAGCTATCGTGCGAGGTCGACACAGTGTGACAGGCTTGCCACGGGCGGTGGAAATTACTTCAAAAGATATGAAGTTTGCTCTAGAAAGACCAGTGCAACATATCATTGAAGGAATCATTAGCATTTTAGAAAAAACACCTCCAGAATTATTGGCGCAAATTAATCACCATGGTATTATTTTGACTGGTGGAGGCTCTCAGCTTCGTGGTTTAGACCGAATGATTACAGAAAAAACGGGTCGTCCTGCTTATGTAGTGGAACATCCTAGGTATTCTGTTATCTTGGGCACAGGAAAAGCGCTATCAGAGTTGAATCAATTGCGCGATACCTTGGAAGAACTACGATAAGTGGTACTTGACTTCATGATTTTTTCATATACAAAGTTTATGATAAGGGAAGTAAGATAGTGTATGAAAAGATAGACTATTTTACTAGGAATTGATTGTTCTGACTCTTGAAAATATGATATACTGTACATGGAAGAAAATTGTAGGAGGTGTATATATATGAAAAAAGTTTTTCTATATAGTTTGGGGGCATTGTTAGCAGCATTTTTAGTGACATCTACGGCAGAGGCTGCACCAGTAAATCATGAAACTGTGTTATCTGGTGAAGTCGTATCTGTGGTTAGTGTAGGAACTTCTGTCAAAGAAGGGGACCCATTGCTAACAGTACAAACATTAGGGGGACCTATGGTAGCATCCCGTGCCACTGTGAACGGTGTGGTACAAACAGTCTCTGTGGAGCCAGGTGCTACAGTGGAACGAGGTCAAATTATAACAGTGATCAATAACTAATTATTAATAATCAATAAGAAGAGGCGATATAGATGCAATTACATCGTTTTTGGCGTCGGTACACTAAGGGTGTGCTGGCGCTCTTATTGTGTGGGGCTACTTTTACAAGTGCTCATGCAATAGAATTTATGAAAGTAGAGGATTTACACCGTGGCATGGTAGGTCATGCGGATACAGTAGTACAAGGGGATAAAATTGATTCTTTCAAAGTGGAAGTCCTAGGCGTTATGAAACAACGTGGCCCATCGGGGGATTTGATTTTAGTGAAAGTATCAGGTCCCATCATTGATGCATCGGGGGGGATTGTTCATGGTATGAGTGGTAGCCCCGTATACATTGATGGAAAATTGGTAGGTGCTGTTGCCTATGGCTGGGGATTTACAGACGGTACTTTGGGCATGGTAACACCTATCGATCAAATGGTGAAACTGTGGGATGAGAAATACCAAAAAGATTTACCGAATCCATGGAAAGATACACAATTGATTCCGTTGGGCACACCATTGATGGCAGATGGTTATGATGAAACATCCTTAGCATATTTGGGAACAAAATTTAAGGACTTTGGTTATAAAG
Source organism: uncultured Veillonella sp. (assembly GCA_963516605.1). Lineage (GTDB taxonomy): Bacteria > Bacillota > Negativicutes > Veillonellales > Veillonellaceae > F0422. The sequence goes on along the minus strand of CAUQBP010000002.1, from coordinate 10,851 downwards.
GATATGCTACGGCTAGTGACAGCACGGATGATATTGTGAAACCAATGGTGCCTGGTGGCTCTATTGCGGCGTTACTGGTAAAAGGTGATTTGAAGATGGGCGCCGTGGGGACTGTTACCTATGTAGATAAGGATAAAGTAGTTGCCTTTGGACACCCATTTGATAAACGTGGCTCTACAGGTTATTTCATGAATAACTCCAGTATTTTTACAGTAGTAAAAAGTATAGATTCTGGTTTTAAATTGGGGTCCTTAGGGCGAGAAGTAGGTGTTATCACAGAAGATCGCGGGGCAGGTATTGCTGGTACCGTTGGGGTATTTGGAAAAGGTGTTCCTGTGCGTATGCAACTTCGTGATTTAGATCGTGGGGTAGAGCGAAATGCGGCGGTCACGGTTGTGGAATCTTCTAAACTAACGCCGACCTTGGTGGCGACCTCCGTATATAGCCTGCTGAACAAAACGCTAGACCGTGTAGGTGGTGGTACAGCTAAGATCAATATTAAGATTACACCTGTAGATCCTAAATTACCTACCTTAGAACGACGGAATATGGTGTACTCCAGTAGCTCAGTATCTGAAAAATCTATCGATGAATTATTCGATATTGTAGAAAGTTTAATGAATAATGCTTTCAAAGACTATGAAATCCGTGATATTCAAGTAGATGTACAAGTGGAAGAAGCAAAACGTACAGCTACGATCATCGATGCTAGTGCAGACCAAGTCATTGTATCTCCTGGGGACAACATTGTGATTACTGCCAATTTACAAGCCTACCGCGAAGGAAAGATTCAACGAGAAATTATCTTTAAAGTGCCAGAAGATCAAAAGCTAGGAACCTATACACTTGAAGTGCGTGGTGGTGGCGTGATTCCATTGCCATACTTGTTTGAAAAACAAAAATATAATTTGACAGATGAAATTGTAGAGCGATTGAAAGTGCATAAAAACTTTGATGAATATTTCAAAGATCTCAGTGAAGATGATCAGAATAACCAAATTGTAGCAGAGTTTTTAGCCGATGATATCAGTATGGTGGAAGAGTCTGGGGACAAGGCGAAAAAGCAACGCCTAGAAGCAGACGAGGAAGATGTGGACGATGATGAGTTGCCAAATGGAGGCAAACATAAAAAAGGTTTGAAAGCCTCTGATGATGACGAAAAAGAAAACAATGAAGCATCACGAGTGGTAGTAGATTATGTTGTCTTAGGTGATGGACAGTTTACGGTACAAGTGGTAGATAAAAAAGATCGAGACCATTTGCGTAAACAGCGGATCAAAGAAAAACTTTCAAATTTAAAAGAGAAAGTAAAAGCAGAAGAGTCAGACCAAAAGAAAAATAAATAGTCTTATCCGAAGAGAGCAGGAAGTGATATAGCATCATTTCCTGCTTTTATTTTGAAAACTCCGATGGTACTACTGCACATTCAAAGAGTTTTGTGATATACTGAAGATTGATACAAATACTCAGGAGGAACTATGATTTGGTTAACATGGATTGGTAAGCAAATGATCTTTTTCCTATCCCAGATAGGTGAGGCCATGTTGTTACTATGGAGAACCATAGGACAATTACCAAAAATAAATTGGAAACTCACAATCGAACAAATGGCACACTTAGGGGTGTATTCCTTGCCGATTTTATCATTAACTATGTTTTTTGCAGGCGCTGTGATGACATTGCAAATGGCAGATGTATTGATACACTATGGTGCACAGGGAACTGTGGGTGGTATTATGGCCATTGCTATGGGGCGCGAATTAGGCCCAGTTTTAGTTGGCGTTGTATTAGCAGGTCGTGTGGGTGCAGCTATTACGGCAGAGTTAGGAACTATGAAAGTAACAGAGCAAATCGATGCCTTAAAGGTCATGGCGGTTAACCCCATTGGGTATCTTGTAGTACCTCGTGTTGTAGCATGTATGATTATGGTGCCAATCTTGACATTTTATGGTGTTCTTATCGGTACAGGTGGGGGATACTTGGTAGCTACCATAGTGAAAGGACTAGCCGGTTCTACCTATTTAGACTCCATTCAAATTTTTGCGATCCTATCTGATTTGACGTACGGACTCATTAAATCTTGTGTGTTCGGAGCGGTTATTGCCCTAGTTGGATCTTATAAAGGCATGTACACAGATATGGGGGCAACTGCTGTTGGCTATGCTACTACTAGCTCTGTAGTAACCAGTATCATTTTAGTCTTTATATTAAATTACTTTTTATCAGTCTTATTATTCTAGGAGGACCTATGATTGAATTACAAAACGTGGTCCTAGCCTATGAGAATAGAATTATTTTAGACCATGTAGATTTAACTATCCATGATGGAGAAACTCTAGCTATTTTAGGAGGCTCTGGAGCGGGCAAAAGTACTTTGCTTAAATTGATTATCGGTCTTTTACGGCCTACCAGTGGTACTATTTTAGTAGATGATGTAGATATTACGAAAATCGATGAGAATGAATTCGATCGGTTGCGACAAACTATGGGGATGGTCTTTCAATACTCTGCGTTATTTGATTCTATGAGTGTAGGAGAGAATGTAGCCTTTGGACTACGCCAACATACGACGATGAGCGAAGAGGAGATTCAACGTACTGTAGCTAGAAAGCTACGTATGGTAGGATTGCCAAAGACTGAACAGTACATGCCTAGTGAACTATCAGGGGGGATGAAAAAACGGATTAGCTTGGCTCGTGCTATTGCTTTAGATCCTAAAATCATTCTATATGATGAACCGACATCAGGATTGGATCCGATTACATCGGGCACCATTAGTCGTTTAATACGGAGCATGCAATCTCATTTGCAATGTAGTTCTATCGTGGTCACTCACGATATGAACTCAGCCTTTTTTGTGGCAGACCGCATTGCCTTACTAGATAAAGGAAAGTTTATTGAAGTATCACCAACAGAAGAGTTTAGACATTCTAAGAATCCGAAGGTACAACAATTTATAGAGGGTCGTAAATCTGTGAAAACAGAGATACAAGAAGAAGGAGATATACCATGAAGTGGACAACAGAGGCGAAGGTAGGTCTATTTACCGTAGTGGGGGTAGTCCTATTTGCTGTGTGTATTGTATTTTTAGGACGATTTGATATATTTGCAGCTCCTACTATGCATATTGCTGGGAATTTTCAATCTGTAACGGGGTTGAAAGAAGGCAATACTGTGCGCTTTTCAGGGGTGAAAGTAGGGAAAGTCAAATCTATGCAAGTCACTGACAAAGGGATTACGGTGGCTATGGACATCGACAAGGATGTAAAAATTCCGACAGACTCTGCTTTTACCATGGAAAGTGATGGTATTTTAGGGGATAAATTCATCCAAATTACGCCAGGCCGTAGTACTTTGTATTTAGATGATGGTGCTTTCATTACAGGGGATGGAAAAAGTGAAATCGATAAAACCATGGCGCAAGCTACGAAATTGATGGAAGCGGCCACCACTACATTGCAATCCATGAATGGCATCATTGGTGATGAAAAAACACAAAGCGCTTTACGCAATGCCTTACAATCGACAGAGTTAATTGCTCAAAATACAGCAAATTTGACGGCTCAAATGAATGCTATGTTAGCGAATAATAGTGACAATATTTCAGCTTTAACAGCGAATATGGTAGGCATTACACGAAATATGGAATCCTTGACAAATCAAATGGATACGAATATGAAACAATTTAATGCAGATGGTCAAGCAGGAACAGAAATGCGTCAAATTGTGAATAATTTGAAAACTACTACAGATAGTATTTCAAAAATGGCAGGCGCTATGGAAGGAGTTGTAACAGACCCTAAGAGCGCTGCGGATATTAAGGAAACTTTGCATAATACAGCACAATTAACGACTAAGCTAAATCGTCTTACCGGTGGGGACGTGAAAGCAGGTTCGGATGGAAAAAAGTCGGATCTTAAGACGCAGATAGGAGCAGAGGTATTGTACAATCCAGAGGATAAAAAAGCTCGTACTGATGCAGATGTGCGCCTTATGACGAAGGATTCTATCTATACCTTAGGGATTTCCAATATAGGTAATGGTTCGAATGTGGACCTTACCTATGGAAAACGAGTGCTAGATCAAGTATACCTACGAGGTGGTTTATTTGATGGAAAACTAGGCGTAGGAGCCGATGTGGGATTTGGAAAACCAGTTTCACTATCTGGAGCTCTATTCGATATCCGCCATGGTTCCTATCGGATTCGTTCAGATGTTCAATTATGGAAAGATACTTATGTGGTAGGTCAATGGACTTGGTATGGACATGACCATAACCGTGTGAATTATTTTGGGCTAAGAAAGACATTTTAGGAGGACCCAATGAATACAAAAATAATGACAGTAGCAGCGATGTTAGCAGCCTATGCATGTACAGTAGGAGCAGCGGCACCGCAAACAGATACAGTAAAATTAGTACATTTTCAAGAAAAAGCAACTGCGCAAGCAGCAATGATGACAAAGGCATATAAAAACCAAGCACAGACAAACAGTCAATCTGTGTCTATTACATTGCCACAATCCATTGCATTAGCATTGCAAAATAATAGAACCTTACATCAATCTCAATGGGATTATGAAGCGGCAATAGCACAAGTAGGAGTTGCGACTAGCGGTAGGAATCCAGTAGTGACGTATAATTATAGCGCTAACCATACAGGAAATGAAGTGAACGGTGTTAGTAAAACTGGAAATGCCTTTTCGCATCAATTAGGTGTGGGAGTATCTGTATTTAATCGTGCTTTGGATGCACAAATTGAAGCAGCTAAATATAGTCGTGATGGCAGTGGCGCAGCATTAACGGAAGCCGCACAAACAGCTAAATTAACGGCAGCAACTAATTATTTGTCCCTTATCATGTCTCGTAATAAGGTAAATGTAGCAGAACAAACAGTCCGTGATTACGAAGAACATTTAAAAAATGCTAACTTACAATATCAAGTAGGTATTGTATCTAAATCTGATGTACTGGCTACGAATACACGATTAGCGAATGCAAAAACTGCTTTAGTAGAAGCGAAAAACGCTGCTAATTTAGCAGAGGCAAAGTTCAATAATCATGTAGGATTGCCTGTATCTACACCAATCGTAACAGCAGACAAAGAATTAAGCTATGCACCATATGGTATTTCATTGGAATCTGCAAAATCTTATGGAGTAGCACATCGTGGTGCCATTGTACAAGCGGCAATGGCAGTGAAAGCAGCCGAAGAAAATGTAGGCCTTGCAGATGCTTCTGATATTCCAGTGGTGAAAGCCAATGCTAGCCGACGCATGAATGGTGCACATTGGGCTGGTAACGATAGCAAAGACTGGTCCGTAGGCGCTACCTTATCTTGGAATGTATGGGATGGGGGCCAATCAAAAGCTAATGTAAGTGCTGCTAAAGCAAAGTTAGAAAAAGCGAAAGAAGCCTATGCACAAACGATTGATACGGTAGAGTTACAAGTGCAAGAGGCGTACTTAAATTTAAAAGCAGCAGAACAAAAAATTAAAAGTACTCATGCTGCAGTAGAAGCAGGACAGGAAGATTTCCGCATTAAAACATTGCGTTACCGTTCTGGAGTAGGCACAAATGTGGATGTGCTTGATGCAGAAACGGCGTTAGCCACAGCTCGTAATAATTATGTAGATGCTCTATATAACTATAACTTAAGCATGGCTACCTTAGAAAAGGCAATGGGTATTTCTGTAGAAGCCACAGTGGGTAGTGGCGCAATGATTGTGAATCAAGGATAGTGGTCATACCGATATGAGGTGAATCATGAAGAGGAAACACTGGATACTAGGTATCGTACTCGGTGGATGTGTAGCAGGCGTTGGATTCGGCTTACAACCATTGAGTGAAACCTATGTAGGGCCTTATGTGCAAGAACAATTACATACAGCACTGAATGGAACTGTTTCCTATTCAACATTTCACATTGGTTGGGATGGTTCTGTTCAAATGAAGGATCTTATCGTAGACGATGCGAAAGGGCAACGTGTGCTTACCGCAGATGCATTGACGATATCCATTCAATGGCTTAAGGTATTGCAATATCCTTTTGGACAGGTATCGCCAGATGCCTTAATCGGTACGATTACTGTCAGCTCACCGCATGTCAATGTGGTACAAGATGAACAGGGGCAATGGAATGTACTACAATTGCTTAAGGAACGAGAGTCGGATAGTCCTAGTCAATTTAGTGGATTGTTGCGGCTAGAGAATGGGTCTATATCCTTATTCTTGCCTCATGCAGAACCGTTGCTCTTATCGGATGTGAATATGACCGTCCTAGGTGATGGTGGACATATGCTAGATGGAGTCGTGGATGCCCAATTAGGAAAGGATCATATTCATTCCACCATACAATGGGCGTTGGATGACAGTGGTAATCGATCATTCTATGTGGAAACACCACATTTAGATATAGCTCCTATTATAAATCGAATCTCTTTACCAACTGCAGTAAGTCCTATCAGTGGTGAGCTGACAGATGTAGCATTGACAGTCACACAACGTGGTGGTTTCTGGTATGGGGAAGGGGGACTTTCCTTCCAAAATGTAGGAACGACGCTTCAAGGTTATCGGTTAACATCTGGGAAGGGGACACTTCAAATCCATGGAGATGTGCTGTTCTTGGATGGAATTGAAGCGAATGTGAATGACGAGCACCTTCGTGTGAGTGGCACTGTACACCATGTCTTTGATGAGGATCCTACATTACATGTCAACGTAGGATTGAAAGAGTGGAATCTAGCCTCGTTTGGTCAATTGCCACTGACAGGGACTATTACGGCAGAGGCATTGTTAACAGGACCTGTATCGAATGTAAAAGCTAGTGGCGATGTAGAGGTACGAGATCTTGCCTATGAAGGAATCACAGTCAATCGTGGAAAAGCTCATCTTTCCTATGGAGATCAAGTGATTCATGTAGGAGATGCAGAACTGAGTACGCAAGGTGGAACTGTAACTGGTACTGGCTCCTATCATATGGATACAGATAATTTCTCAGCACAAGTAGAAGTACAAGATGTATCCTTGTATGGACTGCCTCTTGAGGGCGTACCTTCTGTACAGGGCACAGTGAGTGGGTCCTTAACCATTGAAGGGGAACAAGGATCGATTTCCAATATAAACGGCTCAGTACATGGAGGCCACATTGGGTATCAATCTATCTTAGTGGATACCTTGGATGCCAGTGTATCTTGGGATGGCACACAGCTCGTAGTGCCGTATTTAAATGGTACTTGGGGTAGAGGCACTTTCACAGGGAGTGGTCGATTAGGCAATGGTACATTTGGTATTAATTTGCATGGCAACAACATTGGATTAGAACAATTCGATGAGTGGAGCCCTAAACCGTTGGGCGGTACTGTTTCTGTAGAGGCTAATTTACAAGGGTCCCTAGAGAATCCTACAGGAACGGTCATGATTGCTGGTGAAACCCTTTCCTATGGAACAACCAAGTTTGACCGTGGATTTATTAAAACAAAGTTAGATGATACTACCCTCCATATTCTTGAAGGTGAGTTGGAATATAGAAAAAGCACTTATGACCTAGATGGATTTATCCAGTTAGACGGTGAACAAACTATGGATATCAAAGGCTCTGCAAAGGATGTGCGTATCGAAGATGTATTGTCAACCTTTACAGACATTCCTATGACGGGATGGCTTAATACGGATATTCATGTGCAAGGAACGTTACAACAACCACAAATAGAAGGTCATCTGAAAGCCTGGGATGGTTCCGCATATGGTAAACTCTTTACATCCATTGAAGGGAACTATACATATCATGATGGTCATCTACATTTACCAAGGTTAGATATCAGTACCTATGGGTCCTCTATCATTGTAGATGGGGATATACAAGATAAGCAGTTAGATATTAATTTTGTAGGAGATGCAGTACCTATTGAACCTTTCGTTCGTGATGCGGGACTCCACATGGTTGGCTATGTAGGGGCGGAAGGTCATCTTGGTGGCACGGTGGATGCACCGATCTTTGAAGGGAATGTGCAGTCCGATACGATGCAGGTGCAAGATACTACCTTGCATGATATAGCAGGTTCTGTGTACGTTACACCGAAAGTAGTACATCTACAAGGGTTGACTTTCACAGGCAGTGGCACCAGTCAATACGAAGTGAAAGGTGGGGTTCAATTAGAGAACCCAAAACGCTTATTTGGGTATGTACGTGTCCGAGATGGAGATTTGCATCAATTATTGGCATTAACCAATGCACAAGTACCAGATGTGAATGGCAAGTTGCAGGCTACCATTGAGTTAGGTGGTACTAGCGACAGTCCGAGACTAGATGTAAAAGGGACGCTTGAGAATACGACGATTCGCGATGAAGTGGTAGGGACGGCTACGCTAGACCTAGGTTATGGTGGACGAACCATTGATATTCGTACCTTCAAGTTACCTATTAAAGAAGGGCTCATTGTGGGCAAAGGTAAAGCTGATTTAGATGGCTCTACGGATATTCAATTAGTAGCGTCAAAAGTGCCAGTGCAAACCGTATTACCTCTAGTTACAAAAGATGTGAATGCACAGGGAAATTGGAACTTTATCATCAATGTACATGGACTTACGAAATCGCCAAAGGTAGAATTTTCCAGTGAAGTGGAACAAGCAGTCATCAATGGTATTAGTCTAGATCAGTTGAGTATCTTAGGAACCATGGAAGACCAGGTAGTGAATATCCAACAAGGAATGATTAAAAAATCAGACTCTTCAATAAAAGTTCGTGGTAAGCTACCATTGGGCGCCTTTGTAACCAATGAATACGTAACGGATGATAGAAACAAGCAATTTGATGTGTACGTGGACATGAATGAAGCAAACTTGTCTGTTCTGCCCTTGATGTTTAAAGAAGTGCAGTCCGCTGATGGTGCGATTCATGGTGTTGTTCATGTGACAGGCAATTCGTCGAATATCTTGGCCAATGGTACTGTAGAGCTCCCTAGTGGGTCTATGCAATTACAATCTTTGAAAAAGCCAGTGACTCAACTAAAAGGGCAGTTGTTGTTCCGTGGTAATCATGTAGATATTACAGGTAGTACCGTTATGGGAAAAGGTAATGCAGGCCTATCTGGGAATATTGGTTGGATGGGAACTAGCATTACATCCTACTATGGTGCGTTACAAATGAAAGGTATCGAAATTGGTCATGCTTTCTATACAGGGCCTTTAGATGGTGAACTGTATATTGTGGATACGCCGGAAATGCCGAAATTGGTGGGAGCTATTACATTGCATGATGTGGTGGGTTCGATTCCATTGAGCTTTGAAAGTTCAGATGCATCGATTCCATTGGGGTTAGACTTGACTATCGATGCAAAAGAAAATGTGCGTCTTTATAATCCATTGCTCTACGATATGTTCTTACAAGGTAAGGTCAAATTTGAAGGAACTGTAGGGGAACCGAAGGCGAGTGGTAAGTTATCCGTCAACAAAGGACATGTAAAATATTTGAAAAATCGCTTTAAAATCACAGAAGGACAGGCGAAATTTGTCACAGGCAGTATCATTCCTGAACTCAATGTGCGAAGTATGGCGAATGTGAAGAACTATCGTATATCTCTACAAGCGGAAGGACCTGCGACGCAGATGAAATTAAAATTAACGTCAGAACCTAATTTATCGGAACGTCAAATCATTTCGCTGTTGACATTTGGTCGAAATGTGGGCAATGCTAGTGGAGTTACATCAGAAGATGCCAATGCGTTACTGACATCTAGCTTACAGTCTTTGGCATTTGGCTATATCGAAGATGTGCTGCAAGATACACTGGGATTGGATTTGGTGAATATTACCACAGGTTCTTTAGATGGAAAAGACTCTCGTGACTTGCAGGAAAAAAATAATTTTAACGTTACCATCGGTAAATATGTAGTGCCAGATTTGATGATTACCTTAACTAGGGGCCTTAAAAATGACCATGTGTCATATGGTTTTCAGTATGATATCAATCGTAGCATTAGTGCTACAGGATGGATTAATAATGAAAATAAACACTACTTAGGGGCGCAGTGGCGCTACCGATTCTAAAGGAGGTGAAAGTATGCTCAATGATTATATTGCCAGTGTGGATACAATTGAATTGTTGACCTGGGAAGAAGAACAAAAGCTCTGGAAGGCTTACGAGGAACAAGGAGACTTAGAGGCTCGTATGACGATCATTGAGCATTACCAACCTTTAGTATTGAAAGAAGCTAATGTGTATCAATCTTCTAAGGTAGATAGGATGGATTGCATTCAAGAGGGGACCATTGGGCTCATTGAAGCGGTAGAGCGATATGATTCTAAGAAAGGCGTAGCCTTTTCCCTCTATGCAGTACATCGTATTCGAGGACGTATCTTGGACTATCTTCGTAAGGAAGGTAAAGAAGGGATTGTGCTACAATCGGAAACGGAAGATGGTGAAACTTGGTGGGAACAATTGCCTGCTGAGGGCCCTTCTACAGAAATAGTTTGCGAGGAACGCATGTATGGAGCTATGGTGACATCGGCTATGAAACAGTTGCCTTTAGCGGAGCAGCACGTAGTGGAAGAAGTGTATTACAAGGACCATAGTGTAGCCTCTATTGCAGATACCTTGGAATGCAGTCATAGTTATATCCATCGATTGAGAAGAAAAGGCTTGGCACGGCTTAAGGGGTTATTGGAAACAGCAAAAGAGACATGGGATAAAAGTTAATTCTGGTGAATAGAGCCTATCTGACTATAAAGCACTACCTAAGTGTCAACTGATTCGTTGATGACAAGGGCAGTGCTTTTTATCTATAAGGGTATATCGAAAAAATTGTAAGAGTATAATACATTTGTGACAAAAAATAAAAAAATAAGAAGGCTCT
>CAUQBP010000001.1:0-361347 GCA_963516605.1 uncultured Veillonella sp. | reverse complement strand
GTTTAACTGGAGAGATGATTCGAATTTTAGAAGAATATGCAGATAAGTTACCTAAAAGAGATATGGTTTGGGTAAATGGTGGCATAGGTGTTGGTCTAGGAATAAATGGAAAAATAGGGCCTGTGAGAGGGAATGTAGGCGCCTCATCGCATCTTGATTATGATACAAGTCGCAAAGGGTTAGCAATTATTTCTAAAATAGGGGCTGGTGCAGGAGTAACTGAAAATTATTCTTTAGGAGCAAATGTAGTTAATGTGGCAAATGCGCGTAACATTAGAGATAATGAAACGACAGTTAATATTTATCTATCAAGATCATTTAATAAAGTAAGCGGTGCTTCATTATATACTGGGCTTGATGATACGATCTTTGATATAGGTGGAGGTGCATATGTAGGATCTGGAGGCGAAGGGTATATAAATTTTAACACTACAGCAATGAAAGATAGATTTTATGGTGAAAAAAAGGGGAAAGAGTTATTAGAAGATGAAGTAAGTGAATTAAAGGAGGAATATAATAGATGATCATGAAGAGAATAAAAGATAACTTTAATCCATATACATCACTTTCACTAAAGGGTTATAATAAAAGTCTTGGATGGATAATGTTATGGTCATGGCTACTAGGGATTTCTGCACTTATTTTAGAAAAAAATGGAGCAGAGGTTGATATTATTGCTTTATTATTCGCCATCATTGTATGTGGCTCTCATTATATGCTGTTTATATTCACTATAAAACGGTTCAGAGCAATGAATATTCCAATCATTTGGGCAACAACTATTTTTATTATACCTCTTCATCTATTATGTTTTATAGTAGCGGAGTCAAATGATGGCTTTATCATTAAGATGAGAAAAAAGTTAGGTTATTTACTGAAAGAGGATACCAATGCATGAAATTATTAAAACTACACTTCGTACGCTAGAAAGCTATGGCGCTAATGACGAGGATATGCTATTTTTGTTTTATAATTGCATTGGATTGATTCCATTATGTATATATTGGTTTAAACACAATAACAAAAGATATAATGTGTTAACCAATATAGGGATTCATATTTTACGAGTATTAATTTTCTCTGTCTCTTTTGGTACATTAATTCGATTTGGATTTATAGATGTTTGGATTAAATGGAACTCCTTATTATTAATAACTTACACTATTATAGGTTACTACTATTGGGTACATGAGGAATTGTTATCATCCCTCACCAATAGAGTGCGTTATATTTTGAAATATATCTTTTATGGTTCTGTTTGTATTGAAAGTATATATATCTTGTGCAGGTTGTCGGAAATTTAAACTTTCAAAAGTATAGATGAAATCAATATTTGTTCTGATGAATTGGCATGGAAGTTGATATTATAAGATGTTATATGAGTGCTATAGACATGATTGGATATATTAAGAAATATGGTGTAGAGATTATTTTAATACTTGCCTATATAGGTATTATGTCATTAGTGGCTCTAGTAATGTATACACCAGATAATCCTCCATCCTTAAATGTTAAAAAAAATGAGATAACTGGAAAATATGTGGCTGTCATGGAATCTGGAAATTATTCAAGAGTGATAGAACCTTATGTGAAGGCACAGTATTTTACTAGAAGTTTTCAATACACGTACGGATCAATTGGATTTATAAGTCAATTTGTATTTAATGGTGATACCATCGTGGTATTAAATAAAAATATAACAGATGAGGAAAAAGAAAAGATTATTCAATTCCTAAAGGATATACGGAAGGATAAAGAATTAGGTCATCCTAGAATTTCTATTATTGAAGAAAAAGATTTGGATGAACGTAAGTACGAAATTATGAAAAAATTAGAGAAGGCGGCACAAGAGAAGCCATTAGAAAAACGTTCCGAAAGATATAACACATTGTATCTGAAGGGGTATAGGGATGATAGTATATAAAATATTTGTAGGTCTTATCTGTTTGTGTATAGGTTCATGTTCTTATGGTGCCCATGCCAATACTATAGATGAGCAAGGTAAACTGCTAGACCAGATGGAGCGTTCTATATCTCATGTGGAACAAAAGGAAACGCCGGCTTTCACAGTTCTTACAGAGGGGATAGTACCTCAAAAGATGAATCAACTGTCTAGTGATGAACCAGAATTTTTAATTCATCATATTGAACTTTCGCAGGTTCCACCGGAGTTAAGTTTTCTGCAAACTATGGTGGCTAAGAGAGAACATCAATCGTATGGGATAGAAACAATTAATAACTTGTTGCAAGAACTTAATACCGCCTTACTAGATAGAGGTTACATTACCTCTAAGGTCTATATGGAGCCTCAAAATATAGGGAGTGGTACACTTCGATTATCCTTGCTGGTAGGAACTGTGGAAGAAATACAATTTAAGGGTGTGGCAGGTAATTATACAAACGCATTAGCCTTTCATAAGGGGCATATCTTAAATATACGGAACATAGAACAAACTGTAGATAATTTAAATACAGTACCCCATCAGAAGGCTAAGGTACAGTTACAACCGGGAAGTAAGTTAGGTACATCTATAGTGGTATTTCAGATAGAAAATAAGTCCAAAGTAGAAATCAACACCGGATTCGATAATTTCGGTAATGAAGGGACAGGGCGCTTGCAAGGGAATGTGTCCATCACAGTAGGCAGACCATTGGATCGTAGTGATACTTTGTACTATAGCTTAACTAAAACTAGACACTCAGATAGTATCAATACAAGTAAATCAAATTATGTATCATATCAAATACCTATTGGATATGATAGTATTACCTTTAGCCATTCTAATTCAGACTATCAACAACGAGTTACCTATGCCATTAAACCATTTATTTCTAGCGGTAACTTTACTAGCGATGAATTACGATGGAAACACGTATTGTACAGGAATAGCCAACAGATTACAGAATTAGTGCAAGGTCTCACACATAAGACAAGACATTCTTTTATTAATGGTAGTGAAATTGATGTGCAACGGAGAAATACCACGTCTTGGTCCATAGGAATACATCAAAAACGATATAGCAAGAATGGAAGTTTAGATTGGTTAGTGCAATATGAAAGAGGCGTTCCTTGGTGGGCTAGCCCTGGTCCTACCGACCATTTAGGAGAAGCCACCACACAGTATCATATATATACGGGGAAAGTGAACTATCAGCGTACATTGACGCTTTGGAATCGGAAAGCTACCTATACAATGGAAGCAAAAGGACAGTATACGAATAGTAAGCTGTACAGTAGTGAGTTCTTTAATATCGGTGGATGGTATACTGTGCGTGGGTTTACTGGTGATAGAAATCTAGCCGCAGAACAAGGGTTTTATGTACGGAACACCTTAGATATATCACTGAATCAGAATCATACACTGTATTTAGGTTTAGATTATGGTAAAGTGTACGGCAAATCTACAGAAGATATATTGGGTACAGAGCTATGGGGCGGAGCTATTGGTATGAAAGGGTACTATGGAAGTGCTAACTATAATATGTTTCTATCCACACCATTAAGAATACCAAATGGATTTAAAGTGCCACATCGAGTCCTAGGAATACAGCTGAGTGTAGCATTATAAATATCTGAATAACTCATAGTCCCTAGTATTGCATAGAGTATAGCATTCGTGATATAATCTATAAGAAAAGTTTAGACGTTGAAAAGAGGTGTATATACATGAAAGAAGGAATTCATCCTAATTATGCGGAAGCAACTGTAACTTGCGGTTGTGGAAACACATTCAAAACTGGTTCTGTTAAAGGTGATCTTCGCGTGGACGTTTGCTCCAACTGCCATCCATTCTTCACAGGCCAACAACGTGCGGCTAAAGCTCGCGGTCGTATCGAACAATTTAACAAACGTTACGGCAAATAATTACGTAAATAACCTATACAAATTAATTGGCAGAGCTAAGGCTCTGCCTATATTTGTTTTACAGGAGACCCTATGACTCAGGAACGAGTAAAAAAATATGTAGGTGGACAAGCCGTCATTGAAGGGGTTATGATGCGTGGTCCTAAGATTATGGCCACAGCTTGTCGAAAACCAGATGGAACCATCACGGTTAAAGAAGAACCTACGAAATCTATCCAAGACAAGTATCCCATATTAAAGTTGCCATTTCTGCGTGGAGTAGTAGCTTTATTTGAATCCTTAGTGATTGGTATGAAAGCCTTATCCTTTTCGGCACAGGCCTCTGGAGAAGAAGAGGAAGAGGTATCTAACAAAGAAATTGCCATCACTATGGCTGTATCTGTACTCATTGCAGCAGCATTATTTATCGCCTTACCGACATGGTTGGCAAAATTTATGCCAGGTGCAGGCACAGATCATATGATATTGAATTTATACGAAGGAATTATTCGTTTAATCCTTTTTTTATTATATATTTTTGCTATTGGACTCACTCCAGATATTAAGCGTGTCTTTCAGTATCATGGGGCAGAGCATAAAACGATACACACCTATGAAAATGATATGGAATTAACTGTGGAAAATGTGCGAAATCATTCTAGATTACATGCACGCTGCGGTACTAATTTCTTGTTATTCGTCATGGTAGTGAGTATTATTGTATTCGCATTTCTAGGTTGGCCTAATTTAGTAGAACGTATAGTATCTAGATTAGCTTTGATGCCGGTGGTGGCTGGAATTTCCTATGAATTGATTCGTTTGGCTGGACGGACACAACATCCACTCATGAAAGCCATCATTGCTCCTGGTTTGGCTCTACAATATATGACTACGAGAGAGCCAGAGGATGACCAAATTGAAGTGGCTATTTGTGCTTTACAATCTGTGCGACCTAGTGAAGAAGATGCTTACGAAGAAGATTAGAAAGGAGTCACTGTGTTAGTAGATAAACTACAAGTGATTGAAGATAAATTTTTAGACTTGGAACAGCGCATTTCTGACCCAGATGTGATTGCTCGCCAAGAAGAATGGCGTAAACTGACTCGCCAACATGCGTCATTAACGGATACAGTGAACACATTCCGTCAATATAAACAAGTCTTAGCCGGCATTGAAGAAGCCTTAGAAGTACTAGGTGATAAAAGCTTAGATGAAGACTTCCGTGCTATGGCACAAGAAGAATTGAATGAATTAAAAGTTCGTCGAGATGAATTAGAGGCAGAATTACATATTTTGCTATTACCAAAAGATCCGAATGATGATAAAAATATTATCGTCGAAATTCGTGGTGGTGCCGGTGGTGATGAAGCCGCTTTGTTCGCAGGGGATTTATTCCGCATGTTTACAAAGTACGCAGAAACTCAGGGCTGGAGATGTACTATCATCGATGCGAACGAGCCTGAATTAGGGGGATTCAAAGAGGTCGTATTCTCTATCGAAGGCGACAGTGTATATTCTAAGTTAAAATTTGAAAGTGGTGTACACCGTGTGCAACGTGTGCCAGATACAGAATCTTCTGGACGTATCCATACGTCTACTGTAACGGTAGCGGTATTGCCAGAAGCAGAAGATATCGACATCGAAATTAATGAAAAAGATTTGGAAATCGATACATACCGTGCATCTGGTGCAGGTGGACAGCACATTAATAAAACGGAGTCAGCTGTCCGTATTACACACAAACCATCTGGCATTGTGGTAGCTTGTCAGGATGAGCGTTCTCAGCTCAAAAACCGGGAAAAAGCAATGCGCGTATTGCGTGCTAAATTACAAGATAAAGCAGAGCAAGAAGCAACGTCCGCTATGGCAGCAGACCGTAAAAGCCAAGTGGGTACAGGGGATCGCTCCGAGCGTATTCGTACGTACAACTATCCACAAGGTCGTGTGACAGACCATCGCATTAACTTAACTTTATACAAATTAAATGCTGTATTAAATGGGGATATGGATGAATTAATCCAAGCTTTAATCACAGCAGAACAAGCCGCTAAAATGCAAGAGGCAAATCAACATGGATAATGAGTTATGGACTATTAGTCGCATGCTCCAATGGACAGAGCAGTATTTTCGCTCCAAAGGCATAGAATCAAGCCGCTTGGATGGGGAAGTACTGCTTTCTCATAGTTTGGGCTGTGACCGCATGTATTTATATGTCAATTTTGACCGTCCGTTGGATAAAGCTGAATTAGATGCCTATCGACCTCTAGTGGTACAGCGTGCGAAGGGGTATAGCGTAGCCGCTATTACAGGGCATAAAGAATTTATGGGGTTAGACTTTCATGTGAACGAGCATGTATTGATTCCTCGTCCTGATACGGAAACATTAATTGAGGATATACTATCTCTCTATGATGTGGATACATCGCCACGCGTTTTAGACTTATGTACAGGTCCCGGTACCATTTTATTAAGTCTATTGCATTATTTGCCGAATGCCACTGGTGTAGGTGTAGATATTTCCAATAAGGCCTTAGCAGTAGCTGAGGAGAATCGCATATCTTTAGAATTAGCTGATGTTTCAAGGTTTTGTGAAAGTGATATAAAGCAACTATTAGAACAGGTGAAAGTAGGCAAAGGTAATGAATATGGTGCAGTATTGGATGCTTGTAAGTCTCTATTGGGCGAAGAACTAATATCCTTAGAAGGTGTGTTTGATGTACTTGTGTCGAACCCACCATATATTACCACCGCAGAGATGAACACATTATCTCAAGAAGTATTACATGAACCTCATATTGCCCTTCATGGAGGAACTACAGGATTAGAGTTTTATATTCCTATCATTCGTGAAGGTTGGCGTCTTGTAAAAGACGGTGGATACCTTGCCATCGAAATTGGACAAGGTCAAGAAGAAGCGGTATCTAAACTAGCGGAAGAAACAGGATGCTATGGAGAACCAGTGTACCAACGAGATATAGCTGGTATTATTCGTGAAGTACGTTGGGAAGTACGACGCTCTTCTATATAAAATTTTGTCCGATACATGTGATAGCGTAGATAGAGCGCTATATACTTCTCCACAAATTTACGTTCCACTGAGATTTGCTCCGAAGTATATGGCACTCTATCTGTAGTAATCAACAATGTCCTGTACAAACAAAAGTTTATATACGGCTCGCTTTGTGGAGGAAGGATGAGAATTGAAAATTACTGTCTCATATAGTTTAAAATAAGTTTGTTATAAGTGATATAATTGTAAATAGGAAACAGTACATAGGAAAGGAGGTACGATATGGAAGCATTAGATCATATTGAGACACAGTTATTAACTACAAATGATATTGAGTTAGCGGGTACATTGCTTCGTGTAGGCGATTTAGTAGCTATACCTACGGAGACGGTCTACGGCTTAGGAGCTAATGGACTGGCAGCAGATGCGATGGATCGCATTTATGCAGCCAAGGGGCGACCTTCTGACAATCCATTAATCTTACATGTATGTGACCAGTCTATGGTACATCGTTTAGTGAAACATATCTCTCCTTTAGAACAAAGATTAATGGATACCTTTTGGCCAGGTCCATTGACGATTACCTTTGAAAAATCTGCGCTAGTGCCAGAGCGTGCGACTGGTGGACTTTTACGGGTGGCATTACGATGCCCAGACCATGAGGTATGTCGTGAGATGATACGTATTGCTGGTGTGCCTATTGCAGCGCCTAGCGCCAATCTCTCAGGTCGACCAAGTCCGACCACGGCAGAAGCAGTCTTACACGATATGAAAGGACGTATTCATGCAATAGTGGATGCAGGTCCCTGTGAAATAGGTGTAGAATCTACAGTAGTACAAGTCGAAGATGATACTGTGATTATCCTACGTCCCGGTGGAGTTACAAAAGAGATGCTAGAAATGGTGACGGACCATGTGGTATATGACACGGCTTTGCATGATCCTACAGAGGCACCCAAAGCACCAGGTATGAAATATCGCCATTATGCTCCAGACATGCCGGTACAAGTACTAGTGGGACAGTCATTAACAGTAGCGGAACACATGAAAGACATCATAGATAAGATGGTTCAGCAAGAAGCTATTTTACAGGAAGATTGCACAAGAAAGCCAAGAGTTGGGTTATTACTTTCAGAGAAAACTTTGGAAAATTTAAATACAGTACTTCCCAATTTTACACTTTCGGTAGATATCATTGTATATGGTGAACAAGCAGAGCCTATGGCATTGGCCAACCGTTTATATGATAGTTTATTACAGTTTAACGACATGGGTGTGGATACATTAATTGTGGAAGGCTGTGCTCCGGTAGGACTTGGTGTGGCCGTTATGAATCGTTTAAAGAAGGCCAGTGGTGGTCATGTACAATATATCTAAGGATGTTTGAAACGCTTGATGGGATGAGTGTATTAGTTGTGAATATTGGTGTATTGATATATATCAGATATGGTTTCTATTAATTGTTTTGTAAAAGTGTTGGCTAGACTACATTAAATAGTGTAAATAGCTTTAAAGTATAGTAGAGGTACTTATGAATTTATTATTTGTTTGCACAGGAAATACATGTCGTAGTCCTATGGGAGAAGGAATTGCCCGTGCTGTAGGGCGTGAGCTTGGTATAGAGGTAG
This sequence comes from uncultured Veillonella sp., assembly GCA_963516605.1. Taxonomy (GTDB): domain Bacteria; phylum Bacillota; class Negativicutes; order Veillonellales; family Veillonellaceae; genus F0422. The sequence continues at coordinate 352,865 of CAUQBP010000001.1, read as the reverse complement.
TGACTTTGTCCACAGGATTATTTTGTGTTCCTGGAGCTAAGGTGAGCGACGAAGCTGTGGAGGCAGTTCGTGAATTAGTAGGCGAAGATATTAGCGAACACAGCTCTCGCCCATTAAAAGTAGATTTTGTGAAAGCCGCAGATTATGTATTGGCAATGACAGAAGATCATAAAAAAATATTACTTCGCCAATTTCCTTTCGATAGTAAAAAAATTATGACCCTTGCTGAATTTGGTGGCGAAGTTGGGGACGTAGAAGACCCATTTGGACAATCTCAAGAAATATATACTAAAACAGCGGAACAGATTGTACGGTATATACGAAAAGGGATTGAATTACATAAGTAATTAAAAGGTGAACGACGTTTTAAATAAAGGAGGACAAAATGAAAGTAGCAGTTGGTTGTGATCATGGTGGATTTCATTTAAAAGAAGCGATTAAAGGCTTACTAGAGAAACAAGGCATTGAGTACAAAGATTTTGGTACGTACTCCACAGATTCCATGGATTATCCAGATGTGGCGAAGCCATTGGCAGAAGCTGTGGCAGCGGGTGAATTTGATCGCGGTATTTTGACATGTGGTACAGGTATCGGGATCGGCATTGCAGCGAATAAAGTAAAAGGGATTCGTGCTGCATTATGTCACGATACTTTTTCTGCTCATGCTAGCCGTGAACATAACAATGCTAACGTACTGACTATGGGAGAACGAGTGATTGGTCAAGGCTTAGCATTAGAAATCGTGGACATTTGGTTGCACACTGAATTTGAAGGCGGTCGCCATGCAAAACGTGTGGATAAAATTTCCGCTATTGAAGAATAATATCGAACAAAGTAACGGCTGGTCCTAAAAATGGGCTAGCCGTTTTTATGTTCGATATAATAAGTATACGTTCAATGAAATATCAACTGTTCTTCATTTAATACACTAAGTGCTAGATTAATATTTTCTTTTTCATTGGTCCAATAAAAGTAGATGTGGTATTATTAAAAAGAAGTATAATATATTTTTGAAAAGGAGGTATTATGCAGCTTTTAGATATAAAAAGAATGGCTCACAACATTCTTGAGCATCAAAGTATAGAAAGCAGTTTTATCGAATATAAAAAGTCGACAATATTTAAAGATAAAATTCTAAAAACTGCTTGTGCCTTTGCCAATAACTATATGAATAATGAGATAGGATTGTTATTTATTGGAATTGAAGAAGTTGATAATAAAGAAACAGGAGAAAAGGCAATTCCGAAAAGACCGATAGAAGGTATAAAAGAGTCTAAAATTGAGGGTATTGAAAATGAATTAAAATCTTTACTTTCCAATATTCATCCTAAAATAAACTATCACATTATTACCGATAAAATTGATGATGAATATTATATTGTTGTTGCGGTAGAAAGTGGTAATAATGGGCCATTTCAAACAAGTGAAAGGGCGGAAAGGGATAAAGATATTAGGCTAAAGGAAGGAAGATATATCAGAGTCGGTAGAGATTCAAGACTACCAAATCCAACTGAAGAGTTTGAACTTTTGAAGAAATTTGCAAACTTTTCTTTTAGTTCAAATCTTAATGATACCGCTACCATAGATGATTTAAGTTATGAATACATGAAGGAATATCTGCTTCAAACGGGAGCAAAAAAAGATGTTAGAGAGATGTCTAAGCTGGATATGGCAAAGAGTATGGGGCTTGTTAGTAAAAGTGAGTTTGGTGGTTATAGAGCTAAAAATTTTGCTGTGCTGATGTTTGCGGAAATACCAAATAAATTTATTCCTAATGCTCATGTTGAAATCATAAGAGAAATTGATGGAACAGATAAAATGGAATCAAAAAGATTTGATGGACCGGTTTGGATACAGGCAAAACAAGTCAGCAAGTATTTTGAAGATAATATTATGGCTTCATACACTATAAGAGTAGCGGATAAAATTGAGCATAAGATTATCTATAACTATCCTCTTACAGCTTTTGAGGAACTTGCTACTAATGCTATTTTGCATAAAGAATATGATACTCCTGAATATGTAGGAATTTATATTTATAAGGATAGAATTTCTTTTGTAAACCACAATAGACCACTCCCTCCTGTAACTATCGAAGCTCTTAATAAGGATAGAAGTTTTGATAGAAGGCAGTATCTTAATAAAGAACTTAAAGATATGTTCTTTTCTCTTAATCTAATAGAGTCTTACGGATCAGGAATAAGGCGTGCAAAAGATGCACTATTAGAAAATGGTTCTCCTGAGCTTATATTTTATCCGGACAATGAAACGGATAACTATACCAATGCAGTTATGGAAGTGAATGGGGAATTTTTGAAAGACTCTGATAGTAGTAATGATAAAAAAACTATCACTAAAACTATCACCAAAACTATCACTAAAACTACCACGAAACAGGAAGCAATTATTGAAATAATTGCTCAAAGCCCTTGTATAAGTACGAAAGAACTTGCAGAACAATTGAATATTACTATTCCAGGTGTACGATATCATTTAACAAAAATGAAGAAGGCTGGACTTATTCGTTATGAAGGTTCAGCAAAATTAGGTCAATGGATAATAGTAAAGTAGTATATTTGAATATACATGATTAAAAGGTGATTAGAGTAAAATCTAACCACCTTTTTTATTTAAAAAAATTAATAATCTTGCCATATAATGGAGAATATTTTCTTCCTTCAAATCTATATATTGGTTTCTAATATAACAAATAATTAGTTTATAAGACCAAAAGCATTATATTTTATCTAAAAACCTATTTACAATGACAAAATATGTCATTCTGCTTTTGTATAGTATACGTATAGAAGTTGCCACATCTTATTACATGAGAGAATAAACTTTTATAGAGAAGAGGTGGCAAACGATAGGATTAGGGTTCTGAGAAACCCGGTTATTTGTATAATGAAGGAGGCTAATATGAGTCGTAATAATGAAAGTGTAGATATTTCAGCAATTTTGGATGCTATTAAAGAGGCAAAAAACTCTTTAGAGGATATTATCTATGATATTCAAGATTCTGATACGTTAGAAGAAACTGTAAATGATGAAGTGTACTATTCTGGGTTAGATGTACCTTATGATGTATTCGATGAAGAGTTTCGAGAAAAGGGAGAGGCTAAGAAATTAGCGGTTAAGGTGTTACGAGAATCCGTATTTGAAGCGATGATGTCTGAACTGAAACAATCCATTATCAATTATGTGGATCATGCTGTATGGTATCATGAAGATCGATTAGGTGACTGGATGAACAAAGTTTCTAAATATGGTATCTTGCAATGTCTTGTGAATCACTCAAAGTCGGAACGTTATGATTTAGTAAATCGATGCGACCATTATGAAAGTTTCAATGAACGGGTAGAAGATGTGTTAAGTGAATTACGTAAAACGATTATGCTTGAATCGGATGGACGTATCGTATTAGATTCATCTTTCAAAAACTGTGATATTACAGTCCATGCGGAGGAAAGTTTAGAAGCTCTGGATGCATTATATAAGGGAGAAGGATGGATTCAAGAGTTCATGGATACAGTACGTAAAGAGAATGAGCTTTCAGACGACGAAGTTGACAATATATTAGAATGGGACACAGAATTTGATGATGACGATGAACAAATTCATATCTGGAAAATTTCAAAAACTCAGCTTGAATATGAATATGAAAATTTACAACAAGATTTAGAGTTTACATCTATTATGGGATTTGAACCATTACAAGATCTAGTGGATGAGTTAATTCGAGTAAAACCTGCCAAGGAATATGAAGAGAAGTTAAATGCCCTATTAAAAGAAAGATTTGCCCTGGTGAATGAAAAAATCCAAGAGTTACGCATGGATGTAAGTTGGTAATGATGATGGATAGGTATGTAGCACATAAGCTCTAGGCAAGTGTTATGAAGAGTATCGCCTATATCTTTGGTAGAGCATATGGAGAAGATTACCTATGTAAGATCTAGTAGAAGTAATAGTCGTCTTGCTCTTGATATGTATCTTGAGCAAGACCATATTAATAGAAGGAGAAATAGCATGTGGGGAACATTAGAAACAATAGGATGCACAATTTTACGGACTTGGGGTGTGAAATTGATTTCAGAACATGAGCGATTAGAAGCCTATGCCAAAGGTGAGGCTGAAGCAGAACAAATCTTTCAGCCGATTTATGAACAAATTCTTAGAGCATGTGATAAAGAAGACTTTCAAATTGAATTGAATCGTAAAGAGTTTGAACAAAAAGAATCTGTACTGAAAGATATACATATGGACTTGGGCATGAGCTCGATCACATCGGTAGCTGCCTTATCTAACTTTTGCAAAACACCAGAGTATATGAACGTTAAGTTTATATCTAAAGAAGATGTAAAAGAGTACAAAGAAGCTAAAGAAGAAGGGTATCGAAATAAAATCGGTGAGTACGAAACAAAGATACAAGAAGCTACGGAACGATTGACTGAGTTGATTACAAAAAAAGTGATGGAAAAATATGAACAAGATACCAAAATAGAGGAGTATAAAAAAGCTATACGGGACTATGTGAAAGAGTTGGAGCGGCAGGCAGTGCAGGATGTGGTGAGGGGGCTGTAGTATTGGTTAGCGAATGAATAGAAATCATATGTAAAGAGACTTGAAGTATGATACAATTAATGCTATAAATCTTAAATTGGCGTAATACGTATCGGTAAAGGGGAAAACATATGATTGAATCTTTAAAAACATTAGCTTGTAAGGGATTAAGACGATGTGGTGCTCCAGTCGTTTCAAGTGAAGAAAGAAGTGAGGCGCATAGAATGGGTGTAAACTATGCTACAAAAATTTATGAACCTATTTTTAGTGAACTTGAACTTAAAATAAAGAAGCTTAAAGAAGAAATTTCAAGAGACAACAGTATATGTTTAGAGAAATTAGAGCCCATCAATGCTAATTATGCTAATAGCTCTAAAAAAGATACATATAGATTAATTAATCTTGGATGGGAGTTTTTTTCATCTAAAATTATAGCTTTATATTTCCCCTTAGGCATTAATAAAAAGGATGTGGGAGAATATAAAAAAGCATTTAAGGCTGGATATCAAGAGGTCGAAGTAATTTATATGAAAAAAATAAATAACCTAATCGATGAATACATACAACTTTCAGTTGATAAAGCCTGTGTAGAAAATAAGAATGAGGAAATGATTAAAGAAATAAGAGAAATTATGATACAAAGGGCTCGAGAACTTCAAGATAGTGCTATTTCTGATGTTTTAAAACAATTGGGAGAAGTATAGGTGAATCCATTAGATGAACTATTTAAAGAAATGAATCTAGAGCATGAAGCATTAGTTAAGCGCTCTTTAGAACTACATGATAGTGCAAAACGTACGCTTCATATTGTACAAAATGCAGATTCAATAATAAGAGATTTAGATAAAGCATTTGAAGATAAAACATCTTTAAACTCTAAAGATATGGCATTTTTATTTATTGCTATAGGGTTACAGATTGCTCGACAGTATTTTATACCTCAACTTACCAATTCATCGCAACGCCCTAGTGATAAAGAAGCAGCAGATAATACTCGTGGACATGATAAAGAACACTCTGATAGAGCACATTGGTATTATAACCCTAGTTTAGAGCAAATTATTTCTAATCCAGTTCCATTTGATGCTACCTATGGTTCTAATGGCGCCTTAAAGGGTGGAGGAAAGTTTGGACATAGAGGAAAGACATTAGGTCATGATCCAATTATAGGACTTGTAGTAGGAACCGCTAATATTGCTACCTCTACATTGACAACAACGGATTTACAGTCGTATCATATTACAACAAAAGATAAAATTGATTTTTTTAAATGCAAAGCCGATACACTAAAAATCTTTGAAAAGTCTGCAGATAAATTACTATATCAAGGAATAGATGGTAAGCTGAAGATGGCAACATCTTTAGTAAAAGAGATCATTCACTTGAATAGTGATGTAAACTCTAAGAATAGTTTACCATTGCCGATTATTAGTATATTCGACCCTAAGTTAGCATCATTGTTAGCGGAATATGGACTTGATATGGCTAATTTAATGGGAATAACCAAGCATGCTATATATGCAAACTATATTAATATGATTATATCGATGGTACATGGTGCTTTTTATGATAGATCAATGGATATAGATTTATATCAAGTTAAAACACGGAAAATTATTAATTACTCTAATGTAGTAGCTTCATCTAGCAACTTAATCTACACATTTGCTACTGAAGATTTAACTAAGCTTGATGTAGGTGGTCTATTAATCACTATCTTCACGTTAATTAAAAATGAAAAATTTATTCGTAAGGTAAAAGAAGAGTTTGTATTTGGAAGCTTTGAAAAAATGATTATGGATGCATAATATTTTCTAATCACTATAAGGGATATTGAAAGTAGATATTACTATATATGCTTTACATATATATGCTAAAATATATGTAAAGCATATATTTTTTGCTACAAAGGAGACACTATGCATATTTTATTAACAAATGACGACGGCTTATGGGCCCCGGGGATACAAGGATTAGCACAGGAATTAGCAAAGCATCATCGAGTAACAATGGTGGCACCTAAGGTGGAGCAAAGTGCTAAATCTAGTGCGTTAACGGTACAGGTACCGATTCGAGCAAAAGAGATGAGTGAAGAGGGTGACAACCCAAGAATGCTCTTTGTAGAGGGCACGCCAGTAGACTGCGTGAAGTTTTCTTTATCTTATTTATTAAAAAATGATCGTCCTGACTTAGTTGTATCTGGTATCAACCATGGATTTAATTTGGGATCTGATGCAGTGTATTCAGGTACTGTAGGTGCCGCACTAGAGGGATTGATGTACGGTATTCCATCCTTGGCACTATCCCTAGAAAAATACAGCGCCAAACGCATGGAAGAAGTCGTGCCTTTCATTGTTAATTTTATCAAAGTTATGTACGAAGAAGGAAAATATCAAGGACTATTGAATGTTAATTTCCTAAAAGAAGGTCCTGTTGGTTGGGACCAAGTAAAAGTATTCCATCAAGGTTTTCAAGAGTATACGAATGTCATTGATGTGCGCCAAGATGCTAAGGGTAGAGAGTACTATTGGATTGTAGGGGACCAAGGATTCTATAAGGAAGATAAACCAACCGATGTGGGACATATCAAAGAAGGATATATATCTGTGGTCCCTTTGACGTGGAAACAAGAAGATACAGCTCAAATTCCTGTGGTGGAACGGTTAATTGCAAATAAATAGCGTGCAGTTATTAAATCTTTACAACCCCGTGGAGGAAGTATTAACTTTTGGATATATTTATTATAGTATAGTTATAAATCTTTGATGTATCTAATAATATACAAACGATCTATCTATCATGATATATGATAGGATAGGTCGTTTCTTTTTATTGTCAACTCCTAGTAATTATATTGGAGTTGACAATAAAAAGCAATAGTGTTTTAATACTACTTGAAAGACATTTTTTATCATCTTATGTTGTGGCTCAAGGGAGGGTCCTATCATGAAAGAAGAAACAAATGTAACAGGAGCGATGAGTGCAAGACAAATTACGATGACCGCATTATTTGTGGCTTTGGTAGCAGTAGGGGCATTTATTAAGATTCCTATTCCTAATTTACCATTTACCTTGCAATTGCTCTTTACCACATTAGCTGGTTTAATCTTGGGAAGTCGATTAGGCGGTATGAGTGTGGCGATGTACATCATTCTTGGTCTTGTAGGGGTGCCGGTATTTACTGAAGGTGGTGGATTTATGTACATCTTCAAACCTACCTTTGGCTATCTATTAGGCTTTGCTATTGGTGCTTTTATGGCGGGTCGTATGATAGAAAAAGCAACAGTTGTGACTTTCAAAACATTGCTAACCGCTTCATTTGTGAATTTAGCTATAGTATATGCCTTAGGCATGGTCTACTTATATGAAATCATGGATCTATACTTAGCAAAACCAATTGGACTAGATGTATTATTTATCTACTGTTTTGCATTGCCAGTGATACCAGATATTTTCCTCTGTATCTTGGCAGCAGTGATTGCAAAACGATTACTTCCGATTTTAAAACGATAGTATACATAACAGATGTGACATAAGGTGCATATACACGTTGGTATGCACCTTATGTTGATATTTATGAAAGTCACCACAGGTGATGAACAACGTAGGAAAGGATAAAATCATGACAATAACTCAAAGCCCAAAAGGTTTGTATATATTAGGTACAGGAACAGATGTAGGTAAAACATATATCACTGGTTTATGGCTTAAAAAACTTCATGAAGCTGGCCATGATGTGGCATATTATAAAGCAGCTGTCAGCGGTGCTCCTAGCATTTCTGAAAGCGATGCAGGCTATGTAAAACAAGTGGCAGGACTTTTACAGGAGGATGAAAGTTTACTATCTTATGTATTTGATGAGGCAGTATCTCCCCATTTAGCGGCTCGTCATGAAGGAAAAGTTATCGATAGAACCATAGTGAACCAAAATTTCTGTAACGTCGCTAGATCACATACCTATACAACTGTAGAAGGTAGTGGTGGCATTATTTGTCCTCTATATGTGACAGATACAGAATTATATATGCTAGAAGATGTAGTAAAAGATTTAGGCTTGCCAACCATTGTGGTAGCTACAGCAGCACTTGGTACGATTAACAGCACAGTGTTGACAATCCATTATTTGCAATCTAAAGGTATTCCTGTAAAAGGTATTATTGTGAATCAATATACAGGAAATCCAATGGAAGAAGATAACTGTGTGATGATGGAACGATTGACAGGCATTCCTGTATTAGATCGAATAGGACCAGATGAAATATCCTTGCATATGGATGTGAAAACTATGTTAGATTGCTATGATCATATAGTGAATCCCCATGCATAACTAAGTATTTGGTATGTTTTGTTTACATAGCTTTATCATGTTAATATTACAACATAGGCACACTGGCTTTACTGGTGTTTAAGTATATTAAATTAATCATTAGCATTTGTACGAGAGGTATAGGTATACACATGAAAGATTGGGCAAAAAAGGATTTAGAGTTAATTTGGCATCCATGTTCTCAAATGAAAGATTATGAAACATTGCCACCCATTGTAATCGACCATGCAAAAGGTTGTTATTTATATGATGTAGATGGAAAAGAATATATAGATATCATCAGTTCTTGGTGGTGTAATTTATTGGGCCATTGCCATCCAAAGGTAAATGAGGCGATTAAACACCAACTAGATACATTGGAGCATGTTATTTTTGCTAACTTTAGCCATCGACCAGCCATCACATTGGCGGAACGTTTGAAAGAGGTAGTGCCAAAAGGGTTAACAAGATTTCACTTTAGCGATAATGGGTCTGGCGCTGTAGAATGTGCTTTGAAAATGGCGTTCCAATATCATTACCAAACTGGACATCCAGAACGGCAAAAATTCTTATGCCTTAGTGAAAGTTACCATGGCGAAACCATTGGTGCTTTATCGGTAGGCAGTATGGATTTGTTTGCTGAGATTTATAAGCCAATGTTGATGGATCAAACTGTTCACACACAAGGACCAGACTGTTATCGTTGCGCTTATGATAAAACTCGTGAAACTTGTTCTTGTGAATGTTTTGAGCATATGGAAAAAGACTTTGCAGAACATGGCTCTACCTTAGCAGCAGTCATCGTCGAACCATTGATTCAAGGTTGTGCAGGTATGAAAATGTATCCGCCAGAATACCTACGTAAACTACGTGAGTTGTGCGACCGTTATGGAGTTCTATTGATTGCTGATGAAATTGCTACAGGATTTGGACGTACAGGCAAGTTATTTGCCTTTGACCATGCAGGAGTATCTCCAGATATTATGACTGTCTCTAAAGCATTGACTGGTGGCTACATGCCGATGTCCATTACAGTAGTAGCTGAAAAAATTTATCAAGCTTTCTACGATGATTACCAAACGATGAAAGCGTTCATGCATAGCCATACCTATAGTGGTAATCCATTAGGTTGTGCGGCTGCATTAGCGGTGTTAGATACATTGCGAGATGAGCATATTTTAGAACAAGCTGAAGATATGGGGAATTATTTACACGATGCCCTAGTGAAAGCCTTAGGCAACCATCCAAATGTAGGTGAAATCCGCCGTATGGGACTAATCAATGCTATCGAACTTGTAAAAGATAAGGATACAAAAGAGGGCTTTGAGGGCTCCTTGCGCATGGGCTATCAGATTTATAAAAAAGCATTGGATAGAGGTCTATTATTACGTCCATTAGGAAATGTTATCTATTTCAATCCACCTTTAACCATTGATAAGAATACCATAGATATTGCTATCGAACGAACAGTGCAAGCCATGGCAGATGTATTAGGATAAGCTTAAAGTATTAAATATAACTCGTTAAACTAGTATATTTGTGCTATAATTTAGATAGAAAAAGGAGTGTGAATACTATGTCTATCAAGCCTTATGAAGAACTTACGATACAAGATAATTTTATCTTTCAGAAAGTGATGCGTAATAAACGCATTTGCAAGCAAACGATAGAAAGACTTTTAGATATTGATATTAAGGATATTGAATATCTGGAAGAAGAGAAGACTATTGATGTTCGCTTAGATAGTAAGAGTGTGCGACTAGATGTATTTGTCAATGATGATAAAGGAACTATCTTTAATATTGAAATGCAGACTAGTAAAGATATGAAGGAGCTTGTCAAAAGGGCTCGTTATTATCAAAGTGCCATAGATATTGATAGTTTAGAAAAGGGACAGCACTATTCAGAACTAAACGATGTATACGTTATTTTTATATGTACTTTTGAGGTGTTTCCAGATAAACTTCATAAGTATGATTTTCAATATTTATGTTTGCAAAATACAAATAGACCGTTGAATGATGGAACTCATAAGATTTTCTTGAGTACTAAGGGTGAATTGGATGATATATCTAAACCGCTAAAATATTTTTTAGATTATATAGATGGAAAAGAACCTGAAGATAGTCTGATGTGTGAGATTGATAGTGAAGTTCATACGATAAAACAATGTGATGAATGGAGGCGAGATTATATGACGTTAGCATTTGAAATGGATCGAAAATTAAAAGAGGGAATTGAAATAGGACGAGAAGAAGGTAGAGAAGAAGGCCGAACTGAAGGTAAGGTAGAAGCTGTTATTGGAATGCTTAAGGAGAAATTGCCCGTAGAGATGATTTCTCGTATTACAAAATTAACAGTAGAACAAATTACTGAAATTGGTAAAATAAATGCATTGCTATAGTAGTTTTATAAGCAATGAATTAGAATAATAAAAAGGCTGTAAGCAAACGATATGAATGCTTACAGCCTTTTCTATATTCTGATTATGTTGTTAGGAATCAGTAGCTCTATTAGATTACAAAGAGCCTTCTATCTTGCATGTAAGATATTCTAAACTAGTTGTTTTCTATATACCCCTCAGGTGCTTTCGGTTCTACCACAATGTCGTTATGGGTATTAAATATGACATATCCCAAAGGAGATCCAGGTGGCTTTTTAATGTGCTTCACTAAGGTGTAGTCCACGGTTACTTTAGACGTATCTTTTCCTTTGCTAAAGTACGCAGCGATTTGCGCAGCGGCTTCAATCATTTTAATATCTGGCTCTATATCTGAACGTAAGATAACATGAGATCCTTGAATATGCTGTGTATGTAACCATAGGTCATTAGGTTTTGCCCAGCGGTTGGTGAGGTATTCATTTTGCTGGTTGTTTTGTCCCACATAGACATCACCATTAGGAATAGTAAAATGCAAGAAATTGTCTTTTTTAATCTTGAAAGGAATTGGTTTTTTCGATTGTCGCAAAATGCCTGCACTTTCACATTCGCTGCGAATTTCTTGAACAGATTGCTTGGTCGTAGCCAAAGATAAACTGTATTGAATGGATTCCAAATAAGAAAGGCGCATGGTGCTTTGTTCTAGTTGGTATTGACCATTTTTCGTGCGATTTTTCATCTTACGATATAGTTTATAATAGACCTGGGCATTTTCTGTAATGGATAATGGAGGATCCAATGGGATTGTAATATCTTCAGTCGAGTCAGATAAAACATTTTGCACCGTCACTTCCGACTCATAGTGATGAGGTAAGTAGCTATAAATCATGAGCAAATCCCCATAGGATTTATACATATCCGCTTTGGATGTGTCGTCTAGTTCAGCTTTGATTTTTTCGTGACGGCATTCTTCTTTTTTGATGGCGGCAGCGATAATTTTTTCTAACTCTTTTCCTGCCGTGTGTATGGCTCCTAGCTTTGTCACATCCTGTGAAAGGGCCTCAGAAATTGTTGGATACTGGATAGTATCAACAATGGTGTGGGGGGAACTTTCACAGAGTGGAATAGGCGTTAATAAGCATTTACCAGTAGCCGTTGTGTATTGGAATAATCCTTGTGCCCTAAGAAGTTGGGATTGCAAATTAGTAAGTCCTTCGGTGATAATGTTGATGAGCTCCGCTGTCATTGGTGTCGTAGGAGTTAGCCCCATACGATAACATAGATTATCTAATAGGACCGGACCGAAGCCATTGAAGATATGACGAATCGTATTGCCCACTGTGTCTTGTGAAAAGGATTGGAGTAGTTGTGTAATCTCTGAACCAGAGAATTGCATGAGGTCGACGCGAGATGTATTAGGCGGTAATTCATAGGGTAATTTAGGTGCCACTGAACGCACACGATTCATAAGTGGTGTGACATGAACAAGAGATTCTAAAATGATGCCATCTTGTACGAAAATGCAGTTGGAATATTTACCCATTAGTTCCACATAGATTTCATTTACAACGATGGAACCATCTAAGCCTAATTTGTCGGCGGTAATGCGAATGATACGGTCTCCATGAAGTTGCTCAATATTGGTAATGCGAGCTCCTTCAATATGTTTCCGTAAATACATAATGAGGGAGGTGGGCTCCTTTGGGGCATCCACTATCGTATCTGTAACGTAGATGGACGGAACACTGCCTACGGTAATTACCAAGTAGGGACTTGTGGTAGGTGTATTAATTTTTAAAAGTATACTTGTTTTATCGATCTGCTGAATACGTTGAATCTGACCGTTTCCGACTTGCTCGTTTAGTTCTCGTATCAATACAGACAATGTTAAACCATCTAAATTCATGGGGATCCTTTCGTTATAGGTGTATTGTATTGCTATACCTGAAAGTGTAACATATCAGTGAAATCATACTTCGATACTATACAAAAGACATAGCTATTTATTTATAAGATTACAAAAATGATTGACATTACATGGTATCTTACTAAGGATACAATGCGTATGTACTATTTATTAGGAAAGGGATAAATTTTAAAAACCATCCCTATACTAGTATACACTAATCTAGTACTAGTAGATATAGGTAGGTTTTGAATTAAAGGTATGACACCCAAAATATAGCTGAATAGAGACATGGTTAAACTTGATGTTTCATTGAGATAAATCTATAAGAGAAGGATAATGCATATCTGGATTAGCAGTGAATTAAAATTTCTAACTATATTAACCTTATGGTAGATATAAATTAGAGCAAATAAAACGTTTTATTTTTAGTCTTACCGTGCTATACTGAAAGGTAAGAAATAGAACGGAAACGCGAGGTAAATCCATGAACAGTATGACAGGCTTTGGTCGCGGCATAGTGACTACAGAAACAGGAAGTTTCCAAGTAGAGATTAAAACGGTAAACACAAGATATTGTGATATTACAATTAAAAGTCCTAAACAATTTAATATCTTTGAAGACAAAGTACGACGGTTAATTCAATCTGCTTTTCAACGTGGTAAGGTAGAGGTGTCTGTTTTATACAAAGAGTCCGGCGAGCAAGAGAAAGAATTATTTATGAACCGTGCCTTATGTGGACAGATTAAACAATTTTTGGTAGAAGAGGGATTCTATGCAGATGTGAAAGAGGTTCCTCTATCGGCGATTATGTCCATTTCTTCGGATTGGATCTCTGTAGAAGAACCACCTACTGATGAAGAGGCGATAGGACGAGCTTTAGAAGAGGCAACAAAATTGGCCATTGACGGTGTTCTTGCAATGCGTGCCAAAGAAGGCGTTGCGATGAAAGAGGATATTACGAAACGCCTACAAGGGATTGAAACATTATTTGCTTATATGGAAAGTCGAAGAGATGTGGCCCTAGCGCACCATGAAGAGCGATTATTACAACGAATCCAAACTATGTTAGATAAAGTGGGCGTAGACTTTCAAGAAGAACGGTTTATGCAAGAGGTGGCTATACTTTCAGATAAAGTAGATATTTCAGAAGAGATTGCCCGATTTGCCTCACATGTGGTACAATTAAAAGAAATCCTTGAGGAAGAAGGGCCTATTGGACGCAAGTTAGATTTCTTGTTACAAGAAATGAACCGTGAGGTCAATACGATGGGATCTAAGGGGAATGAAATTACAATTGTAGATACAGTTGTACAATTGAAAGTAGAGTTAGAAAAAGTAAGAGAGCAAATTCAGAATATAGAATAATATGTAAGTAGTATTGGAGTTATCATGTCTGATAAAGGAATATTAATCGTCATTTCAGGACCATCTGGGGCAGGAAAAGGCACGATTTGTGCAGAACTCCGCAAACAAATGCCAAACTTGGTCTATTCTGTATCGATGACCACACGTCAACCACGAGTGGGTGAAGAAGAGGGTATTAGCTATTTCTTCCGAGATGTAGAGACGTTTGAAAAATTAATCAAAGAAGATGCATTCTTGGAATATGCAAAAGTGTACGATAATTACTATGGTACACCGAAAGAGCACGTTATGAACTTATTAGAAGAAGGCAAGAGCGTGATTTTGGAGATTGATATTCAAGGTGCTATGAAGGTAAAAGAATCCTACAGCGATGCTGTCTTTATCTACGTTGTGCCACCATCCTTAGATGTGTTAACATCTCGTCTGCATGGTCGTGGTACGGATGATAAAGAAGTGATTCATAAACGTTTATCTTTAGCTTGTTCAGAATTAGCATTAGCACATCGTTACGACTACATAGTGGTGAATGATGATTTGGAAGATGCCATTGAACGAACAGCATCTATCTTGCGGGCTGAAACATGTAAGATTAGTCGCAACAAAGAAAAGATTCAATACATTTATAAACGTTATAGCAATGAGCAAGGACAGCAATAATATAGTAATTAGACAAAGGAGACTTTCATTATGATGGTAGAACCGCATTTAAATGATTTGGAAAAACAAGTGGATAGTAAATACACGTTGGTAACATTAGCAGCTAAGCGTGCTCGTGAATTGACAGATGGAGATCCATCCCTTGTAGGTGAAGTAGGAACAGAAAATCCTGTATCTATTGCTTTATATGAAATCGCTGCAGAACAAGTAGGGTTTGAACGCACAAAAGATGGCGTAAAATAATTTGATATAACGATACTAGATACCTAATGAATAGAGGAATTAAAACTCTATTCATTAGGTATTTTTTTAACGTATACCACATTCCTAAAAACTATAACAAAACGCACTCTAAAGGTAGAAAATATAAGGGAAGTAGGGTATAATTAAACTGTTCATGTAAATATGTATTGGAGGTTTATATGGCTAAAGATTGTTCATTTGACGTTGTATCCGAAGTGGATATGCAAGAAGTAGATAATGCAGTAAATCAAGCAAAGAAAGAAATCGGCACACGCTATGATTTCCGTAATAGTAAAGCAGATATAGAACATGATGGTGATACCATTAAAATTCATTGTGATGATGAATACAAATTAGGTGCCATCATCGATGTGCTAAAAGGTAAAATGGTAAAACGTAATGTTGCCATTAAAAACTTGGAATATGGTAAAATTGAGCCTGCATCTGGTGGCACAGTTCGACAAATTGTGACGATTAAAAATGGTATCTCTAAAGAGGTGGCTAAAGATGTTGTCAAATTAATTAAGAATATGAAATTGAAAGTGACGGCTCAAATTATGGAAGACCAAGTACGTGTAGCAGGTAAAGATAAAGATCAATTGCAAGCAGTGATTACGATGCTTCGTGAGCAAGATTTACCTGTGGAATTACAATTTGTGAATTTCCGTTCTTAATCAAATAGAGGAGCATCACCCAATAGATGCTCCTATTTTATCATGTGAGGGACTATGAACGTAGAAGATATGCGTGGTGGATACACCACTGGTTCCTGTGCAACAGCAGGGGTGAAAGCTGGACTCTTAGCCCTAATCGAAGAAGAAATAGTTGACCAAGTTTCTATACGAAATCCCCAAGATGCTTTCATTACTGTGCCTATTGCGAAGGTAGAAGTAATATCGCCTACTGAGGCTATGGTAACCGTTGTGAAAGATGGTGGTGATGATCCAGATGTAACACATGGTACAGATATTGTGACCACGGTAACATTAAATCAATCAGGAGCCATTACGTATGAAGCTGGATTTGGAGTGGGTATAGTGACTAAGCCGGGCCTAGCCTTACCTATAGGAGAACCTGCTATCAATCCGGGGCCTAGAACGATGATTTCCTATGTTTTCGAGGAGCTCGTACCAAAGGGCATGGGCATTCATGTGAAAGTATCCGTACCAGCGGGGGAGACCTTAGCTAGAAAGACCTTGAATGGTACTCTTGGTATCGAAGGTGGTATTTCCATCATTGGCACCACAGGTATTGTAAAGCCCATGAGTGAAGAAGGTTTCAAAAACTCCCTAGTACCGCAATTGCGTGTCATGAAAGAAGCAGGCTATACAACAGCTATCTTAGTGCCGGGGCGTATTGGTCAAGAAATCGCAAAAGAACAACTAGGGATTTCTATCAATCAAATGGCAGAAACAAGCAATTTTATCGGCTTCATGCTGGAACAATGTGTCAAAATTGGATTTAAAAATATCCTCATCATTGGTCACATTGGTAAAATTATCAAATTGGCTAGCGGCAGCTTTCATACCCATAATCGCATGAGTGATGGACGTATGGAAACGATTGTAGCTTATGCAGCTCTAGAGGGGGCATCCCAACAGGTATGCGAAGAATTGATGGACTGTCGCACAACAGAGGCTGCCATGCCAATTATTGAACGGGAGCACCTAGAGGGCATTTATCAGCGTGTTGCGGATCGAGCGTCCTTGCGCTCTATGCGCTATATTGCGCAAGATGCAAAGGTTGGTATTATCATATCTACCTTAGATGGCACTATATTGGCCGTCGATGAGGTAGCGAAGAAAATAGGAGAAG
Source organism: uncultured Veillonella sp. (assembly GCA_963516605.1). Lineage (GTDB taxonomy): Bacteria > Bacillota > Negativicutes > Veillonellales > Veillonellaceae > F0422. Next base: position 335,629 of record CAUQBP010000001.1, on the reverse strand, counting down.
AAGAATCATGGCACATACCTTGTATGTCGTAGGTATTGGCCCTGGGAATCCAGAGTATGTAGTACCTAGAGGATTACATCTTATCAAAGAGGCTAAGGTTCTTGTGGGAAGTGAGCGAGCATTAGAAGATTTTGCTCAGCCTGGCCAGTTGACCTTTCCCATAGCCAAATTAGCGCCTATGGCAGAGTGGATGGGAGAACAACTACAATCCAATGACATTGTAGTCTTAGTCAGCGGTGATACAGGATATTATTCCTTATTGCCGTATTTGAAAACTAAATTCCCTAACAATCCTATCGATGTGACGCCGGGCATAAGTTCCATGACATTTGCCTTTGCTAGACTTGGTGAAGTGTGGCACAATGCAGATTTAATGAGCTTTCATGGTCGTCGACCAGAGGAAACAGATTTGTATTATGCGGAAGGACGTAAGTTAGGTTTCTTAACGGATCCTGAACAAAATCCTGCGTATATTGCAAGATATTTAATTGAAGAGCATGGTTGGCCGAAGGATACAAAAGCGGCAGCCTGTGAACGATTGAGTTATGAAGATGAGCGTATTGAACGCGGTACATTAGAAGAATTACAAAAATTGGAGGGCTTTGGTCACTCCGTAATGGTGGTATTAGGATGAGACATTTTTTTGGAATTGAAGACGAGGAATTTATTCGTGGCGATGTGCCCATGACGAAAAAAGAAATTCGTATGGTAGTCATGAATGCAGCTCGTGTAGAAGAAGATAGCGTGGTTCTTGATGTGGGAGCTGGTACTGGCTCCATTTCGATTGAAGCAGCTTTAGCTGCTCCGAAAGGACATGTATATGCTATCGAACGCTTTGAAAAAGCGACAGATTTAATTCGCCAAAATCAAGAAAAATTTGGCGTGAAAAACTTAACAATTATTGAGGCAAAAGCCCCAGAAGGCATGGAAGATTTGCCGGAATTAGATGCTGTCATCATCGGTGGTAGTGCTGGTGGCATGGGTACCATTATGGACGAAGTGACACGGCTGTTAAAAGTGGGCGGTCGTCTCGTAGTAACCGCTGTGACTATGGAAACAGGGTATACGATTTTGAAAGAATTAAAAGGTAGACCATATACTTATGAAGGATTTCAAATGCAAGTGAGCCGTTTCAGAAAAGCTGGCCCGTATCATTTGTTAAATCCGTTGAGCCCTATTTTTATCGTAACTGCAGTGAAACAGGAGGCATAATATGGCACAAGTACATATCGTGGGCGCAGGCCCTGGCGATCCAGAATTAATTACCCGTAAGGGATATAGATTGGTACAAGAAGCAGACGTAGTTATCTACGCTGGTTCTTTGGTGAATCCAGAGATTTTAGAAGCCTGTAAAGAAGGTTGTGAAATTCACAACTCTGCGTCTATGAGCTTAGATGATGTATTAGCAGTGACAAAAGCTCGTGTGGCAGAAGGTAAAACGGTGGTGCGTTTACACACAGGTGACCCTGCTATCTACGGAGCCATCCAAGAGCAAATGGATGCCTTAAAAGAAATGGGCATTACCTATGATGTAACACCTGGTGTAAGCTCTTTCTTGGCAACAGCAGCGGCATTGCAACAAGAGTATACATTGCCAAACGTAACACAAACTGTGATCATCACTCGCATGGAAGGCAGAACGCCAATGCCAGAAAAAGAAAAATTATCTATGTTGGCTAGCCATGGCGCGACTATGTGTATTTTCTTGTCTGTCCAAATGATTGATAAAGTGGCGGCAGAGTTAATTGAAGGTGGCTACGATAAAACAACACCGGTGGCGATCGTTGTGAAAGCATCTTGGCCAGACCAACGCATCATTCGTGGCACATTAGAAACGATTGCTGATGTGGTGGCAGAAGAAGGTGTTATCCGCCAAGCTATGATTGTGGTAAGCCGTGTATTAGATACAGATTATGAACTATCTAAACTCTATGACAAAGGCTTTGCTCATATGTATCGAGATGCGAAGTAATGAAGATTGCTATTGTATCTGTTACAAAACGAGGGGCTGCACTAGGACAACAAGTACGCAGTGCCTATGCGCATGATCATGTGGTAGATTGTTATGAAAAGGAAGATCGTGAAAGTGGAGACACAGCCATATCCTTTTCTTCCTTGAAACCACATATTGAAAACTTGTGGAAAGACTATGACCGTATCTTATTTATTATGGCTACAGGCATTGTAGTGCGCATGATTGCACCTTTCATCAAGCATAAATCGGAAGATCCAGCCATCTTGGTGATGGATGAAGGTGGTCACTTTGTGATTAGCCTCTTATCTGGACATCTAGGTGGTGCCAATGAATGGACTAGCGAAGTGGCAATGATTACTGGCGCTACGCCAGTAATTACGACAGCCACCGATGTAAATCAGTTGCCCGCACCAGATGTATTGGCTCGCAAGATAGGCGCCAAGGTAGAAGACTTCTCCATGCTTATCAAGGTGAATGCGGCTATCGTCAATGGAGAAACTGTCAAATATTATTTAGATAGTACTTTGGCGGATGACTTTGAGAGCGCTGTACAAGCACATCAAGTGGAATACGCTCTTTTTCATCCAGAGAAAGCATTCCCATGGGGGGATGAGCCAAAGGTTGTGATTACAGATAGAACCATTGATTGTGTAGGTGTCACACTGGTGTTGCGACCACCGACGATGACGGTGGGCATCGGATGCCGCCGTGATACACCGAAAGAATTGATACTTTCAGCGGTATCAGAATCATTGCAAAACATAAAACGGTCCCCATTAAGTGTTAAGGGAGCGGCCTCAGTCATCGTAAAAGCTGATGAAATAGGATTATTGGAAGCCATGGAAGCACTAAAATGGCCTATCCAATTTTATACACAAGAAGAAATGGCCCCTTGTATTGAAGAGGCACAAATTATTGAATCAAATTTTGTTAAACAAACCATAGGAGTAGGAAACGTATGCGAAACGACAGCACTATTACTAGCGCAGGGGCAGGAGCTACTGCAGCACAAAACAATATTTCCGAGAACAACCGTAGCCATTGCACGGGCACATTACAAGTCATCGGAATCGGACCTGGTAACCCAGAATTTATGACACCAGAAGCACGGGAAGCGATTTTACAAGCAGACCGTGTGGTAGGTTACATTACCTATTTAGATTTGATTAAAGACCTTGTAGCAGACAAAGTCACTGTAGGAACAGGCATGATGCAAGAAGTGGATCGATGCCAACAAGCTGTAGACTTAGCTGTAGAAGGTCATAAAGTGGTGGTGGTATCCAGTGGTGACCCTGGAGTATACGGCATGGCGGGTCTTGTCATCGAATTGGCTAATAAAGTGGCAGAGGAAAAACGTCCTCCTGTACATATCGTACCAGGTTTAAGCGCTGTAAACATGGCAGCAGCTGTGTTGGGTGCTCCATTGATGCATGACTTCGCTGTTATCAGCTTAAGTGATTTAATGACACCATGGGATTTAATCAAAAAACGTGCGGCCCTATGTGCAGAAGGAGATATGGTTATCGCATTGTACAACCCACGTAGTAAAAAGCGTGTCACTCATTTAGATGAAGTGCGTGAACTAGTATTGCAACATCGTGACCCTAAAACGCCAGTAGGCATTGTCCAAAAAGCGGGTCGTGTAGGTCAACATATTATTATTTCTGATTTAGAGCATTTCCATAAAGAAGAAATCGATATGCAAACATTAGTTATCATTGGTAACAGCCAAACGTATGTGGAAAATGGTAAAATCATTACGCCGCGAGGATATAAACTGTGATTTGGGTCATAGCGGGTACGCTAGATGGCCGTAATTTGGCGGTAGCAGTACAAGAGCATACAGGATTACCTGTGTTGGTGTCTGTGGTGAGCCAATATGGGGCACAATTAGCATCCCATCCAGGTATTGAAGTCCATGAAGGACGCTTAAATTTAGAGGAGATGAAAGCTCTCATTCAAAATAAAGGCATTACGATGCTCATCGATGCGAGCCATCCCTATGCGGCGATTGTGACTGCCACAGCTCGTGAAGCCGCTGCAGATATGGAAATTCCTTTCATTCGATTTGAACGGAAAGAAGTGCCATTGCCAGAGTATGATAAATTACATCATGTGAGCAATGAAGAAGAGGCAGCTACTTTAGCAGGTGAACTAGGTAAGGTGGTATATCTTACAACAGGTAGTAAGACGATGCATATCTTTGCCAAGTCCGAAGCTCTACAAGATAAAGAAGTATGGACTCGTGTATTACCGACGGCGGAAGTGCTGCAGATGATGGAAGATTTGGGAGTATCTCCTAAATATACCATTGCTATGCAAGGACCATTTTCTTATGACATGAATAAGGTCATGTTCCAAGATACAAAAGCAGAGGTAGTAGTCATGAAAAACTCTGGCCTTGTAGGAGGTTCAGACACTAAGTTACAAGCTGCTATCGATTTAGATGTTCATGTCATTGTTATCGATCGCCCAACACCGGCGAAAGGAGCAGTGACGATTTCAACAGTAGAAGAATTTAAAACTCTATGGGAGGATTACAATGGATTACATTAAAAACCCGAAAGCAATTGAAGATAAAAGCATGGAAATTATCTATCCATATGTTAAAGATATGGGATTTACTGACGACGAAATTCGTGTAGTATCTCGTACGATTCATGCATCTGGTGACGTAGAATATGCAAAATTATTCCGTACTAGTGAAGGTGCTGTAGCGGCAGGTATTGCAGCTGTTAATAATGGCGCTCATGTTTACACTGACGTAGAAATGGTTCGCACAGGTATTTCTAAACCAGCATTGAAACTTCATAACAGTGAAGCACATTGCTTAATTCGTGACGAAAAAGTGGCTGAAATGGCAAAAGAATTAGGCGTGACACGCTCTATTGCTGCGATGCGTACATTCGGTAAACAGTTAGAAGGCCAAATCGTGGCAATTGGTAATGCACCAACTGCTTTATACGAAGTATTGCGTCTTGCTTTAGAAGAAGGAATTCGTCCTGCTTTGATTATTGGTATTCCAGTAGGCTTTGTAGGTGCTGCAGAATCTAAAGATTATTTAGCAGAAGTATCTCCAGTTCCTTATATTACAATCCAAGGTAACAAAGGTGGTAGCTCCATTGCTGCATCCGTTGTTAACGCATTGTTCTACACAGATGTAAAACGTAACGACATGTTATTTGTAGAAGGAAAAGAAAAGAAATAATGAATAGAACGAGTCAAACACGCAATGCATGGCGTATGTTTCTCGTTCTAGTGTTTGGGGCAGCAGCGATTGCTGCCCTCATCTTGTCTTTAGTATTTGGGTCCGCCCAGACTACATTGGCTCAAATATGGCATACATTGTGGTCTCCCACTTTATCTGATACAAATTCACTAGTCATATGGAACATTCGCTTACCGAGAAATATAGTCGCGGCCCTAGTAGGCTCGAATCTAGCTGTAGCAGGTGCTATCTTACAAGCAGTTATGAAAAATCCATTAGCAGATCCGCAAATCGTAGGGGTTTCCTCAGGCGCAGGATTAGCTGGTGTCATAGTATTAATTTTATTTCCTTACCTAGAATATGCAGTGCCATTCATCGCCTTTATTGGTGCTTTGACGGCAGCCATACTTGTGTATGCCTTAGCCTGGAAACAGGGTATACGTCCAAGTCGTATTATCTTGGCTGGGGTAGCCGTAGCAGCATTCTTAGGGTCCATGATATCTGCCCTTCTTGTATTCTATGGAGATCGTGTGCAAGGGGCTCTACTATGGATGGTTGGCGGTTTAGCCGCTCGTAGTTGGCCACAAGTATATGTCTTAATTCCTTATACAATAGGGGGCTTGTTATTTGCCTTCTTAGGGGCAAAACGATTGACCATACTCAGCTTAGGTGATGAAACAGCACGCAGTTTAGGCTTAGCCGTTGAAAAAACACGGTTTATGATGACTGCTGTGGCAGCATTATTAGCAGCCAGTGCCGTATCAGTAGCGGGTTTAATTGGTTTCGTAGGATTGATTATTCCGCATATTGCGCGCATGATGTTGGGCACAGATTATCGCTTTCTATTACCAGGATCTGCCTTCTTAGGAGCGTTTGTGCTTGTTATTAGCGACACAGTGGGACGTACATTATTTAGCCCTATCGAGATTCCAGTAGGCATCATTATGGCATTCTTTGGGGCCCCATTCTTCTTGTATTTATTGAGGAGAGATGACTAATGAAACCAGTAATTTCTGTGAAAGATTGTCATGTCTCCTTCGGTGAAAAAGAAGTCTTAAAGGGCATCGATTGGACCGTGTACGAAGGGGAAATCGCTACCTTAATCGGTCCTAATGGCTGTGGTAAAAGTACTTTATTACATGCCATTACCAGTGCTATTAAAAGTACGGGAACCATCCAAATTGCAGGGAAAGAGGCAAAGGGCTTTTCTAATAAAGAATTGGCTAGATATATGGCATTCTTACCACAAGTACCATCTATCCCGAAAGATATGTTAGTAGAAGAACTCGTTAACTGTGGTCGATTTCCTTACCAATCTTGGTGGAAGCAACAAGGGTCTCATGATAAAGAAGTGGTAGATGCTGCCTTAGAGGCCACACAAGTGAGTCATTTACGGAATCAGCTAGTATCTTCCTTATCCGGCGGGGAACGGCAACGTGTATGGATTGCTATGGCGTTAGCTCAAGAACCAAAAGTATTAATCTTGGATGAGCCTACTACGTATTTAGATATTAACCATCAATTGGAGATTATGGAGTTATTACAGGACTTAAATCGCCGTGAAGGGTTAACAGTTGTTATGGTTTTGCATGAATTAAACCAAGCAGCCCAATATTCACATCGAGTTGGTGTACTCTATCAGGGGCATATCTTAGCAGATGGATCTCCTAAAGATGTGATGACCGAAGAATTACTAGAAACAGTATTTTCTGTAAAAACTGAAGTAGAAGTAGGGGAGTTTCCTTATATACGGATACAGGGATTGCTGTAGCACTTGAGTAAAATTTAACAAAGGAGTTATCATTTTGTAAATTGGCATAGTCATAACCATTGGCTATGCCGATTTTTTATGACTTGGGAGATGTACTGATGGTGTTAGTATATAAATCAATAATTGTATGATACAATAACGGTATATTAATGAGTAAAAGTGACAAATAATTTTAATACCATCGAATATTTGGGGATTTGGGAGAAGTTAAATAATCCAGAATTTAACCTCCTCGAATTCGAGGGGGTTTTAAAAGAAGCAGGTAGCAATGCCTTTACATTATCCCCACAGAAATGAGCAACGATTACAAATGCCAAAGGCTTATTTGTAAAAGTTGGTAGAGGTGGCGGTACGTTCGCACATAAAGATATTGCTTTTAAATTTGCTATAGGGTAGAACAATAAATTTTTAAAGGAGTATATATGAATACAACAAAAGAATGGATTGAAAAATATGAAACGGTAAAACATTTATTAGTTGCCCCTACGAACTATGCAGAAGTTTTTGAAAAAAATGAAATTCATGGAAAAAAATTATTTGTTTTAGAAATGGGAGAAATCATATTTCCTACGGGAGAACTTTTGGTAAGAGATCCTTTGGTTTGGCTGAGTAGAGCAGAAAAACCTTACTTAACCAAAGTACCAAGAGGAAAGTATTGCATTGAAACTTTGGTAGCAGAAATCGAAGAAGAACACTATCGTTATGTACTTACAAGAGTAAAATTTAATGAAAATAAGCCTGTGATTTATTACGAAGCTTTAAAAGGTGATGAAAACCTAGAAGGTGTAGATAATGAAAGTATTTTTGGATTTATGGTTGATGCAGGATTGGCAACTATAGTTGATGTAGAAACAAGAGATAAATATTGTGATTTTGTAGAGAAGTGGTGTAAAGAAAATACTGAAAAAAATATTTATAATGATTTTTTTGCAAAGGAATTTAAAGAAAATGCTATGAAATATCCAAAATTTCAAAGAGAAGATGGAGACTGGATAAACTTTAAAATTCCTAATACAGATTTATCAATTCCTATGATTCAGTCTGGTTTTGGAGATGGACAGTATCCTGTATATTTTGGGTATGATGAAAAGGGAAATCTTTGTGATATTGTTTTAGAGTATATAACGATAAATTAATTTCAAAGGGGGATATATGAACTATTTATTAAATAAAGAAGATTTTATTTTATATAAATCTAAGTTTTCCCGAAGAAACTGTAGAAAGTATTATCCCTAAATATTATTTCTTACCTTGAAAAGTATTTAAACGCTGAAGAAATTGATGCAGAAAATGGATAGATGTAACAAGTGAATTTACAGAATAAATAAAAATTGTAATGAGGTAGAATATGGAAAAAATAAAACATGAATTTTTTGGAGAATTAGATTTAGTAAATGGATTAGACGATGGTATGGGATTTAGTAATGATGTTGTTGTATTGTGGGAAGAAGAGGTAAATGGAATTAATACAACACTTTACTATGGTAAACCAGCTAAAATCACAACAGAATTATTAGATAATTTTACGAAGTTTTTACAAAATTTTGGTGAATATAACATAAAAGCTAGAAAAGTAATAGGAGAATATCTATTAGAAGATAATACATATATTACATTTCATAAAGAAGAATTAGAACTTGATTTACCAGAAGATGTAAATGAATTTGTACAATGTATGAAAGTTACTAATATTGGATTATGGACAGATAGAGAAAATGTAATGATTGTAGATTATATGATTTCTCCAGAAGAAAGTGATGAAATTTTAGCTGTTAAATTTGATGATAGTCTTGATATTATAGATATTTCTTGGGAAAGTTAAAATTTAAAATTAAAGGGTAACTATTATTCGATTCCAAAGTATTATTGCTCATGAATCACTTTGTAGATATGGCAGTACAAGGATATAGTTGGATTGGTTCTGCATAAGGAGATACTTATTGAAAAGATAGAACCACAAATCTATATTAACTAAGATCAAATGACGAGATGAACAGATAGTGTGTCTTTTATATTATTGAGGATATGTATTTTGTGAATTAAGGTAAAATTGAGATTATCTTTTTTGTAGAAAAAGTTCTACAATTCATGATGACAGGGAGATCGTTGGTAGAGAAGTAAAGGAGACATAAATGGATAGCGAAACAAAATTATTTGAGGGTAACCATATTCGATCTGTTTGGGATAATGAAAAAGAAGAATGGTATTTTAGTATCATTGATATTATTGGAGCGCTAACAGAAAGTAAAAATCCTAGAAGATATTGGAGCGATTTAAAAAGGAAGATGAATGATGAAGAAGGTGCGGCTCAGTTGTACGAAAATATCGTACAACTGAAATTAGAGTCATCAGATGGTAAAAAGTACATTACTGATGTAGCAGATATGCAAGGAATCTTTCGTATTATTCAGTCCGTCCCATCACCAAAAGCTGAACCATTTAAAATGTGGCTTGCAGAAGTAGGAAAAGAAAGAATTGATGAAATAATAGATCCAGAATTAACAATTGATCGAGCCTTAGAAACATATGTAAAAAAAGGATATACGAGGGAATGGATAAACCAAAGACTACAAGCTATTCAAGTACGTAAAGAATTAACAGATACTTGGCAAGATCATGGAGTTAAAGAAGGTAGAGAATATGCAATTCTAACCAACGAAATTACAAAGGCATGGTCAGGTATGACAACAAGACAATACAAAGACCATAAAGGGCTAAAAAAACAAAACCTTAGAGATAATATGACTACAACAGAGCTTATATTAAATATGCTTGCAGAAACTGCAACTAAAGATATAGCTAATGCTACTCATCCACAAGGATTAGAAGAAAACAAAAAGGTAGCAAAAGAAGGTGGCTCAATTGCTGGAGATGCAAGAAAATCTATCGAAGTAAAAACAGGCAAACCTGTCATTACTTCAAAAAATGCAATTGACTTAGGTAAACTAATAGAAGACGTTTCAAAAGCTTCAGAAGATAGAGGTGATACAAAGTAAACAATTAAAACAAAAAGTTAACTTTAAATGGACGGATAACTTGTCAATTTCCTTATAACAAAAATGACCACAAAAGAGTAATTACATACTCAGTGTGGTCATTTTATTACGTTAGAAAGGTTCCCTTGAAATATTATTTATCTAATTGTACTTTCACACCATAAATGATCTTAACTAATTCAGCCATAGCCTCTGGTGTTTCCAAGCCTGGATTCAATAAGAACCATTGGGATGGTAAGAAAATAACTTTGTCGTTTTTCACAGCTTGTAATTGATTCCAAGCTGGGTTGCTAGTCATTTCTTTGGCAAAGGTTGCATTGATTTCATCCTTTTTACCCATGGTAACAACAAGGATTATGTCCGGGTTATCTACTGTTAATGTTTCTAAGGAATAAGGCACTGTTTTAGAAGTTACATTATCTTTTAAATGTTGTTCGACAACATTGGTAATGCCTAATTCACGAATCATAGACGCTGTGATTGCTAGAGGAGTTTCGGCTGTTACCGATTTACCAGTAGCTCGTAATACAGCGATTTTGACAGGTTTATTTTTAGGGACAGCAGCTTTCACAGTATCGATTTTTTTATTGTAATCTTCGATGACAGATTTGGCCTTGTCTTCTGTATGGAAAATATTGCCCAATAATGTTAATAATGGAATATTATCATTGATTCCATCATAGTTAATCAAAATAGATGGAATGTTATTGCTATCTAGTTGCCCTTTGAATTTTTCATGTTGGCTAGGTAAGCCTAATACTAAATCAGGATGTAGACCAACTAATTGTTCCATATTAGGATTGGCTGTATGGCCTATGCTTGGTAATGATTCAATTTCACTAGGTAATTTTTCGTTACTTTCAACACGAGCGATGGCTTTGCCACCTACAGCATAGATCATTTTAGAAATAGAGTTAGATAGGGCTACCACCTTGGATGGGTTAGCAGGAATTGTGTAGGACTGATCTTGGTAAGAGACAGTGCGAGTTGTTTCTGTTGTAGTAGGACCTGTTTTTGCGCATCCACCTAGTAACAAAGAAGTGGAGAGTAGAACAGCACTACAAATTTTTAAATATGTTTTCATTGTTTATTTCTTTCAAATAAGGGGATACGAAACGTATCCCCTTATGTTTTTAGTACTATAGTATTGTTGGTAAATTATTTTACTAATGCATCATATGCTTCGGAAGCACGTTCTGCAAAGATATCACGGATTTGTTGGTTTTCACCAGCACCATGGATATAAGTATCTACAGTGAATCCTTCTTTCATAAGGATATTTTTATGAGAATCAGGTTCATCACCAGCCATATCGTTGTTTGCATGGTCACCAGCCACCATCATTAATGGCATTAATGTAACGTGTTTGATACCTTTTTCTTTCAATTGAGGGATTACTGTTTCAAGGTTTGGCCATCCTTCAACTGTGTAAAGGTATGTATTTTGGAATCCCATGGAATCGATACGATCTTGGATTACTGCATAGTATGCATTGGATGGATCTGGAGTACCATGAGCCATGATCAATACAGCAGAATCTTTTGTTTGGATCATAGGGAATTGGGAAGAGTATGCTTTTAATGCTTGTTCAATATCGTCGCGTTGTTCTTCTTGGCCCATCCAGTACATTAAAGGTAAACCTAATGTCATTTTTTTGAAATCTTGTTTATGATGGTTGAATACAGCGCCAGCATAGTTATATTCCATACCTGGAATCATGTTTAATGTTGTTAAAGCAACACGAGTGTATCCATCAGCTTTTAATTGGTCTAATGCTTCTTCTGGAGTAGGGTATGTAATACCTTCATGGGCTTTAATGCGATCAATAATAATATGGGATGTGAAAGCAGTGACTACTTTAACATTTGGATGTTGTGCTTTGATTTCATTGATTGTTGCATCAATTGTTTTAGCACGAGTATCTTTGAAAGTAGTGCCAAAGGACATAACTACAATAGCATCTTTGTTTTCAGCGTTTTGCATCATTGGATTTTCGTACGTGCGAACACCAATGGAAGCTGCTTCTTTTAATGCTGGAGTTGCATCTTTTACTTCAGAGTTTAGCATGTACGCCGCATCAGTAGATTGAGAAACGCCGAAAGCTGCAGTTACTGCTAATGCCGCAATCATAGCGCTTTTAGAAAAGAATTTCATAATAATTCTCCTTACCTAAAACTAGAATATACCCAAAAGCATGAATTTTTATTTCTCTATTCATACTTATGTATTATTATATTCCTACCTGTGATAAGTGTCAATGAAATATAAACATATAATCATGAAAGTTAGCTATGATTAAAGTATATTATCATGAATTTATAATTTAAAATATAAATATAATTTTACAATTCGTGAATCAAATGGAGCATTTGAAAACCATATGGAGTAGATGTGATATTTGATTAGGTCTATAATACAAATAATTAATATTATCAAATTTCTTTGTGTTTATAGGAAGATGGTGGAATGCTATGCATTATTCTAAGCCGTATCAGAAACGTTTACTTACTGGTGCAGTCATGAGTTGGATGGCTTGTTCTTGGTATCTACTTGGTGGATTAGCACCTGTACAGGCAGAAGGATCTGTGTTTGTTACAGCAGATCGTGCACAAGAAGAAGCAAAATATAACTCTCAACAAGTGCAAATCATTACTAAAAAAGATATTGAACAAAAGCAGGCTAAATCTGTGGAAGATATCGTATTTACACAAGCTGGTGTAAGTCGTACAGTGGACAGCATGGGTCGTGTCGGTGTATCGATTCGTGGCGCTGAACCTCGTCATACATTAATTCTTGTAGATGGACAGCCAGTGATGGGTGAATTTGCAAAGTACCAAGGTCAAGGTGATGAATTACAACGACTAGGTACAGAAAATGTTGAACGTATAGAAATTATCCAAGGCGCAGCCAGTGCAAAATATGGATCCGATGCCATTGGTGGTGTTATCAATGTCATCACGAATAAACCAAATAAAAATGCGAATATCCGCATCAATGGTGAAAGTATTCGTTCCCGTGGGGATCAAGGTTTGTTCCCATATAGTAACTTCTTTATGCGTGCTGACTCTGGCCAACAAGGTAAATTACGTGTGAATATTCATGGTAGTAAACGTGATATCGTTCCTGTATATGCAGCGAGAGAAAGAAAAGAAGTTCCATTTGGTAATGCAGCTGTCAATGAACAATTTCCTAAAAATTCCTTAAGGTATTACGGAACAAACTCCAATTTAGGATTGTCTGCGATTTATGATGTGAATCAAAATAATTCATTTACCTTTACAACAGACCGTTATAACGAAGATTTAGAACGTTTTGTAAAACGTACAAACTCCGAAGATGAACCACAAGTTCATTACAAACGTGATTTAGATAGAAATAAAAGTAACCTTTCCTATGCAGGACAAGATGAAAAAAGCAATTGGAAGGTTGAATTAAACTATACTCGTACAAAAGAAGATGATGTAACCTTAACAAGTGAGTATGGTCGCAGTAATTATGAAGGTAAAAACACATTGAACTATGTGGACAATGTGGACCATAAACAATGGAGCTTTAATATCACTGGAGACACTCAAGCCAACGATAATCACTTACTTTCTTATGGTTTTGGATATACTACTGAAAGTGGCGAAGGTAGCCGTCTAAAAAGTGCACCTCATACATGGGTTAGAAATATTGATCCATGGGACTATGATAAAAGTTTAGCTGTAAAACATGGTAAACCAGAAAGTACCATTTATCGTCATTCTTTCAAAGAAAATAGTGATGGCGTATTACAATGGGATAAAGAAAAAGAATGGTATGGCTACGATCATACAGATAAAACGAGTGTACCAGAGTTTACTTATGAAGATTTCAAAAACTATTTAGACCCAGAGGCTAATCTAGACCCTGCCGCATTCCATGGTCTTGTGTATAACTCTGGATATACACCAAACAATATGGAATCCCGTAATCCAGAAGCATTGAAACGATTCAAGGCATTCAACGATAAATTAAATGAAATTCCGTACAATAAAGAACTGATTGCTAAATATGGCCCAGGTCATCAAGGAACTGAAACCATTGATGGGGTCAAACCACCTGTAATTAATAAAGATTATTTAGCTTTATTCTATTATATGGAAGATCCGTCTTTCAAAATTGTACGACCTCAATTTAATGGCGGTCATTTTAAAGATGAATACAATAAACGCATTAACCAACAAACCATGGGTAGTGCAAGATTACGGAAACAGCACTTCTTCTTACAAGACACATGGCAAATCAACAAGGATACTCTGTTACAACCAATTGTACGTTTAGATCATAGTGATTTATTTGGGTCTCATATGACTTTCAATATGGGTGTTACTCACAATGTAGGTGGCAATGCCCATCGTCGATTGAAAGCGAATGTCGGCACTAGTTATACAGAGCCAGGTATGGGGGAATTATACTATAACTGGGAAATGTTTGGACCTACGGTAACGAATGTGGCTCCATTGTCTGGTGGACGTGCTCGTTTAGGTTGGTATTGGATTGGCAACCCAACATTAAAACCTGAAAAGTCGAAAAATATAGATATTTCCTTTGAAGGAGAAAATAAAAATACCTATATGAAATTGACGGCTTTCCGCAATCAAATTCGCAACTATATGACCATTGCCAATACTGGACATTTAATGGATTTCTATCCATATCTTGATGAAAGCACTTATTTCGGGGCTACAAAATATGCGCATGCACCAGATATGCTTTATACATTCCGCAACATCGGAAAAGCTCGTGTCAATGGTGTTGAACTAGAAGTGAAACAACGATTGAATGACCATGCGAAGTTGAAAGTAGGCTATACATACTTGGATGCAGTGAATAAAACGAATCCAGATATGCCAAAACGATTGTTGGATAAACCAATGCATAAACTCGATTTAGGATTGGAGTTAGAAGACAAAGTAAGTGGCTGGAGTGGCAATATTTGGACTGATTATTACTATGGTATGCTTGATAGTAACTCTGTTGCTGGTGGTGGTAACTATATTACATCACAGGTAAATCCAGAAAATAACGATAAGTCTATTATCACCTACGAGTTCAATACGAAAAAAACAGCGGATATGTACAAGAAGAAAACCTATGGTATTTGGAATATGATTGTACAGAAAAAAATCGATAAAGATTCCCTTGTGTACTTTGGCATGAACAACCTATTCAACCATCGTGATGATGATCGTGCTCTACAAGGACGTCAGTTCCGATTTGGTATGAACTTAAAATTTGGTTCCGATGGAACTAGCACTTCCAAACATACAGATGCGAAGGCTGTAGCAATGAATGGCACAACTCCTATCACTGAACATGGTGTATCGAAAGCTCAAGCATCTTTAATGCCGTCAGTATTAGAATCTCAATTTGACCAAAGTCGAGAAAAAGGTGCTACTGTGGTGGGAGATATCCGCTTTGGTGGTGACAGCCATTTAGGCAGTGATAGACCAGCAAACCGTGTGACAGCAGTAAGTTCAATTAGCGATGGAGCATTGAAAAACTTACAAGATAAAAATGAACATGGCTTCCATAGTCGCTTACGCTTAGGTGTGGATGCTCGTGTGGGCGATCATACGAATGTAAAAGTAGTCGCTACAGCACAAGGTCAAGAAGGTGTCGATGCATCGCATGTCACAACAGGGCCTAAAGGACTTTCTCATAGTCGTTTGGAAACATTAGATGTCACTGATCATCATGCTAAATGGGACTTTAGTGTCGGTCGATTGACTGAGAAATTTGGTATGACTGGCTATTGGTTTAATAAGGAATTTGATGGACTACGCAGTGTTTGGACTAGCGATAAAGATCAAGTGCGTATTGGTTATGGTGACTTCCGTCATAGTACAGGTATTGAAGATTCTGCATATACCCATGCAATTTTCACTAAATTCAAACGTCCTCCAACTGTTGATGAATTCGTAGGAACAACTTTTGATTACACGGGTCTTTCTGAAGAAGAGAAAAAATTAGTAGGTGGTGCAAAAATTGAAAAAGTTGTGAAAGATGCGCCGAATACGATTAATTTCTATCAACAGTTAAAAGCCTTACAAGGAGATTACAAATCCTTAAGTGAGAAAAAAGAAACATTTGCTAGCGATATTGTTGCGTTGAAGGATGAAATGGATAATGAATACATTGCCGACACACCTGAAAAGAAAGAGCAGTATCGTAAAGATATTGAAGCTAAAACGAAAGAACTTGAAGAAGTTACTACGAAACTAGACGCCAATATCGATGCTCAATATGATGTAGTATCTCGTATGCAAGAAATTGTCTTAAAAGCATATGGACATGATAAAGGATTTAAAAAATATAATGTAGCTAAAAAAGCAGAAGAAGAAATTACGATTCCGATAAAGATGCCAGAAATAACTTATAGACTAACTGGTAAAGAAAAAAGCTATAAGTATGATGATGATGGAGAACTAGTATATGGGCCTGATGACCAACCTGTAGTAGATGGACCAGATAAGGAAACTTCCTTTACAAAAGCAATCAGTCCGAGTGGTGCAAACCTAGATAACCCTATCTTTAAATTAAAATTAACTGATATGAAAGTTCTGGGAAATAATAAAAAAGAATTTTTAAAAGAATGGTTTACAGCGAATAAAGAAGCTATCCTAAAAGGTTATCAAGAGCAAGCAGAAGCGATTGCTAAAAACTCATTTAATGCAGGGGTAGTAAAAGTTGAGGCAGAGAGTAGCTTGTTAGATAACATAGGCGATAAACTTTATGAAATGAATTATCTTGCTATCGGTACTCCTGGTGAATCATCTATTGCCAAAACATATGAATCTGGTATGTATCCATATCTTGTGGCGAGCTATTTCAATGAAATAGTAAGTGCTTTAGAAGCAACAGATGGACATAGTAAATTACCACGAGAAGCTTTCACTCCATACACTGGCGCTATCATTCCAGCAGAAGGTATTGTATTACAACGTGATGTCATTCCACCGATTAAACGGGCAGGCTATGTACAGTTACGCCATATGGTTGGTAAGCAATTAGGCCTTACTGCTTGGTACTTGCGTTCTATGGGCAATGATACAAACACAGTACAATTTGCTAGTGGCTTAGGTACATCAAGTACAACTTTCAAAGGTGTGGCTAATGTAGTAGGTATTGGGGCAAAATATAGTACAGGTAATGCATCTGTATCCTTTGACTACGGTCAAAACAGAACTGACTTTGGTCGATTTATGAATGGACGCACCGTGTATAACTATGTTCCAGGTAGTGTCAACTTTACACCAACTGGCCGTGCTATGGGTGGAAATCCAAGCTTCTGGGTAGTACGTTTTGATATTGGTCAATCTGACTATAAACGTGCAGGTAGTTGGAATGGTTTTATCGATTATAAACGATTTGATCATGGCTCATTCTTTGGTGGTAATGGCAGTGGTTCTGTGCCAGATCGTTACCTAGATGGCATTAGTAGCTTTACCGTAGGTGGCGGTTACGTGCCTCGTAAGGATTTCTTACTAGAAGCATTCTACACATTTGATGCAAAAGCGACTGGACAACGTGATACATTGTATGGTGGAGAAAACTTTAAACTAGGAAATTATACAAGAATTCAAGGAACATATAAATTCTAATATTATCTTATTCAATACATCCATGATGTAATGTAAATGATTATTTTTGATGCCTAATGAGTGCGTATCTAGTACTCATTAGGCATTTTATGTATTGACACTCATGTGATTTTAAAATAGAAAGGACTATAATACTCTTTAATGGATCAACTTAAAAGAGTATGTAATGGTTATACGTATATAGGTAGACTTATATGTACCCTTTGTTGAGCGATAGAAATATATGCTAATAAACCTAATTTATATACGTAGCTCATTATAAAAATGAGAAATATTTACAAAAAACATAACTAAATGGGCTAATTGAAAACGTTTCGGAGTGGATTTGATAGATAAATTAGTATAAAATAAAAGCAAAATGATATTTTTTGTCATTTGTGTTATTATTTGTGTTAATTTTTTTTGTATGTAGGAGTAGATTGCAATGACGACAAATCGTAGAAAGCAACAAAAATACTTCATGCTATCATGTGCGATTGCTACATGGATAGCGCTACCAGGTTTAATGTATTCTAATTCAGTACAAGCTGAGGGGTCTGTATATGTTACAGCTGATAGAGCTCATGAAGAGGCTAAATATAACTCACAACAAGTGAGCATTATTACTAAAAAGGATATTGAACAAAAACAAGCTAAATCAGTAGAAGATATCATTTTCACTGAAAGTGGTGTATCTCGTACTGTAGATTCTATGGGTCGTGTAGGCGTGTCCATTCGTGGTGCAGAAGCACGCCATACTTTGATTTTAGTAGATGGTCAAGCCGTACTAGGCGACTTGGCTAAATTTAGTGGCGCAGCAGATGAAGTTATGCGCTTAGGCACAGAGAACGTAGAACGTATTGAAATCGTACAAGGTTCTGCTAGCGCTAAATATGGTTCTGATGCTATTGGTGGTGTTGTTAATATCATCACTAAAAAAGCGGCTAAAAAACCAACAATCCAAATCAATGGTGAAGGATCTCGTGCAAAAGGTGGAGAAACTGGCTATGGTAATACTAATTTCTTCTTGCGTGCCGATTCTGGACAAATGGGTAAAGTTCGTGTAGCTATCTCTGGTAGTAAACGTGATATTTTACCAGTATATGCTACAAAAGAAAGAAGAGATACTGGTGATAAACTAGAAGGGGACTTCAAACCTAATGCACTTCGTTTCTACGGTGATACTTCTGATATTGGCTTTAATGGTATTTATGATATCAATAAAGATCATAATATTCAGGTACGTTTAGATCGTTATACAGAAGAATTACAACGGGATGTTAAAAATAGTACATCACCAATGGAGCCTCAACGTCATTTTAAACGTGATAGTAACCGTAATACCTTAAACATGATCTGGAATGGTCGTGGTGGTGCCAGCGATTGGAAATTAGAATTAAATCACTCTCGTATCAATGAAAATGATGTTTCTTTAATTAACTATGTTGGTCGTTCCCAATATGAAGGTAAAAATGAATTACGTTATATTGATGATGTAGACCATCGTCAAACAGATATCCGTTTTAATGCAAACTCCGCGATTGGTGAAAAACATACATTGAGCTGGGGTATTGCGCAAACTAAAGAAACAGGTTCTGGTAGTCGACTAAAAAGTTCGCCTAATGTAAAAACTCGCTATATTGATCCATGGGATTATGATAAAAATTTATTAGTAGCAGGCGTGGATCGTTTAGAACGTCGACCTGGTGACAATAGCTTACGTATTTATTCTCATATTCATGATTACAAATTTAAACCAAGTAAAGATGGTTTACCAATTTGGGATAAAGATTATGAATACTATGGCGCAGAAAAAGAAAGCGATATTCCACCGATTACCTATGAATATTTGCGGGAGCACAAATTAGATGGTAATGGATCTACAGATCCATCTTCTTATTATAATAATTTATCCGACTTTGGTGTAGATGATGCGCATTGGAAGAAAATTGTCGAATTCAATGATGCTCTCAAAAAAGAAAATAACTTGAATGCATCTTCTGTATATGTTAAATATTTTACACAAGGAGAATCCTTAGATCCAGCAGAACGTGCGAAAGCCCCAAAATATAAAGGTGTCAAATTCCTAGAAAAATACCGTGAGCGTGAACAACGTATTACTGAAGGCGAAGGTAGTATTAAAAAAAGTAATTACTACTTATCTGATGCATGGCAAGTGAACAAAGATTTATTAGTTCAACCAACGCTTCGTATCGATAAGAGTAGTTTATTTGGTTCTCATGTATCTTGGAATTTTGGTGCTACCTATAATGTAAACTCCAACGCTCATCGTCGTTTGAAAGCGAATATTGGTACTGGTTATTCTGAACCTGGCATGGGTGAATTATGGTATAACTGGCAAATGTTCGCATCTAATCCAGTAGCACAAGGTGTAGCTAAAATGGGATGGTATTGGGCAGGTAATCCAAACCTAAAACCTGAAACATCTAAAAATATCGACATTAGTTTTGAAGGGGAAGGTAAAAATGATTACGCTCGTTTAGGTGTATTCCAAAACCGTATTCGTAACTATATGTCCGTATACTTTACAGGAGAATTACAAGACTGGGCACCACAGTTATCAAAACAAGATAAATGGATGCAAGCACCAGATTTAATTTATAGTTTTAAAAATATTGGTAAAGCAAAAATTACCGGTGTGCAGTTAGAATGGAAACATAAATTTGGTTCTAAATGGAGTACACGTTTTGGCTGGACTCGTTTGCAAGCGTTGAATCAATCTGATCCTACAATGCCAGCCCATTTATTAGACCGTCCAACTAACAAAATCGATTTCGGTATTACTTATGAAACTAAGAAGTGGAATGCACAACTGTGGGCAGACTATTATCATAAAATGCTTGATAGTAATACACAAAAAAATCGTTCCAACTACTGGATTAGTGGTATTGATTCCGATAGTGCCATCTATAATGTATCTAATGAGTACGAAGAAAAATCATTCGGTACATGGAATGCCATGGTACAACGTAAGTTTGGTAATGATTCCTTAGTGTATTTTGGGGTTAATAATATCTTTGATCATCGCGATGATGATAGAGCAACACAATCTCGCGTATATCGTTTTGGTGTAAATCTTAAATTCGGCGCAGGTGGAGATAGTAAAGCTCAAGATGCGAAGATGCAAAATCCTGAATCAACAAATGGTATAAATGGTACAACTCCTATTACAAAAGTTCATGTAGATAAAGCTATAACTACTGTGAATGGCGATGATATGGGACGTGAGCATCAATTCTTAGAAAGACCATTTGATGCTAAAAAAGAAAAAGGTACTGAATTTATCGGTGATTATCGTACACGTTTAATGGCGCACGGAGGTTCTGAACGTCCACAATCCTTGTACACAAGCACATCCTATGTAGGTAATGCAGAGTATAATCTAAAAGATCAAAAAGAACATGGATTAGAACAACGTATCCGTTTTGGTGTAGATGCAAGAATTAATGACAATACAAATGTAAAAATTCTTGCTAGTGCTAGTGGAACTCATTCCATTGATACAGCTAACACGACAATTAATTCTAAAGGATTAAATAAACAACGATTAGAAAACTTAGATGTTACACATTCTGGTGGACATTGGGATTTCTCTGTTGGTCGCTTATCTGAATCCATGGGTGCTACTGGATACTGGTTTAATAAAACATTTGATGGAGTTCGTGCTGTATGGACGGACCAAAGAAGTCAATTCCGCACAGGTATTGGTTCCTTTAAAGCAAGTACAGGTATTACAGACTCCGCTTATAACCATAGTACATACTCTACATATTTTAGAGCTCCAACATTAGAAGAGTTTATCGGATTAAATCATTTATATGCATATGACAATGATAAAGCAATGTTAGCCGATAAATGGGGTATTGTACCTGAAGTAGATGGTAAAAAAGTACCTGGTGAAGGATCGCCAATGGACACATACCTCAAAGAGTTTAAAGGTAAAAATGAAAATCTATATTTTGTAGAACAATTGGCAAATGTAGATGCATCTATGCCGAATGCAACGGATGCAGAAAAAGATGCAAAAAAAGTTGAAATTATCCAACGTATGGCTAAGATTCTAAACCAAGCGTATCCAGAACTTTTAAAAGGTAAATCCATGGGTTACAGAATGGAAAAAGATCCTGAAACCATGAAAGTTTTATATGAAGTAGAAGACGCTAATCATAATACAGCTTTATTAGAAGTAAATATGAACAATTATACTCCTAATATTACGTATAGTGAAGATAAAATTCGTGCCACAGACTCTGATGATGCTAAAAAATTCAAAGAAGAAAAAAATAAAGTCTTATATGATTTAAAAGTGGTAGAAAAAGAAGCGTTAAATAAAAAAATGGCATCTCCATTGGCAGATCCGACGATTTTAACACCAGACTATATTGATGCACATAAAGCACAGTTAGAAGAAGGCTATTTAGCAGCAGCTGAATTATTAGCTAAAACTAACTGGAATGAAATCTATGTATATGACAGAGATAATAACAACTCTGCTATGAAAAATATGGATATTTTTAGTATGGAAAATGGGTATTACAAGAAGATTTACTCATGGAAACCAGAAGCTGCCAAATACTCTAATCCAGTGAAAGATTACAAATTTAAACGTGTAGTAAAAGTGTTCAAAAAAGGCGAATCTGAGTGGCCTAAAGGTGATAAAATTCTTGACTATAATGTAGTAGAAGAATTAAAAGGTGGTAACTTTAAATCCGATAAGAGTGAATATGGTGATACTACATTACCAGCTATCGCGAAAGAATACTTAAAAGAATTGCTATCTGCAGTTAAAGATTCTGAACAAGGTAATACATTACCTCGTGCTGCCTTAGAAAAAGTAGTGGGCAAACCAATAAAAGTAACTGGTTTGAAATTGGAACGAGATGTAATACCAGCCATCGATAAGGCATTATTTGCTCAATATAAAACGCAAATCAATCCACGATTAGGTATTCAAGCATGGTTCTTACGTTCCTTGAACAATAATGAACACACAATGCAAGCCGGTCATGCAAAAACTAAGATGGAAACGCATACTGGAATTACTGGTTACACGACTGGTTGGTATGCAGAGCCAATTTACGGTGATGTAACATCTGAAGTTCCAGACTTTACTAATGATACATATACATCAAAACGATTGGCTAATATCTTTGCCATCGGCGCACAATATCAATTAGGTCATAATGCATTGCTTTCCCTAGATTACGGTTTCAACCGCAGTGACTTTGGTCGTTACATGAACGGTCATACCAACTTCGATCATATTCGTGGTACTGCAGACTTTACGGTAAAAGGTCACTCCATGGGTGGTACGCCACACTTCTGGACAGCTCGTCTAGATCTTGGACAATCTGATTTCACAAGACCTGGTAGCTGGAATGCCTTCATGGATTACAAATACTTTGCTCATGGTTCCTTCTTCGGTGGCAATGGTACAGGTGCTGTGCCAGATCGTTACTTAGATGGTATCCGTAGCTTTACATTGGGTGGTGGCTATGTTCCTCGTAAAGACTTCTTGGTAGAAGCATTCTACACATTCGATGCAAAAGGTATTGGACAACGTGATACATTATATGGTGGAGAAAACTTTAAATTAGGTAACTACACTCGTATCCAAGGTACGTACAAGTTCTAAGATAAAGGAATAGAAATCTTATAGATATTAGACTATGCCTGTATATAACTACATAGGAAGATAGGCTGGCATTCAGTACATCATGATACACCATAGAGGATAGTTAACGATGCAAGTTAGCTATCCTCTATTACCATGTTCTGTGCAAAAGTAGGGGAACATAGGACTGTAATCTATCTAGTGGCAAGGAATATTCTCTGCGTATCCTAAATTACATTGAGATACAACGACTACATTGCTATAAAAGACTACATTGCTATAAAAGATTATATTGAGAAGCAAAGATTGTCTGTTATAGAACAAAAAATGCATTGGAATGGAAAAAGCAATTTATTTTAATCAATGATTGCATTGGAATGCAAACTTAGGTCAAATGATAGTGAAGATTGCATCCTGATGTATTTTTGTGATATAACAAGATATTCTATAAGAGAATACAAAAACGTGCTGGAATGGCTGATAGAATAGGTATTTTTAAAATATTTTGTTGATGAAATGATAATAAAATGAGATAATACACATATAGATTGTAAGTTATAAGAAGGAGGTATTTATGGCAACGTCAAGTTTTTTAACAGAGTTTAAGTTTGATAAAACGGCAACAAATAAAATTTCTAAAATATTTGATGAAAATAAAAAATTGAATATTCCTTCGGATTTTGAGGTTGAACGCATAAGCAAAGAGGATATTCCAAAATTTTTAAATATGGAGGAATAAATGAAATATAAGCTTCTACAGTTGTGTGATATTTTATCTAATAAAAATGTATGCGAGAATCTGTTTAATAGATTTTCGTGTCCCATTAATGCTGATGTGGAAAATTTTTTGAAAGATAAAGCTGTTGAATATGAAAGAAAAAATTTGTCTCGTACATATTTTGTTTTCTATGATGATGGTGACACACATATATTAGTGGGATATTTTTCATTAGCTTTAATTACTATAGATGTGTCGTCTAATGTTTCTCGTAGTGTTATTAGAAAGATTTCTGGTAACGAAGGGAAAAAACAGTGCGTGGTTTTATTGCTTGGACAGTTAGGAAAGAATCAAAAAGATGGTATTCATAGAAAAAACTAATAACTGGAAAACAATTACTAGGTATAGCTCAAAATATTATAAGGGATATTCAATATAAAATCGGCGGAAGAACATTATTAGTAGAATGCAAAGATTGTAGTGCTTTACGTAATTTTTATGAAGAATGTGGATTTAAACTGGTTAATAAAAGTTTAAATGAAGATTTGCTTAGATATTTTATATCTATTTAAGAAGATTGAGAAAATATGATGATATACAGGCTGATTTGTGTATCATCATTTTTTGTAGTTAATCTTGAGAATCAGAATAAAAACATACTACCTGAATTGAAATAATGCTTATCTCGTGGTGGCATTAATTATCATAAATAAATGTTTCAGAATATGTATAATATAGGGGTGACAAGTGAAAGAAACAGTAACAAAAGAAGTACAAGAATCAACAGGTGTGATTCGTTATATTTGGATTATATTAGGTGCTATTAGCTTTGGCTTAGGGTCTTTGGGAATTGTATTGCCATTATTACCAACGGTACCGTTTTATTTATTCGCTGTATTTTGTTTTGCTAGAGGTTCTAAACGATTCCATGAGAAGTTTGTAAAATCTAAGCTTTATGCAAATTATGTAGAACCTTTTAAGAATAAAAGTGGCATGCCACTGCGTACTAAGATTAATATTTTAGTGTCCGTATCGATTCTGTTGAGCATTGGGGCTTATGGTATGCGCAATATGCCGGTAGCTTTGTATGTTATGGGAGCTGTGTGGATTGGTCATGTGATTGCCCTTACATTTATCGTGAAAACGGCCCTGCCTGAAGACAAAGCAGAGCAATAGTTATTTTAGTAGAGCATGTTTATCATGTTTTTATTTTACTGAATATGATGTACACATACAGATAGAATAGTTGTATTAGCCAAATCATGAATGAATGCTCATCGTGATTTGGCTTTTATTGTGTTATGCTTATGTGGTATAGTATTAACAACCATACACATGTTTACATATCACTTAATCATTGGGTGTATTGGTAAAAGCTATTTTACAGCATTTATAGCTACAATATATAGTAAGTATTACGAGCGGTCTGTAAAGGATGATTCGATATACTTGATAACATATGCTTTTACTGTGAAAATCAATAATAGTCGTAATACTTGGCTGTGTATATGTATAGATTATAATTAGGAGCGGAATATTATGAAATCAAAACAACGACAAGTCCCTATACAAGGAGATCGATGTGGTATCTGCGTTCCTATTGTGGGGCCTACTATCGAGGAGATTCTTTCACAGGTACAAGAAGCCGTGCAAGCGAAGGTGGACCTTATTGAGTTACGCCCCGATATGTGGATGAAGAATTCCCATATATCTGAAGAAGAGTACATACCCACAATAGTAAACTTGGTAGAAGAAGTGCATTCCAGATATGAAGAAATACCGATATTGATTACATGGCGTACCTTAGCTGAAGGCGGAGAAACACCTTTAAGTAGTGAGAATTACTGTAAACTATTACAAGCAATTGTGGATCAAAATATAGTAGATGCTGTGGATGTGGAATTATTTGCCTATACAGATACAATGGGTCAAATTATCAAACAAGCCCATCATCAAGGGATTCAAACAGTAATGAGTTATCATAATTTCCATAAAACCTTGAATAGAGATACATTGCATCTCTATGCAGAACAAATGATATCTGCAGGAGCCGCAGTGATTAAGTTTGCCTTGATGCCAACTACGAGTGATGATGTACTTTCAGTGTTACAATTTACAAAGGAGTTAACTGAACAGTATCCACAATTGCCACGGATTACTATGTCTATGGGAAAATTAGGACAGATGACACGGACTTGCGGCCATGTGTTTGGAAATTGTTTGACCTTTGGTACACTGGGACAAGCATCAGCACCTGGACAGGTAAAGGTGGCGGTTTTAAAGCAACTTGTATAAGGCAAAAATCAATATGATAGTAAAATTGTTTTATAATTACTATACTATGGCATCAAGAAGATTATTTTCTGCTGTTATGCATGGTAAGGAGTAGATATGAGATTATTAGTTTTTTCTGCGCATGTACATAGCTATAGAGACAACCTATAGGCTATACAGGATACTCCTATAAAAATTATAGAAAATTGTTATTATTCAGTAGACAAATGTATCTTTGTATGATAATATTTGATACATAATTTAATACTCGCCTAACAAACCGATGAGGTGGAGATAAAAATAGAACGTGCACTTCCAGAGAGTGGGGGTAGCTGAGAGCCCCGCAGAACGCAGTCTATTAAATGGACCACCGAGGGTATGGGGAACGGATATTTCGTCCTAGTATAGCATAACGTGTCATGAGCGTTAATCGTGAGGGATATGATAGTATCCTGCAAAGGGGAATGCATGCATTCAAACAAGGTGGTACCGCGATTTATATGAATCTTTCTGCGCAGTAGTGCAGTTATTTGGCATATGAACTCGTCCTTGACGTATAGTCTAGGGCGAGTTTTTTTATTGCAGGAGGATTTATGAAACCATCATTAGAAACAGTGAAACAATTTGGGCAAGGGTACGACATCGTACCGGTGTACGTGGAATTATTATCGGACATTCGCACACCTATTTCTGTACTGAAAGCTTTAAAAAAAGTGAGTGCGCACACATTCTTATTGGAAAGTGCAGATAACACCCATCACTGGGGGCGATATTCTTTCTTAGGTTATAATCCATTGTTAGAAGTAACTTGTAAAAACCATACGATGATGATCAAAGGAGATATGACACGTACGTTCACATGTCATAATCCAGCAGAAGAAATTCGAAATATCTTGGGTCAATATAAAAGCCCTAGAGTAGAAGAATTGCCAACTTTCACAGGTGGATTTGTGGGATACTTCGCCTATGAATACATACGTTACATTGAGCCTACCTTAGATCAACATATTAGTGATACAGATACGAGTATGGTAAACGATGTAGATCTTATGCTCTTCGATAAAGTCATTGCTTTCGACCATTATAAAAATAAAATCTATATCATCGGTCATGTACGTACAGATGATATAGAACGGAATTATGAGCGAACTCAATTAGAATTACAAGCCTTGGCAGACTTGGTGAAAGATGGCGAAGAAGCTGATATCGAACGTGGTGTACTGGAAAGTGAATTCACCTCTGAGTTTACGTCCGAAGAATACCAAGAGGTGGTGCGAAAAACAAAATATTATATAACGGAAGGAGATATCTTTCAAGCCGTCGTTTCCAATCGTAGAGAAGCGAAGTTCAAGGGCAGTTTACTCAATGCATACCGTGTACTAAGAACGATGAACCCTTCTCCGTATATGTTCTACATGAGTGGTAAATCTGTAGAATTAACGGGTGCATCTCCGGAAACATTGGTAAAATTACAAGATAGAAGCGTTTATACATTCCCTATCGCTGGCACTTTGCCACGGGGCAGGAATGAAGAGGAAGATAGAGAGCAAGAGGCTAAGCTAAGCAAGGATGAAAAAGAACTAGCAGAACATAATATGCTTGTCGATTTGGGACGTAACGATATTGGTAAAATCTGTGAGTTCGGATCTGTTCAAGTAGAAGCGTTACATCAACTTGAACGATTTTCTCATGTTATCCATTTAACAAGTACTGTAAAAGGAGTATTACGAGAAGAGTTTGATGCCCTAGATGCTATTGGCGCTACCTTGCCGGCAGGAACCTTATCGGGAGCTCCTAAAATTCGAGCGATTCAGATTCTACAAGAATTAGAGAAAAGCCCACGTGGCGTTTACGGTGGTGCTGTAGGGTACTTAGATTTCTCCGGCAATATGGATGTATGTATTGGCATTCGTATGGCGATGGCAAAAGAGGGAAGAGTCTTTGTTCGGTCTGGTGGTGGTATTGTGCGAGATAGCGTGCCTGTAAACGAGTACAATGAAACCATCCACAAAGCACAATCTATGGTAACAGCCATCACATTGGCACAGGAGGTGTAATATGGTATTACTCATCGATCATTACGATAGTTTTTCGTTCAATATATATCAATTAATCGGTTCTTTAGTGAAAGACATTAAAGTAATCCGAAGTGACGAAATGACAGTGAAAGAGATTCAAGAACTTTCACCTGACTGTGTTATCCTTTCACCAGGAACGGGACGACCAAAGGATGCAGGTGTATACGAAGAATTACTAGAAACATGTCAAGGCGAGTTTCCTATTTTAGGCATCTGCTTAGGCCATCAGGCCATGGGTGAAGTTTTCGGAGCTACTGTAGGGTATGCGAAAGAAGTCATGCATGGCAAACAAAGCGTGGCAACCCAATGTTATCCATCCATACTATGGAAAGATATTCCTCAAGAATTCCCCGTAGCACGGTATCATTCCTTAGCAGTCTTAGAAGATACCCTAGGAGATGAACTGGTGGTAACAGCTCGTACAGCAGATGGAGAAATTATGGCCATGGAACATAGAACACATCCGATGTATGGTGTGCAATTCCATCCAGAGTCTATTTTGACACCGCAAGGAACGCAAATGGTTAAGAATTTCCTAAAATACCATAAGATTATATAAGGGAGAGATAGAGTATGATTCAACAAGCCATACGCCTCGTTACAGAGGGACAAGATATGCCATATGAAGTGGCAAAAGCAACGATGAATGCGATTATGAGTGGAGATGTACAGGAAGTGCCTATGGCAGCCTTTTTAGGGGGCTTACAAGCGAAAGGACCTAGCGTGACAGAGATTACAGCCTTTGCTGAAGTGATGCGAGAAAAAGCTGGTTCTGTGCCACATGACAGTACCGTAGTAGAAATTGTAGGCACTGGTGGAGATGGTAGTAGTACTTTCAACATTTCTACCACATCTGCCATCCTATTAGCTGCAGCAGGGATTCCTATTGCTAAGCATGGTAACCGCAGTGTATCTAGTAAGTGCGGTGCTGCCGACGTGTTAGAAGCACTGGGTGTGAAACTAGAACTGAATGGAGTGCAGAATAAAAAAGTTCTAGAGGAAGCGAATATTTGCTTTATGTTTGCTCCTGTGTACCATGAAGCTATGAAATACGCAGGACCTGTACGAAAAGCTATGGGGGTCAGAACAGTATTTAATATTTTAGGACCTTTGGCAAATCCTGCAGGAGCTACGGTAGAGCTGATGGGTGTATACGATCGGTCCTTAGTGGAACCATTGGCACAGGTCTTATCTAACTTAGGTGTGCATCGTGGTGCCGTGGTGTATGGTAGTGATGGACTAGATGAAATTACAGCTACAGGGACTACAACAGTATGTGAAATCAACCATGGCACGATTAAGACGTATGAACTAAATCCAAAGGATTATGGATTCACTTATGCTACAGCAGATGAACTTGTGGGCGGTGATGCACAGGTAAATGCTGAGATTACACGCACGTTACTACAAGGAAATGATAAAAGTGGTCGTGCTACGGCAGTGATACTTAATGCGGGCATGGCGTACTATTTAGCCAAAGAGGGAGAGGTAACCTTAGAGAATGCTTTTAAAACGGTGCAAGAGTTATTGTATTCGGGTGCTGGAGCAGAGGCACTTTCAAAATTTGTGAAAGCATCACAAAATGCTTAATAGTAGGTTAGAAATAGAGATAGTTATGATATTAGATAAGATTGTAGCAGTTACTGAAAAACGGGTTCGTGACGCAAAAGCTAATTTACCCTTGTCAGAGTTGCAACAGCAAGTAGAAAGAATGCCTATTACGAAGGACTTTCCTTTTGAACAGGCATTACAAGAATTAGATTTTAATTTTATATGTGAAGTGAAAAAAGCGTCTCCATCAAAAGGGATAATTGCAGAAGATTTTCCCTATTTAGAGATAGCCAAAGAGTACGAAATGGCAGGGGCGGCCGCTATTTCCGTATTGACAGAACCAGACTTCTTTTTAGGGAGCCCGCAATATTTACAAGAAATAGCTGAAACGGTACACATTCCTGTATTACGAAAGGACTTTATTATCGATGAATACCAAATCTATGAAGCAAAAGTATGGGGTGCCTCAGCTATATTACTCATAGCCGCTATCTTGGATAATGAAACAATGGCTCGCTTTCATAAGTTGGCAGATAGTTTGGGTCTATCTTGTTTGGTAGAAACTCACGATGAAACGGAAGTGTTACGAGCTGTGAATATAGGGGCCCGCATTATTGGTGTTAATAACCGCAATTTAAAAGATTTCACGGTAGACATGAACAATAGCATTCGCCTAAGAAATCTAGTGGATGATTCAGTGATTTTCATTTCTGAAAGTGGCCTAGAAACGGCAGTAGATATTCAACGGTTACGAGACAACAAGATTCACGCTGCACTCATGGGTGAAAGCTTTATGCGATTTAAAGATAAAGTTGCTAAATTAGCTGAACTGTATGGACCTATCATACCGAAATGTTCTATACATAATAATACAGAACGAGACAGGTACGGAACAGAAGATACATCTAATATAGAGGTACCAAGTGCACCAACAGTAGATGAAGATACTCAATCTAGCTATGAGGTAAAGGTCAAATTTTGTGGCATAACCAAAGAAGATACAGTTCCTGTATTACTGGAGACAGAACCAGACTATGTGGGATTCATCTTTGCCCCCAGCAAACGACAAGTGACGGTAGAACAAGCTCAATCTATTACGAGAAGTTTGCAAGATAGTATAAACACTACAAGCGGTAACAAATGCTGCTCACAGGTAGGCGTATTTGTGAATGAAACGATACCTACTATTGTGGAGATTGCAAAGGCAGTACCACTTTCAGTAGTGCAATTACATGGGGATGAAACCATAGCATATATTGAATCATTACGAAT
The DNA here is from genome assembly GCA_963516605.1 of uncultured Veillonella sp. GTDB lineage: Bacteria > Bacillota > Negativicutes > Veillonellales > Veillonellaceae > F0422. The sequence continues at coordinate 304,544 of CAUQBP010000001.1, read as the reverse complement.
TCACTTACAGAAAGAACAATTAGAATCCATTGAAATCTGGAAAGCTGTTCAAGTGCATACAAAAGAGGATATTATGCAATGGGAACAAGCGCCTATCGATGGGCTGGTGGTAGATGCCTACTCTAAGGAAGAACGTGGTGGCACTGGTAAGACCATCGCTTGGTCATTGCTAGAAGGTGTACAGGTCCCGTACTATTTAGCAGGAGGCATTGGATTACACAATGTAGCTCGCGCTATTCGTCGACTACAGCCGTATGGGCTCGATATGAGTAGTAGCCTAGAGGCAAATGGACAAAAAGATGCGAAGAAAATAAAATCTATAGCACAGATTATTAGAACAGTAACAAATAGATGCTAAGAAAATGAAAACTATGGAATAGATCGTTAAGATAGTAACAAACAGATAAGGAGAGACAGAATGACAACACATCGTCATGGCTATTTTGGTGAATTTGGTGGACAATTCATGCCTGAAACGTTAATGAATGCCATCATTGAACTGGAAGAAGCTTATGAAACTTACAAAAATGATCCTGATTTTATAAAGGAATTAGAAGATTTACATGTGTCCTATACCGGACGTCCGTCCTTGCTATATTTTGCAGAGCAAATGACAAAAGATTTGGGGGGCGCTAAAATTTATCTAAAACGAGAAGACTTAAACCATACAGGTTCCCACAAATTAAATAATGTGCTAGGTCAAATGTTGCTGGCTAAACGAATGGGTAAAACGAGAGTAATTGCAGAAACGGGTGCTGGTCAACATGGTGTCGCTACTGCTACAGTGGCGGCGTTAATGGGCATGGAATGCGAAATTTTCATGGGTCAAGAAGACTGTGAACGACAAGCTTTAAACGTATACCGTATGGAGCTATTAGGTGCTAAGGTGCATCCGGTTACTTCTGGAACAGGTACCCTGAAAGATGCTGTATCTGAAACGATGCGGGAATGGACCAATCGAATGGCGGACACCCATTATGTCTTAGGATCTGTTATGGGAGCTCATCCGTTCCCTATGATGGTACGTGACTTTCAGTCCATCATCAGTCGTGAGGCACGGGAGCAAATTTTAGAAAAAGAAGGTAAATTACCGGCGGCTGTGTTGGCTTGCGTTGGTGGCGGTAGTAATGCCATTGGTATGTTCTATCACTTCATTCCGGATGAAGAGGTACAACTCATCGGCTGTGAAGCGGCTGGCAAAGGAGTTGATACAGAAGAACATGCGGCGACTATGACAAAAGGTACAGTAGGTATTTTCCATGGTATGAAATCTTACTTCTGTCAAAATTCCTATGGACAGATTGCCCCCGTGTTTTCTATTTCAGCAGGTTTAGATTATCCAGGAATAGGTCCAGAACATGCCTATTTACATGACAGTGGCCGTGCTCAATATGTGCCCATAACAGACGATGAGGCAGTGGATGCTTTTGAATATCTCTCTCGTATGGAGGGAATTATTCCAGCCATTGAAAGTGCTCACGCCGTGGCACATGCTATGCGATTGGCGCCTACTCTAAGTCCTGATGAAAGCATCATCATTTGCTTATCTGGACGTGGTGATAAAGACGTAGCAGCTATGGCGAGATATAGAGGGGTGAACTTACATGAATAAAATAACAATCGCACAAGCTTTCACAAAGAAAGCATTTATCCCTTTCATTACAGCCGGTGACCAAGGGATTACTACAACAGAGAAATACATTCGTATTATGGCAAAAGCAGGAGTAAGTTTAATTGAAATTGGCATTCCTTTTTCTGATCCTGTTGCAGAAGGTCCAGTCATTCAAGCAGCTAGTGAGCGTGCTCTATCCACAGGGGTTACCACTGACGATATTTTTGAGATGGTCCGACGTTTGCGCACTGGTACGGATGCATTGACGATTCCACTTGTGTTCATGACCTATCTGAACCCTATCTATGTGTATGGTGTTGAAAGCTTTATGACACGCTGTGAAGAAGTGGGCATACAAGGTGTCATTGTGCCAGACTGCCCATGGGAAGAAAAACAAGAACTAAGCCATCAAGCGAAGGCCCATGGAGTTTCTGTCATCTCTTTAATTGCACCTACCTCAGAGCAACGGATTGAGGAGATTGCCAGTCAAGCAGAAGGCTTTGTATATTGCGTGTCTTCTCTTGGCGTAACAGGTATGCGCAGTGACATCAAAACAGACCTTGCTAGCATCGTACAACAGATTCGACAATACACAGATATTCCAGTAGCCGTTGGTTTTGGCATTTCCACACCAGAACAAGCAAAGACAATGGCATCACTATCTGATGGTGCCATCGTAGGTAGTGCCATTGTGAAACAAATTGGCGAGTGGGGAGCAACTGGGGAAGAAGAATTATACCGATATGTCCGTTCCATGGTAGAAGCAGTAGGTAAGTAACATCGAAACTTATAAGGTATGTATATGTATTATAAATTTACTAGGTTATAGCGTTTTTCGAGCGTTTTTTATATGAAATCAACGTCATAACATAATATTATAAATTAATAAGTTGCAGCATACCTTACATTGTCTTTGAATATTTGCAATACCTATTAAATAGCTGTGCAAGAAATATATCTTGTGCAGCTATTTTTTTCGTTGAAAAGAAGATTACATATACAGAAGGGTATAGTTAATGTAGATATACTGCAGTCTATAAAAAATTGATGGTAACATGCTTTAATATACTGTATACTTAAGAATATGAATAATTCTTAACAGGAGATATAGGGTATGGAAAAAACAAGTATTGGCGTAGGGCGAGCTGCATTGCATGTTGCTATTTCTGAAAGTCGTGCAGAAGAGATGGCGTTACGAAAAGAGTTTGAAGATCTTGGGATTCGTAGCTGTGCCGTAGATTTTGGAGGGGCTTTCACAGAGATTATTCCTAAAATTATTGAACGGGCCGTAGTAGCAGCGGAACGACAAGAGTTAATTCATGACAATCATGTTAGCAAAGGTGCTGTTGTAGGTGCTACGGCACAAGCCTTAGAGCAATTAAAAAATAAATGTGTCGGTCTTAATGTAGGTGGCAAGGTAGGCATTGCACGTAGTCAAGAACATCTAAGTGTAGCCATCTATTTAGGGGTCGGCGTATTGCATTTAGATGAGATTGCGGTGGCCATGGCGCATCGAGCTGTACCAAGTATGTAGAAGTGCTATAAATTTTTCTATAGTTTTGATATAATATTTTGTAGAGTATTTAGACAATAGCTAATCATTTTGGAGGTAACTATGAGTCAATTCGATTGGAAAGTATTAGATCGTAATTACGAAGATGTAATTTATGAAACATATAATGGAATTGCAAAAATTACAATTAATCGTCCAGAAGTGCGCAATGCATTCCGCCCTAAAACAGTAATGGAATTAATCGATGCTTTCACGATTGCTCGTGAAGACGCAGAAGTAGGCGTTATCATTTTAACTGGTGCTAACCACGGTCAAGGAGAAGATAAAGAAGCGTTCTGCTCCGGTGGTGACCAACGTGTTCGTGGTGATGGCGGTTATGTAGGGGATGACAAAATTCCTCGTCTAAATGTGTTGGATTTGCAACATTTGATCCGCATCACTCCAAAACCTGTTATTGCTATGGTTAACGGTTTTGCTATTGGTGGTGGTCATGTATTACACATCGTATGCGACCTTTCTATTGCCTCTGAAAATGCAAAATTCGGTCAAACAGGTCCTCGTGTAGGTTCCTTTGATGCTGGTTACGGCGCTGGATACTTAGCGCGTTTAGTAGGCCATAAAAAAGCTCGTGAAATTTGGTTCTTATGCCGTCAATATTCCGCAAAAGAAGCCTTAGACATGGGACTTGTCAATACAGTGGTTCCATTTGATCAATTAGAAGCAGAAACAGTGAAATGGTGTGAAGAAATTCTTCAATTATCTCCAATGGCACTTCGTTTCTTGAAAGCTTCCTTCAATGCGGATACAGATGGTTTGGCTGGTTTACAACAATTTGCAGGGGATGCGACTTTATTGTTCTACACAACTGATGAAGGTAAAGAAGGTCGCGATGCATTTAAAGAAAAACGTAAACCTAATTTCAAACAATTCCCTAAATTCCCTTAATGGGTTAGGTTATGAAGTGGTTATATAATCGAGCACAAACACATGGAGATAAGCTTTTTTTAAACGAGCTTACCTATGGTACTGTGTTGGATTTAACAATAGCTACAGCAAAACGACTCGCTCCTCATCTTCGAGGGGAGAGTCGTATTGCTTTATGGGCAGAAAATTCAGTATCCATGGCGATACACCTATTTACTCTATCTGCATTGGGTATAGAAACAGTATTGCTGAATACGAATCTGACTGCACGAGAAGTAACTGAACAGATGGAAAGTACAGGAGCTCGGATCTTATTGATGTCAGAAAAAATGACACAGATATTGCGCACGCAGAAGGTAGCCGATGACATGGAGATCACGGATGTTTCTACTTATGAGTATAGCTATAATCAAGTAGACCGACAGTATTTATGCTTTTCTACATGCATAGACACTGACTTCAAGGCTATTTCTTCTATGCATAGTGACGAAGATGTTAGGAATGAAACTACTCATGGTGTAAAATATGCATCTATCAAAATAGATGATGAAGAAAACCTTAGTATGGACTCTTATAGAAATACATGTAATCATCTGGGTAATGTTGAAGATTCTACAGATTGCGAGAGTAATCTAGACTGGAATCCATCCGATGATACAGTATTTTGTATTATCAACACTAGTGCTACAACTGGCAAGTTCAAATCAGTTCCAGTGCGTTGGTCGCAGATTGAGGCTCATGTGAAAGCTTCTGCGAATGTGCTTGGTGTGGAGGAAGATGACAATTGGCTTGTAGTGCTCCCTATGTTCCATGTCAGCGGCTTATCTATTATTTTGCGTACTTTGTATAATGGCACAAGAGCGACAATTCGTGAGAAGTTCTCGGAACAGGTCGTACTAGAGGCATTGGAAACAGAAGACGTCACCATGGTATCCTTGGTGCCTACGGTGCTACAACGTATTGTTGATGATATCAAAGCTCCTATGCTAAGAGCTATACTTTTAGGGGGCGAATTTATTCCTATGTCATTGTTACAGGAGTGCGTACAACGAAACTTGCCAGTGTATAAAACATATGGTATGTCGGAAACGTTTGCACAGAGTACGACATTTTGTATTCGGGAATACCCTCATAAACTAGCCTCTGTAGGGTATCCGTTGGATGGCGTAACGATTGAGATCCGAAACCCAGATGAAGAAGGGGTAGGAGAAGTATGGCTTTCATCCCCGATGCTTATGAAAGGATACCTTAATAAAGAACCTATTCAAGGAGCTTTTAATACAGATGACATTGGTTACGTAGATGAAGATGGATTTTTATATCTTTTGAACCGTAGAAAGGACATCATTATTTCTGGGGGCGAGAATATTTACCCTAAGGAAATCGAAGATGTCTTATATGGAATGAAGGGTATTTTAGAATGTGCAGTTATCCCGATCACTGATTCTAAGTGGGGGCAAGTGCCCGTTCTGTGCGTGGTTACAAGTCACAAAGAACAAGAAATCATTGATTATCTGCAAGATCGTTTAGCCAAGTATAAAGTACCGAAGCGAATTTTGTATTTTGATACATTACCGAAAAACAGCATGGGAAAAATCCTAAGACAGGAGTTGATTAATTCTTCCCTAAACCATGTATAAGGAGTCATTGATAGTAGTTAGAAATATTGCGTATTCTATTATTAAATGATGGACTTTCGTATGTGCTATTTATATAAGAAATTTCGTTACTAGATAAAAAGATGTGAAAGGACATAGTATGAAAGAAACAACAGCTTCTTTATTAGAACAATTACAGATAGAGACATTTCACTGTACTGTACAGGCCTTTCAAAGTACTATGAGACTGTCATCCTTTCATGCACAACCCTTTGGGTTCGTCAACGGCGGCGTGTATTTGGCCTATGGAGAAGCATTGGCTGGTATGGCGTCAAATGCGATACTGGTACAAGAAATGACGGCGCCTAGTAAAAGAGGCGTAGGTTCAGAGCCTATCAAACAACGAGTAGCGGTAGGTCAATCGATGACGGCTAATCATGTGAAACCGAAACGATGCGAAGGTTATGTGGTAGCACGTGGGCAATTGTTACACAAAGGTAGTCGAAATCATGTATGGATGATTAATATCTTTGATGAAACCGATCAACTGTTATCTCATATGACAGTGACAAATAGTATAATTAACGTGTAAGAAATTATGTCTTTTAGTCGCAATTTATGTATAACACGATGTTATCATTATATCCATGTTAATTATACAAGAGTATCTATAGATAAATTGGTAGTACACCGTAACACTTTATAAATAAGTAGCATAAGTCTGAATAGAATTAATATGTTATACAGTATTATATTGACTAGAAAGGAGGTGCATAGCCTATGAAAATTGACATTATATCGTTGTTCCCAGAGTTTTTTGATGCTTTTTTCACGCATTCCATCATCAAACGTGCCCTACAGGCAAATCGATTGGATATGAAAGTGACAAACCCAAGGGAATTTTCTCATAGCAAGCATGGTCAAGTGGACGATACTCCTTATGGAGGTGGCGCTGGCATGCTCATGAAAGCACCTCCTCTCTTTGAGGCTGTAGAGCATGTGTTGCAGATTCCCATAGAAGAACATCGTTGTACAAAGGAGAGTCACAAACGCCATATTGTGTTTATGGGGCCTACAGGGAGACCATTTACACAAGAAAAAGCAAGGGAATTGGCCACCTATGATCAACTTGTCATTGTCTGTGGACACTACGAAGGGGTAGATTATCGAGTGGAAGAACACTTAGTGGATGAAACTATATCTATTGGAGATTATGTGTTAACTGGCGGTGAATTACCAGCTATGGTGGTAGCCGATGCAGTGGCGCGCATGATTCCTGGTGTTTTAGGAGCTACCTCAGGAGCCATAGAAGATTCTTTTTATCATCCTATACTTGAGTGTCCACAATATACGAAACCACAAGAATACAGAGGCATGGCGGTGCCAGATATATTGTTGAGCGGTCATCATAAACATATTGAGCAGTGGCGATTAGAAGAGTCATTGAAACGGACTGCTTTATTGAGAAGTGATTTGTTGAAACGAGAATTAACTGTAGATGAACTTAAGGCTCTGAAACGATTACTAGATAGAGTGGATTCTGAAGAGGAACAACAAGTACTTTCAAAACTGATAGAACAGTCTACTTTCACAGAGGAAAAGAGGAAATAAATGGCGAATTTATATATTGGCCTCGTTCATTATCCCATTATGAATAAACATGGTGAGGTGATAACGACAGCCATCACGAACTACGATATCCATGATATTGCCAGAGCATCTACAACCTACGATGTGGAACGGTATTTCATCATTCACAATGTACCGAGCCAACGTGAATTGGCAGAAACCGTGATGAGTCATTGGAAAACGGGATTTGGCAGTACTTATAATCCGGATAGAAAAGATGCTTTCAAACATGTGGAACTTGTCAATTCCATTCGACAAGCTATCGATATGGTGACGGAATTAGAAGGACAGACGCCAATCGTGTGTACTACGGATGCACGGACCTATGATAATACCATTACCTATGCATCGCTCCGTAAATCACTTGAAAGTGAGAGCCGTCCTGTGGTAGTATTATTTGGAACGGGGTATGGTATGACGAAAGAAACAATGGAAGATTTCGATTATATCTTAGAACCCATCTATGGACATGGTGAGTACAATCACCTTTCAGTTCGTAGTGCCGTATCAATTATATTAGACCGCTTGCGAGGCGAAGCGTGGTGGAATAAATAGGAGGACACAATGTCAGGACATTCTAAATGGTCAAATATTAAACATAGAAAAGGTAAAAATGATGCGTTAAAAGCAAAAATTACCACAAAAATTAGTCGTGAAATTACAGTGGCTGTGAAAGCTGGTGGTACAGATCCAACCGGTAATATGCGCTTGAAGTTGGCGTTGCAAAAAGCTCGTGAAAATAACATTCCTAAAGATAATATTCAACGTGCCATCGATAAAGGTGCCGGTGCAGGGGATGCGAACAACTACGAAGAAATTACCTATGAAGGATACGGCCCAGGCGGTGCTGCCATCCTTGTAGAAGTGATGACAGATAACCGTAACCGTGCAGCAGCTGATGTGCGTCATGCCTTCTCCAAACGTGGTGGTAACCTAGGTGAAAGTGGCTCTGTTAACTGGATGTTTAAACGCAAAGGTGTATTCGTGATTCCCCAAGAAGGCAATGATGAAGAAACATTGACATTATTGGCTCTTGACGCTGGTGCAGAAGACATCAAAGTAGAAGACGATGTATTCGTTATTTATACATTGCCAGAAGATTACGATGCCGTAGAAGCTGCCCTAGCAGAAGCATCCGTCGCTACAGATATGGCACAAATCACAATGGTTCCAGATACTAATATGGAATTAACCGGTGATGACGCAGTGAATATGCAACGAGTACTAGACATGTTGGAAGACTTGGACGATGTACAAGATGTGTATCATAATGCCATCATGGATGAGGAAGAATAAAATAGAATAAAAAAAGCACTCCCTTGACGGGGAGTGCTTTGTGTATGTCGTTCATAAGTGGTTGCGATTAATAAATTTGGAATTGACAATGATAAAAGTAATGCCTTATAATAAGCTTAACGACAACCCCCCCACATCCGTATGGACAGACAAGTTCTGACGTGGGGCTTTTTTTATTATGGAGAGAATTATGGGGACACCTAAATCTTTAAGTTGTAATGAACTATTGCATTTATTTTCTTCTAGAGGTATGAGAATTGATGGAGTAGATAATCATAAGATTCAACATATTAATTATTATAAGCTGAAAGAATTTGCAGAACCATTTGCTACTTATTCAGAAGATGGAATGATTAATTATAATTGTATACATTTTTCGACAGTATTAAAGAGATACTATCAAGATAAAAATCTACGAGTGGCACTAATTCATGCTATTGAAAAAATTGAAATATCAATAAAAACGAACTTAGCTAGAATATTAGGTGAAAGATATGGGGCTTTTGGATATTTAAATTTTGCGCAGTGGGCTAATCGGTCGAAGGCCACTAGATATACTATTAGAAAAGAAACAGTATAGAATAAAGGAAGAGTTACAAAACTCTTTGAAACGTTCGGATTATATATCCTCTCAATCTAAGGATAATTTTGATGTAGATAATTTTCCGAGCATCTGGCTTGTAATAGATTTATTGACATTTGGCTCTGTTGTAAAAATGATAGAAATTTTAAGTGAAAAAAAACTAACGCAATTAGCGAGTACATATAATTGCTCAAATTTAGAATTAGTTTCGTGGCTAAAATGTTTACATTTCATCCGTAATATATGTGCACATAACTCCAATTTAATAGATATAAAGTTAAAGACGAAACCTAAAATACGAAGTGTATGGAAAGAACAACTCTTTTACGATGAAAAAGGTGGACAAGAAAAGCCAACTAATGGAGCCTCCATTGTAATTCTTATTGTTATGGAATTGGTGAAAATGATAAATTCAAAGTATAATTGGAGCCGCATTCAAAACGTTATTAGTAGCATATGCAGTAATGATGAAGAAGCACAGCTGTTTGGGTTTAAAAATAAAAAAAGTGTAGATTTATTAAGTTAGATAACTTTTTAAAGAGGATAAACATAAAATAGCTAAGTATTAATTAAGATGGTTTATACTGCTTTGGAAATTAAACACAATGATTCTCTATAAAATTCCATCATTTCATGCTATACTATAAGCAAGTAAATATTTTAGATTTGCAAGGGAGCCTATGTAATAGGCTGAGAAAGGACTATGAAGTACCTGACCTTTTGACCTGATCGGGATTATGCCCGCGTAGGAAGCACGCTGACATATGTGGGTATCGATGTAATGTTGATACCTTTTTGTGTATAGAGCACCCCAAATAGGCTCCTTTGTAATGAAAGGAGCTTTTTATGTTTTACACACAAATGCAAGCAGCCCAAAAAGGCATTGTTACCGACGCGATGAAAGTGGTAGCAGAAAAAGAAAACATGGATGTTGAAGTATTACGAGAGTTAGTGGCAAAAGGACATGTAACAATTCCTTGCAACAAGCATCATACATCTTTACAACCAGAAGGAATCGGGCAGAAGTTGCGCACAAAAATTAATGTGAACTTAGGAACATCTAAAGATTGTACAGACTACGAAGAAGAAATGAAAAAAGTTCATCATGCAGTGGCATTAGGTGCTGAATCTATTATGGACTTGTCTACACATGGTGATACAAAGGTGTTCCGCCGTTTGTTGACAAAAGAATGCCCCGTTATGATTGGCACTGTGCCTATCTATGATAGCGTTATCCATCACCAAAAAGATTTAGGAGAATTGACGGCAGAAGATTTTATTTCTACCATACGTCTTCATGCAGAAGATGGGGTAGATTTTGTTACCTTGCATTGTGGTATTACACAACATACAATAGAGCAAATTAAACATCACAAACGGAAATTAAATATTGTTAGTCGTGGTGGTAGTTTAGTCTTTGCTTGGATGTCTATGACAGGTCAAGAAAATCCTTTCTATGAATACTATGATGAAATCTTAGACATTTGCGCAGAGTATGACATGACAATTTCCCTTGGCGATGCCTGCCGTCCAGGTTGCTTGGCAGATGCTACAGATATCTGTCAAATCGAAGAGCTTGTTCGACTTGGAGAGTTAACAAAACGAGCTCGTGAACGTGGCGTGCAAGTGTTGGTGGAAGGCCCTGGTCATGTGCCGTTGAATCAAGTACAAGCTAATATGGAAGTGCAACAAACGATCTGCGATGGAGCACCCTTCTATGTATTAGGACCATTGGTAACAGACATTGCACCAGGTTATGACCATATAACAGCGGCCATTGGTGGTGCTGTGGCAGCCATGCATGGGGCAGCCTTTCTTTGCTATGTAACACCAGCAGAACATTTGGCTTTACCTGACGAAAACGATGTGAAAGAAGGCATTATGGCTTTCAAAATCGCAGCGCATGCCGCAGATATTGCAAAAGGTATTTCGAATGCACGAGATCGCGATGACCGTATGGCGGAGGCGCGCCAAAAACTCGATTGGGAAGCACAATATGCAGTGGCACTAGACCCTGAAAAAGCTCGTCGCATCCGTGAAAGCCGTGCCCCAGAAGAAGGGCATAAAGAAGCTTGTAGCATGTGTGGAAAATTCTGTGCCGTACGAAGCATCAACAAAGCCTTAGAGGGAGAGAAGATTGATATATTATAAAAGAGAAATGAAACAGCCAACTCTGTAGAGAGTTGGTTGTTTTGTTGTATAGATAAATTGATTATAGTAATGCAATTGATGTATTATATAGATAGTAAATATGTTTTTATGTAATGCAACTAGTGCATTTACATAAGAGTACCATTTGAGAAGATTGTTTTTTGAGGTGCATGATGAAACAATGGAAACTATTGGCACTGGGATGCGCACTATTAGCGCTAACTGGTTGTGCAAGTATGGACTCTACTATACAAGTAGATAGTGACTTTAGCGGGAAATGGGAGGCGCAATTGCATACTCCTGAACCTTTAAGTAAAACGGATTTAGAAGCTGGGTTTGACGACAGTGTAAATAAAATTATTTATGACCGTAAGCATATAGGTGATGAAACATTTGAGGAAAAACAAAATAAAGAGAAAGAGACTTTGAAACAGTTTAGTGCAAAACATATTAAGGTAGAGGCTGCTGATGAATCTGGTAAGGCTTTGAATAATCAAACAGATGCTAAGTCTGAATATTGGAAAATTACAGCTTCTTTTTCAGATGAAAGTGAATTAACTAACAGTTACAGAATTATTTATGGTGCCATAGATAGACCTGAAGCGCTACATGTTATCTATCCTTATGGTGAAGAAAATAATGCATATATGTTTTTTATGGGAAAATCCTATGGAACAACAACTATTACAGTAGATGGTGATATTAAAACCGATTTTAAAACTGATGGAGTTGTAAATGGTAATATAATTACTTTTGAAAAAGATAAAAATATTCGATTTGTGTTTCTAAAAGCATCTCATACTGTTAGAAATATAATAATTGGATTGGTAGGATTAGGTGTAGTGCTTGGTGCCTTTATGATTTGGCGAAAACGAGGTCAATAGAATGAATATTAAGAAATGTATGCTTATTATACTGGGCATAATGATGATGGGATTAGCTTTCATAGGGTGCACATCTGATACAGCAATCGGAGACAATCCCGATTTGTCGGGTACATGGTATCATTATAACCCTCCTTATGAAGACAACGGCTATAATGGTGGGGTTGTTTATAAAATAACGTTTGAAAAGGTAAGTGACCATGTATATAAAATGACTGAATCTAAGTTTTATATGCGTAATGTATATGCGAAACATCAGTTGGTAAACGAAAACGAATATGGTACAGATCATGCAAAAATTACTAAGTTAGATATTGCAAAGGGACCAAATAAAAATGGAGTAGTACCTATCTATGATGACGCTTATGAATGGGTGCCTTATTATGATGAAATAAAAGAAGATACATTAATGACAGTCAGAGACGGTAAGGCTTATGATGCGGCGTTTGGTGCTACCCACACAATTAAGAAAGAAAATGGTAAGTTGATACTTGTCAGCGGTAAAGATAATAATTCTATTATGTATAAAACGGATGATTCTTTTTTTACATATGCTAACGAACAAGAAGAGGCTAACATCAAAAAGAAAGTAGAAATCGATAATGCTAAGCGTCCTAATGAAGCTTATCAAATACGCAATATCACTTTTACTGTGAAAGAAAGTGATAAAAAGGTCTATGCTCATTCTAATTAGGAGTACAACCAGTATGAGATATCTATATGCTTAAATGTCATACAATGCTTGATATTGAATATATTTATAGAGTATGATAGAGGTGTCATTATAGTTATTTTTTATAAGTGTGAGGTGTGCTATGAGAAAAAGAACAGCAATCGCTCTTATCCTAGCTAGTGTATTTGCCGTGAATGCAGGTACTGCTACAGTAGAAGCTAGTTGGTTAAGTAAAACGTTAAAGAAATTAGACAATGCTTTGGGGGTTCCTGATGGTGATACGCAGGTGACAAAACAGAGTGATGGATATTTACATTTACCACAAGTCGGGGAACGCTGGATTCCAGTAGCTGAAAATCAGTATTACAAAACATATTTAGACCGTAGAACTGCTATAGCAGGTGGTGAAGCACAAAATAGGTTTGTAGCAGGTAACTTTAAAAGAGAATTCACACCTATAGGCTCGCATTGGCTTGGAGAGGTAAACAATGATATTAAGCCTGATGTTATTACGGTAGGATATAGCTACATGATATATAGAGTAAATGAGTATTCGGTTCGAAATGATCCTACTCCAGCGTATTATGATGTACACGGGAACTTAATTTATAAAAGTAGAGCTATAAGGATGTTAGAATTAGATAGAACTTTTAGCGTTACTTATACACCTGAATCAGAACAAGAGCGTATTAAAGATAGAGTGTTCCACCTATTCGGCTGGGATTACTAATCGTATGTTATCACACTATTCTTGTATAATAATTAACTAATAAAAGAACATATTGATATAAAGCAAGGTTCCCCTTGCTTTCCCCCTACATTTTGTGCTATACTACTCAAGTATGAATACACACGCAACTAGACTATCAGTTCTGTGCGCAATTTCGCGTTTGCTGAGGGATGAGAGTTGCGGAGGTTTTTAACAGGAGGTGCCAACATGGCAGTAGTATCACTTAAACAATTATTAGAAGCTGGTGTTCACTTTGGACATCAAACAAGAAGATGGAATCCTAAAATGGCTAAATTCATCTTCACTGAACGTAATGGTATTTATATCATTGACCTTCAAAAAACTGTAAAAAAAGTAGAAGAAGCGTATGATTTCTTACGTGAAGTAGCTCAAGAAGGTAAAACAATCCTTTTCGTAGGTACTAAAAAACAAGCTCAAGAAGCTGTTAAAGAAGAAGCTCTTCGTGCTAATATGTACTTCGTTAACGAACGTTGGTTGGGCGGTATGTTGACTAACTTCAAAACTATCGAAGCTCGTATTAAACGTTTAAAACAATTAGAAAAAATGGCTGAAGATGGAACATTCGAAGTTCTTCCTAAAAAAGAAGTAATTCGTCTTCGTCATGAATGGGAAAAATTGGAAAAATATCTTGGCGGTATCAAAGATATGCCAGAAATGCCAGGTGCACTTTTCGTAATCGACCCTAAAAAAGAAAAAATCGCTATCGCAGAAGCTAAAAAATTAGGTATTCCTGTAGTAGCTACTGTGGACACTAACTGTGATCCAGACGAAGTTGATTTCCCTATCCCAGCAAATGATGACGCTATTCGCGCAGTTAAATTATTAGCTGGTAAAATGGCTGACGCTATTTTAGAAGGTCGTCAAGGTGAACAAGACGCTTTCGGTACAGAAACTGCTTCTGAAGAAGCTTAAGAATCTGTAAGATTATTTAACAATATATACAGACATAGTCTTAATTGATAAATAAGTAATAACGATGTAAAATTAAGGTAAGGCTAAGGTCTTACCTTAATTATTTATAGGAGGAAAAATCATGGCTCAAATTACAGCAGCTTTAGTAAAAGAATTACGCGACATGACTGGCGCAGGTATGATGGATGCTAAAAAAGCATTGGTAGAAGTTGAAGGCGATATCCAAAAAGCAGTTGACTTTCTTCGTGAAAAAGGCTTAGCTGCGGCAGCTAAAAAAGCTGGTCGTATTGCAGCTGAAGGTGTAGTAGCATCTTACATTCATGGTGGTGGACGTATCGGCGTATTGGTAGAAATCAACTGTGAAACAGACTTTGTTGCTAAAACTGATGACTTCCAAGCTCTTTGCAAAGATGTAGCAATGCAAATCGCTGCAGCTAACCCAACATACTTAAAACGTGAAGATGTTCCAGCTGATGTAATCGAACACGAAAAAGCTGTATTGATGGAACAAGCTAAAGTAGAAGCTGAAGAAGACGTTAAAGCTGGCCGTAAACCAAAACCAGAAGCAGTACTTGAAAAAATGGTAGCTGGCCGCGTTGAAAAATTCTATAAAGAAAACTGCCTATTAGAACAAGTTTTCATTAAAGACGGTGAAAAAACTGTACAAGCTATGATCAATGAAGCAATCGCTAAAATCGGTGAAAACATTAACGTACGTCGTTATGTTCGCTATGCATTAGGCGAAGGTATCGAAAAGAAACAAGACGATTTCGTTGCAGAAGTTATGGCTACTGTAGGTAAATAAGTACGGAGATAAGAGAACACCGCAAGTGTTCTCTTATTTTTGAATTATTTGTTAGAAACGTCATAAGGAGAAGGACATGAGTGAACGTAAATTTAAACGTATCGTATTAAAACTTAGCGGTGAGGCCTTAGCAGGTGATCAAGGATTTGGTATTAATCCTCAAGTGGTAGAACCATTAGCGCAAGAAATTGCAGCACTTTCCAAAGAAAGTGGTATTGAAATTGCTATCGTTGTAGGCGGTGGAAATATTTGGCGTGGACTATCCGGTAGTGCTAAAGGTATGGATCGTGCATCTGCTGATTATATGGGTATGATTGCGACAGTGATGAATGCTATCGCATTACAAGATGCTCTTGAAAATGCAGGCGTAGCAACTCGTGTTCAAACAGCGATTGAAATGCAAGAGGTAGCAGAACCTTACATTCGTCGTCGTGCCATTCGTCACTTAGAAAAAGGTCGTATTGTTATCTTTGCAGCAGGTACGGGTAATCCATACTTCTCTACAGATACAACAGCTGCTTTGCGTGCTGCTGAAATCGAAGCAGATGCTATTTTAATGGCGAAAAAATTTGCTGATGGCGTATACGATTCCGACCCTAAAACAAATCCAAATGCTGTAAAATTCGATGAATTGACATATATGGATGTAATTAGCAAAGAATTGAAAGTAATGGATGCTACATCAACTACATTATGTAAAGATAATCATATTCCTATCGTTGTATTTAGCATGGATATTCCTGGTAACATCACACGTGCTGCTAAGGGAGAAGCCATCGGTACTATCGTAAAATAAAAGGTGAACACTATGGAAATTAAAGAAATTATTAGCCGCGAAGAAGCGCGCATGGACAAAACAATTGAATCCTTAAAACATGAATTTGCTAATGTACGCACAGGTCGTGCACATACATCTTTATTGGATTCCGTTATGGTAGATTACTATGGTGCACCAACACCTGTTAATCAAGTGGCAAACGTATCTGCTCCAGATCCTCGCATGATTTTAATCGCTCCATGGGATAAAACTATGATTGGTGCTATTGAAAAAGCTATTTTAACATCTGATTTAGGATTAAACCCTAATAATGATGGTGAGGCTATTCGTTTGGCTATCCCTCAATTGACAGAAGAACGTCGTAAAGAATTAGTAAAAGTAGTAAGTAAAAAAGCAGAAGATGCTAAAGTTGCAGTCCGTAACATTCGTCGTGATGCTAATGATGCAATCAAAAAAGAAGAAAAAGCGAAAACAATTACTGAAGATGTGTCAAAAGATGGACAAGAACAAGTTCAAAAATTGACTGACAAAAAAATTAAATTAATTGATGAACTTCGCGATATAAAAGAAAAGGATGTTATGTCTGTCTAATGGAACATACATCTATTTTGGGATTTCCATGGCAGCTTGCACAGTCTCTTTTGCAGGCTGCCTCTATCCCTTTTACTACAAAAATAGAAAAGAACTATAATCGGTTCTTTTCCATTTCTTCCGAAGAATGTTATGTAGGCCGTGTCATAGTAAAAGAAGGCGCATGGGAGATAGTTCTCTTTCATCCTATGGTAGCCAGTCATGTGGCGCAGTCGAATGAGGTACAATATGCTAAAAAACTTATGGAAGAAAAGTAAACATCAAGAGAGACCGACTATAGATCCAACGAATATTCCAGAACATATTGCTATTATCATGGACGGTAACGGTAGATGGGCAAAGCGTAAAGGCATGCCACGGAGTATGGGTCATCGCGCAGGTGCGGAAGTATTAAAGGATATTGTGAAAGCGGCCCAAGGATTTGGTGTGAAAGCATTGACTGTCTATGGTTTTTCCACTGAAAACTGGAAACGACCAGAAGAAGAAGTCGGCCTGTTAATGGGTCTTATTAAAGAGTATTTACTTTCAAATGTAAAACGTATGCATGCGGAAGGTGTGCGCATTCGTTTTGTGGGAGATATAACCAAGTTATCTGAAGAGTTACAAGGAATTATCAAAGAATCTGAGGAGTTAACACAAGATAATAAGGGAATCACACTGCAATTAGCAATCAACTATGGGGGACGTGACGAACTCACAAGAGCTACAAAGCAGATTGTCCAAGATGTGGCAAAGGGCTTTATCAATGAGGAAGATATTACAGAAACATTGATTTCTTCCTACTTAGATACAAAAGAATTTGACCGTGTAGATTTACTGATTCGACCAAGTAATGATGCACGAATTAGTAATTTCTTGTTATGGCAAATTGCTTATGCAGAGTTCTGGTTTACCCCTTTGCATTGGCCAGATTTTACACCACAAGTGTTGGAAGAAGCCATCTTGGCATACCAACAACGTGAACGTAGATTTGGTGGTTTAAAAGAGGAGAAATAATATGTTAAAAACCCGTCTCATCACAGCTTTGATTGGCGTGGTCTTGTTGGCGGTTGCCATTGCCTATGGGGGTGTATTTTTTAATCTTGTGATGTCCGTGTTGGCATTTATTGGTTGGGTAGAGTGTGTCAGCTTATTTCGACATATGAAACGCCGCCTATTACCACTATGGGGATTGATTTATATTGTCCTTGTATGCGGTTCCTTAGTGTTTGGTAACTATCCATTAGCAGTATTCTTAGGCGTTTTGGTGATGTTAGCCATGGTCATTGAATATACCTTCTGCAACGGAAAAATAACTCTCATGGCAGTACAATCTACGATCAGTAGCTTATTGTATGTCACTAGTGGCTTTATAGCACTGATGGTGTTACGTGATAATAGTATCTATGAAAATACAAGCTATTATGCAGAACAAGATGGGTTTGGCACGGCTGTCATCTGGCTTGTGCTAATCTCAATTTGGGCCAGTGATACATTTGCCTATTTTGTAGGCCGTTCTTTTGGAAAGCGAAACATCGTACCAACTATTAGCCCTAATAAAACGTTGGAAGGTTTTATTGGTGGTTTTATTGGCTGTATTTTAACAGGGTGGATGGGATCTCTTTTCTTAGGATTACCACTGAATTTTGGCGTTGGCATAGGTGTCATTGTCGGCATATTAGCGCCGCTAGGAGATTTATTTGAATCAAAATTAAAACGTGAGGCAAATAAAAAAGATTCTGGCACATTATTACCTGGACACGGTGGCGTATTAGATCGTTTTGATAGTCTATTGTTTGCTGCACCATTAGTGTTGGCATACATTCTTATGCTGTAATGATTTAATTATAGGGAGACCTTTATGAAAGCTATAAGTATCTTAGGCTCCACGGGGTCTATAGGGACACAAACGTTAGATGTGATTCGTCAACATCCAGATCAATTTCAAGCAGTAGGGTTAGTAACACATAGCAATATAGATTTGCTAGAACAGCAAATTGCTGAATTTAAGCCAATTATGGCGGGTGTTGTAGATGAAAAGGCATATATACAATTAAGAGAACGCTATGATGGACCCACAGAAATTGTTGGTGGTAAAGAAGCCTTATCGGTAGCGGCAACTTTGCCAGAAGCTATGATGGTAGTCACTGCTGTAGTTGGTGCTGCAGGCATTGAACCTACCATGGGTGCGATTCGTGCACAAAAAACAATTGGTCTTGCGAATAAAGAAACCTTAGTGGCTTGTGGATCTTTAATTACAAAAGCTGCCCAAGACAATGGTGTTTCAATTTTACCAATTGATAGTGAACATAGTGCTATCTTTCAATGTTTGGAAGGGCAAGATGGAAGTAATGTAGAAAAATTAATCGTCACAGCTTCAGGTGGTGCCTTACGTCACTGGAAGTCAGACGATTTATATTGGGCAACAGCAAAAGATTGTTTAGCTCATCCAACATGGAATATGGGAAACAAAATTACTATTGATTCCGCTACTTTATTTAATAAAGGCCTAGAGGTTATTGAAGCCCATTGGCTTTTTGACTTTGATTACGATCATATTGATGTAGTGGTACATCCACAAAGTATTGTACACTCTATGATTCAAATGAAAGATGGTGCTATTTTGGCACAGTTAGGGAATCCAGATATGCGTGAGCCTATCCAATATGCGATGACCTATCCAAAACGATATCCATTACAAATGGAGCATTTAGATTTTACCAAAGGTTTAGATCTTCAGTTCATGGCTCCTCGGTGGGATGATTTTCCTGCCTTACGACTCGCCTTTACAGTAGGAAAAGAAGGCGGTTATGCACCTGCTGTATTTAATGCAGCCAATGAAATGGCTGTGTATGCCTTACTGCATGAACGAATTACCTATGGACATATATATGAAGTAGTTTCTACCGTTCTTGAACGCATGATAAATGGCGTACCTACATCCATAGAAGAAGTACTTGCTATGGATGCCTGGGCTAGACAAGAAGCTACCAAAGAAATACAAAGGAGAAGTGCATGTTAATTACAATTTTAGGATCTGTCTTCGTATTCGGCGTTATAGTTATGATTCACGAATTGGGGCACTTTCTAACTGCGAAAGCCTGTGGCATGCGTGTTGATGAATTTGCTATCGGTATTGGCCCTAATGTCGTTCAAAAGCAAAAAGGAGAGACACTATACTCCTTGCGTTTATTACCACTAGGTGGATTCAACAAAATTGCTGGTATGGATCCATCGGAAGATGCTGGCGAACGTGGTTTTAATAGTAAACCTGTATGGCAACGATTTATCGTTATCGCTGCAGGTGCTACATTTAACTTTTTATTGGCTATTGTGATATACTTTTTTGTATTCGCATTCCATGGAACCACAATACCATCTCAGGAACCTATTATTGGAGATATATTAGCAGGAAATCCAGCGGCTACGGCTGGCATCCAAAAGGGTGACAAAATTGTATCCATTAATGGTCAATCCATTAAAGAATGGAAAGATATTACAGAGTCTCTAAAAGGTCATAGCAATCATGTAGTGTCAGTTACCTTAGATAGAAATGGTGAGACTATATCTACGACAGTGATTCCTCGTGAATCTGGTGATAGAGCCGTTATCGGAATCAATCCAGTATTGGAAGTAAAAGAGTATAGTATTAGCGAATCTGCAGTCCATGCAGTATCCCATACTGGATCTACCCTTACTGATATGGTACAAGGATTGTGGAATATTGTAACAGGACATAGTAAAGGCGATGTAGCGGGTCCTATCGGTGTAGCACAAATGGCAGGGCAAGTAGCACAACATGGTTTTATCAGTTTGCTACTATTTACTGCATTATTGAGCTTAAACCTTGGAGTTATCAACCTATTGCCAATTCCCGTCTTAGATGGTGGCCACTTGGTGTTATTAATTCTAGAAGGAATTACGGGCCGTAAACTACCAGAGAAGGCATTACAATACATCCAAATGACTGGCGTAGGCCTATTATTATTAGTGTTTGTATATTCTACATTCCAAGATATTCTACGATTATTTTAGAGGTATCCTATGATAGAACGTAAACCGACAAAAGGTATTCAAGTGGGTACCGTCCATATTGGTGATAACGCACCTGTCAGTATCCAATCTATGATTACTACAAATCCTGTGAAAGTAGAACAATCTATTGAGGAAATCAATCGCCTAGCTACTGCTGGTTGTGAATTGGTTCGTTTAGCTGTTCCTGATATGGCTGCAGCAAAAGCAATTAAAGATATCAAAGAGCGTGCGATGATTCCATTAATTGCGGATATCCATTTTGACTATCGGTTAGCACTGCAAGCTATTGACAGTGGGATTGATGGGCTTCGCATTAATCCAGGAAATATTGGTAGTATCGATAATGTTATAAAAGTTGTGGAAAAAGCGAAGCCAAAATTGATTCCTATTCGTATTGGTGTCAATGCTGGTTCTTTACCACAGCATGTATTAGATGCTCATGGTGGGCATCCTACAGCAGATGGTATGGTGGAAACCGCATTAGAACATATTCGTATTTTAGAATCTTTAGAATATGACCAAATGAAAGTTTCTATTAAAGCTACAGATGTACCTTTAATGATTGAAGCATACCGCAAATTATCAAGTAAAATACCGTATCCATTGCATTTAGGTGTAACGGAAGCAGGAACTATCAAACAAGGAACGATTAAATCGGCTATCGGTATTGGAACACTCTTAGCAGATGGTATCGGTGATACCATTCGTGTGTCCTTAACGGGCGATCCAATCCATGAGGTAGAAGTGGCAAAAACTATTTTAAGTTCTTTGGAACTTCGTACCTTTGGAGCGACTATGATTTCTTGTCCTACCTGTGGCAGATGTCAAGTCAATTTATTCAATATGGCAGACATTGTTGAAGAACGTTTGAAGGCTATAAAAGCCCCAATCCGTGTAGCTGTTATGGGATGTGTAGTAAATGGACCTGGAGAAGCACGAGAAGCTGATTTTGGTATTGCAGGAGGTAAAGGAGAAGGTATTATTTTCCGTAAAGGAAAAGTATTAAAAACTGTACCAGAACAAGAGTTGGTAGATACCTTATTTGCTGAAATCGATCAATATCTTTTAACGTTAGAAGATAATTAAGAGTATGAATCATATAGAATATAAAGGAGTATGTTATGTTAGCAAGTCGCTTATATGCACCGACATTACGTGAAATGCCTTCCGATGCTGATGTAATCAGCCAACAGTTAATGTTGCGTGCAGGTTTTGTTCGTAAAGTAGCAGGTGGATTATATACTTATTTACCATTGGCTTGGCGCAGTATTCATAAAATTAATGAAATCATTCGTGAAGAAATGGAAGCTATCAATAGCCAAGAAATCATGATGCCAATCTTACAACCTAGTGAACTATGGGAAGAATCTGGTCGTTGGGCTGCGTATGGCGCAGAAATGATGCGCATTTCTGATCGTCATGGCCGTGAATATTGCTTAGGACCAACTCATGAAGAAATGGTAACTAATCTAGTTCGAGGAGAAGTCAATTCCTATCGTCAATTACCTTTAAGTTTATATCAAATTCAAAATAAATATCGCGATGAACGTCGTCCACGCTATGGATTGATGCGTAGCCGTGAGTTTATCATGAAAGATGCCTATTCCTTTGACATCGATGAAGAAGGTATGAGCAAGTCTTTTTGGGATATGTATGAGGCATATAGTAAAATTTTCAAACGTTGTGGCTTAACATGTAAACCAGTAGAAGCAGATAATGGTGCTATTGGTGGTTCCGGTAGCTTTGAGTTCATGGCTTTGGCGGAATCCGGCGAGGCAGATGTTATCCACTGCACAAAATGTGATTATGCTGCAAATATTGAAATTGGCCAACCAAAAGCATTGGAAGTGGATACAGAAGAAGCTAAGGCATTGGAAACAGTATCTACACCAGATGCTAAGTCAATTCAAGCGGTAGCCGATATGTTACAATTGCCATTGGAAAAAACAATTAAAGCAGTAGTCTACAACATTGAAGGTAAAGTTATTCTTGCCATTGTTCGTGGTGACCATGAAGTGAATGAAATCGCTGTACAACGAGCTGTAGAAGGTGGCATTGAGCCAGAAATGGCAACCCCAGAAGACTTAGCACGTGTAGGATTAACAGCTGGATTCATTAGCCCAGTGGGACTTTCACAATCAGAAGAGTTTGCCATTGTAGTGGATGAAACAGTGATGAACTTACATAATGTATGTGGTGGTGCTAATACAGCAGATGCACATTATATCAATATCAATCCTAACCGAGATTTCAATATAGATGATATCATTGTGGCACCAATTCGTTTGATTACTCTCGATGATCCATGCCCTAAATGCGGTGGTCAACTTCGCATCGATAAAGGTATCGAAGTAGGTCAAGTATTTAAATTGGGTACGAAGTACTCTGAATCTATGAATGCCACAGTATTGAACCAAGGTGGCCGTCCAACTCCATTCCAAATGGGTTGCTATGGTATCGGTGTAGGACGTACATTGGCAGCTGCTATTGAACAAAGTTATGATGAAAATGGTATCATTTGGCCAGTAGCGATCGCTCCATTCGAGGTTGTTATCGTTCCAATTAATGCGAAAGATGAAGCTTTAATGGATGTAAGTGAACGCTTGTATAAAGAGATGAAACAAGCTGGCGTTGATGTTCTATTGGATGATCGTAAAGATCGTGCAGGTGTTAAATTTAAAGACGCAGATTTGATTGGCTATCCTGTACGCATCACGGTAAGTAAAAATACTATCGAATCTGGCGAAGTAGAATTACGTATTCGTAAAGATGGTTCTACAAGCACTCTTAAAATTGATGAGGTAAGTACCTCTGTACAAGGATTACTTCGTCTGTTGAAAGATGGATATAGCATTTAATTGCACACATTGAACTGCATAGAATTAGAGAGAACGACTCATCGAGGATACCTTGATGAGTCGTTTTAATTACAAAAAACCGCTTATTCATCGTATTCGTGAACACTTACGAACACTTATTTATAAGCGGTTATCTTGTTTTGTATTGTGGTGGAGACGAGGGGAGTCGAACCCCTGTCCAAACATGTTGCCCCCTAGACCTCTCCGAGCGCAGTTGATGTTTTTAACTTCGAATAGTGTTTGGACATCAACAACCTAAGCTATTCTAGCTCATGAGATTTAACTAGCTTTAATTGAGCGGATAAAACTAGCTAGCCCGTAGTTTGACGCCACATCCCTCTCCACGGGCGAGAGAAGGTGTGACGTAGCTTATGCAGCTAATGCAAAATTTTCTTCTGCGTTTAATTTAAGTTTCACTGTTTTATGGTCAAGTGAGACACCAGCTCGCTTTCTAAGATACATCCATACCTGTCGAAACCTTTACGTCCCCATATGTAATTATTGTCTTATAATTATATAGATATATCTTGTGAAAGTCAAATGTAATATGTACTTTTTTTTAAAGATAGTGTATACTATTAAATATCATTCCTAGTACAGCGTCACAGGAGGAATCCTATGTCATATGAAACAGAAACAGTAGCTGAGTTTGATAGGTTTTCATCATTATCTGATGAAGAGATTGTTGATATCTATCAACGTGAAAACAATCATTTTGCTACTGATTATATTGTTCAACGATATAAAAATTTTGTACGCTCTAAAGCTAGGTCCTATTTTTTAATGGGTGCTGATAAAGAAGATATTATTCAAGAAGGTATGATTGGTTTGTATAAAGCAACGAGAGACTATAATCGAGACCGTGAGGTCAGTTTTAAATCATTTGCTGAATTATGTATTACAAGACAAATCATTTCTGCTATCAAAGGGGCTAGTCGTCAAAAGCACATTCCTCTGAATTCCTATATCTCTTTAAATAAACCAGCCTATGATGATTCAGAGCGAACTTTAATAGAAGTACTGGAAACAGAAAAAAATTTAGACCCAGAGGAAGTAGTTATTAATAGAGAGCAATACGCTCTTATTAAAGAAGTGATGGAGGCTGTTCTGAGCCCTCTAGAATGGGATGTATTACGTGGATATATGGATGCCAAATCCTACCAAGAAATGGCAGAAGAACATCATCGTTCTATAAAATCTATTGATAATGCATTGCAACGAGTAAAGAAAAAAATGGAAGTTTACTTCGGACATAACCGTTAATACAGAAAGGAAGAGATTCATGAGAGATTTTCTAATGGTTGTTGAAATTATTATTTCTATTCTTTTAATTGTGGTAGTAGTAGCACAGACCGGTAAAAGTGCAGGTATGGGTGGTGCTGTTTCTGGCGCAGCTGATTCCGTATTCGGTGGGAAAGAACGTGGTGTAGATGGATTCTTATCACGGTGTACAGTTGTGTTAGCAACACTATTCATTTTGGTTAGCTTAGCATTAGATTTAGTGTTAAGTTCTTATTAATACACAAAAAACCCTACCCTATGGTAGGTTTTTTTTATAGATATATTGAGGTACTATGAGAGACGAAATCTTACAATTTTTTAGAGATATATGGCCTGAATCTTATCATATAGAAGATGTTCCTTTCATCTTGGGCTATAAAGATGAGGAAATTAAAGCATATTTTTCTATTTTACATGATTTAGAAACTGCAGGCTCTATTTGCATTAAAGATGGTGAATATGCAACCTATCAAAAAACAGAAAATAGGAAATTACTAGGTATCTATAAAGCTAGTAAAAAAGGGTTTGGATTTGTTATACCTACAGAGGGACACTTACCAGATGTATTCATTCCCAATGGTTGTTCAGGCACAGCCATGCATGATGATGAAGTAGAATATATAATCAAACGGAAAGGAACTAGTGAGCGAAAAGCAGAAGGTATTATCCATCGTATTGTGACTCGAAATACGAATCGTGTAGTAGGTGTTTTTGAGCGTCTAAAAACAAGTGGATTTGTTACACCTCATAATGAACGATTAGGTGATGATATTTATATTCCTTTAGAAGCTACTTTAGATGCTAGAAGTGGTGCTACCGTAGTGGTAGAATTAACTGCTTGGCCAGAAGAAAATCGTAAAGCAGAAGGAAAAATTGTAGAAATTGTAGGGGATAGTTCTACCCCAGATTTAGATGTCTTGTCAGTGATGGCTACCTTTAATTTGCCAAAAGAGTTTCCAAAAGATGTGCAAGAAGAGGCCCGGAAGATTTCTTTCACAGTTACTGATGATGCAGACCGCTTAGATTTGCGCCACCAAGAAATGATCACCATCGATGGAGAAGATGCAAAAGATTTAGATGATGCTGTGCATGCGAAAGTATTGGACAATGGCAATATTGAATTGGGGGTTCATATTGCAGACGTCAGTCATTACGTGCCAGCTGGATCAATCATTGACCAAGAGGCATACCGCCGTGGCACCAGTGTGTATTTGGTGGATCGTGTGATCCCTATGTTACCAGTGGAGCTATCAAACGGTATTTGTTCCTTACAAGCCAAGGAAGATCGCTATGCCATGTCCTGTATTATGGAAGTAAGTCCTCAAGGTAAGGTATTGCACTATTCTATAAAGCCATCCATTATTCATATCACTCGTCGTTGTAGCTATAAGGAAATCTATTTAGCTTTAGAAGAAAATATCATTCCTGATGATTTGGCACCACTCATGGCAATGGTGCGGACCCTAGAAACATTGGCATACCAATTAATGAAGATGCGTCAACAAGCAGGAGCCATAAGTTTTGAATTCCCAGAATATAAGGTTCTTTTAGATGCTACAGGCATACCGCAACGAATCGTACGAAAAGATAGAACCATTGCAGAAAAATTAATCGAACAATGTATGTTATTAGCCAATGAAACGGTAGCTACATTTCTTAGTGAACGGTTAGATACTTCTGTGTATCGTATTCATGAAGAACCAAAAGATACAAAGTTAGAGCAACTTATTACGGTATTACACCATGCAGGATATCCTGTAAAACTGCCGACTAAGGTTGAGCCTAAACATATTGAGGAGTTATTACAATCTGTGGCTGGTACAGAGATTGAACCTGTGGTACAAATCATGGTCCTTCGTTCTATGCAACAAGCAAAATATAGTTCTGAGAATATGGGACACTTTGGTCTGGCATCTTCTACGTATACCCATTTTACATCACCTATTCGCCGCTATCCAGATTTAATGATTCATCGGCTATTGCGCTATGTCCTAGAAGGCAAACCAAAACGGCTCACGCCGATTGCTGATGAGTCCTATTTAACACATAGTGCCAGTCATTGCTCAGAGCGTGAACAAATCGCTACAGAAGCAGAACGGGAAACTTTGGATATGAAAAAGGTTCAGTATATGGCGCAATATGTTGGTGAAAGTTTCGAGGGACATGTAAGTTCAATTACTGCCTTTGGTTTATTTATTGAACTTAATAATGGGGTAGATGGTTTAGTACCGTATAATTTAATGGATGATGACCATTATGTCTTTGACGAACCACATTATATGGCCTATGGTAGACGAAGTGGCAAGGAATATCACTTAGGTACACCGGTGACAGTAACATTGATTAAAGCTGATACAGAGCTTCGCCAAATCGATTTTGTCATTGGTGAAGTGGAATCCATTGATGGATACTTACGGCGAGGGCAAGGTCGTGAAGACTCACTTTCAAAACCGAAACGGGGAAATAGAAAATCCTATAAGAAGCAAAAAGAAGAGAAACGAAAACGTCGAGATAGACAAACTCATGATATAATAGAAACGACAGGTACCACGAAAGCGGTAGAGCGAATGCTACGCAAGTTGGATACAAAAAAGAAAACAGCATTTTATGAAACGATACACAAAAAAAGTAATCATAAAAAAGGAAAGAAACAGAGGAAACGGTAATGGCGAAAGATAACAATGCATTAATTGTAGATAATCGCAAATCTAGGCATGACTATCACATTCATGAAACCTATGAAGCAGGGATTGCCCTTACGGGAACGGAAGTGAAATCCATTCGAGCTGGTCGCATCAATTTAAAAGATAGTTTTTGCCGGATTGAACATGGTGAACTTTTCCTATACCAAGTGCATATCAGTAAATACGAGCAAGGCAATCAATTTAATCATGAGCCAGAACGGACACGTAAATTGCTTATGCATAAACGGGAGATTCATAAATTATTAGGGCAAGTAAAAGAAAAAGGTTATTCTTTGATTCCCTTGAACTTTCACTATAGTCATGGATATGTTAAAGTCACTATTGGCCTTGTAACAGGTAAGAAAAATTATGATAAACGACAAGATATGGCGGAACGTGATGCAAAACGTGATATTCAGCGCCGTATGAAAGAACAAACTCGTTAAGAAAGGAAAGTCTATGTTAGTCGATTTCCACATGCATACGAATGTATCAGATGGTACATATATGCCAAGAGATTTGGTGGCATTAGCAAAGGAAAAACATTTACAAGCTATTTCTATTACAGATCACGATGAAGTAGGAGCCTATGCGCAATTAACGACAAATGATAGAACAGGGATTCAAATCTTTCATGGTTGCGAGTTTAGTACCTATTACCATGAAAAAGAAGTTCATGTGTTGGGATATCAGTTTTCCTTAGAGCATCCAGAACTACAGGATTATATTTCTCATTTTAAAGAAGTACGACGCTCTAGAATTCATAAAATGGTAGATAAATGTGCGGACGCAGGATATGATATTTCCTACGAGGAATTAGTAAATACATTCACTGATGCAGTGTCCTTTGGACGCCCTCATATTGCGCAATTACTTATTGCTCATGGGTATGTGGAAACCGTAGGAGAAGCCTTTGATACGATGTTAAACCCAAATGGTCCTTGCTTTGTACCAAAAGAAAAGTATGAGCCTCAACAAGCTATTGATTTGATTCATCGTGCTGGTGGTATAGCTGTACTTGCACACCCGAAACTAGTAGAGAATGATACCTATGTGAATGAGTTACTAGACCTACCATTTGATGGTGTTGAGGTGTATCATTCTAGTCATTCCACCAAGGATAGTACTAAATATCGCAAGATTGCAGAGACTCGTGGATTATTAATATCTGGTGGATCCGACTTTCATGGCATTCAAGATCGTTTCCCTGAAAGTATCGGTCTTGGAGAATACGAAATACAACATGAGTGGGTAGCTAATTTTATGAAAGCCTTACAAGGCGCATAGAGGTGTAGTATGGATGTAATCGCATTTATTGGCCCTAGCGGAACAGGTAAAAGTCATAGAGCATTGGTGGTGGCACATGAACATCACGCATCTTGTATCATTGATGATGGAATTTTAATTCATAATAATCGTATTGTAGGTGGTTTTTCTGCAAAAAAAGAAGAAAATCGCATTAAAGCAGTTCGACGTGCTATCTTTCAGGATAAAAAACAGGTAGAAAGCGTAAGAAAAGCGCTAGATGAAATTCAACCAGAACGCCTTATGATATTAGGTACGTCGGAAAATATGATTGGAAAAATCACGAAAGCCCTCGGCATCCCTGGGCCGTCCTATTATATCCATATTGAAGATGTAGCCACCCCAAAAGATATTGAAAAAGCACAACACGCTAGATTAAAGGAAGGAAAGCATATTATTCCTGTTCCAACTGTTGAATTGAAGCCTCATTTTAAAGGCTTTTTAATCGACCCTATTAAATCTTTCTGGCGAAGAACTAGATTATCTTCGAAACAAGATGAAGGATGGGAAAAATCTGTTATCCGTCCAGCTTTTAGCTATTATGGAAAACTAGTTTTTGAAGATGCAGTGATTCAAGCACTCATCAGGAATAGCATTGAAAAATCTCCAGGTGTGACAGATGTACGCAGTATGGACATTAAGAAAAGTAAAGAAGTCACTAATGGTTTAATCTTACAAATTGACGTTACCGTTATGCTAGGATTCGTGGTAAAGGAAATCATGGATACTTTGCAAAAAACGATACGTCAAGAAATTGAATATATTACAGGCATGTCTATTGAGCGACTTGCCATTAAGGTAGGTGGCACCATTGAGCCATCAAAAGTAAAATACAAGCATAAGGAGTAATATGAAGTCATACTATATTTATACATATGGTTGCCAAATGAATGAAAGTGATTCAGAACGATTGGCACATCAATTAGAGTCTGTTGGATATGTACCTACAGAAGATGTAGATTCATCGGATTTGATTATTTTAAATACTTGTTGCGTTCGTGAAACAGCGGAAAATAAAATTTATGGCCGTATTGGCGAGTTAAAGCATTTGAAAGAAAAGAATAAAAACTTAATCATTGCCATCACTGGCTGTATGGCACAAAAGAACCAAGCGGATATGTTCAAACGAGCACCTCATATTGATATTGTATTGGGTACGCATAATATCCAACATATCAATGAAATGGTAAAAGAAGTGCAACGTACGAAAAAACGCCAAGTCAATGTAGAAATGGATAACACTGTATTACCAGAACTAGCGGCGAAACCAAATGGTACTTTCTTTGCATGGGTACCAATTATGAATGGTTGTAATAAGTTCTGTACATACTGTATCGTACCCCATGTGCGGGGCCGTGAAATTAGCCGTCCTGTAGAGTCCATTGTGAAGGATGTGCGTGAACTAGGTGAAAAGGGCTTTAAAGAAATCACTTTGTTGGGACAAAACGTAAACTCCTATGGTTTGGATTTTAAAGATGGTACAGACTTTGGTACTTTAGTAGATGCCTTAGATGGCATTCCAGGTATCGAGCGTATTCGTTATATGACAAGCCACCCCCAAGATATGACGAAAGGCATGGTAGATGCCTTAGGTCGTTCTTCTAATATTGTGACACAATTGCATTTACCAGTGCAGTCTGGATCTGACAATATTTTGAAACGCATGAATCGTCATTATTCTGTGGAACAATATAAAGATTTGTTGCAATATTGCCGTGAAAAAATCGATGGAGTTACTATCACTACAGATATTATTGTTGGATTCCCTGGAGAAACAGAGGAAGATTTCCAACAAACATTGCAATTATTGAAAGATGTACGCTATGATATGGCATTTACTTTCATCTATTCCAAACGTTCTGGTACTCCAGCGGCGGAATTTGAAGAGCAAGTGCCAGAGGAAGTGAAACGTGTTCGCTTACAAGCCTTGATGGATGTGCAAAATGAGATTTCCCTCGAGTTGAATCAGGCCATGGAAGGCAAGGTCTACGATATCATCGTAGAAGGACCGAGCCGTACTGATGAAAACATGTGGTTTGGACGTACATCGGGCAATAAAATGGTCCTATTCCCTAAACAAGAGACCTTAAAAATTGGGGATACTATCGATGTACGTATCGATAAAGGGCAAACGTGGGTATTATACGGCACTGTACTATAGAAAGGAGTTAGCAGGATGGGCAAGAAACAAACGCCTATGATGGAGCAGTATTTTAGTATTAAAGCTCGCTATGAGAAGGAACTATTATTTTTTCGGTTAGGTGACTTTTACGAGCTTTTTTATGACGATGCTATCACCGCATCACGAGAATTGAATATAACCTTAACAGGTCGCAATGCGGGTGAAGAAGATAAAGCTCCTATGTGTGGCGTTCCCTTCCATTCTGCGGAATCCTATATTGAAAAACTCATCAGTAAAGGATACAAGGTAGCCATCTGTGAACAAGTGGAAGATCCTAAAGAGGCAAAGGGAATCGTAAAACGTGATGTGATCCGGGTTATCACACCAGGTACAGTACTCAGTGAAAATGGTACAAAAGATGGGGAAAATAATTTCTTAGCCTTGACCTATGAAACAGGGGGGCAGCGCATTGTGTTGTTCACAGATATCACTACTGGTGAAGTGATTTGGGAACGTATGGATAGTTCTAGTGAAAGTTCTTTATTTGATGCTTTCACTATGTACCAACCAAAAGAGCTTATCCTAGCTGGTAGTAGTGAATTACCTACTAGTATCCAAGATTTTTTGACACGTCAAATGTCAGGCATAGCCTTGTCTCCGTTCACGCCTACAGAAACTATAGACAATATTCGTCTAAAAGGTCGTGAACATTTTTCTGACGCCGGCTTGCTAGAAGAAGATGTATTAGAAGCCTTAGGTTATGTCATTCTCTATTTACAAGAAATTATTAAAACAGATACGTCTCACATTAATTATGTGCACCAACTATCTGTGGGAGACCGCATGATATTGGACACATCTTGTTTACGCCATTTGGAGATTACAAGAAATGTTCGAGATGGATCTAAAAAAGGTACGCTCCTAGATGTACTAGATAAAACATTAACCCCTATGGGGGCTCGCATGTTGAAACAGTGGATTGAGCATCCTTTAATGGATATCCATCGCATCGTACGCCGTCAAATGGGCATAGGTGAATCTATTGATAATCCGACCATGCGTAGTCAACTGCGTTCTTTATTAACTTCTGTCTATGACTTTGAACGCATTCTAAGCCGTGTAGAAACGGGGAGTGTGTCTCCTAGAGATTTTACATCCTTACGAGAATCTTTGCGGGTCTTACCGATGATTCAAGAGGTAATACAACATTGTACCTCTAATATTCTTCAAGACTGTCATAGTATGATTCACACCCATAATGACCTATGTGACCTATTAACACGCGCTATTGTGGATCAGCCGTCGTTGGCGTTGAAAGATGGTCATGTTATCCGTGATGGATACAGTGCAGAATTAGATGAATTGCGTTCTTTGGCTACCAATAGTCAAGAGTGGCTACATCGCTTAGAAGAAGAGGCGAAACAGGCTACAGGGATTCGCCTAAAAACAGGATACAATAAAGTATTCGGATACTATTTTGAAGTATCCCAAGGGCAAGTGGGTCTCGTACCAGATTATTTCATTCGTAAGCAAACCTTAACCAATGCAGAGCGCTATATTACGCCAGAGCTAAAAGAGTTTGAAATAAAAATGCTCAATGCAAAAGAACAGATTCAAAAGTTGGAATATTCTTTGTACCAAGACTTGCGTTTGATTGCTAAAGCACATATTAAAGAGATTCAAGAAACGGCTCGTGGCATTGCACAGTTAGATGTGATTTTGAGCTTAGGGGAAGTGGCCTTTACTAATAAATATGTATGTCCTACTATTGTTACAAATGGGGCGATTTCCATCAAAGATGGTCGCCATCCAGTGATTGAAACCTTGCTGAAACAGGAATTGTTCATTCCTAATGATGTGGTGTTGAACCATTCCGAAGAGGAGTTTATCCTCATCACAGGTCCTAACATGGCAGGTAAATCTACCTATATGCGTCAAGTGGCTTTGCTCATGATTATGGCGCAAATTGGCTCATTTATTCCTGCTAGAGAAGCCACCATTGCTCCTGTGGACAGAATTTTTACCCGCGTCGGTGCCAGCGATGATATTTCCACAGGCCAAAGTACGTTCATGGTGGAAATGAAAGAAGTATCCTATATCCTAGAACATGCAACGTGCAACAGTCTAGTAATTCTCGATGAAATCGGCCGTGGTACGTCTACCTTTGATGGTCTTAGTATTGCTCGTGCCGTGGTGGAGCACATTTGTGAAACCATTCACTGTAAAAGTTTGTTCGCTACTCACTATCACGAATTGATTGAACTGGAAGACCAATATAGTAAACTGAAAAACTATACGGTGGCGGTTAAGGATAAAGGCAATGATGTGCTATTTTTGCGCCGCATTGTAAAAGGTGGAGCAGACCGCAGTTACGGAATCCATGTAGCTAAATTAGCAGGCCTTCCTAAGGCTGTCCTAGATAGAGCTAACACAATTCTATCTCACTTAGAAGATGGAAAAGTAGTATCGGAACCAATGCCTAAGAAAAAAGAAAAATCAAGTGTTACAGCACCTCTAT
The DNA here is from genome assembly GCA_963516605.1 of uncultured Veillonella sp. Taxonomy (GTDB): domain Bacteria; phylum Bacillota; class Negativicutes; order Veillonellales; family Veillonellaceae; genus F0422. Next base: position 271,062 of record CAUQBP010000001.1, on the reverse strand, counting down.
TCGGAAGTGGTGAATTATTTACACAACCTGTGCTCGATCAGTTACTGAAACTAGACATTATGAGTATGACACCTATTGAGGCCATCAGTGAATTATATCGTTTACAAGAAGAAGCTAAACAAGGAGGTGGCAAGTAATGCCAACCATTCATGTCCTAGATGAAACGACTATTAATCAGATAGCAGCTGGAGAAGTGGTAGAACGCCCTGCCTCTGTTATCAAAGAGTTAGTAGAAAATGCCATCGATGCAGGTGCTACTTCTATTGAAGTGGAAATTGCAGAAGGTGGCATTGAATACATGCGCATTACCGACAATGGGTGCGGTATGTCCGAAGTAGATGCACGCCTAGCCGTATTGCGCCACGCCACTAGTAAAATTCGCAGTGCCGACGATTTATATGACATTGCCTCATTAGGCTTTCGTGGTGAAGCGATTGCCAGCATTGCCTCTGTATCTAAGTTTACCTTACGGACCCGTCAGGAAACAAATACTATGGGCATACGGATTTATATCGAAGGTGGTCATATGGTAGATTTCGATCCATGTGGCACATCGGTGGGCACCTCCATTGAGGTGAAAGATTTATTTTATAACACCCCTGCTCGTAGAAAGTTTTTAAAGTCTACACGAACAGAGGCGAATAAAATCCAAGATATGATTGGTAAATTGTCTCTTAGCCATAACCATATAGCCTTTAAATGTATTGTAGATACTCGAGTTACTATTATGACACCAGGAAATGGAAATATGGTGGATACTATCGCTGCTTTATACGGATTTAAAGTGAGTGAAGATGTATTTCCCATTGCCTATGAAGCAGAAGGTATTTATGTGGAAGGTGTGGTCAGCAAGCCAACGGTACTAAAAAGTAGCCGTCAATGGCAGACGACCATCGTAAACCAACGTGTCATTTCCGACAAAGCTATCTACAAGGCTATCGATACGGCGTACCATGCCCTATTACCGAAAGGTGGCTATCCTTTAGTAGTATTACAAATTGTCGTGCCACCAGGAACGGTGGATATCAATGTACATCCACGAAAAAGTGAAGTGAAATTCTCCGATGATAAACCAGTTTTTAAAGCAGTGTATAACAGTATTTTACAAGCCTTAGAACATCCGACTCATCACAGGACTAGCCAGCAAGAAGAAACCATTGCTACAGCCATCGACTACGATAAAGTATTTACTGGACGTTCCCAAGGATTTACAGTGATGCGTGAAAAAACAGAGGCTCTCGTGGATACGATTCGTCAAAAGGGATATACAGCACCACAGCGCACCGTGTATGAGCAAGGTAACTTTAACGAAACCTTAGATGTGAATGAAAACTTTGTGCCTAAAAGTTATACACAAGAGGATAAAGATCGGTTCAGAGCTATTCGTGAATCACGGCCTAATTTAGTACCAAGTTCTGTAGAGCCATATATAAACCATACTGGAAATGAATCCGTATCGAGATATTTAAGTGCAACACAAGGTCTAGCAGGTGATTCTAATACTGGGGATGCTCTTGGTATAGATAGTTCCTATGATGCTGATCATAGTAATTCATATAATACTAATGCTAGTAAAACAGTAGCTAATCATGGATTACTTCCTATGGGCCAAGTAGCCTCTTGCTATATTTTGGCAAAAAAAGGCGATGATTTATACATTATCGACCAACATGCAGCGCACGAACGTGTGCGGTATGACAAACTATGCAAATCATCCGAGTCCATTCCTATGCAGGAATTATTAATGCCTATACACATGGATGTTAGCGAGGAAGAATTAACATTGGCGGAAGAGCAAAGAGATACATTGTTAGACTTAGGATTCCAAGTAGACCAAGGGGGCCCCACTTCCTTACGCATTGATGGTCATCCTGTGGATATTATTGAAAGTAAAGTTTCAGAGATTTTACAATACGTATTTTCCTATATGCATGATCATCAAAGCCCAAGTGCGGCGCAATTACGTCATGAAATGTTGGCCTATGCTTCCTGTCGTGGTGCCATTAAAGCGGGGCATAATCTAAACTTGGTACAAATTGATGCTTTACTGCAAGACCTGTTCAGCACAGAAAAGCCCTATGTGTGTCCTCACGGACGACCTACGATCATTAAGTTTACACCAGACGAATTAGGAAAATTATTTTTACGGAGTTAATATGTATCTTATTAGCACAAGTTCAAAGACAAATGCATATCTCATTGAACAGGCTAAGGAGCTAAGTCAACTCCTGCAAATGCCCTATGTGCCACGAAAGCATCAGTCCGTTGAAGAATTGCTAGATACAAATCACTGCAGCGGTGCCTTGGTAGTGACCAAGGCAGGTCCTTCTTTTGTAACAAAAGAGGGGATGCCTCATCAATTTCATCTGTCTATGGCACATTTGCGCTTGTTAGAAATCGACCGTGGACATACAGACCATCTTCTGCGAGCTATCGGCTATGAAACGGCCACATCTGTTTTAGATTGTACTGCCGGCTTAGGAGCCGATAGTGCTATTATCAGCTATGGTTGTCCACAGTTAACACGTCATACGGCTATTGAAGGACATCCTATCTTGGGGTATATCACCAATTATGGATTTCGACACTTTCAACATAAGAATCCAAGTGTAACAGAGGCATTGCGCCGTATTCAACTGGTCATTTGCAATTATCAGGATTTTTTAAAACACATAGAACCTAATCGGTATGATGTTATCTATTTGGACCCTATGTTTGAAAATCCTGTTTATGAAAGTCCTCAATTTCAGCAGTGGCGTGGTCATTTACTAGAATCTAAGATACATCCAGATATTGTAGAACTCGGCTTGGAAAAATCGAAACGTTTGGTCATTAAAGAGCGCAAAGGCAGTCGTCTATTCAAAGACATACCACCTATAGAAATGGTAGGTGGTAAATATAGTTCCATTGCCTATGGTATCTATGAAAGGAGGTAAGATGAATCAGTTAATCACTATTTTGGGGCCTACCGCAGTAGGGAAAACAGCCCTTACCTTGCGGATGGCAGAAACCTTACAATCTCCCGTATTATCTGGGGATGCATACCAAATCTATAAAGGGTTGACCATTGGCACTGCCAAACCTACCCTTGAAGAATTGAACAGAGTGCCTCATTATTTCATCGATACCCATGAGCCTAATGACTCGTATAGTGTGGCAGAGTTCAATACACAAGCTAACACTGTCATAGATGCTGTTAACAAAAATGGTAAGATCCCCATTTTATCCGGTGGGACAGGGCTGTATGTGCAATCCTTACTCGAAGGATATGACTTTTTAGATGTGCCTCGCAATGAAAGATTACGCCTTGAATTAGATAACATTTTTGATACCTCTGGATTAGAAGGTTTGCAAGCCTATGCCAATGAATTGGCTGAAAAAGAAGGCCTCACATTACCATTCCAAGATAAACATCGCCTATACCGCGCGATCGAGTGCGTCTTAGCTGGTGAGGGACATGCTTTATTAACGCCATCAAAAGAAGGATTAGTCTTTTATGGACCTGTAATCGGCTTAGAACGGTCCAGAGAAGAACTATACGAACGGATTAACCTTCGAGTAGAGTATATGGTTCGAGATGGCTTATTTGAGGAAGTACAACAGCTATTGCAATCTGGCGTAAAACCAGATTCGCAGGCTTTCAAAGGCATTGGATATAAAGAGATTATTCCTTACTTTCACGGGGAATATTCAAAAGAACGAGCTATTGAATTAGTCCAACAACATACACGACAATTTGCAAAGCGGCAAATTACGTGGTATAAAAGGATGCCATATATTCAGTGGATTTCTATCACTCCGAATCGCAGTGAAGAAAGCATTTACGAGGAAGCTATGGAGCTGGTTAAAACTAGTTTTGAGTTTTCTATACATAGAAAGGAATAGAATGACTGTAGAAGAAATCCGTCAACAGGCTCTTGAGTTAGCTGAAAAAGAGTTCAAAAAATTTGAGCCTGTGGCGTTATATAATACAAAAAAAGTACTGGAAGCATTTAAAGAGTGCCAGCTTTCAGATTATCATTTTAATGGCACCAGTGGCTATGGTTACAATGATGTGGGTCGTGAGAAACTAGACGAGGTGTTCGCTCACGTATTTAAAGGAGAGCGTGCTATCGTGCGCCCTCATTTCGTGTCCGGCACCCATGCATTAGCCACAACCTTGCAAGCTATCTTAGGAAACGGGGCGAAAGGAAAAGAGTTTATCTATGCTGTAGGGCAACCATATGATACGATGCAATCCGTCATTGGTGCGTCACGCCATGTGCCAGGATCATTAACAGAGCAAGGTTTCATCTATAAAGAAGTTCCTTTGGTAAATAACACCTACGATTTAGAGGGCATTCGCCAAGCTGTTACAAAAGACACTCGTGTAGTGGTCATCCAACGTTCTAGAGGGTATAGTACGCGAGAACCTTTATCTGTAGAAGACATTGGTATCATCGTGAAAGCTGTAAAAGAAGTGAATCCTGAGACCATAACCTTTGTGGATAATTGTTATGGTGAATTTACAGAAACTAGAGAGCCTCTAGAAGTAGGAGCCGATATTGTGGCAGGCTCCCTCATTAAAAATGCTGGCGGCGGTATTGCTCCTACCGGTGGTTACGTGGTAGGGCGAGATGACCTAGTAGAACAAGTAGGCTATCAATTGACGGCACCAGGATTAGGAGACCATATGGGATCCTACGCACCGGGATATCGTCTATTCTTCCAAGGATTATTCTTGGCACCTCATGTGGTTTTACAAGCCTTGAAAGGAGCTGTCTATACAGCAGCGGTGGGAACCTTATTGGGATATGAAGTATTTCCAAAAGTCGATGCACCACGCTTTGACTTAATCCAAGCTATCAATCTACATGGACCAGAAGAAATGGAATACTTCTGCCGTGGCATGCAAGCCTATAGCCCTGTAGATGCCCATGTTCACCCTATCCCAGGAGATATGCCTGGCTACGAAGATAAAATCATCATGGCTGGCGGAACCTTTGTACAAGGATCCTCCATTGAACTGAGCGCAGATGGACCAGTGCGACCACCGTACACCATCTTTATGCAAGGAGGACTTGTATTTGAACACTCCATGCTAGGCATCTTGGGGGCAGCTGAGGAAATATTGAAACATAGAGGGTAAATGCTTTACTTTTAACAATATTATTAGAAATCTTTACTACATAGTGATACTTTTGATATAATATTTAAAAGAACTTCTCGAGGTAGAAAATTTGTGGCCTCTACACAACTAGAAATAGGATTGAGATGTGGGGTAAGCGACACCCACCGAGAAGTATCAAAACCACCTGCATAAGTAGGTGGTTTTTTATTATGAGAAACGGATAATTAAGCCAATTATGGGTTTAAATTATTGTCATTATCCCCTAAAATACGATATAATATAGTGATATGTATAAGTATAATTTTTTGTTCAATTATACATCTTCAGACTTTCAATCTGTTTTGATGTATCAATTTGATGGTAGGAGATAATATGGACAAAGTATATGCAGTAGCTATGAGCGGTGGCGTAGATAGTTCTTTAACCGCTTCAATGTTATTAGAACAAGGGTATAAGGTATTTGGTATTACCTTGCGTTTGTGGGTAAGCGACACGGAGGAAGACGAAATTCCCCAAGCCGTGGTGGATGCGAAGAAAATGTGCGATTTTCTTGGTATTGAACATCATGTGGTGGATGCGAAAGATATTTTCAAAGACAATGTGGTAGATTATTTCATCACGGAATATTCCAATGGTCGTACACCGAACCCATGCGTGTTCTGTAATCGCAATATTAAATTCGATTTGTTATTACGACGTGCCTTATCTTTAGGGGCTACACACATGGTGACAGGTCATTATGCGCAGGTTATGTACAATGAGGCAGCACAACGGTATGAATTACATAAAGGTGACGATCCAACGAAGGATCAAAGTTATGTATTGTACACGTTAACCCAAGATATTTTAAAACATTTAGTCTTTCCTTTGGGGAATCAACCAAAAACGAAAACTCGCGAAATGGCTCATGAAAAAGAATTGCCTGTATGGGATAAACCAGATAGCTTAGATATCTGTTTCTTGCCGAATCACAATTACCAAGGGTTCATCGAAAAAACAGCAAAATCGAAACCTAAATCAGGGCGTATTGTCCATGAAAATGGTGAGGTTTTAGGTACGCATAATGGATTATACAATTATACAATTGGACAACGTAAGGGCTTGGGCATTGCATATGCATACCCTCTCTATGTTGTGAAATTAGATGGCGAAACGAATGAGGTTATCGTAGGTCCTAATGAAAGTTTATTCTCTCGCACCATGTTGTGTAAAAACTATAACTTCCTAGACGGAGTTGTACCCACATCATTGCAAGTAGAAGGTAAGATTCGGTATGCCGCGAAACCATCACCCTGTACTGTTACTTTCACAGAGGACGGTACTATGAAAGTTGAATTTACGGAACCACAACGCGCCATTACACCGGGGCAATCTGTCGTATTCTACGAAGGAAGTCGAGTTCTCGGTGGTGGTGTAATAGATATTGTTTGTTAGAAAGGGAAGTCATGAGTACATCACATATTCGTAATTTTTGTATCATTGCTCATATTGACCATGGTAAGTCCACGCTAGCGGATCGTTTAATCGAAGAAACTGGGTCTTTGACAAAACGAGAAATGCAAGCCCAAGTCTTAGACTCCATGGACCTAGAACGGGAACGGGGCATTACCATTAAAGCTCAATCCGTTCGTTTATTGCACACTGCAAAAGATGGACAAGAATATACATTAAATTTAATCGACACACCAGGTCATGTTGACTTCAGTTATGAAGTATCACGTTCCTTGGCAGCTTGTGAAGGAGCCTTGTTGGTGGTTGATGCTGCACAAGGTGTAGAGGCGCAAACTTTGGCCAATGTCTATTTGGCATTGGAACATGATTTGGAAATTATTCCTGTCATTAATAAAATTGATTTGCCAAGTGCAGATCCTGAGCGTGTGAAACGTGAAATCGAAGACGTTATCGGCTTAGATGCATCTGACGCAATTTTGGCCAGTGCGAAGTCTGGTATTGGTATCCAAGATATTTTAGAGGCTATTGTAGAGAAAATTCCTGCGCCACCAGATCATTCTGATAAACCAGCACGTGCTTTAATTTTCGACTCTCGCTTTGACTCCTACAAAGGTGCCATTGCTTACGTACGTGTGCAAGAAGGTTCTTTGAAAGTAAAAGATACCATCCGTATGATGCACAGTTCTAAGGATTTTGAGGTCACTGAGTTAGGCGTATTTACACCGCATTTATTACCAGTGCAAGAGCTACCATGTGGCTCTGTAGGCTGTGTAGCGGCAAGTATTAAAAACGTTCGTGACTGTCGTGTAGGGGATACCATCACAAAAGCAGATAATCCAGCAGAAGAACCATTACCAGGATACCGTAAAGCCGTGTCCATGGTGTATTGTGGTCTTTACCCAACAGATTCTAAGGATTATGAAAACTTACGAGATGCCCTAGAAAAATTAAATTTAAACGATGCTGCTTTAGAATACGAAGCAGAAACATCCTTAGCACTAGGCTTTGGATTCCGTTGCGGTTTCCTTGGGCTATTACACATGGATGTCATCCAAGAACGATTGGAACGAGAATATAATCTATCCTTGATTACGACCGCTCCAAGTGTAAACTATAAGGTATACAAAACAAATGGGGAAGTCATCGAAGTGGATAACCCTGCTAAATTACCGCCACCAACTGAAATTGACTATGTAGAAGAGCCATATGTAAAGGCAACCACTATCGTCCCTAAAGATTATGTAGGGGCTATTATGGAACTTTCACAGGACAAACGTGGGGAATACATCAGCATGGAATACATTGATGAAAGCCGTGTATCCATCGTGTATCATTTGCCACTAGGGGAAATCATTTACGATTATTTCGATAAATTGAAATCTGCTACGAAAGGCTACGCATCCTTGGATTACGAATTGATTGGCTACCAACAATCTCCAATGGTGAAAATGGATATCTTATTAAATGGAGATCCTGTCGATGCCTTGAGTATTATCGTTCACAAAGATCGCGCTCAATTACGTGGCCGTACCCTAACTGAGAAATTGAAAGAATTGATTCCTCGTCAAAACTTTGAAATTCCAATCCAAGCGGCAGTAGGTACAAAAATTGTAGCTCGTGAAACGGTAAAAGCCTGGCGAAAAGACGTATTGGCAAAATGTTACGGTGGCGATATTTCCCGTAAACGTAAATTGCTAGAAAAACAAAAAGAAGGTAAAAAACGTATGAAAGCCGTAGGGTCTGTAGAGATTCCACAAGAGGCATTCATGGCGATTTTGAAAGTAGAAAACTAATGAATACAGCTCGTGTTCCAGTAGGTCATAGGGGAATGTATATCCACATTCCCTTTTGCCGTCAAAAGTGTACCTACTGTGATTTCCCTTCGTACCAAGGATTAGAAGACTATTTTGACGTGTACGCCTATGCGTTGCGCCAAGAGATTGAATCTAGACAATCCTTGTTGGGGGCAGAGTCCTTCGATACGATTTACTTCGGCGGTGGAACACCGACTGTGTTCTCCATTAAGGAATTAACTCGTATATTAGAGACAGTGTACAAAACATATACGATCAGTAGCGATGTGGAAATTACCATAGAGGCTAACCCTGGTGAAGTAGATACACAATACTTACGACATTTATATGAGCTTGGTATCAACCGTATCAGTTTTGGTGTGCAAACATTTCGTGATGACCATTTGCGTGTATTGCACCGAACCCATACGGCAAAGATGGCACAACAAGCTGTTCTAGATGCCTATGAGGTAGGCTTCCGCAATATTAGTATTGATCAAATTTATGGATTACCCCGACAAACATTGGAAGACATTTCATATAATCTAGAGGTCATTCAGTCTTTGCCGATTAATCATATCTCTATCTATGGCCTGCAAGTGGAACCTAGTACCTTATTGCATCGCCAAGTTATGGATCATTCGGTCATATTACCGTCTGAAGATATATGCGAACAGATGTACGACTACCTTGTAGAAGGGTTAGAAAAACAGATGTTCGATAGATATGAAATTGCTAGTTTTGGTAAAGATGGCGCTTTCAGTCGTCATAATATCAAATATTGGCATGGAGCTGATTACATTGGCTTTGGTGCCGGTGCCCATTCCTTTGTGGAGAATCGGCGATTTCAGAATACTCCTTACGTCGTACCTTACATCCATAAGATTGAAATGGGTGAAAGTCCTTGCATAGAAGAAGAAATGATTACTAGTCCTCGTGACTATGAAGATTTTTGCTTTCTTGCGTTGCGTACGAAGTGGGGATTGGTACCTAGTTTGTTTGAAAGTCGATTTAATCTAGACTTTCACAATATATATGGATCTATTGTAATAGATCTAATGCGTAAACAATTGCTTGTTTATGAAGATGATGCATATCGTCTCACTAAGGAAGGGGCCAAGCACGGCAATTATGTGTTTAGTCAGTTCCTTACGTCCTAAGTAGGAATGTACGCCCATACAGTTAATTTAGGAGAGTTTTATGAAAACAGCAGTTATTTTACATGCCTTATTCAGTGAGTTCACATACGAACAAATGGAGGCAATTTTTAGCCTAGCGAAAGAACATAATGGAAAGTTCCGTATCGTTCCAACAGGCATTCAAATTTATGACATTACAAAAGAACAAAAAGAATCTATCTTGGAACACTTACCAGATGGAGTGGTGCAAGTACAACACAAATCGGTGAACTCCATCGTGGCATGCCGCGGTACAGATGGATGTAGCCATGCCTTTATGGAAACCATTCCGATGGCGACTATGGTAGACCAAAAACACTACGGCAAAGATATGCCGAACAAAATTCGCATCGGAATCAGTGGTTGCCCACGATGCTGTGCTGAATCAATGATTAAAGATATCGGCCTAGTGGGAAAGCCAAATGGCTTTACCTTAGTAGCAGGTGGCACAAGCGGTGCCTTACCTCGAAAAGCAATTACCTTGCTAGAAGGATTATCTCCAGAAGAAGCAGAACAAAAAATCTCGGAGCTCTTAGAATGGTATAGCACCAATGCGAAGCCAAAAGAGAAGTTCGAGCATGTATTACAACGATTGGGGAATCCATTCGAGTAGAACGTCACTTGTTTTGTTATGCAATCTTGTGGCAGTGTTTAAATTTTGCAAAGGGAAACGAGCAACATATTCCTCCGGAACATGTTGCTCGTTTCTTGCATTTGTGTAATTTAGGTAATAATGGGTGCCACAAGATCTGCTACGCATAATGGCCTTCCTCAGTGTGGGGTGAGTTAGTTAGTCTCTAAATAGTCCTATAATACACCCCAGCTTTTGGATTCGTGATACGTAGTTTAAGTGGATCTTCATCATTAATGATGTATAACGTATCTTCTTCAAGTCCAGTCCATTCTAATGATATGGAAGTTTCGCCAGTGGTAATGCCGAGTTCTTCCAAGGGTGGAATATACAGCAGTCGTAATCCTTTAGGTAGGAGTGTACTGCTTTTTTTTATGAACTGTAATTGTTCTTTATAATTTTTATAGTCCAATATATGCTCTAATTCTTGGTGATTTTCTTCGTTAATTACATCATGAATACGGGTATGTTCGATATGTATAAAGTTTTCAATCATATCTCGCTGTAGTGTGATAAGTTTCATAGTATATTTTCCCTCGTACTGGTTCATTTAAAAAGTCGCTTTGTACATGGATGTATTATAGAATATTCATCCAGTTTTGTCGTGAATGTAGGATTCTATGTACGTGTATAGATTTAGAACCTTCATTTATCGTAAAGAATAGAATGTATTTTTTTATAATACACTTTCTAAAACCTTTTTTACCTAGGTATGGATCAGAAACCAATACATATCTATGTGGCATTAAAGAAAGGTCGTAAAGTGTGTTTTCTATTATTTCTAAAAAATTAGCTGCCGTAAATGGGGCACTAAGAGAATGATTTATATAGTAAACGATCTGCATGAGATCTTTTTGAAAGGAATCTGATACGTATATGTTATAAGTTTCCATTCGTAAGTGCCTCTTTTATACTTTTCATAGAATCTTCAAGAGTCATACTACGACCATTTTTAAAATCTGTTTCACTTTCTTCTAGCAGGTGATATAATTCATATCTTGCCATAAGATTATTGTAGGAATCTATACTCATAACAGCTAGATCGCCTCGACCGTTTTTAGTAACAAATACTGGTTCACCTGTTTCGTTACAGAACGAAGAAATATCATTATAATTATTTCTTAAATCAGTACTTGATTTTATAATAGGCATTATAATCCCCTCCTTTTCAATCTACAGATATTATACTATTATTTCTCTAGAATCACAATTGTATAGCTTCCAAGATCCTTAGCTGTAAATGAGATATACAAATATATTATACAAATTATTCGATAAAGAAATACCTAGGAGAGTCGTAAATGTTTCTTTCATCTTAGAGGTCTCAGACCTTTTCTTTCTGATAAATACGATATTACAAAGCACAAGAATTATAAGTTCCTAGAAGATTATGATAAGAAAAATATCTTTAATATTGAAGATAATATCAAGAGAAAAGGTAAAGCCAAGCTTAATAAAAATACTTCAATTATAAGGCTTTAGCAGTTATTTTTACACTGTATTGGTATATTTGTTATAATGATATATATATTTTAAAATATTAGATAATATATCTTGAGGAGGTAAAACTGTGCTAGAAAACTTAAGGCTACTAAAAAAGGATATGGAAAGGCTTGATTGGACAATATGTAGTTTTATTTTTTGCTACAAGGACATTGAGTATATAGTTTTAGTAAAAAGATTTGTTGAAAATGAACCAAGGAAAAATAAATATGCCTTGGTAAAATTACATTTTATGAGATCCAATGATTTGTCAAATGATTTGGTTTGTGAAGCAAATAGTCATAGTTTATTAGTAGATACAAGAACTATGAGAGAATACTTTGAAATAGAATATGCAGAAAATTTAGGTGACATATTAAGCCAGTTTACTGATTATTTTGGACATTATATTCCCATTAGTGTTCCAAATCATATTTCTGAAATAGAAAAAATATCTATGGTAAATTCATTAAGTATAAGTGATGCAGAAGATTCAAGAAAGATATATTGCAGGAATGTAAAGAGAAATCCAGAGGGGCAAAAAAGAAGCATGTTTAATGCAGATAAAGCAAAGTTTTTAAGAAAATCATTGTTTGAGCATTTTAAGGATGATAAAAGTGTAAGCTTTTGTTTTTCTATATATCCAGAAAAGGAAAATGATGATGCAGAAATATTGAAGAAATTTGCAATGAATAATTGATTACAATCTAGTTGATATGGCGACATAATAATATAATCTATTATTTTATATTTTGTGAAAGGAGTGTTTGTAATTGTATTATCAAGTTTTAGTTGAAATTAAAGAAAAGATTGGCAAGTCAAATCAAAATAAAGAAATTACAGTTTTAGATGTGGAATCAAGGGATGAGGTGTTAAATGATATAGTCATTCCATATCTTAACAATGAGGAATTTGTTTTTAATGGTTATATGTTAAATAAACGAGAAATAAATAGGCTGAAGGTAATGACAACAGAGCGAACAGTTAGGTCGTTATCTCAATATGAAAATGATAATATGCCACAGGGAATTATGATGTATGTGTCACCGAATGACATACTTACATATGATAAATATATAACTGACGTAACCAAAGAATTACTCGATGAAGGTAAGAAAATGCAACATACAATATTGGATAGGCATAAAGATGAAATAATAGGAAAAGATAAAAATAAAGTGTTTATTGTTCATGGAAGAGATAATGAAACTAAGCAAGAAGTTGCACGTTTCATAGAAAAGATGGGCTTTGAACCAATCATATTACATGAACAATCAAGTTCGGGTATGACTATCATTGAAAAAATAGAGAAATACACAAATGTTGGTTTTGGAATTATACTATATACTCCGTGTGATAAAGGTTATGAAAAAGATAGTCCTAAGGAGATAAAGAGTAGAGCAAGACAGAACGTGGTTTTTGAACATGGATTTTTAATTTCTAAATTGGGAAGAAGTAATGTATGTGCTTTAGTAAAAGATGATATTGAAAAACCGAATGATATATCAGGGGTTGTTTATATAACCTTTGATAGTAATGGCGGGTGGAAAATACCACTTGCCAAAGAAATGAAAAGTTCTGGATATGAAGTGGATTTCAATTTGTTTATGTAATTATAGTAATGTTTTAAGCAGTAAGTCTAAAAGATAGATTTGCTGCTTTTTTTACTCAAAATCAGGAGGTAAGATGATAAGGATCAGAAGTCCCACTAAGGAAACAATTAAATAGTATGAGCGTTAGTGATTGGAAAAGAAAAACTCCAGTCGCTTTTTTTTGTTGAAAAGAAAAGGAGAAATTTTTAATGAAGCAAGAAATAATTAACATCAACGCCAACTTATTGGCAGAGCCTACTTTCTCAAGTTTTGAAAAATGAAGGAGAGAAAGTAGAAGTTGCAAACTTCACGCTTGTAAAAAAGTATGGTAAAGGCAAGGAGTATATTAACTGTGCATCCTATGGAGAAGAAACTGAGAAAGCAAAGGACTATGAAAAAGGCGATTTAATTCATATCTTTGGTTACTTTAAGAAGCGTTAAAAAGAGGGAAAGGCTTACAAAAACTTTGTAGTGAAGTCATATAACAAGATTGAAAAGAAAGAAGAAAACGAGGAGGAATAACTTATGGCATTTTTTATACAGGTAGTTAATGTATTAAGGATTTTGGTTATGGCAGTAGGTTCAGGACTTGGAGCATGGGGCATTATCAACTTTATGGAAGGATATGGTAATGACAATCCCAGTGCTAAGAGGCAGGGTATTAAGCAGCTGACGGGTAAGTAGATGTAAACAAGAAATGAAAGGAAAAGCACAATCCAGACGGAACAGGCGATCGTATCAAGAAATATTTGCGAGTTAGCAAGAGTGCCGATATAATAGAGAAAGGATCATCAGTGATAGATGACATAGGAGAAAGGCAGAAAATATGCATATAAGCTATAATCCCCTCTAGCATACGTTAATGAACGCAGCATGAGGAAAGAGAATCTGCGGCTTGCTGCCGGGCTTACTACAAATATGATTGCCAATATGGGGAAGAATATCAGTATGGAAACACTGGTCCGTATCTGTGAAACCCTGCACTGTGATATTTCGGATGTAATAGAATTAGAACAGGATAATAAACTGAGCGCAAAATGAAGCAAACATGGAGTCAAAAGGTATAGTTGTAATGAAAATGTATAAATCAAAAACTTGGCAGCACGAAGTTACTGGAAGTTATGACACAATTCTTTTTGGTAAAAGCATATTTAAATACACATGGAAAGAGACTGGAGAAATTGTATTGATAAAAGATTCGTTCAACAATCAGATCTGCAGATTATCGATTTATACTGTGAATATTGATGGAGAATCCCATAGTTTTGCCGCTGGAGAATTTAGTAATGGTCAGTGGAGATTCTATTTGTTTAGATATTGAGTATGTTAAAATAATATAAGCAAACTAGAATTGACCGAGCTCTTCATAGCGGGGGATGCTTCTTGACAGTTAGGTCAAGGAGATGAAAAGAAAGAGATAGAGAACATAGGAGTTATGGAGGTGGATGATTTGAATATAGAAACCTTTTTTGATGATATAGTTTCACAAAATAAAATTGAGGACATACTTCCGAGATGATGCCATTATAAAATGCCATTGTACCAATGAAATGTATACTGTTGAAGAATATATTAAAGCTAATTGCGAATATCCAGGAGATTGGGATGGGAAGATAGAACGCATTGATAAAACTAATAATATTATTATTCTGGTGTGTCAACTATTTCCGAAATATAAAAGCGTATCATTTCATGTGATAAGTTTTATTAGAGTAGAAAAGGATTTAATTGTCGAAATGGATGAATACTGGACAGATGATGGATTGGCAGCAGAATGGCGTAGAAAAATGAAAATAGGGAAGCCTATTTATTAAATTTGAATTTGTGAGGGATGGCGATGAGCAAGCTAAATAACTTAATTGAAAGAATGGAAAACGAAATAGATACAGATAATTTCATTGAAATAATGGATGATTGTATACAGGAAATTGAAGAAAGTGGTATTGGCATTAAAGCAGTGGAACCACTATTACAATTTATAGAGCGACACCCACTTTCTGATTTTGGATCACCGGGTTCGATTGTCCATTTTGTAGAAAAATTTTATAAGCAGGGATATGAACCTTTCTTAATCTCTTCTATCAAACGATGTCCCACTATGCACACTATTTGGATGTTGAACAGAGTGAAAAACGGAGAGCAAGGGTATACTTTGAGATTTTAAATGACATTGTTCATAATAAGGATATTGATGAAGAAATAAGAAGAGAAGCTCAAGACTTTTTGTCTTGATAAATCTCAGTTTATAAAGATAAAAAGGATTTGTATAGACGTGAACTTAAATTTGTCGGGGAGGGGACATTTTATGACAAAAATGCAAAATGGTTCAGATTTGCAAGTCTGTCATTAACAACGCTGACTTTATGTGGTTTCTATGCCGATGGAGCAGATAGAGTGGTTGCGGAGGATTGGGCTGGTTTAATGGATATTATGCCAACGATGAGCAAAGCGTTATGGATATGCACGATCATCTCGATCCTGATTAATTCGATTTCTTTATTCAAAGGGAAAGAGTAATGAAATTTGTAAGAGTATAATACATTTGTGACAAAAAAATAAAAAAATAAGAAGGCTCTCTGTTATAATGAAAGTTGCTAAACCGAATCATTATTTCAAAGGAGAGACCTTCTTATGTCATCTATTATAACTGAAGAATTACGCTTTCGTAAACAAGTTTGTGAATATGCTATCAAACATAAAAACAATGCTGAAGCAGCTAGACGGTATCATACAAGTAGACAACAGGTACAACGTTGGGTAAAGCGCTATGATGGAACGATTGAATCCTTGCGGTTAAAGAGCCGTAGACCTCACTCACATCCAAATCAACATACAGCAGAAGAGTTATCCCTAGTTAAGCGTGTATACTCGAAATTTAAGCATGAAGGGCTGGCACAAGTATATACAGAAGCTAAGAAACGTGGATATACTCGTTCCTATGGATCGATGTGCTGTCAAATACGCAGGCATATACCAAAGGCAAAGGAATCTAAACAATATTATAAAAGCAATTGGAAGTCTGATGTAGTTACCTATCCAGGTGAAAAAGTTCAAATTGATATTAAATATGTACCTAATGAGTGCTTACTGTTTAACACTAATGGCATTAAATACTATCAAATTACAGCTATAGATGAATATTCTAGGAAACGTATACTATCCATTGTAGACGAGAAGAGCGTAACTAATACGAGTAGATTCTTAGTAGATTTAGAGGCTCGTATGGGCTTTAAAATACATACGATACAAACCGATAATGGACGAGAGTTTACAAATTATGGTCTTAAGGAACGAGAGTGTTTGTTTGATCGAGTATTACGTAAATTAGGGATAAAACATAAGCTAATACGTCCATTTTCTCCGTGGCAAAATGGAAAGGTAGAACGAAGCCATAAGGTTGATGGAGAGAGATTCTATACCAGAAAGTTTAGGAGTCTTAATGCTTTCTTAAAGGCACATCAACGATATGCAAGTAGATATAATAACATAGCACAGAAAGTATTGGGGTTTAAATCACCTAATGAATATATAGCAGAGTACTTCTTAAATAAATCTTTAGGAGGTTGTGTTACAAATTTTTGACTACTATAGATTATATCGTCAAAATTGTACATTCCTATATTGACATTTACACTCGCTCAAACACCCATCGGACTGTATGACTTGATGACGTATGTTTATGTAAAGCACAATGTAAGAGCTAACGTAGAATAACAATACAACGCTCGCTCCCAAACTTCCACCCAATTGGATGCGTTGGTGAGGTATGTCAAGTTAATATACTAATTGATGAGAACCTCAGAAGAGCAGGGCATGTTCCGGAGCAAACCTACCGTAGGATCAGTTTGCGGAGGAATGTGCCGTGCTCTTCCCTTTGCCCAAATTAGTACTGACATACCTCACCAAACTAAACAATCAAAAAGTTTGTTTTTTTGACTAATACGGTATTTACTGAACTTTCACCAATTTTTCACTTGACATATGTCGTAAATGTGATACTATATATCTTGTAGTTAGCACTCAACCTTAGTGAGTGCTAATAATAACGAGGTGATACTATGGATGAAAGGAAAGAGCGCATTCTGCGTGCTATCATTCAAGATTACATTAAAACAGCGGAACCGGTTGGTTCTCGTACAATCGCAAAGAATTATGATTTAGGTATCAGTCCTGCGACGGTACGAAATGAAATGGCTGATTTAGAAGATCTTGGCTTTCTTGAACAACCTCATACATCAGCAGGTCGGATTCCTTCGGCAAAAGGCTACCAGTACTATGTAGACACTTTACAGGAGTTTGAAGACGATGCTGCTGAAGATATTCCTGTAATTCAAGAGTTATGGCAGACTCATCAACAAGAACTTGATGATTTTTTTGTAGAAATAGCAAAACTTATTTCTCGTATTAGTCATAATGTGAGTATGTTTTTAGCTCCCGCCCATGATTCATCTACTATAACCTATATCCATGTTCTTCCTATCGATGAACATAGAGCGGTCATGGTGGTGGTAACGAATACAGGTGCTTTGGATAATGAGCCAATTTATTTTACAGAACCTATTAATAAAGAAGAATTAGCTATGCATGCGCATCGCTTTAATAGTGTACTTCATGATGTATCCATCCAGGATATCACGCAAGAAAACTTAGACAAAATGCGAGTAACTTTAGATTTACAAGATACAACGTATGTAGTTTTTTGTGACACATTATATCGAGCCATTGCTAAGCGAAAACTATTCTATACAATAGGAACTACATCCTTATTAGAACAACCAGAGTTTAACGATATTAAACGGGCCCAACCACTGTTAGCCTTATTAGAACAACAAGATGAGTTAACCCAATTATTAACGCCAAACTCTAGTAGTCCTATCGATGTAAAAATAGGTCACTCCAACGAACTGGTGAAAGATATTAGCGTTATCCAAGCAAGTTTCAATGTTCCTCATCAAGTAGGTACCCTCGCTATTGTAGGTCCTACACGAATGGAATATGGCCGTATTATGGGTATCCTAGCCTATATTAATAAGTGCATGGAAGAATTACAAGAACAGAAAAAGAAGCTGTAAAGAGGTGAAGTATGGAAGAAAATAAACAAGAAGAAATAGTCACTCCTGAAGTGGAAGTTTTGGAAGAAGAAGCTCCTGAAGCAGTAGACCCTACGAAAGAATGGGAGCAACGATACATGCGTTTGCAAGCAGATTTTGAAAACTTCAGACGTCGTACGAACCAAGAAAAAGAACAATTAGGGGTATTTGTTAAATCTCATGTTATTGAAGATTTACTCCCAGTATTAGATAATTTTGAAAGAGCACTTTCAGCACCTGAAACGCCAGAAACGAAGGCTTTCATGGAAGGATTTGTAATGATTCAACAAAGCTTGATGGCAAGCCTATCAAAACAAGGTTTAGCAGTCATTGAAGCTGTGGGACAACCATTTGATCCAAATTTCCATCAAGCTATCATGCGTGTGCCAGCTGAAGATATGGAAGATGACACTGTGTGTGAAGTATTACAAACAGGCTATACTGTAGAAGGCCGCGTGGTACGTCCAGCCATGGTGAAAGTAGTCCATAACGGGTAAATTAATTATTATAATTAACATATTAGAAGAAGTATTAGGAGGTCATGTTAAATGGCAAAAGTAATTGGTATTGACTTAGGTACAACAAATTCTTGTTTCGCAGTAATGGAAGGCGGCGAACCAACTGTTATTACAAACCAAGAGGGAGCTAGAACGACTCCTTCCGTAGTAGGTTTTGCAAAAAATGGTGAACGTTTAGTAGGTCAATTAGCTAAACGTCAAGCAGTTTCTAACCCTGAAAACACAATCATTTCTATTAAACGTCATATGGGTACAGATTACAAAGTGAATGTAGAAGGTAAATCCTATACACCACAAGAAATCTCTGCTATGATTCTACAAAAAATTAAAGCTGATGCAGAAGCTCATTTAGGGGAACCAGTAAAACAAGCAGTTATCACTGTTCCTGCATACTTCACTGACTCTCAACGTCAAGCTACAAAAGACGCTGGTACAGTAGCAGGCTTAGAAGTATTACGTATCATCAACGAACCTACAGCAGCTGCTTTGGCATACGGTGTAGATAAAGGTGAAGACGGTAAAATCCTTGTATTCGACCTTGGTGGTGGTACATTCGACGTATCCATTCTTGAATTGGGTGAAGGCGTGTTCGAAGTATTGGCAACATCTGGTAACAACCATTTAGGTGGTGACGACTTTGACCAACGCATTATGGATTATTTAATCAGCGAATTCAAAAAAGAGACTGGTATCGATTTATCCAATGACAAATTAGCTGACCAACGCTTAAAAGAAGCTGCTGAAAAAGCTAAAATTGAGTTGTCTGGCGTAGCTAGCACACAAATCAACTTGCCATTCATCACAGCGGATGCAACAGGTCCTAAACATTTAGACGTAACATTGACTCGTGCTAAATTCGATGAATTGACTCGTGACCTTGTAGAAGCAACTATCGAACCTACTCGTAAAGCTATGAAAGATGCTGGTTTATCTGCTTCTGAAATTGACAAAGTATTGTTAGTAGGCGGATCTACTCGTATTCCTGCAGTACAAGATGCGATCAAACGCGAATTAGGTAAAGAACCAACTAAAAACATCAACCCTGACGAATGTGTAGCTATCGGTGCTGCGATTCAAGGTGGTGTATTAGTAGGTGAAGTAAAAGACGTATTGTTACTCGACGTAACTCCATTGTCTTTAGGTATCGAAACTATGGGTGGTATTTTCACTCGTATTATCGACCGCAATACAACAATCCCTACATCTAAATCTCAAGTATTCTCCACAGCAGCAGATAACCAACCTTCCGTTGATATCCATGTATTACAAGGGGAACGTGACATGGCAGCAGCTAACAAAACATTGGGCCGTTTCGAATTGTCCGGTATCCCAGCAGCTCCTCGTGGAGTACCTAAAATCGAAGTTACATTCAACATCGATGCTAACGGTATCGTTAATGTAAAAGCAAAAGATCTTGGTACTGGTAAAGAGCAAGCAATCACAATTACATCATCTTCCGGTTTAAGCGATGAAGAAATCGACCGCATGGTAAAAGAAGCTGAAACACATGCAGCTGAAGATAAAGCTAAAAAAGAAGAAGTAGAAGTGAAAAACAATGCTGATAACTTGGTATACCAAGCTGAAAAAGCAGTGAAAGACTTTGAAGGTAAAGCTGATGCAGCACAATTAGAAGCTGTTAAAAAAGCGACAGAAACGTTAAAAGCATCTATTGAGTCTGGCGATATTGAAAAAATTAAAGCTGATAGCGAAGCATTGACAGCTCCTTTATACGAATTGTCCTCTAAAATGTACGAACAAGCGCAAGCTCAAGGCGAACAAGGTGGACAAGAAGCTCCTAAACAAGATGATAATGTAGTAGACGCTGACTACACAGTAGTTGACGAAGACAAAAAATAATAAGAAGGGACATAGATAATGGCTCGTGATTATTATGACGTCCTTGGCGTCAACAAAAATGCATCCCAAGATGAAATTAAGAAAGCATTTCGTAAGAAAGCACGTCAATACCATCCAGACGTAAACCGTGATAATCCTGAAGAGGCAGAAAAGAACTTTAAAGAAGTGAATGAAGCCTACGAAGTATTATCTGATGACATGAAAAAAGCACAATATGACCAATACGGTCATGATGCCTTTACTGCTGGCGGAGGTAACTCCGCTGGCGGATTTGGCGGTTTCGGCGGTGGCAGCGGATTTGAAGATATTTTTGGTAATATCTTTGACATGTTCGGCGGCGGTGGTGGCCGTGGTCAACGTGGTCCAGAGCGTGGTGCCGATTTACGTCAAGACGTACGTATTTCCTTCCGTGATGCTGTATTTGGAACAACGATGAAAGTCAATGTACAGCGCCATGAAGAGTGTGATCATTGTCATGGTACAGGTGGTGAGCCTGGTTCTAAAGTAGAAACATGTCCAAACTGTCATGGTTCCGGTCAAGAAGCTGTCATTCAAAATACACCATTTGGACGTATGCAAACGGTGCGCACATGTTCTCGATGCGGTGGACAAGGTAAAATTATTGAAAAACCTTGTAAAGTATGTCGTGGACAAGGACAAGCTATCAAACGTCGTGATATAGAAATCAAAATACCAGCTGGTGTCGACGATGGTGCACGCCTTCGTGTATCTGGAGAAGGGGAACTTGGTACATTAGGTGGCCCTAAAGGTGATTTATATGTGTATATCTCTGTAGCTCGTGACAAAGAGTTTGAACGCAGTGGCAACGATGTTGTATTACGTCAAACTATCTCTTTCTCACAAGCTGCACTAGGTGCTACTATACAAGTTCCTACTTTAGAAGGTAAAGTGGAGTTAAAAATCCCTGAAGGCACACAAACTGGTACTGCTTTCAGAATCAAAGGACAAGGTGTTCCGTATTTACGTCAACCAAGCCAACGTGGTGATCAACACGTAGTTGTCACTGTTGAAACACCTAAAAAATTGACAGATAAACAACGTCAATTATTAGTTGAGTTTGCTGCAGAAAACAAAGAAGATGTAAATACTTTGAAAGTGAACAAAAGCATATTAGAAAATTTAAGTGATAAGGTGAAACAGTTATTTTGCCAAGATTAAAACTTGGTAAGTAAGGAGTCATCTATGAAATGGATAGAAATATCCATTACTGTAGAAGTGGCAGTCATTGATGAAATGGCTGCCATTTTTAATGATATAGAGAGTAATGGATACATAGAAGAAACAATAGAAAATAACCCTAACTTAAGCCGTGTGACCATCTATTTAGGCGTAGACAAAGATGAGAAGCAGTGGAAACAGATCATAGAAACAGCATTACAAGTTGCTAATATTTCCTATAAAGATATGGTAAGTAAAACTGTAGACGATGAGCAATGGTATCATAGTTGGCAACAATATATTATGCCTACGAGATTGTTACCAGACTTGGTGATTTGTCCCGCTTGGCAAAGCTATGATGCCTCTACAGATCCACTCGCTACAGAACAAGATGTGGTAATGACCATGGATACAAAGCTTTCTTTTGGCACAGGAGACCATGAAACTACTAGAAACTGCGCCACTTTATTAGGCAAATATATACACCGTATTCCCGTAGATTTGAGCCAACAGGTTTGCCTAGATATTGGTACTGGTACAGGTATTTTATTACTAGCAGCCCATCATTTAGGGATTCCTAATTTGGTGGGGATAGATTTAGAAGAAGAAGCAGCTATACAAGCAAAGGAAAACTGTGCAAGCAATGGTATTGAGGCTACCATTATTCATGGCAATTTAAGCGATGACTTTCACAGTAAAGCTCATCTCATACTAGCGAATTTAACAGTAGATCCTCTAAAAATTTTATTGCCTATGATTAGGGAAAAACTACACGATAATGGTATACTAATAATAAGTGGTATTGTAGACGATCGGTATGATGAAATTATGCCGTATATTACTAACCACTGGACTATTATGGAAGAAATGGTAGAGGGCCCTTGGCATACCTTTGCCTTGGCATAAGATAGGAAATATATGAAAAAAATATTTATTGATGACATTATAGATGAAAGTATCCAATTACCTGCAGATACAGCACATCATCTCTTTCATGTATTGCGCCATTCTAAAGAGGAACCTTTTATTGTGAGCAATCATGAAGGGCATACAGGTGAATTTGTGCTATTATCTGAAGAATCAGATATATATATGGCAAAACGATTACGTACCCTTGATGTGTCTACATCAGCTACGAAAGTAGTGTTAATTCAATCCTTTTTGAAAGGCGATAAGTTCGAGTTTTTATTGCAAAAGGCTACGGAATTAAACGTTCATCACATCTACGGTGTATCTTCGGTCCATTGTGTAGCTAAATATGATGCTAAAAAATTAAACGCCAAGAAAAGTAGATGGGAAAAGATTATCATAGAAGCAAGCCAACAATGTGGTCGCCCTAATGTACCTACATTAACAGTAGAACAGTCACTTTCAGAGGTACTGCAAACGTTGCAATCTGATGAGGGAGTTCTCTTGTTAGGTGCCTATGAACGAGAAGATGACAAGACGATCAAAGATATTTTACAAACACAGTTACATACTAATTCATACCATACCATAGCCATTTGCATTGGTCCTGAAGGTGGTTATAGCCCTACTGAAATGGAACTATTGGAATCCTGTGGAGGCCATAAGGTTAGTCTAGGCTCCACTATATTACGAGCTGAAACAGCGGCATTAAGTGCTGTGAGTATGATTCAATATGAATTACTAGATTAGGAGTCTCATGAAGACAGTTGCATTTACTACCTTAGGGTGTCGTGTCAATCAATATGATACGGATGCCATGAAAGGTTTATTTATAAAAGCAGGATATACTCCTGTTGGTTTCGATGAAGAAGCCTCTATTTACGTGATTAATACTTGTTCTGTAACCAATATGGGAGAGAAAAAATCACGCCAATTAATCCGACAAGCAAAGCGCCGTAATCCGGAAGCCTTTATTGTAGTCACAGGCTGTTATGCCCAATTGGCGCCAGAAGTAATTTCTGCTATCGATGGGGTTAACCTTGTCATCGGTACGGCAAACCGGAATAAAATCGTGGAATTAGTAGAAAATATTCCATCCACAGAAGAACAGATTTCCATCGTTCGTAATGTGATGGAAGAGTCTACCTTTGAAGAAATGCCTTTATTTGGCAATGAAATCGAAAAATGTCGGGCTTTCATGAAGATACAAGAAGGATGTAATAATTTCTGTTCCTTCTGTATCATTCCATATACACGAGGAAAATTAAAGTCTAGAAAAATTGAAGACATTGTGGAAGAAGCAAAACGCCTGGTTGCCTATGGGTATAAAGAAGTAGTACTCACAGGTATACATCTCGGTAACTACGGTATTGAATTACCAGAGCGACCAACCTTAGGCCGCGTTGTGCGTGAATTATTGACCATTGATGGCTTAGAACGCATTCGTTTTGGTTCTATTGAGTCTGTGGAAGTATCGGAAGAATTAATCGAGTTAATGGCAACGAACCCTCGTGTATGCCCTAACTTACACTTGCCGTTACAAGCAGGATCTGATCCAGTATTAAAATCCATGAACCGTCACTATAATTTGCAACAATACAAAGATTTAGTGAAGTATTTACATAGTCGCATTCCCAATCTATCCATAACAACAGATATTATCGCCGGATTCCCAGGAGAAACAGACGAATTATTTGAGGAAACCATGCGCACAGTCAAAGAAGTTGGTTTTACGCATATCCATGCCTTCCCATATTCTATTCGAGAAGGTACGCCAGCTGCTAAGATGGAAGACCAAGTTCCAGAAGCCGTGAAAAAGACACGTGTAGCCTTATTAAATCAACTTGGGAAGGAAGGCTTTAAAGCCTATGCCAACCGTTTCCTTAACCAACCTGTGAAGGTTCTCATCGAACAATGCGATGACTTTTACTATTATGGCTTAACCAATGAATACGTACATAGTAAAATACCTAAACAAGACCATACTTTTAATGTAGGGGATATTGTGACAGGCACAGTCACTGAAGTGCATAGTGATGTGGTGCTGGTGGAGATTTAGAATTAATTTGTTACGAGGTTCATCATCTAATGGAAAGAATTTTTTGAAGACATTTAATGATGAATTGATCGTATTTAAGAAATAAATAATAGACTATATAGAATATTTTTGATATAGTTAATATCATAGTATGTAAGTATCATACAGTAGATAAGAGAGGGGATTCCCATGAAAGAAGATTGCCTATTTTGTAAAATTATTAATAAAGAAATTCCAGCTAAGGTTGTATTAGAAAATGACAAGTTCTTGGCATTCCATGATATTGCTCCAGTAGCACCTGTGCATGTGTTGATCATTCCTAAGAACCATGTATCTAATATTGCTCATTTAAATGAAAATAATGAAGCCTATGTGGAAGGTATCTTGCCATTCGCTAAATTGGTAGCAAAAGAATTAGGTCTGGCCGCTGATGGATACCGTTTAACATTAAATACTGGCGCTAAAGCAGGTCAAACTGTATTCCATTTACATGCACATTTGTTGGGCGGTAAAGAATTAGGTTGGCCAAATATTGACTAATCTAGGAGGAACAAGTGTCAATAGAACAAACTATCATGAATCAATATAATGTAGATAATATTCTGCATTACTTTCAAGAAATTGCTAATATTCCTAGAAAATCTGGGAATGAACAAGCTATTTCTAATTATATTAAAAACTGGGCTCTAAACTTGGGCTTAGATGTGTTCCAAGATGAACAATATAATCTAATCATTAAAAAAGCTGGTACAGAGGGATATGAATCACATGAACCAGTGATTTTACAAGGTCATATGGACATGGTGTGCACTAAATTAGAGTCTGTAGAGCATGACTTTATTAACAGTCCTATCGCTTTGCATGTAGAGGATGGTATCTTACATGCCAATGGAACTACCTTAGGCGCAGATGATGGTTTTGCTGTAGCCTATGGCATGGCTATCTTAGGGTCTACAACGATTCCACACCCTCCGTTAGAGGTAGTATTCACAGTTGAGGAAGAAACTACTTTCAAAGGTGTGAAAACATTAGATTACAGCCATTTACAAGGTAAACGTCTCATCAATATGGATGGGGAAAGTATCAATGAGGTGACCATTGGCAGTGCTGGCGGCCATGGATCTACGGTGACATTACCGATTGTTCCCGTATCTGTGAATAATGAAATGACCAAGCGCAGAATTACCATTGAAGGCTTGAAAGGTGGTCATTCTGGTTGTGATATCCATTTAGGACGGGGTAATGCTATTTACATCCTATCTAAGGTATTGGAACGAATCACAGGGGAACATAATATTCGTGTCACAGAAGTAAGCGGTGGCAGTGCGCCTAATGCTATTCCATTGCGTGCCTATGCCGATCTGTATATACATTTACAGGATGTGCCGTATGTGCAAGTTCTTTTACAAGAGGAACAAGATAAGTGGAATGCTCACTATGCATCGGCTGGTGAAAGTATGACAATATCTTTATCTGTTGTACCTAAAGTAAATCGTGAAGATTTAGTGGAATTAGATTTAGAAGCCATCACTATGGAACGAGCTTTCAGCGGTGACACTGTACAAAAACTATGTACTCTTATTCAAGGAATTGAACAAGGCGTATTACAACATGCTCCTGACAATCCGGATGAAGTATGGTACTCTAATAATATTGGTGTTTTGGGTATGGCGGATGATGCTGTTTACCTTAAAATGCAAGTACGCAGTACAGATACGAAGAACCTAGAGACTCATTATAAAGGCTTAGTGCAATTGGTAGAAACTCATGGTGCTACGACGTCCCTTGAAAGCCCATATCCAGGCTGGCTACCAACATTTGATAGCCCATTACAACAAGCCTATCAAAAGGCTTATGAATCTGTGACAGGCGCTACAGACTTACAATTCAATGTGATTCATGCAGGTCTTGAAGTTGGCTACATGTTAGATAATTTACAAGGTCCTGTAGATGCTATTAACATTGGGCCAAACATTCATGACTTACATGCACCTACAGAACGTATGGAGTTAGAAAGTTTTGTTACTACTTGGAATGTATTGAAAGAGTTCTTAAAAAGCTTATAAAACAACATATTTGCCATTTATTTTGGCATATGATATAATTACTTCCGATAACGATATATTATCGGAAGTAATTTTTTGGTTAAAAATAGATATATAGGCACTTATACCCCTATATAACATATTTGAGGTGCTTATGAGTCAATCTAACACACACTTCTATTTACGCAATTATAAAAAGATTATGAACAACTCTAAGCTTAGTGACAAAGCTAAGTCTAGCATTCTATTATCCAAAGCAGAAAATACTGTGGATGCTTACGAATCTGATTGGATGGATTTCGTTGATTGGTGTCGACATAAACAAGAATCTTATTTTCCGAGTTCACCAGAAATTATTGTCAATTATATCAATGATTTAGCCGATTATGCTAAAGCCAATACTATATCACGTCGTATTAGCGCTTTATCAGAAAACTTTAATGCTTCTGGTATTGAAAGTAACCCTTGTAGTGCTCCTATCGTTAAACAAGCTATGCGAGGTATACGTCGGTCCTTAGGTACTTACCAACAAGGTAAAACGCCTGTATTACTAGATGATCTTATAGATATCATAGACTATATGGAAACTGCTGATATGGCGCCTATACAGAAACTACGTGATAAAGCTATATTATTATTGGGTTTTATGGGAGCCTTTCGACGTAGCGAATTATCGGCATTAACCGTAGAATCTTTAAAGTTTTTGCCACAAGGTTTAGAAATCTTCGTATCCAGTTCAAAAGCCGACCAAGAAGGGCAAGGTGCTATCGTAGCCATACCATATATCGAAAATGAGTCATTATGTGCTGTAAAAGCTGTCAAAGCATGGCTAAGATATGTTCCTATTACTACAGGTCCAGTTTTTAGAGGTTTTACGAAAAGTATGGGGATACGAAAAACTGCTATCAGCGATAAAAGCATTGCTGATATTGTAAAATACTATATGGCAGCTATTGGCGAAGATCCATCTTTATATGGGGCTCATAGTCTACGTCATGGATTCGCTACCACAGCCGCCCATTATGGCGTAGAAGAACGTAATATAATGAAACAAACACGTCATCATAGTGTCAATATGGTACGGCGATATATTAATGAAGCCAATAAATTTGTAGATAATCCTATATCTTCTATATTTAATCGTAAATAACATCATATTAAATACATATCACTTAACTGGAGCGTATACTAAGCCTTTATATAGGCGTACATATACTATATGGTACAGAAAATAATCAGATACAATTCTGTCTCAAAAACATGAGAAAGAACAGACAAAAAAGACTGCATACCCCTATGAATAATACATAGGATATACAGTCTTTTTATTCTATCATTCAATATGCATATTTCAATATTTTATCGAACATATATATACGATTGTTTAATTATTTGCCCAAGCTGTAATAAAACCGAACATAGTTTTTTCTTTCAGTGTAGGAATCATTAAAGTTTCTCCAGCACGTAATGCCTTACCATGTTGTAAATGATTAATTTCTTCGATCGCTACGATATACTCACGGATATCAATATCTTCAGTTTGTGCCAATGCCTTTTGAGAGATACTCCACAAGGTGTCCCCAGCGTCTACTTGTACAGCTTTAATATTTTGAGTATCCATCTCTAATGTTGTAGTATTTATCATACCATTTACTACAAATACCATAGCTACCATTAGTAAAATAGAAAATAATTTATTCATAATTTATACCTCTCTCTAATAATATCGAACAAAATAAATAGCACATCTGTTTGTTTACGTTCATATTCTAACACACATACAAATGTTCGGTCAAGTGTAATTTTTTAGAACGCATATTTGACAATTTTCGATATTATATTTATAATAGGTTTATGTAAATTAAGTTCCATAATACTGTAGAATGAGAGGTTATTCCCTTGAGACGTCCAGCAACTGATATAAATAGCAAACAACAAAGAATATTAGATTTCATTATTGAAAGTTTACAACAGCGCTATCGCTGCCCAAGTGTTCGTGAAATCGGCGATCATATGGGGCTAAGCTCCACTTCTACTGTTCAAAGTCATTTAAATACATTAGAAAAATTTGGCTATATTACTCGTGATGCGAATAAGAATCGCTCTATTACCGTTGTAAATATGCCTGATGTACCTGCTTTAGAAATGGATGAAGAAACTCACGAAGTTACGTCAAGTCCTGAATTTAATTTTTTAGAGGCAGGCCTTCGTCGTGTCCCTTTAATTGGTACTGTACAAGCAGGTCTTCCTGTAACAGCTATTGAAAACCGTGAAGATGAGTTCGTCTTACCTACTGCTCTATTAGGTAGCTCTGAATGCTTTTTATTACGTGTTCGTGGCGAGTCCATGCGAGATATTGGCATGTATGAAGGTGACTTGCTTATAGTGCGTAATCAATCTACAGCAAATAATGGTGATATTGTAGTAGCCCGTATCGATGATGAAGCCACAGTTAAGCGTTTTTATAAAGAGTCTGACCATATCCGCTTAATGCCAGAAAATGAAGAGTTTGAGCCTATCATCACACGAAATTGCGTGATTGAAGGTCGAGTGATTGGGCTCATTCGTGACCATATATAATCTAAGATATAAAGAAAAAGATAGCAGTCTTTGATAAGACTACTATCTTTTTTATTTTAGTTTTTATTGTTTATATGATTCTATAGCTGCATCGATGATCTGCGCTTCTTCTACAGATGGATCACACAATGGCAATAATAAAGGTCCTGTACTAAATCCTAATTGCTTCATCGCATATTTTACAGGAATAGGATTTGTGGTAATAAACATAGCTTTTAAGATAGGTACCAAGGATAGCTCAATAGCTCTTGCTTCTTTTACCTTTCCTTGTCTGAATAATCCTATCATCTCTTGCATTTCATTTCCTACAATATGTGCGGCCACAGAAATAACTCCGGCTCCTCCATTTTGTATCACATCTAATGTTAATGCATCATCACCAGAATAAATCATAAAGTCATTATTTGGTAGTAATTCACGAATCTGTTGGGTGATTTTGATATCTCCTGTAGCTTCTTTAATAGATGTAATATTAGCACATTCTTTTGCCAATCTAGCCACCGTTTTCGGCTCTATACGGCCTCCAGTACGTCCAGGTACATTATATAGCATAACAGGCAAATAAGTACTGTCTGCAATAGCCTTAAAGTGCAAATAACAACCTTCTTGATTCGGTTTATTATAATATGGTACCACAGCCATTACCGCATGAACACCGGTATGGCTAGCAGCCTTGGTTAAAGCGATAGACTTTTTAGTAGAATTACTACCTGTATTCGCAATAATGGTAGCACGATGACCATACTCTTTAGCGATTAATGTAAATAGCTCAAGTTTATCACGATCTTCAATATTTGGGCCTTCACCAGTAGTGCCACATATAATTAAGCCATCAGAACCATTGTCCAACAAGTATCCGGCTAGACGTAGTGCTTCTTGAAAATTTACATGACCATCGTCAGTAAAAGGAGTGATCATTGCTGTTAAGATATTTCCAAATGTTTTCATCTTAGCATCCCCTGAAATGTATAACTAGAATGATTGATGTTCTACTAAGTATTCTGCAATTTGTAATGCATTTAATGCAGCACCCTTACGAATTTGGTCTCCTACAATCCAGAAATTCATAGCATGGTCATTAAACAAATCTTTACGAATGCGGCCAATTTCACAATCATTTTGATTTGATGTGTATAAAGGCATTGGATATTCCTGTGCTGCTGGGTTATCATTCACACGTAAACCAGGGAATTTTTCGCAAGCAGCTTTGAAATCTTCTACAGATACTGGAGATTCTGTTTTTACTAAGACAGATTCAGAATGAGAACGATATACTGGTACACGTACAGTAGTCGGTACTACAGCAATAGAATCATCATGGAATATTTTTTGTGTTTCCAACACCATTTTCATTTCTTCCTTAGAGTATCCATTTTCCATGAATACATCAATTTGCGGAATTAAATTAAAAGCGATTGGATAATGTTTGTCCATAGAGCCTGTAGGCAACAAATTTGCTACCATCTCTTCCCCTGCCACATGTTGAGCCACTTGGGAATCTAATTCTTCAATCCCCTCTTTGCCCGCTCCAGATACAGCTTGGTATGTGCTTACAACAACACGTTTAATAGGGGATAAATCATGCAATGGTTTTAAGCCCAAAGCCATGATGATAGTGGAACAGTTAGGATTAGCAATAATTCCTTTATGTGTATTAATATCTTCTGGATTAACTTCTGGTACTACTAATGGAACCTCTGGATCCATACGAAAAGCACTAGAATTATCGATAACAATAGCACCTCGTTTAGCGGCTTCTGGAGCCAATGTTTTAGAAATAGAACCACCTGCAAATAAAGCAATATCTACACCGTCAAAAGATTCTGGTGTTGCTTCTTCCACTACATAATCTTTACCATCTACTGTCAAAACTTTACCTGCAGAACGAACAGATGCTAACAGTTTAATACTTTCATAAGGAAATTTACGTTCTTCAATTAATGTAATAAATTCTTGGCCTACTGCACCAGTAGCCCCCAATATAGCTAAATGAGGTTTTCTCATAGTGACTCCTTAATATTAATAACTTAATGTATAGTTATATGTATTATACTATTTAAGTTTTTCTTTAGCAAGAATTATATAGAATATAGAATTATAAATAATGTTCTAAACCATACGTTAATCCTGCAAAATCTTTAATTTTTTTACAAGCTAATACCACTCCAGGCATAAAGGATAAGCGGCTTAATGAATCATGACGAATCACTAATGTTTCATCATAGCCACCAAAAATAACTTCTTGATGAGCTACATAACCCGGTAACCGAACGCTGTGAATCGTCACATCATCTACCTTAGCACCACGAGCACCTGGTAGACTCTCACGAGTTAAATCTTCGGCAGCTTTCACATTTGCTTTTTGTTTTGCATCATTGATCAATTTAGCCGTTAATACAGCTGTACCAGAAGGTGCATCGTATTTATGATTATGATGTAGTTCAATAATCTCCACATCTGGGAAGTACGGAGCTAGTTCTGCAGCCGTTTTCATCATCATCACTGCACCTAATGAGAAGTTAGGAGCTACTAAACAATTCGCATTATGTGCTCTGCCAATGGAATCTAATTCTTGCCGTTGCGCTTCTGTAAGGCCGGTTGTACCAATCACAACATGAATTCCTTTTGATAGCATAAGTTTTGCATTTTCAAAAATAATGGCTGGTGTTGTAAAGTCCACAATCACATCTGGATGTACGGCTTCAATACCCTCTTCTAATTGACTGTATATTTTACAATCTAAAGGGCTAGTACCGATGAATTCACTAACATCTTTTCCTCCGTGACTAGGATCTACCCCGCCTACTAAAGTTAACTCTGTATCATTATGAACAGCTTTTAGAACCTCACGGCCCATTTTACCAGCTGCTCCATTTACTAAAACTTTCATTGTTCCTCCTAGAATGATTCCTGTTGAAAGTATTGAATCATTTCTTTTGCTGTATCTATGGCTGTATCTGAGAAAGATTGTCCTGACATCATACGGGCAATCTGTGTAACATGTTCTTCTTCTGAAAGGATCGTAACTTTAGAAATAGTTCGTCCTTCTTCTTCTACCTTATGTAAATGATAGTGCTGCTTTGCTACACTTGCTGTTTGTGGTAGATGTGTAATACAGAATACCTGATTATCTGAACTTAATTGAAGAATTTGTTTAGCTACTTGTAAAGCTATATCACCACTAATGCCTACATCAATTTCATCAAACACTAAGGTCTTATGGGTTGCTTTATTAAATACTGTTTTAAAAGCTAAGGCAATACGTGCTAACTCACCGCCAGAGGCAACTTTATGTAACGGCAATAATGCCTCCCCTGTATTAGCAGAAAATAATAGTTCTATGCGACTAGCTCCTAATGGAGACAAAATTTCAGTACCTTCTATGACAAATTCTAGCTTTGCCTTTGGCATACCTAATTGAGTTAAATTTCGCTGTAAGGCATCAGTAATTTCTTTATGATGAGCATGACGGATCTGTGTAAGAGTCTGTAACGCTTGTAATGCTTGTGTCTTTAGTGTTTCCACACGTTCCACTAGCTGTGATTCTTCACTTTCATCAGATTCTAGTAGCTCCAGTCGAGTTTGCGCTGCTTCTTCAAATACTAAAATACTTTCAATGGTTTCTCCATATTTACGCTTTAAATTGTAAATAAGCGTATCTCTCTCTTGTAAGTAAAAATAGCGTTCTTCGTCATAACTAATGGAGTCACGGTATCTATCTAACGCTTGTCCAGCCTCTTCTAATTGATAATAGGCGGATCGCAATAACTCAGCTATTTCTTCCATGTCTTTATCATATTTTACAAGATCAGTCACTTCATTAGTAACACTATTTAAACCATCAATCAGGGGAGTTCTGCCCCCATAGATACCATCATAACAATTAGAAATTGTAGATTGAAGATGCTCATAGTTATCTAATCTTTCTAATTCTTCCGATACAGCCGTATCTTCATTAGTTTGTAATTGGGCTTCTTCAATTTCATCAATCTGAAACCTCAACATATCTAATTCACGAATTCTCTGTGCCGACTCTTCACGCAATATTTCTAATTGTCGCTTTGCACTGGCATACTCAGTATAGGCTGTTACGTAATTTTCATA
The DNA here is from genome assembly GCA_963516605.1 of uncultured Veillonella sp. Classification (GTDB taxonomy): domain Bacteria; phylum Bacillota; class Negativicutes; order Veillonellales; family Veillonellaceae; genus F0422. Next base: position 237,504 of record CAUQBP010000001.1, on the reverse strand, counting down.
AGCCTTCGTGGCATCATCATTATACGAATCTAAATAGATATGATGTGTTTCCGGTAATAAGAGCTGTTGGTTACTATATTGACCATGAATATCTGCTAAATAGGTGCCGATTTCACGTAAAGCCTTCAATGGAATCACTTGGTCATTAGCTAAAATTTGTGATTTACCATTTCGATTAAAAGTTCTAGATAAAATTAAAGTGTCTTCTTCTACTAATATGTTTTTATTTAGTAACAGTTCTTGTAATGCGGTATCTCCGGCAATGTCAAACACACCTTCAATGAGAAAAGAGTCCTTTTCATGACGAATAAATTCATTACTAGCTCTTTCCCCTAATAAAATGGAAAATGCATCCATCAAAATTGACTTACCTGAACCTGTTTCCCCAGTAAAAATAGTAATACCCTTGGCAAACTCTAACTGCATATGTTCGATGAGGGCAAAATTTTTAATCCCCATGCGTACTAGCATATTAATCCCTCATTAAGTCTTGCATACGTTCTAATACCAATTCTACACTTTCTACAGAATTGCAAATTAATAGAATCGTATCATCTCCTGCAATTGTTCCTATTACTTCGGGCCATTTTGCATGGTCAATGGCAAATGCCACAGATTGTGCGGATCCTGGCAAAGTATGTAATACTACTTGATTTAAGACGTGCTCGATACGCAAAATGGAATCCTGGAACAAGCGATTGATGCGAGTTCTAGATAACATAATATTTTCTTCAGGAGATAAGGCATATCGATAGCGTCCATCTCCTGTAGGAACTTTAATTAACATCAATTCCTTAATATCACGTGATACAGTTGCTTGTGTAACAGTAATCCCTTCTTCTACCAAAGCTTGCGCTAACTCTTCTTGTGTTTCAATAGCCTTAGTTTGAATAATTTCTTTTATCTTATTATAACGAAAACGTTTCATTATTTCCTCCGACGAATAATATATAAAATAGGTGGTTGATTCGCTTGATTTAATGGTCGCCACGTACTACAGTGAAACTCTTTTTGATTCATAGACGCTATATATTCTTCTAGGTCTTCTGCTTCTTTACGACCAGCTTCTGTTCCAGGATACGCTACAATGGTACATAAACCATGTACTGAAAGTTTTGCCAATCCCTTTGATACAGCTTTAATTGTTGATGTAGATTGGGTCATAATTTGATGGTCTGCATTCGGTAAATACCCTAAATTAGCTACCATTAAATCGATAGTAGATACAGGAAGTGTTTCCAGCACACTATCATGTGATCCCAATATCAATTCAACTTGCTTCATAGCCTGCGGAAGTTCTTTCAAAAGCTTTTCTTTCGTCCTTGTTAGCGCTACTTCTTGTATATCAATGGCATATACATGAGAATTTTTATGACAATGTGACAATAAATATATCGTGTCATGTCCATTGCCACAAGTAATATCTACAATAGTTCTAGCTGTAACCAGGGCGTCTAACCATAAGTGATGCTGAAATTCTACACTATGGTGTAGAGGAATCATAGAACCTCCTTAGAGCGTGCGGTCAACTTTTTAAACAAGGTAGCAAAGAATTTTTGATCTTTAAATCGCACATATTTACAATATTGTGGATGCGCTTCAATATGTAAAGAATCAGTATTACTAAATTCGTAATCAAAAGTGCCATCCACAGAAATATGCAGGTTTTTCTGACGCTCTGGCATAGTAATATCAATTTTTGCACTTTCTTTTAGCACCAAAGATACGCCTTGCAATAAATGAGGGGCAATCGGTGTTACTATAAGAGAGCGATTATCAGGCGCCATAATAGGACCTCCAGCAGATAAGTTATACCCTGTAGACCCTGTGGAACACGCTACAATTAACCCGTCAGCAGGATACATTTGAGTATGTCCACCATTAATCGACAAATTAATACGAGCCATTTTACCCGGTTCTGAGCGGGATACCACAATATCATTAATAGCCGGACGTAGCACACGTTCTCCTTCTGGAGTATGTAAAGTTCCCACTAAATGAATGCGATCTTCCACATAAAAATCGCCTTTACTAATTCTTTCAATAGCCATCTCTAAGTTTTCAAGTTCTATTTGATTTAAGAAACCTAATTCCCCTAAATTAATACCACAAATTGGTACATTATATGAATAAATTTGACGTGCTAATTGAATAATCGTACCATCACCACCAAAGCTAAATGCCATATCCAAATGTTCAAATATTTCTGGTCGTGATAATAAGTGAGATTTCTCTATCCCCAACGCATATACATCATGATGTTCTAATTCTTTAGGCATATAAACTTCTATACCATATGTATGGCAATAGGTAATTGCTTGTGATAATATATTTCGAATATTCTCTTTTTTCATATTAGGAAAGAAACCGATTCTCATAGATCCTCCTATAATCGATGAGCCTCCTCTACCGTGGCTGTAATAAGCCCTTCAGTAATCTCTAAGGAACCCTCTGCTTGTTTTGTAAAATATCCTAAAAATTCAATATTTCCTTCCATTCCTTTAATGGGAGAATAGGTTAGTCCATGTAAATATAACCCACAATCTTTAGCAATGTACAAGATACGATCTAACACCAATCTATGTGTGGATTTATCACGTACTATTCCACCTTTACCGACTAGTTCTTTACCAGCCTCAAACTGAGGCTTGATTAAAGCTACTAAAGAGCCAGTATCTTTAAGTAAAGTAGTCGCTACAGGTAACACTTTATCCAAAGAGATAAATGCTACATCTATGGAAATAAAATCGCTAAGTTCCCCTAATTGTACTGGTGTAACGGTGCGAATATTTTGTTTTTCCATATTGATGACTCTAAGATCTTGTCGTAACTTCCAGGCTAGTTGATTATACCCTACATCAATGGCGAACACTTTGGCTGCTCCATGCTGTAAGGCACAGTCTGTAAACCCACCTGTGGAAGCACCAATATCTACCATAACGGCATTCGTTAGATCGATAGGGTATAACTCGATGGCTTTTTCCAACTTTAAGCCACCACGGCTTACATAAGGTAAGGTATTACCTTTTACCTCCAAATGTGTATCTACTGAAACTTTAGTACCAGCTTTATCCAATCTCTGTGTACCAGAAAAGATAAGCCCCGCCATAATAGCAACCTTGGCTTTTTCTCTACTTTCAAATACACCACGTTGCACCAGTAGTATATCAAGACGTTCTTTTTGACTCATACGTGTCTCCTACTGTGTGCGATCCATTAAATATTGGACTAGACCTTCAAGAACAGGTGATGTGCAGTTGGAATCATGTAACGCTGTTAATGCTAGATTAGCCACCTCTTGAGCTCGTTCTTTAGCAGTATCTAATCCTAAAATAGATACATAGGTTGCTTTATGCTGACGTTCATCACTGCCAGGAGTTTTACCTAATTCTTCTTGTGTGCCTACTACATCTAAAATATCATCGGTAATTTGGAATAATAAACCTAAATGATCAGCATATCGTAGGTAGGCCTCTCTTACGGATGTTGTGGCCTCCATAATAATCAGACCAATTTCAACAGCTGCACTAAATAATGCTCCTGTTTTACCTTTGTGAAGAACTACTAATTCATCCAATGGTAGGAATTTTCCTTCTGATTGTAGGTCAAAAGCTTGGCCACCTACCATTCCGCTAGGCCCTGCACCTTTGGCTAAGACATGAATAATTTGCACTACTTGTTCTGCAGATAATGTTGTGTGTTTGCTAACTAATTCAAAGGCATAGGTTAATAATCCATCTCCTGCTAAAATAGCCATACCATCGCCATATACACGATGATTAGTTAGTTTTCCTCTACGATAATCATCATTATCCATAGCTGGTAAATCATCATGAATTAAAGAATAGGTATGAATCAATTCTATAGCACACACTACATCTTTATAAGCATCCCAAGATCCACCTAAAGATTCAATGACAGCTTTTGTAATAATAGGCCGAATTCTTTTACCACCCATCAATAAGCTATAATTCATGCTATCGTATAAACGAGCATATTCCGTATTAGGTGATTCTAATACAGAGGATAAATAACTTTCAATGTCTGCTTTGCTTTGTTGCAAGTACTCTTTTAACATAATATCCTCAATTCTTTGAAAGATAATAATTTTTGTATAAATATTCTAGTTCTATTATACCTAAAAAAACGTACTTTGTCTCCTAATTCGTATCTACTTGTACAGTTTCAATTATTTGTTCAACTTCTTCTTCTACAAGTTGCAATAAATCAGAACATTCTTTGACTAATGTTAATCCTTCTTTGTAGGTTTTTAACAATTCATGCATAGATAAGCTTTCGTCATCTAATTTTTTAACTACTTCTTCTAAGGCTGTATATTTCTTTTCATAATTTTTTATAGATTTAGCCACGATGTGTTACCTCCTGTACAGTCGCTTTCACAGATCCATCTTGAATATGTATATCTAATGTATCGCCAATTTGTACACTTTGAATCGTTTGCAATGGGGTACCATTAAGATCAACTTTTGCAAATCCCTTAATGACCTTAGCTAAAGGATTTTTGCTATCTAATTGAGTCGCTAATATAGCTAATTTACGTGATTCATCTTGGGATTTCTTTTGTATTGCACTATGTAATAGGTGTTCAAAACGTTGTAATATATTTCTCTGTTGATGCACCAAATTCATGGCAGGTACAGTAATCTTGCGGTTGGTAATAGAAAATAACTGTTGCTTTTCTTTTTGAATACGATACTGTACAGTATTGTGAATAAAGTCTAATTTCTGCTGTACTTCTTCTTGTAAGTCCAACAGTGGATAGATAGATAATTCTGCAGCATGACTTGGGGTTGCCCCTCTTACATCTGCGACAAAATCACATAGTGTATAATCTACTTCGTGACCTACTGCAGACACAACCGGTGTTGTACATTGGAATATAGCTTCTATTAAAGCTCTATCATTGAAGCACCATAAATCTTCCATAGAGCCACCACCACGACCAACAATAATTACATCTACATCTGGGTCAGCATCTGCCATAGCTACACCACGAGCAATAACAGGGCCCGCTGTAGGTCCTTGTACAGGTACATTAAATACTTTAAATGTTACTAATGGATTGCGATGGGATGCTACATGTAAAATATCGTGAATAACTGCTCCTGATGCAGAAGTAACAACACCAATACAACTCGGTACAGGTGGCAAAGGTTGTTTGTGCCGTTCGTCAAAATACCCTAACGCATATAGCTCTTGTTTTAATTTCTCATAAGCAATTTGATAGTCACTTTTGGCACCAATACGAATATCTTCGCAAATAAAACTTAAACGACCAGTTTTTTCGTAAAAACTAATGTTTCCTCGTACTTGTACTAACAAACCGTTTTCAAGGGCACCTTCCAAGCCACGTTGTTGCACTTTAGAACGCCACATAGCCATATCAATGGAGCCTGTATCATCGATGAGAGAAAAATAATAATGTCCTGTACTATGACGTTTTACATTAGAGATAACACCTTCAACAATACAGTTCTTTAAGAGAAATTCTCCCTCTACGGTTTGCTTAATAATTTTATTTAATTCTCCAACGGAGTAAGCATCCATTCTATTCTCCTTCAACAACCTTTGCTCCATAGGCATTACCTGAGGCATTATCTGCACTATATTTAGAGGATACACATAACACATCTAAATCATGATGGTGTCCCCAATGAACTAAACGATCTTGCAAGTAGGTATTAGCCATGACACCACCGGCAGTAATTAAGGTTGTAATATTATGTTTTGTTAAAATATGAGATAAGGCTTTCTCTAGGGAACTTCCAATACAATGGAACACAGAGGCTGCCAAGATTTGTGCATTTTTTTCTGTACTAAATGATTCCCTATCAGTCCAATCTATAGGCTCATGTTGTAATGATTCCCACCAGCGTTGTCCAGCGCTATATGGCCCACCAAAGCTAATGGTAGATTCTTTTACTGATACAGGGAGCACCGAGTCTACATTGTATTTAATACGCCTTCCTAATGTTTCCATACTTGGGCCCGCTGGAAACTTTAAGCCCATTAAAACACCTAATCGGTCTACTAACTGGCCTCCTGCTATATCATCAGAGCCACCTACTATTTGCACTTTAAAACCACTTTTATAAATGCGTTCACAAAGAACAAATTCCGTGGTTCCTCCAGAAAGGTGTAAACTTAAAAAGGGCCCTTCTGGAATTTCACCAATTTCACGCAAGGCTGCCCATATATGATTCTCTTGATGAGAAAATACATGTACAGGAACTTGTAAACAATGTCCCAGTGATTTTGCTGTATTAAGACCTACTAAGAATGCCGGCATATAGGAATCTTCTTCTCGTCTTGGAAAACCGCTGACACCGATAGCTGAAATGGGTTGATCCAAATGTAAAGACTGAATCAGTTCACCTAAAGCACGAGTATGTTGAAACACCATTTGTGACTGTTGTAATCCTCGTTTCCCCTGCGGTACTTCTAACAGTTTTCTAACTTCCTGTGCTAATCTACCTTCCTCATCAACAATTGCACAAGATGTAGTATAACAACTTGTATCTATTCCTAAATAATAGGCCATGTTATTGTCTCGATTTAGCTAAATTATGAAGGATAGCATTAATGTACTTATAGGAAGTCTCTCCACCAAACTCTTTCGCTAATAAAACAGCTTCATTAATAACAATCTTTGCTGGTGTATCCTCTTGTGGATGTAATAGCTCCCACGCTGCCATACGTAAAATAGTAAGTTCTACTTTAGGAAAACGTTCCATTTTACGTTTAGGAGAAAATTCTTGTAAAGCTGCATCTAATTGTTCTTTTTCACTACGCACACCTGCAATTAATTGTTTTGCAAATTGATTGGCTTTTCCTTGCATTTTAGTGGTATCTAAAACTGCCTCCTCAACTATTTCTTCTGAAAATGTATCTGCATAAATAGTTTCAAATGCAAACACTCTTGCTAACCTACGATGATTCATGATTAGGTTCCCTTCTTTCTAGACCGTCAATGTGTACATCTACACGAACACGATATAAGTCTAACATATTTCGTAAATCTTGCCGCACTTGTTGTTGTATTTGTCGTGCCACTTCTAATGGATGAGATCCACAATATAAACGAAGATATAAATTAATTTCTATAAAAGCCTCTCCAAAGCTATCTCGTTTATGTTTAACATTCATTCCAGGCCAACTTTTTTGCCCTAGTTTTTGTGAGATACCATCTACAACACCATCAAAAAATCGTTTGCTCATGGAGTGTATTTCATTGAAAGATGACAATACTCTTGCAGTGACATCTAAAATAACGGCATCTGTAATTTCAATTTCTAAATGATCTGACATACAAATCCTCTATAATATGGTACTTTCAAAAATTATATCTTGCACATAAATATCCACACTGTTCACAGTAGCATCTGCCATAGATACAAGAGCACTTTTCACTCGCTCTTGTAAGCGCAAGGCTATATCTGGGACGCGATATCCATAATACACTGCAATATGTAGAGATACTTGCAATGATCCATCTTCTAAAACTTGTACTTTTACACCTTCCATGGCATTTTTTCTGCCAAATATGCTACTGACCGTATCTCCAAATGTTGTACTCATACCCGCAACACCTTTAGTTTCCAATGCTGTCATGGTAGCAATCATTTCATAAACAGAATGGTCGAACTGTATCAGTCCTTCAAAAAAGCGATTATCTTCCATATATTTACCAAAAAAGCATTTGTCGTCCTACCACAGGCCAACAAATGCTTTTAATTACAATACTATACTAGTTGTTAAAAGATCAAATCTGTGGTTTAAGCACGTTCAATATATTGTCCAGTACGTGTATCTACACGCAATACATCGTCTACTTCGATGAATAAAGGTACTTTTACAACATAACCTGTTTCTAATGTAGCAGGTTTATTACCACCAGTTGCAGTATCACCACGGATACCAGGATCAGTTTCAACTACACGTAACTCAACAGCTACTGGTAAGTCGATACCGATTACGATACCTTGGAAGAACATAATGGATACTTCCATATTTTCTAACAAGAAGTTTTTAGCATCCCCTAATTGATCTACTGTTAATTCAATTTGGTCATATGTTTCATTATCCATGAAAGTATATGCTCCATCAGATTCATATAGGTATTGCATGCGACGACGGTCAACATGAGCTTTTGGCACTTTTTCACCAGCATTGAAAGTACGCTCTACCACAGCACCTGTTTGTAGGTTTTTCAATTTAGCACGTACGAAAGCTGCCCCTTTACCTGGTTTAACATGTTGAAAGTCAACTACTTGCCATACATTACCATCTAATTCGACAGTTACGCCTGGACGAAAATCATTACTGGAAATCATTATAAATCCCTCCATTACACATCTAGTTCTATTAAATCTTTAGGAGTTTTTGTGAGAACTTCACAACCCTCCTTAGTAACTATAACTGTATCTTCAATACGTAATCCCATATGCCCTGGTAGATATATACCTGGCTCTACTGTGACTACCATATTGGATCTTAATATATCTTTTGATTTTGGTGATACCACTGGTAATTCATGAATATCTAACCCTACCCCATGACCTGTGCCATGACGAAAGTTTGACCCATATCCTTGTTCTTTGATATAGTCTCTACAAATTGAATCTATCTCTAAAGCAGTTACACCTTCTTTTATAGATGCTACACCACGTTGTTGCGCTTCTAACACAATAGAGTACAACTCTTTTTGCTCATCACTAGCCTTACCTAATACGATAGTGCGTGTCATATCTGAATGATATCCTTTGTACATAGCACCAAAATCAAAGGTAACAAAATCGCCTCGCTCCATCACTTTATCACTAGCGACCCCATGAGGCATACTAGAACGATAACCAGAAGCAACAATAGTTGCAAACGATGGCTCTTTAGATCCACGTCGTAACATTTCTGTTTCTAGAATAATACGTGCCTCGTTTTCAGTCATCCCCACTTTTAGCTGCGGTAACATAGCTGCAAATGATTCATCTGCGATATTAAAGGCTTGCCGTAAATATTTCAGTTCATCTTCTCGTTTCACTATACGAAGGCTAGCAAAATCGAAGGATAAAAATTCTGTTTCGTTTAATGTATCACAAACTTCTTGGAATACATCGACACTCATATAATTTCCTTCAAAGCAACATGTGGACAATCTAATCTTGGAGGAAGCTAGTATACTCTTGATAGTAGCATACACATCCCCCGTATATTGGATGACCTCATACCCTTCACATTGTTCTTTAGCCTGCTCTGTATAACGACTGTCCGTTATCATATAAGCTTTGTCAGGAGTTACAAATGCCACTCCAGTGGTCCCTGTAAATCCTGCAAAGTAATGTAAGTTGATAGGACTAATGAGGATGGCTCCTCCATATGTTTCTTTTGTTAGGAATGCTTGCAAAGCGACTAATCCATTCATCGTCTCGCCTCCTTAAAAAGCATCAACTAATGATACCATATAATGCATAGTTATGACAAATTGAATTGATTCGATTAAACAATTTCTTTTTCTGCTTTTGTTAAATCTATGAATGTGCCTACTTCTTCTATAGAGTCAAGTGTAATTCTATCGATAGCAATGCGTTGTAAGTATGTTACCGTTCCACCGCAAGCGCCAATCATACGTTTCACTTGATGATACTTTCCTTCGTAAATCGTCAACTCACAGGAGTGAATAATTTCACCCGATTCATTCATTACGCTCTCATCATTGTGAAGAGTTAATTGTGCCGGTTTACACTCTGTGCCATCACCTAAGACTATGCCTTCCTGTATACGTTTCATGCCTTCATCTGATAAAGTGCCACTATACTCTACATAGTAGGTTTTACCAATATTTTTTTTGCCATGAATAATTTTATGAGCCCAGGGTCCATCATTTGTTAATAATAACAACCCTTCTGTATCTTTATCAAGTCGTCCCACAGGGAATACCTTTAAAGTTTGAAACTCTTCAGGAAGTAACTCCATAATAGTAGGATCTGTAGAATCTTCTACAGCTGTTACATATCCAGCTGGTTTGTGAAATTTAATATAATATTCTAATTGTGATTGTACAACTTGATCTTGAACCGTAACCACATCTACATCAGGATTGATATGCACGTCTTTTTTCTTAACAATACTATCATTTACCTTTACAAAACCCTGTTTGATTAAATCATGTACTTCTTTTCTTGTACCAAAAGCCTTATGGGCTAAAAACTTATCAATCCTCACCGTAACCACCTTCTCTCACATGAGTATGAGATGTATCATTTAATATACAAATACGATTATAAGGAGATTGGTCACCCCAGAAATCCACTACACTAACGGCTGTATTACCTTGTGCTAAACGCCATAAACAGTTTAATGGAATACCTGTTAATGCACATAATAATGTGCGTATGGTTCCTCCGTGACAAACTACTAATAATCGTTCATCATCCTTCATACGCGCTAACTCTTCTAATAAACGAGTATAGGCACGATCTTGCACCATTTCTACTGTCTCCCCATTAGGTATTGGTTTCTCTGACGGATCTTCATAAATGGCTTCGATTTGTCCAGGCCAGCGTTCATTAATTTCAGAATATGTTAAGCTTTCCCAGTCTCCAAAGTTAATTTCTCGTAATCCTTCTGTAAAAGTGGTAGGAATATATCGACCTTTTAGAATTTCTTCAGATGTAACCCTAGCTCGTACTAGGTCGGAAACGAGAGCTCTATGAAAATGAACATCTCGTAAGGCATCACCCACATCCACAGCTTGGGCCATACCTTTTTCATTTAAAGGTATATCGCTGAACCCTTGGTGCTTCCCAAGATGGTTCCAATCCGTTTCACCATGGCGAACAAAGTATATTTGTATCATAGTATCTCCTATTGTAATATAAAATATGCTCGTAAAGCTTGTAATAATTGTTCGTTTTGCTCTCTTGTTTTGACAGCCATACGAAACCAATTAGGGCCTAGCCCAGTATAGTGAGAGCAGTCTCTAATTAATATAGATTGATGATACAAGTGCTGAATCATATCTTCTAAAGAATACTGCTCATGTAGGTGACAAAGAATATAATTCACAGATGGTTCAATACACCGTAACGGTTCTATCTTTATAAGTTCATTGTATAACCATTCTTTTTCTGTTTTTAGTACTCTACGAGTCTTTTGTACATAATCTATATCTTGTAGAGCCTCTTCGCTGTATATTTGAGCTATATGGTTTACAGACCAAGCAGGAATATGATCTTTGATAAATTGTATAATCATAGGGTTTGCCATCATCGCCCCAATCCGTAAACCAGGAACTGCGTAAAACTTAGTTAAAGAATGTACAACAATCACATTGTCATACTCTTTTACATAGTTTCGCATAGAATAGTCATCCCCTAAAAAATCAACAAATGACTCATCAAATACTAAATAGTGACCATTTTTCTTACAAACTTCAAATAGTTCGCCACTTCGATGTTTCCATAAAGTTCCACAAGGATTATTGGGGTTACCAATAAACACCAAATAATTTTGGGTCTGACTTAAATCATATAGCATTTGTTCCAACGGATACGAAAAAGAGAATACGTCCGCATCAAATTGTAATTCATATTCTATAACGGGTAGGCCACATGAATGAGCACCATGGCTATACTCTGAAAATCCAGGAGCGGATACATACACAGCTTCTATTTCGGGCAATCGGCATATGGCATAGATTAATTCAGCTGCGCCATTACCAAAAGCAATGCATTCTTTTGGCATATTCCACAATTCGGATGTGATAGCAAAAAGGTTCGTCATATCTGGATCTGGATAATGTATCACATATTGAAATGCCTCATTCATAGCATCCATCCCCTTGGCACTCATTCCCAAGGGGTTGATATTGGCACTAAAATCCAAAATCTGATCTAAAGAAGTACGTAACTGTCGGCTCGCTTTATGTACATTGCCACCATGTACATTCATTGTTTTCACCATCATAAGCTCCTTTATCGTTCCATGAAAGTAATTCCTTCATTTGTAGTTTCCACTATATCTATGAAGGTAAGATTTGGCAATTCCTGTTTTACTCGTTGCAGGCAGTGTACAATACTTGGTGAGTCTGGGGGGAATAGCAAGCCCAATATGGTTCCACTATGGGCAATAATCGTTCCAATGGCGTTACACTCTACCCCAATTTGATGTAATGCATATAAGTTTGCCTTATGCAAAATACGTTGATTGCCGAAAGAACTAATGGTAGAGGCTTCACCAATAAGTTTCACATTATGCTTATGTATACCTTCTTTAAATTTTGCTAAAGCTTCTACCATCAACTCTTCTTTTTCATCAATTAAAATATCTAAATTTTGCTGATGGTTAAACTGTACCGTATCAATCGTACCGCCTTCATCAAACATGACGATTCGGATGGGTGGACATGTGCCTAATAATTCACAACATGTACCATTTAGATAATCGAACTGAACTATACCAGGGTAAAAGGGAGCATCTGTAGGTTCGATTGATAAGCAGATAGAGGATAATTGCTCCATAGAAAGATCGTAGCCATGACTTTTTGCTGTAGCCATAGCTACTACACTAATATCTGCACTACTAGAAGCCAATCCTTTTCCTTGTAAAATATCGGAATGTAAATATACGGGTTTCGCCGTAGATCGAGCGATTCCTAATGTATCCAATACCGTGATGTAAGCTTGATAGGCCTTTGACTGTAAAGAAATCGATGAAAGAGGAAGTGGATATTGTACATCACCAATAGCATAGGAATACCGATTAATAGGACAGGTTACTAGAAATCGTTGTCCTTTTATGGAGCCTTGAATAAATTCTCCACAAGTGCCTGGCGTTCTCACATAAAATGCCAACTCTACTTCCTCCTTTCATTTATATAACACTTATAATAATGGCGCCTAAAATGATAAAAATTTCTGATAATTCACATACAAATCCATACGTGTCCCCTGTAGTTCCTCCTAAATGTTTTGTCACATAGGAGTTAATGATAAGATTCACAGCTAAAGCGATAACAAATAGATACGCATACAACAATTCATAGAAGAACAATGGTAATAATGCCAATACCGTTGCTACCGATGTGGCATACTTAGGGGCATTAGCAGCAAAAAATTTACCGATTCCTTCTGGTCTTGCATAAGGAAACTTTTGAATACTAATTACCATAGTATATCGACTTAACAGAGGCATACTGACCAAGACTAAAGGGACTACATAGATTGGTAAATTAACTAATAGTTGCCATTTTAAAAGGGTTAAAAATACAAAGCCTACTACCCCATTACTCCCTACTCGGCTATCTTTCATAATCTCTAATTTACGTTCTCGATCGCGCCCTGAAAATAAGCCATCGCAGGTATCCATAAATCCATCTGCATGAAGTCCACCAGTAAATAGAAATTCAAAGATTACTAAGATGAGCATCAACAGTGATACAGGAAGATAGGGATTTGCCAAGGCGTACAAAGCCCACATAAAGGCGCCAATGACAAGTCCTACTAAAGGAAAATAGGTAACGGATGCGCCAAAGTCTTCTACTTTCCACTCTGTTTGGTTTACAATTTTTAAGCGTGTTAAAAATTGAAGTCCAACAAAAAATCCTTTCATGTTCCACCTACCATTGATTAATTACATATGTACTGACCATTGTTAACGCAACACCCAAGATAGAAACAGTATACATCAAATATATAGTTTGATAGATGTGTTTCCCTACCATAGATGTTATAGGGTCTCCCATATAGGCCCGAAAGGTGACTTTGTCATGATACACATTTTGTCCACCTAACCGAATATGTAAAGCCCCTGCTACGGGAGCCTCTGCATAGCCCCCATTAGGACTAGGATGTTTATGCGCATCACGAGTGGCTATACGTATGGCATGTTTCCAATCTTTGCCACAGAGAAAAGAAGCTATCACAAATAAAATACAAGTAATACGTGCAGGAATATAATTAACTACATCATCTAAGCGGGCTGCAAAACGACCAAAGTATAAATAGCGGTCATTTTTATAGCCTAACATGGAGTCCATCGTATTAATAGCTCGGTATCCAATGGCTCCCCATGGCCCTAATAGAACAAACCAAAATAGAGGGGAAATAATGCCATCTACTGTATTTTCTGCTACTGTTTCAATAGTGGCACGAGTAATTTCACTTTCATCAAGTTCGCTAGTTTTACGACCTACAATCCATCCCACTTTACGGCGTGCTTCAGATATATCTTGTTTTCTCAACAAATTGGCAATTTCTATGCCTGCCTCTGCCAAACAACGAGGGCTAATGGCAATGTATAGGCACAATAAGGATACTATGAAATATCCGATTGGATGTATGGTCCCTCCTATAAATAGGAGTCCTGTAACAATAAGCATCACAGTCATTAAGACTAGTAATACAGTAGATATCCCTAATAGTATTTGATTCTTTGCGATAGTATTCTTTTTATACAATAGATGTTCATAGAAAGAAATACAATTACCAATTAAAACAACAGGATGGTATTTACTTCTAGGGTCACCCACTAAAGTATCTAACAAAAGTGCCCCTAAAGGAATAAAATACTGAAGATGGTGCAAAAACCATTCCATTAGTCTTGCTCCCATAATGATTGGATATATTCCATATCTAAATGTTCTTCCACAATCTTAGCTAATCGATTATAGGCAGCTTCTTTATGTTCAAAGTAGCGGAATACAACATCTAATGGCTCTAATCCTTTTTTTGTACGCAATGCATTCAGGATTGAGCGACGTAATCCATCATTATCTAAAATGCCGTGAATATATGTGCCCATCACTTGACCATTACTAGTGACAAAACCATCGATCACATCTACCTTAGTATCACTACGCTTTTGAATATGGAAACAACGTCCTCCCTCTCCTACTGGCTGTGTATCTCCCATATGGATTTCATAACCTACAAGATTTTCACCACTATAATTAGTACCTAAGAAAGATAAATCCTTTACATCAAAACAAACTTGATGTGTTAATTTTTCAGTTTTCATAGTAGTAGCTGTTGGAAGCAAACCTAAGCCTTTTAATTCGGGAATATCTCCTTCAATCCCTTCTGGATCATAAAGCATTTCTCCCAGCATTTGATTACCACCGCAAATACCCAATACAGGTACCCCAGCATTTGCTAAGTCATGGATATCTTTATCATAGCCATGCTCCTGCAAGTACGATAAGTCAGCTAATGTGTTTTTAGAGCCTGGTAAAATTACCATATCTGGATGGCCAATTGGCTCCCCTTGTTTCACAAAACGAACAGATACATCTGGTTCATAGGCAAGAGCATCAAAGTCTGTAAAGTTCGAAATTTTAGGAGTTTGCATGACCGCAATCGTAATCTCTTTAGATACCCCTCGATATTTACTTTCTAATGCTACAGAATCTTCTTCATCAATATCAAGATTTTCTATGGCTGGTACAACACCAACTACTTTTTTACCAGTCTTCTGCTCAATAAAATCTAAAGCTGGTTGCAATAAGGTTACGTCACCACGGAATTTATTGATAATAATCCCTTTTACCAAATCTCTTTCATCAGGCTCCAATAACTCTAATGTGCCTACAACAGAGGCAATAGCACCACCACGATCAATATCTGCAATAAGCATAACAGGAGCCTTTGCTAACTTGGCAACACGCATGTTTACAATATCATTAGCTTTTAAATTGACTTCCGCAGGGCTACCAGCACCTTCAATGACAATCATATCAAAATTATCATCAAGATATTGTAAACTTTCTTTTACTTTATCTAAGGCTGTTAAAGAGTATTTTGTATGGTATTCTCTTGCGCTATAGACACCTACCGGTTTGCCCATTAACACAACTTGAGAGGACTGATTGCCTGTAGGCTTTAATAAGACTGGGTTCATTTGTACAATTGGATCTAAACCTGCTGCTTCCGCTTGCGCCACTTGGGCACGACCAATTTCATCCCCTGCTTTGGTAACATAGGAATTTAACGCCATATTTTGTGCTTTAAACGGTACTGTTTTATATCCCTTATTATGTAAAATGCGACACATTGCTGTAGCTAAAATACTTTTACCTACATTAGAACTGGTACCTTGAAACATAATTTTTTTAGCCATGGTTGCTTACCTCCAATGCTTTTATATCTATTGTCATACCACTGATTGTCATATACGCTTCATCAGCCTCTGCTGCTACTATTCGATTGACACGTCCCATAATATCTCTAAAAATACGAGCTAATTTATTCTCTGGTACAATACCTAAGCCAATTTCATTGGTCACAAAAATAACCGTCTTTTCATTGTTTCCCTTGTAGGATCGAATCACATCAAGTACAGCTTGTACTTCTGAAAGTATAGCTCTTTCACGGCAATTTATATCTTCCTGAGATGTAAATTCACCATCTTGTAATAATAGATTAGTAGTCCACATCGTTAAGCAATCTACTAATACTACAGAGCATTCATCTAATACTTTTTGAATCTCTGCACTAATGGCACAAGGGATTTCATAATTGTTCCAAATCATTTTCCGTCGTTCTTGATGTAAATGAATACGATGCTTCATCTCTTCGTCATACGCTTGCCCTGTAGCAATATATCCTTTTTGTCCTTCTTTAGATAAAGCTAGTGTTTCTGCAAACTCACTTTTGCCACTACGGGCACCACCTGTACAAAATATTATACGATTTTTCATAGTATACCTATACAAAGTTGCCCTTTATCAGTTATCATATGTACTATACGTTCATTATAAAGGAGACAACTATGGAATTATTAAATTTAGACATCCAATTAATGGCCACTCTATGGGAAAATACCTATCGTGCAGCCATTAAAGATCAAAATGGAAATTATGTAGCCTCTGTACGCATTATCGTAAATATTCCACTTTCACCAGACTGTTTACCACCCAATGCACCAAAAGCAGATCCACAATTATTTGTATTAGTAGAAGACGCTGTGATGGAATCGGAAGATATCATTCAGTTTGAAACTTTATTATCCGTACACATCCGAGAAAAATTTAAAAATGAAATCGATCAGATCTATTTCTTCTATCCAAGCCCTGAAGATGTGCTAAACAAAACTGTAGATGTACAAGAAGTACAACATTAATCACAGTAACTACATACATAGTATTATAGCACATCCAAGAAGATTTGATAGAAATAATCTAAGAGATACTAAAAGGAGGTACCCAACATGGAGTACCTCCTTTTATATCGTATACTATTTCACTTCATCTTCTACGCGCGCTAAGATAAATAGCAAGTCGGATAAACGATTCAAATAGCGAAGATTCGACATATGAATCTCTTCTGTTTCTCCTAACTTCCATAGGTCTCGTTCTGCACGGCGAACGATGGTACGACCTAAGTGCAAGAAACTGGATGTTTTACTATCACCAGGTAAAATAAATTTAGATAATGGCTCTAATTGTTCATCAAATTTATCGATGATCTGTTCTAAATTAGTCACATGCTCATCTGTAATAGTAGCTTCTTGTCCTAAACTAGAGATATCAGCCATAATCATCCATAGTTCTTTCTCAAGTTGCAATAATGTGTCTTGTACTACCTTTTTGTCAGAGTACGCACGAGCTACTCCAAGAAAGGCTTGTGCCTCGTCAATTGTTCCATACGTACAAACACGTTGAGATGCTTTACTTACACGTTCACCAGTGTATAAACCAGTAGAACCTGCATCGCCTGTTTTCGTGTACACTTTTGCCATAGTATACCTCCTTAACAACTAGAAACCTTACGATCTCTGTAACATAAGATATGCATTGCTCCCTTTATATGCGACTCGCTATGTCACGCAAACGTTGAATACGACTTTCTGTAGATGGATGCGTGCTAAATAATTGAGTCATAGTGGAAGAAATTCCACTCAAAGGATTAATGATAAACATGTGTGCTGTAGATGATACGCGGCTTTCGCTTTGACCAGGAAGCACACCAAATTTAGCATAATGCTCAATTTTGGCTAATGCGGATGCTAAGGATAATGGCTTGCGACTCATCATCGCCCCTTCTTCATCTGCTAAATATTCACGAGAACGTGAAATAGCCATCTGAATTAAGCTAGCTGCCAATGGAGCTAAAATGATAGTGCCAATTAATGCTAAAGGATTAGAATTCTCCTCATCATCACGGCCTCCAAAAATAGCTGCCCATTGTAACATATTCGCCACCATAGCAATAAATCCTGCCATGCTGGCTGCAATAGTACTAATTAATGTATCTCTATGTTTCACATGAGAGAGTTCATGAGCCAGTACACCTTCAATTTCATCGTCTGTTAATAGTTTCATAATACCTGTTGTCACAGCCACTGCTGCATGCTCAGGGTCGCGACCTGTAGCAAATGCATTAGGTACTTCCGATTCAATAATATACACCTTTGGCATCGGTAACCCTGCATTATGAACTAGTTTTTTTACAATATGGAAGATATTCGGATTGTTTTGTTCGGTAATTTCTTTTGCATCGTATGCACGTAGTACCATAGATGCACTATTCCAATAAGTATAGAAGTTGATACCTAAAGAAATAATAAACATCAGTATCATTCCTGAGTGACCACCGACCATTTGACCAATCACCATCAATAATCCTGATAATAATGCCAACAAGGCTACTGTTTTTATATTGTTCATGTATTCCTCCTACTTAGATATATTATAGAATATATATACTTAATTATATCATATACAGTTTAAAAGAATCATGAAGTGTTCTACTCATATTTAATTTTCACAACTCTAGCACCTTCACGGTCTGCATGAAGCACAAAGCGACGGCAGTCAATGTCGTGATTCATAAAGACAGAACTCATAGCATCTGCCACTGTCACTGCATGTTCCGGAGAACAATAGGCAATTAAGGTTGAGCCTGAACCACTAATAGTAGACCCATAGGCACCATGATTCTTAGCTGCAGTAAATACATCATCACAATAAGGAATCAACGTTTTACGATACGGTACATGTAGATAATCCTGTAATGCTACAGACAAATTATCCATCCTATTTTGTATCATGGATCCTACAAATAATGTAGCAAATCCTACATTGGCAACAGCTTCTTTATAGCTTAACTCCGTTGGCAATACGCTTCGCGCATACGATGTTTCTACAATCACTTCTGGTACCACTACAGCAAAGGTTAAATTACTTGGTACATCGATATGGGAATGGAATACTGTATCATTCCCACCAACAGCACAGACTAAATTCCCCATAATAGCCGGCGCTACATTATCAGGATGCCCTTCCATATCATTGGCAATGAGCAATAATTGATCTTTATTTAAAGGTTCTTGTAAATAGGCATTGGCTAATAGCAACCCTCCCACAATGGCAGTAGAACTACTGCCAAGACCTCTTGATGGAGGAATTTGTGTATTAGAATGAATACGTCCGTATATAGGTGTAGTATTCACCTCTTTAAATACTCGCTCCATAGCAATACCCACTAGATTATGGCTATGATCCTCTTTTTCCAATAAATCAGCACCAAAACCTTCAAAAGTATATGTATTAGATGTAGCTTCTTTATCAGGTTCAAAAGTAAATACATTATATAAATTTAATGCTACTCCTAGACAATCAAATCCTGGGCCGCAATTGGCACTCGTAGCCGGTACTTGTACCGTAATAGATTTCATGAAAACTCCTTTATTCAACCATGATGCGGATCACACTACCCACTTCTCTAACGACCCGTAAGTGGTTGAAAGAATCAATTAGATTTTGAATATACGCATGAGGACATTTAGACGTAATAATGGCTAATGTGGCAGTATCGTTATCTGCTTTGCGCTGGATCACAGAATGAGCCGAAATGCGTTGCTCCGCTAGCTTTGTGGCTACTTTCGCCAATACACCTGTAGAGTTATCCACTGTCATACGAATGTAGTAAGCAGATTCAATTTTGCTAGAACTATACATTGTTTTTTGCGGATAATAGAACTGCTTCATTTCCCCTGTTTTGCCTTGCACAACATTACGAGCTACTTCCATGACGTCACTCACGATAGAACTACCTGTTGGTAAACTACCAGCTCCACGACCGTAGAACATAGCCTCATCAAAACCGTTGCCACGTAAGAACACAGCATTAAAAGAACCCCGTACAGAGGCTAATGGATGTGTATTGGCAATAAAGGCAGGATGTACATTTAAAGACAAACCTTTTTTCGTTTCTCTTGCAATGCCTAATAACTTAATAGTATAGCCAAACTCTTTACCAAATTGGATATCACTAGCATCAATTTGCGTAATCCCTTCACAACTTACATCTTCAAAGAAGATACGTTTATTAAAGGCGATAGACCCTAAGATAGCTAATTTACGTGCAGCATCATAGCCTTCTACATCCGATGTTGGATCTGCTTCTGCATAGCCAAGGTCTTGTGCTTCTTTTAGGACTTCTTCATAGCCTAATCCATCTTCACTCATCTTAGACAAAATAAAGTTAGTGGTTCCATTTAAAATGCCCATAATTTCTGTAATTTGATTACTGCCGAAGGAATCATATAAGGCGCGGATAATTGGAATCGCCCCTGCCACACTCGCTTCAAAGCGTAAGTCCACATGATGCTTCGTAGCTAGCTCCATTAAATAGGGACCAGCTTCCGCTAATAAATCTTTATTAGCAGTCACCACATGTTTTCCAGCAATAATGGCTTCTTCAATACAAGTGCGGGCAAAGGTAGTACCACCCATTACTTCTACTACAATATCTATAGATGAATCCTGTAAAATTTCTTTATAGTCTGTTACAAACGTAGCTGTTGCAGGTAGTGCAACATGACTATATTTATCTGGATTTCTCACATAAATTTTATCTACTATTACTGGTACACTAATGCGATTTTGTATGACATCTAAATTTTTAGTCAATAGTTCAACTGTACCCTGTCCAACTGTACCAAAACCCAAGAGGGCAATCTTTACGCCTTGCTTCATTCTAAATCTCCTTAGGCACTAGGCTTGACCAATTAGTTCCACCTTAATAACTCCCTCTAATTGTCGTACTTCGTGCAAAACATCTTCTACTGGTAATGTCAATTCCTTCGTTTCAAAGGAAATATTCACATGTGCTACACCTTGTAGCGGTAAATTCTGATTAATTGTTAACACACTGCCATTATAATCTGCAATAATCCGTAAGATATTAGATAACATACCAGACTCATTAGAGATCAGTGCGTTAATTGACACAATTTTACCTTGTGAAAGTTCATAAAATGGAAATACATAATCTTTGTATTTATAATAGGCAGAACGACTTAAATCCATTTTTTCAACAGCTTCATTAATTGTTTTAGCCTCTCCTAGTTGTAAAATAGATTTTACTTTAATTGTTTTTTTAATCGCTTCTGGTAAGATTACTTCATTCACTAAATAAAATTTGTCTTTTTTGCCTTTCACAGCCATAACTACACCTCTTCACTACTAGTGGAAACGGAACTTGCCATGTGTTGTCCATATAGAGTAAATACGGAATACATGCCGATAAAAAATGGAACATATTCTGCAACAATCCGCCACGCCACTGCAACTAGCCCCACCGTTCCAATTGGTACAAAGGAGGCGAATAAATACACAAATAATCCTTCAGCAACTCCTGTTCCACCTGGTGTGGGTGCAAAATATAAAATTAAATTTAATAAAATCATGCGATTTAAAATTTCAACAATGCTAATATCTGAAGTAAACGCATACATCAAAGCTGGCGCTATCGCATATAAGAATAATAAGCTCAATGCAGACTCAATAAAAACGATAAAAGATTGCATAGGGTTTGCATATAATAAACTAAGTCCCCTATTAAATTCATCTAACTTGATGAGCCAACCTTTCGGGTTTCCTTTCTTCATCATCTTACACATCCAAGTTACCAAGCGTTTCATGAGTCGCGTTTGTAGTAAATACATTCCCATAAATGTTGAAATCACAACAAAAATCGATATACCTAATAATTGTGTATTAGTTATATATGGTACTTCGATTGGTTCCGTTACCAATATAATCGGTAACATAACAATTAGAAATAATATGGAAAATACGGTTCGCACTAATACGATCGGAGCGGCAGTGCCAATAGGTACATGATAGGACCGTAAAATTAAAGCCTGTGCCACCGCACCACCACTAGCACCAGGTGTGAGCATGGCCATAAAATAATTACCAAAAATAACTCGTAGAATGGCAATCAAGGATAAATTATATCCACCCATATGTACTAATCGTTGCAGGCGCAATCCATCAAAGTACATACCTAAAGCAAGTGCTACTATGGCCAACAATAAAGATGTAAGATTAAATGTACCTAGCGTAGCCAATGAATCTAAATCAATTGTAAAATAAATTGTTATACCTGACACAATCAAGAGCAACAATCCAATTAAGATTCCTCGCTTTACCATGGTGCTCATGAATGGTCTCCTTCAGTCCATTGTCCATAATGGATGAGGCTAATATCATGAGTAGCGATATATTCTTTTACTCTAGCCGATGTCATAGCCGCTCGTTCCTCATCCCAATGATACCCCCAATCATACAAGGATTGGAGTGTATGATTATCTTTACCAGGATGTGTCATAATTTCATGGACTCCTTGTTTACTAGCAACCTTTCTTAAAATTGCTAATAAAGCATCTTCCTTAAGCTGTCCACCATTCATCATTCCCCAAAAATATAGGGGCGATGAAAATCCAAAATCACGAGATGTAGTATAGGCTTGTTGTGTAATCACAGTTAGCCCTACTTTACCAATCCAACGCCCCAGTGACGATACACCATTGAATAAAAATAGTGTTTCATCAGGCATGCGAATCTTAGTTAAACCATAGCGCTTCATTTGTTCTGCCACTATAGGCAACACTTGTGGTAGTACATGCATATGTTGATGTCCATCTACATGTGTAATAGGTAATCCTGTAGACATTACTTTTTGAAATTGTGCTTCAATTTCTTTTCGCAATTCAGAACCTTTTACTTGTCCTTTAAAAAGGCGTTTTATAAATTCCGTGTGTGTCATAGGAAATTTACCATCTATCAACAGACTTGGAATTTCTTTAGGAGCACAAACAGGTGAAAGACCACCGACCAAGCAAATATGCAATCCCACGCCTAGTGTGGGCGTTGTCTTAGCTAATGATAAGGCATCCTCAAAATAGTCTCCAGATGCTAATAAAGACGTACTTGTTACTATTCCTTGTTGATGACTTTCTAGGATTCCTTCATTAATAAGAGGATGTAAACCAAAGTCATCTGCATTCACAATTAGACGTTTCATAGTTACCTTCCTGTACGCACTAAATGGATAATTGTATTCTTATTCTACCAAAATTATTGCTATTTGGATAGACAAAGTTTTCTTTCTTGTACTTTATACATGCACAAAGCTCCAGCTATGGCAACATTCAGAGATTCCATAGGACCATACATAGGGATAGAAATTCGCTGTGTAACCAACTGTAATATATCCTCTGTAATACCATTTGCTTCATTTCCTAAAGCAATCATTGTGGACCCTTCATAGGTTGGTTGTCCATAATCTACACTCTCTTCTAATACGGTTCCATACAGTGTAATTCCTTGCTCTTCTATAAGCCTTACTACCTCATTTTTTGTGACATTTGTATAAATTGGTAATTTACACAATCCGCTCATAGTACTTCGTACTGTTTTTTCATTGTATATATCTACCGTATTAGACGTTAAGAACATAGCCTCTACACCAGCACCAACAGCAGTTCGTATTAAAGTTCCTAAATTGCCTGGATCTTGTACCCCATCAATGAGTACATATAGACCATTCTCTTTTACACGAAAATCTTCTAATCGTCGTACTTTTTGACATACTACAGCAATTACACCTTGCCCATGAACTGTTGTTTCAATCCCTTTCCATAGGCTATCTGAAATGGAAAATACCTGAACATCATAGGTGTCACATAAAGATAGCAATAGATTTAACTGTTCCTGTTTTATGGATTCAATATTGACAATGACATACCGTACTGTACCAGTAGGCAATATATCCATTACAGTGCGATATCCTTCGGCTACAAATTCCTGATGCGTAGTACGATATTTTCGTTTATATAATTGTACAATGTGTTTAATTTTTTTATTATCTCGTGAAGTAATTTCTTCCATATTACCCTTTCTTTATGCATTCCATAATTGATAGAATAAACCTTGTTTATCTAACACTTCCTCCAAGGTACCTTGTTCTAAAATTTCACCATCAGATATGACAATAATTTTTGTAGCATCACGTAAGGTTGATAACCGGTGTGCTATGGCAATCATCGTTTTTTCACCTTTCATATCTGCAATCGATTGTTGCAATAATTCTTCTGTGTGACTATCTATATTGGAAGTAGCTTCATCGAATACTAATAATGATTTATTCTGTACCAAGGTTCTAGCTAATGACAATAATTGACGTTGCCCCTGTGAAAGTAAGGAACCTAAATACCCCACGGGTGTTTGATATCCCTCTTCCAATCGCTGTACGGAACTATCCAAATGAGCCCGTTTAGCAGCTTCTTTTACCATGTCTTCTGTAATAGAACTATCAAATAAGGAAATATTCTCTTCAATAGACCCTTTAAACAAATGGGAGTCTTGGAATACATAGCCCATAGATTGACGTATGATTCTTGGATCCAAGGTGCTTAAATCATGTCCATTTATACGAATACACCCTTTGGTAGGCTGCTCAAAACCCAGTAATAATTGCATCATTGTAGACTTACCTCCACCGGATGGACCTGCTATTCCTAAGAATTCTCCCTCCTGTAAAGACCAATTAATATCTTTCAATACGTAATTTTCTGTTCCGTCATAAGAAAAATAGACATGATCAAACTCGATAGAATGAATAGAAGAAAATTCTTTTGGTATCACAATATTCTTTTGTACCTGCTTAGTTTCACTATCCAACATAGGTAAAATACGTTCTGCTCCTGCTAAGGCAGACTGTAAGTTACCATATTTTTCAGCAATTTCTTTAATAGGTTCAAAAATCCGATTAATATATTGTAAAAATGCAAATACTGTGCCTGCCTCCGTAATAGAATCAAAATATCCAGTTACAGTAAAAATAGCAATCAGAGCCACAAAGAATAATCCATCTACGATAGGTCTAAATATAGCAAATGTTTTTACCTCAAATAAGCCTGCCTCTAGAAACTCTCGACTTACCTTATCGTAGCTTTTTTCCATGATAATTTCACCTACATAGGTTTTAATCATCAAAATAGCATTTAACATTTCTTGCACGGATGCATTGGATGCAGCCACTTTACTACGAACGCCTCTGAAAGCTTTTCTAGCATACTTACGATAAATAAAAATAACCCCAGCAAATACAGGTACTAATAGTAATACTATGGTAGCCAATGTAGTGTCTATTAGAAACATAAACGCTAAAATGCCAATAATCTGAAGGATACTACTACTTATTTTTACGAGTACCTCTGTATATAAGGTACGAATCGACTCTGTATCATTGGTAACTCTTGTCACTAAATTTCCTACAGGATATGCCGTAAACTGTCTAGGACTCATAGTTAATATATTTTCAAAAATTTTATTTCTAATATCATAGATGATACGTTGTCCAAAACTTTGCAATGCATAGTTTTCAACACCTAACGCAATCATTCCAAACAAAATTAATCCAATATAAGCCACTGCATAATTCGTTATGAGCCCCATATCTTTAGTTGCCACACCGACGTCGATAAATTCTTTCATAATAACTGGGCGTACTAGTTGTACACCGAGCACTAACAGCAACATACAAACGCCAAGACACATATAAGCCATATAGGGTTTGATAAATGTGCACAAATGCAGTAGCACATGATAATCTGTTTTTTGTTTAGTTCTCATGGCTATCTCCTCGCTTTTGCAACATCACCAACTGATGATACATACCTTTTTGTTGTAATAATTCTGAATGCGTACCAGATTCAACGATATGACCTTCGTAGAACACATAAATGCAATCTGCACCTTCTAAGGCCTCTAGACGCTGTGAAATGCATATAATAGTTTGTTCTGTATTAGATCTCAGTGTGTCTAATATATGACATAAACTATGAGCATCTAAAGCAGAGAAAGCATCATCTAACAGCAAGTAGGGAGCATCTTTAAAGAATGCACGAGCCAAAGAAATTCGTTGTCGTTGTCCTCCAGATACATCGGTACCACCTTCTTCTAAGTTATCAAACTTACGATTCCCTTCAATACGTTCCTCTAAATCTCTAAATAATCCTGCTCGTTCTGCAGCCCCTTCAATGGTTATCCTTGAGCTTTCGGCATTTACATAACCAAATTGAATATTATCTCGGATGGATACGCTTAATAAAGAAGGCGTGGATGATGCATAGGCAATACTATTCCGTAATGTACTAAGCGGAATATCTTGAATGTCCGTAGCACCAAAATGGATACTGTCTTTAGGGGCATGCTGAATATCCAATAATAACTTAAATAAAGTAGACTTTCCAGACCCCGGGCCACCAACAATACCAATATACGATCCTTTTGGAATATGCATAGATACATCTTTTAAAATTGGTTCCTTACTAGTAGCATAGGCAAAATTCAACCCTTGAATATGTATATCTTCTAATGGTAAACGCCCTACTTGTTCTTGAGTTTCTTCCTGTGGGAGTTCAAAGAACTCTTCCATTCGTTCCAAGGAGGCCAAACCTTTTTGCAACACAGATGTTAAAGAACCAATCGCCATGATAGGTCCTATAACAAGCATGACATAGCCGTTAAGCGCCACAAATTCCCCTACTGTTAGTTCTCCATTGATGATAGCTTGACCACACACATACATATTGAGAGCATAGCAGACAAAGGGTGCCATATATGTTAATGGAGTCAATAAGGAATCAATCCGCACCACATCTAGATTATTTTCATAGTTGGTTGCATTTACTTTTGTAAAACGTTTCCAGCTTGTATATTCTTTATTGAATGCGCGAATGACTGCCATCCCTAAGAATAACTCTTGGGCATATTCTGTTACATCACTGTAGGAACTTTGTGCTTTCTTTTGACGACTTCGTAAATGTTTTGAAAGCTTCAACATGCCATACACAATAAATGGCATCGGCAATATAGTCACCACTGCTAACCATAAGGACATTTTTTGAACGAGGATACAAAATGCAATGACCCCAAAGAATAAGGCATCTACAAATAACATAACCCCTAATCCCAGAGACACACGTAAAGAGGTTACATCATTTGTCATCAAAGCCATAACTTTTCCTGGACCATGTTCATCATAATACGAAGTAGGAATTCGTAACGCATGACGAAACAACTCACGACGTAAATAGAACTCGAAATTGCGTATAGATCCTAAGAGCATGTGACGTGAAATAAATTTCAACACAGTAATCACAATGGCTAGCAGTACAAACAAACCAACGTAATGCCAAATTCCATCTTTTCCCACATATAATGTATTGATGGCTTCCCCCATCCAAGTAGGCACTAACAAGAATAATCCATTAATTGTTAGAAGTAGAATGATACCAATGATATATTTATAGGAATGTTCTTTAAAAAAGTATCGGAATAAGTGAAAACCTTTCATACGTACCCCCATTCTATGATAATTTCGATTTTTTTCGATAAAGTTTATTTACTAATTTTATTGTACCATGTTATAATATCAATATACAAAAGATATTATTCCGTATTTAAGGAGGAACATACAATGGAAAAACGCACAGGTGTAGTAACATTTGCTGGTAACCCAATCGCTTTATTGGGCAAAGAAGTTAAAGTAGGCGACAAAGCTCCTGCTTTCACATTATTAGACAATGGTTTAGGTGAAAAAACATTGGCAGATTATGCTGGTAAAGTAAAAGTTATCTCCGTAGTACCATCTTTGGATACTGGCGTATGTGATGCGCAAACTCGTTGGTTCAACCAAAACGTTTCTAAATTAGGTGACAATGTGGTTGTATTGACTGTATCCGTAGACTTACCATTCGCTCAAAAACGTTGGTGTGGTGCTGCTGGTATCGACCAAGTAGAAACTTTATCTGACCACCGTGACCTTTCTTTCGGTGAAAACTATGGTTTCATTCTTGAAGGCTTACGCTTATTATCTCGTGGTATCGTTGTTATCGACAAAGACGATGTAGTTCGTTACGTAGAATACGTGCCAGAAGTAACATCTGCTGTTAACTTCGACGCAGCTGAAGCGGCAACTAAAGCCTTAGTTTAATTGTTACTAAGTAAATACATAAGGGTGCAGTGATTCGTTACTCCACCCTTTTTTATTGGAAAGGTCCTTATGAATTATTTTTTGCAACAAGTGTCTACATTTTTTCAGTGGGTTCTAAACTTCACTTTATTTTCTATTGGTATCGTATTAACCGTAGCTGTGTTGAATACAGCGTTTTATATTGTGACGCTCATACCAGGTTTATTTACAACTGATGTAGCATATACTACATTTTTAGAAGAAATTATTAACTTCTTTCTCTTTTTTGAATTCTTATCTTTAGTAGTGAAATATTTTAAAAACAACTTCCACTTCCCTCTTCGATACTTTATCTACATCGGCATTACTGCCATCATTCGACTGATCATCGTATCTCATGAATCAGCACTTGATCTATTCTTATGGTCTGCTGCTATTTTAGCATTAGTCATTAGTCTGGTCTTAGTTGTACGATATGGTAAGGAGCCAAATAGCAACGAGCGTTTATAAAATTGAATCGCTTGTATAGCGTTTTGACTTCTCTATATTAAAGTTGTATCATATGCAAATTATTCATAGTAACTCAATACTACATAAAAAAGGACTGTTCACGATTTCGTGTTCAGTCCTTTTTATTTAAGCCTTTAGTTATATTGTAAGTCAAACTGTATGATATGTTATTTTCCACAAAAATATACCTTGGGGGCTATTGTCATCCACAAAATATATATTAGAACTCTTATTATATGCCATACCAATAGAATAGGGCTATGTAAAAACACTACGTAAAAATCTATTATAAAATGTTACGAGTATATTCTGCATACAATGTTTCTAATTCAACTACTTTTTCGTTCATTTCTACTTGTAATGCAGACGCTGTATCATAGTCGCCTTTCACCAATGCATCAGTGATACGTGTGAATAAAGATTTGCTGTCTACACTATCTTTTGCTAGGTATAAGCGCAAGGTATTCACTTTGTTCCAGTTCGCAGTATCAAAGGCATCTGTTGTATCATGGATGGCTTGTAAGGAACGCACTAATTGAATATTAGCTGGAACAATACGATTCGCCAATTCTAATTTCCAACGATTTATTACACCAGCCATGAAAGAATCCATCAAATCTTTTTCGAAAGCACCACCCAAAGTCAAGGAGGCTACTTTTTCTGGATTGTTTGTATAGCCTTGGATATTTTCCCATACAGTGGCAGGTGCTTTACCAAATTTACGATCACGCTCTTCTGCTGTGAAATCATCAAATACGTCAACTTCTGAGCGATATTCACGGGATGCTTCTAGATAATCAGCAGCTTCCCCTTCTTTTTTGGACAATTCCGCCAAAATTTCTTCTGGTGCTTTACCCGATGTAATGACATATTTCATTCCATCGAAAGCAGATAAGTAGATCAATGCCAATGCTGTGTATGTATTTGTATATGGGTTTGGAGAACGCAATTCAAAACGAGTTGCCATTGGTGTATCCACATCGCGAATCAAACCACAAAGAATAGTACGGTTACGGCTTGGCAACGCAGGATCTGTACCCAAGGATGTAACGATACATACAGGTGCTTCAAAACCTGGTTTTAAGCGGTTTAAGGAGTCTGTTGTGGAGGAAATAAATGGGTTAATCGCTTCGTAGTGTTTTAATAGACCCATAATAGCACCATATGCCAATGGGCTAGCATGTTCTTTACGTAAATCCGCTGGGGAGAACAAATTGTGGACTTTGCCATTTTTCATTTTTACCATCACACCGAAATGAGTATGTTCACCAGAACCTGCTACACCGATGATTGGTTTCGCATTGAAAGTAACATCTAAGCCATTTTCACGGAATACTTCACGAACGATGATACGAGCTTGTAACTCATTGTCTGCAGTTTGCAATGGATTATTAGTGTATTTCCAGTCAATTTCTAATTGTTCTAATACCCAGTCTACATTACCCTCGTCATCTAGTTTCGCTTTTACACCGCCAACTTCTTTATGGCCCATTTCTGCATGTAAACCATATTTATCTAACAAAGATACTGCTTTTTCTAATGCTGTACGAACGGAACCATGTGTACGTTGCCAGTATTGTTCTTGTAATTTTTGAGATACGGATAACGCTTTTGCATCTACATTTCTGGACGGCGTTTTCACCCAAAATTCCAATTCTGTAGCAGATGTAAAGATAACGTCAGCGATTTCATTAGCATCGATAAATTCCATGCCTTTCACTTGGTTCGCTTGTAATAATTTCATCAATTCTTCTTTTACATATTCACAGCTACGTTTTAAGATAGAACGAGAGTCTACATAACGATCGCAATGTTTCAAGAATGCTGGAATACGAAGTGTACCAGTTGGTTTGCCTGTAGCTTCATCAATATGTTCATAGTTGTAGTCAACAAACCAGTTTACACTAGGGTCACCCCACATATCGACACGAGCATTATTCAACGTAGCAATATTTGTCAATACAACAGAAGATCCGTCTGTTTGTACTGCGCGACCTTCAAAGAAAGATTCATAATCATCAAAGAATTGCTCCATTGGAATTTTTTCATCTGTATCATTACCGGCAAGGTCAACCCCTACTAAAGATACAAAACGAATTTCTGGATGTTGTTCTAGTAAGGCAAGAACACCTTCTTTACCATATTGGCCTGCTGGAATGTAATATAATAATTCTTTGCTCATGATAAACCTCCTCATAATAAACAAAAAGACTCCAAGAAACTAGGTTTCTTAGAGTCCTCATTGACTTAGTATTATATTATGTGATTATAGTAACATAATCAATTAAGTCTGTCAACATATTAGTTGACTTTTGCAAGTTCTTCTTTGACAATCGCATTGACTAACTTGCCATCTGCACAACCTTTAGTCTTTGGCATAACCAATGGCATAAGGTCACCCATCTTAATTGGTGCAGTTAGGGTGGAAATCGCTTCTACCACAATGTGACGAATTTCTTCTTCACTTAATTGGGCAGGCAAATATTTGGCTAATACATCCATCTCTGCTTTCACTTGAGTCACTAAGTCATCACGATGACCTTTCTCAAACTCAGCTAAAGAATCTTGGCGAATTTTCATCTCTTTCGCTAATATAGCGAGAATGTCTGAATCTTCTAATTCAATTTTCTTATCGATTTCTGTATTTTTTATGGCGCTATTTACCATGCGAATGACTGAAAGAGCCACTTTACCCGCTTCGCGAGCTTTCATAGCTTCTTTCATATCTGTTTTAAGCTGATCTTTTAAGGACATGTTGTACCTCCAAGATTGACTTACGCTTTGAATTTGCGTTTTCTTGCTGCTTCAGATTTTTTCTTTCTTTTTACGCTTGGTTTTTCGTAATGTTCGCGTTTGCGTACTTCAGATAAAACACCTGCTTTTTGGCAGGAGCGTTTAAAACGACGAAGTGCACTTTCAAGCGATTCATTTTTACCGACTTTAATTTCTGACATCTATATCCCCCCCTCCAAAACGTATAATGGAAGTGCAGGTAATTTATATACGCACATACAGATATTATAAGCAGTTGACATATATTTGTCAAGCCTAGTCCCCTATAGTTTCTAGGAATTTATCTTATAATTTCATTTCCATGCCAATTCGATACATACGACCATCGATATATAAATCATGTACTTCACGGTTTAATAAGTTATCAATTCCTACATAGGCAGATAATCCATTATTCCATTTTTTATTGACACTGAAGTTTAATGTGTTAAAAGAGTATTCATTATAACTATTAGCGCCGCGATTTCGCGCTTCTTCAAAACCATATTTATGTGTAAAGCTATTCCACAATACAGCACTATATCCATTGGATTTATGGTCATCATACATAAGTTGTAACGTGCTTACTGATCTTGGACGATTACCTAAGCGTTCGTCAGTTGTCATATCTTTCGCATCGATATAGTTGAAGGTTCCTTTTACAGTAAGACGGTCAGTTACTTTATGACCTAGACTCAACTCTACCCCTTGAATTTTCGCTTTACCTACATTGTAATATTGATGACGTTGTGATACACCTGGCACATCAGATTGTATCCGATGACTATCAATTAGATTACTTACACGTGTATGGTAATAGGATGCTTTACCAAATGTTTTACCACGTTCTGCTTCTAAAGCTATATCAAACGACGTAGACGTTTCAGGCTTTAAATTTGGATTTCCTATAATATTCAATACACCCATAGGTGTCGTATGGAACATATTTAAGTACAATTCTGAAATACTTGGAGCTTTATATCCTTTTCCAAAGTTAAATTTCACCCGTGTATGTATATCAAATTCATAGACTACTCCCAATTTTGGTGTAATATTATGCCCAAATTGACTGTTGTTTTCATACCGAATTGCCGATGTTAATGAAAGTTTTAGAATCGGTCGCCATAAATCTTCTACAAATGTGGCCCAAGAATCATAATGAAACTTTTTACTTTGCTTCATTTTGTGGACATCCAATCCGCCTAGGCGAGTGCCTTCATAGATAACACGTCGGTACTCTCCGCCAAACATTACATCATGATGATCTCCTACATACATTGTGTCCTTTCCTTCGAGAACAATGTTTTTGTATGTAGCAGTATCATTATCAGTAGCCGGATACAAAGATTGGTAATCAAACTTCAATGGTGTTGGTGGTTTTGGTGGTTTGCTTGGCATCATTACATTAATAACACCCTCAGGTAGAGTCCGATCATCTATCATTAAATAGGATTTATCTAATTGACTATAATAAGTTCCTATTTCATAATTATTTCTATTTGTTCTACCACTGTAGGTAATACCTGTTTGTATACTCTTATTGTTAAAATATTCTGTTTTATTTAAATTGACAGGTACCATTCTTGAATCTGCCGCAAAGACCATTCCACTTTTGTGAAATACAGTAGCATATTTATCAGCATTATCAGTGTGTAGCTTTTCTTTAAAATAACTGAAATCTACTTTAATTGTATTTAGGTTAGGATTTTTAAAATCATACATAACACTACTATTATAGGATTGTTTTTGACCATACATGATACGACGATATCCTTCTGTATAGCCTGTTAACTGTTTTGTTCTCGTATTGAAAGTCTTTTCTGACATATGTCGATTGATAGGCCGTTCTTTCGTCACATTCATATTGAAGCTTGCATTCCAACGACCTTGGTTTCCACTGCTCAATGCATAATATGCTTGTTCGTGCTTAGTACCACTAGATACACCCAAAGATTGTAACATATCGGTAGTATCGGTAGGCTGCTTCGTAATAATATTAATGATACCACCCATAGCATCTGATCCATATAAAGCAGAAGAAGGTCCACGAACAATTTCAATGCGATTCACTTGGTCTAAATTAATGCGGCGCAGCGTGTATACATTTGTCGTATTAGATGCGTCTTCACCGGCTAAACGACGGCCGTTTACGAGCACAAGAGAGTGGCGTGATTCCATACCACGAATCATCACCTGATTACCAGTCATACCTGCTTCTGATAAATTAATATTTTCCACCAATTGTAGAGCACTTTCTACCGTATCTGCTCCTAAACGTTTCATATCATCTTGCGTAATTAATTGTACAGCTGCAGAACTATTCCTAATAGTTTCTGCTTGTTTCGAAGCCGTAACAACCGCCATATAATTATCACTTGCCTCCATTGCATGTGTCACATATATAGGCGCTAATAAAGTGCTGAAAATAGCTCCGCATAAGGATGCTTTTAAAAGTTTATTCATGATAAAACCTCCTAATACATTTATTCATATAATGCTTTGTACATTAATTCCAGTGTTTGCGTAATCCGTGTACCAGGATTCAAGGCAAATAAACCACCCGGCACATAGTGAATCTGCCCCGTTTCTATAGCTTTTACATGTTGCCATGCTGGATTCGATTGCATTTCTTTTACAAAGGACTCTTTAATAGATGGATCAGGATACATAACCACAAAAATAATACGTTCTGGATTCTGTTCTTGAACGAATTCTAAACTTAATGGTACATAAGGAGCCTCACCACCTATATTTTTACCAATATTATTAGCCCCTAAGCTATCCAATAATTTACCACTAAAAGAACGGTCTGTACTCACATTCAAGTTACCTGGTGTTCCTAGTAATAATAAGGCTTTGGGGTGTGGTTTATCTTTAATTTTTTCTTTATACATAGTAAATGTTTGGTCTATATTCTCTATTTCTTTCTTACTTATGTCTTCATGGTTTGTAAGTTCACCAAATAATTGCAAGGACCGATTGACATCCTCAAAGGAATCTAAATCATTAATATATAAAGGAATGTTCGCCGATGTTAAAGCCTCTCGAAGTTTTATATGATTTGCTATATTCATACCAATCACCAAATCAGGATTGAGGCTAATAATTTTTTCTACATCTGGATTATATGTATTCCCTACAGACGGGATATCTTTCACCTTATCTTTTAACTCTCCTGATAAGGAAGCCGCATCCATACGGCCCACAATGGTTCCTTCTACGGCCAAATACATATCAATATTGGCTGTATTTAAGATCACAACCCGTTTGGGATGACTTGGCATGGTCACAGAAGTTCCCGTCCTGTCAATTTCCGTTCTTGTTGCCGCCTCTTGTGTTACTGCTGTTGGCGTATCAGTAGTCCAAGAACACCCTGATAGTGCCATCAAACCACATAGAACAGAGGTACAAGCTACTGCATTCCACAATCGCATTAGTTTCCTCCTAATAAAAAAATCCATTTTCCCTATGGAAAATGAAACTTATCCGAACACTATATATTGAGCACTTGCTCACTTGTTACTTAAATTTACAAACTGTTAAATCAATTTATTCTATAGTAATATAAATGAAAATTTTTGTCAATTAAAAGAGAGGCCATAGAGACCTCTCTTTTATTTCAAATATACATAGCTAATTAAAATTAACTGCGGACAAGCTAGACTAGTTTTATCTAATCTAATCGATTCATATCTATTGATAATACTATACGTTAGATCTTATAGTGTATACTAATTGCTTTTACCAACAAATACTTGTATAGACTCATACTTTGGCTCAATAATAGTGTTTCCTGTAAAATCTAAAACACCATATTTACCATGTTGTTTATAAACTACGCTTTCTAAAGTAGCAGTATCCACCTTAGATGTGTCCGATGGTAATTGCAATAGACTTTCCCCTGTTAATAGATTGACAAGGTATGTATTATTTCCTCGTTTACCAATTAATCCACTATAAACACCATAGAATGGTTTAGGCGCCGTGATGGAATCATAACTTTCACCAATTTCACGGAATGTATCTAAGGAAATCATTCGATAAGAGGATCCAGATTTACCAACCAAAACCGTAGGAGCTACTACTTCTAATTTTGAATACGCAAATGGAAGCACAGTACTATTGTCTTGACGTTTTACACCCCAACGCCCTTCTTCATCTTGTAAGAGAAAGGCTCCTAGTTCTGGCATATATGTAATATTTTTATAGACCATTGGGAATACTTCAACACCCTCTTTGGTATACAGTCCAAAACGACCATCTTTATAAGTCATAATTCCTGCTTCAGTTAATGGACTGACCATCTGATTTTTAGAAGAAATGACCTCTTTGCCTGTTTTGTCAATATATCCACGTTTTAATTTAGAGGTTGTCCAAGCATAGTCAGTTTCACCATAGGTTGCCTGATGATAGAACGCACCTTTCACTAAAGCTGCGGCTAATGTATTAAAGATACCGCCAAAGTTTAACCCATGAGCTTTTCGTGTTACACGCGCTATGCCATTAAAGTAAGGTTCAATTTCATCATACTCTTTCACAGAAAATAGTATTTTTCCACTTTCATCAATAGCTACCTTTTGTTTATTGCCTAATAATACAAAGGCAATTCCTTCACTGAAAGGAGCTAATACGCGTTGAATCCGATCACCCTCAACTTGTTGTGGCATTTGTATTTTACGGGGTTGAGTACCTTCCGTTTGTGAGATAATTTTTAAAGCTGTAGCTGACTCTACATGATTACCTTCATCATCAAAATATAAAATAGATCCATCTATTTGATAACCGGAAATAAGACCTGTATTTTGATTCCAACTTAGAGAGGTAAATATCTCATCCGATTTATATTCTCCTGTTCGAGCATTAAATATTGCTACTAATTTATTGCTTGTACCTACGCTATGCAAGTCACCATATAATTCTTTATCAAATTTAAAGGGCTTACTATGCAACATTTGACCTTGCAGATTATAATAGCTAGTTGCCTCGCCTTTAATAGCATAGATTAATCCTGTAGGTGATACTTCTACATGCTTTGTTGGCATGACAATAGAAGAACCAGTCTTTACAGTTTCTAATACTGTTTTACCTGCCTCTTCATATAGTACAACGTCTAGCTTTCCTGTACTATCTATGCGACCTATATGTAACTCTTTTTTAGGTCCCATTACAGGTTGTCCTTCTGATGATAGGATACTATTACCATCTTTAGATTTACCAATGTAATAGTATGGTTCATGGCTAAGTTTTTCCATTTGTGATTGCACATCACCCAGTGCCTTAGCCTCATTTGCAACTTTATAACTCTTTGTAGGATGGTCAATATGTTTACTAAAAGCCCCCAATACAAAGGCTCTTCCGTCATAGTATCCACGCATATATTCCATGCCTCGATAGTAGCCTACACCGTGATAACCAATGCCTCCAGATACATGTGTTTCTGCTTGTACTATAAACGGTGTAACCATGATAGATGCACTTGTTAAAACAAGCCCTAGTGCCAGCTTCTTACATACTTTCATAAGAACTCCTATTACGCTTGAAATACAGCCTGTGCTTGGGCAATTTCATAACGTAATTTTTCTTCATCAATAGTCAATAATTCTTTATCTTTCATCACTACTTTACCACCTACTAATACAGTATTAGCATCGGAAGAGTTAGCGGCATAGACTAAAGAGGCTACATCATTATACCGTGGTTGCCAGTGCAATCCAGATGTATCGTAGAGAACAATATCTGCCCGGTATCCTGCATCTAATACACCAAGATCATCATAATCTAATGCTTTGGCACCCATGACTGTACCAAGCTCCCAAGCCGTTTGAGCAGGTATTGCCAATGGATCGTATAAACGAGCTTTATGTAGCATAGCTGCTAAACGCACTTCTTCTAGCATATCTGCATTATTGTTACTAGCAGAACCATCTGTACCTAAGCCTACCACAATTCCTTTAGCAAGCATTTCTGGTACAGGTGCAATGCCACTGGCTAATTTTAAATTCGATTGTGGATTATGTGCTACACGAACAGATTTTTCTTTCATAATATCCATATCTTCATCTGTTACATGCACGCAATGGGCTGCTAAACAACCTAAATCAAACAAACCCAAGTCATTCATATGTGCAATAGGAGTTTTACCAGTAGCTTTGATAACATTTTCCACTTCTCCTTTGGTTTCGCTTAAATGCATATGAACTTGTGCTCCTAACTCATGACCTAATTGAACGACTCGTTCTAAATACGCATCAGGGCATGTATATGGTGCATGAGGTCCTAGCATCACTTTAATTTGATTTTGGTTATAACCGTGATATGTTTCAAATAATTCTTTACTTTCTACTAGTGCTTGTTCTGCTGTAGGCGCCACACCAGCCATACCACGAGATAAAACGGCACGAATACCTGTTTCTTTAATAGCCTCAGCCGTTTGATCCATAAAGAAATACATATCACTAAAACAAGTAGTACCAGAACGGAACATTTCTGCAATACCTAACTGTGTACCCCAATATGCTAAGTGATTATTCAATTTAGCTTCCGCTGGCCAGATGGCAGTTTGTAACCAATCCATTAACTCCAAATCATCTGCGTAATTACGCAATAAGCCCATAGCAATATGAGTATGCGTATTTACCATTCCTGGTGCTGCTAGCATACCTTTACCATCAATCACTTCTTTTGCTTGAGGTACAGCATCATTAGAAACAAATTCTTTAATATATCCATTTTCAACAACAATGGCAGTATCTCTTAAAATTGTATTTCCTTGTAACACATCTACATGTGTGATAACAACATCAACCATGTTCAACTCCTATTTCCTTTTCTTTTCTTGTAAATTACGAATACTTTCGTTAAACGGAGGTCGTAACACACCTTCTTCTGTGATAATAGCAGTCACTAAATCATGAGGTGTTACATCAAAAGCCGGATTCAATACTTCAATGCCTTGCGGTGCCGAAGGAACG
Source organism: uncultured Veillonella sp. (assembly GCA_963516605.1). Lineage (GTDB taxonomy): Bacteria > Bacillota > Negativicutes > Veillonellales > Veillonellaceae > F0422. The sequence continues at coordinate 198,968 of CAUQBP010000001.1, read as the reverse complement.
CCTTGGAATTGCAATACCTCTTGAGGATTACGCATTTCAATAGGAATATCCTTACCACTTGCCATAGAGAAATCGAATGTACTATACGGAGCGGCTACATAAAATGGAATATTATGATGTTTAGCTAATACGGCAACACTATATGTACCAATCTTATTGGCCACATCACCTTCTAAAGTAATGCGGTCAGCCCCCACAATCACTGCATCAATAAGACCCTGCTGCATAGCATAACCAGCCATATTATCTGTTTGCAATGTAACAGGAATACCATCTTCCTGAAGCTCAAAAGCAGTTAGTCGAGACCCCTGCAATAACGGTCTTGTTTCATCTGCATACACACGATCCAATTTACCTTGTGCATGCACTTCTCGAATGACCCCTAATGCTGTACCAATCCCCGCTGTTGCTAAGGCACCAGCATTGCAATGGGTCAATATGCGATAGGACTCTTTATCTTGGAATAAGGTAGCACCATGTTTTGCCATACTTTCATTTAAGGCAACATCTTCAGTATCAATGGCGATAGCTTCTTTTACAAGAACTGCATCTAACTCGCCAATATCGCCTGTGAAAGTATCTACAACACGCAATACTCGATCAACAGCCCACATTAAATTAACAGCTGTCGGTCTAGTTTGGCGTAAGGTTTCCGCAAAAGCTCTAAATTCAGATAAAATCTCTGCACTAGCACCACCACGATGATAGCTTTCACGGAAGGCAAGAATTAATCCATAGGCAGCAGATACACCAATAGCAGGAGCCCCGCGCACACGAAGCATTTTGATAGCTTCAGCCACTTGCCGCCAGTCAGTACAACGAATATATTCCACAGATGTAGGTAATTTCGTTTGGTCTAAGATAATAACTTCTGATCCATTCCATTCAATACTTTTCATACTGTTCCCTCCATAGAAACAAGTAGCATTAATGTGTTTCTTCGATTAATAATGTTTGCATATCTTCCTTAGAAAAGCGATATTTTTCATTACAGTAGTGACAAGTTAATTCTGTCACTTCATCTTGGGCTAATTCTTGTTTATCATGCATTGGCAAACTTGCTAATCGATCAAAAAATCGTTCTCGACTACAAGGACATGCAAAATGAATACGCTCACTATAGACTTCTTGTACAGTAAATCCATCCAAAATGCGTTCCATTAGGTTCTCTGCATTTGGGTTAGATTTCAAATAATTAGTAACAGGTCCAATGGTTTTCAAATTTGCTTCAATTTTATCAAATGCATCATTTGTCACATCTGGTAAAGCTTGTACTAAAAAGCCACCTGCTACAATCGTATGGTAATCTGGATCTACTAATACACCTAGGCTTAATACAGATCCCACTTGTTCAGACATAGCAAGATAATAGGCTAAATCTTCCGCCACTTCACCTGTTTGAATCGGACTTTGGGAAGTATAGTTTTGACGAAGTTTAGTAAACCGAGTCACTTGAACCTCTCCATTACGCCCTACAGCAGCCCCTACATCAAGCTTTCCTTCTCGCAATAGTGGTACATCTACATGGGGATGGTCCACATATCCTCGTACAGTGTTATTACTGAATGCATCCACATGAACAATGCCCAAAGGTCCATCACCACGCAATCGGATACTTACATTTTCATCATTTTTAAAATCACTAGCCATTAACATAGCCCCAGTCATAGTACGACCTAACGCAGCTGTTGCTACCGGCCACAAATCATGGCGAACTCTCGCCTCTTCTACGGTATCAGTAGTTACGGCAATGGATAGCCGCAACCCTTCTGCTGTTGTATAACGTTTAATAAAATCCACGGATATCCTTCTTTCTACATAGATTCCAATAGATTGATCATTTCGATAGCACCCATAGCGCAATCAAATCCTTTATTACCGGCTTTTGTACCAGCACGTTCGATAGCTTGTTCAATGTTTTCCGTTGTGACTACACCGAACATAACAGGGACACCGGATTCTAAGGATACATGAGCAATCCCTTTTGCCACTTCATTACATACATAATCGTAATGGGTAGTAGCACCACGAATGACTGCACCTAAACAAATGACAGCATCATATTTGCCACTTTTCGCCGCTTTTTGAGCAATTAAAGGAATTTCAAAAGCACCTGGTACCCAAATAGTAGTAATATCACTATCTTGCACGTCATGACGCAATAATGCATCTTTCGCACCGCTAATCAATTTAGATGTGATGAACTCATTAAAACGGGAACCGATAATAGCAAATTTCTTACCTGTACCTATTAATTTACCTTCTTGAATCATTGTAATTCTCCTTTATTCATATAAGACATATATGGACCTAAGCACACTGTTTATTAGGTGTTATTTTCATATATTATTACAGCATATGACGCATTTTTTCTTTTTTTGTATTTAAATATTTTGCATTAATACTATTCGCTTTAATCACAATAGGAACTCGCTTAGATACAGTGATTCCCCAACGCTCTAAATCCTCTTTCTTTTCTGGATTGTTCGTTAACAACTTAACACTTTTTACATCTAATTCACGTAACATTTGTGCTGCTAAGGAATATTCACGCATATCTGGAGGAAAACCTAATTTTACATTTGCTTCCACTGTATCATACCCTTGATCTTGTAGTGTATAGGCTTTAATTTTATTCGTTAATCCAATGCCACGCCCTTCTTGGCGCATGTAGATAACGATGCCTTCGCCTTGCTCTTCAATAGAGCGCAATGCATTTTCCAATTGTTCCCCACAGTCACAGCGATGAGAACCAAATACATCACCTGTTAAGCACTCAGAATGAATACGCATCAACACATCAGATTTTCCACGTACATCACCTTTTACAATCATAAGATGTTCTTTATGATCTACTTCATTTTTAAACACAATGATGCGGAACTCACCGAACTTTGTAGGCAATTTTGTTTCTGCTGCAATGCTTACTAATCTATCGTGTCGCTTTCTGTATTCCACTAAAGCTTCTACAGAAGCAATCTTTAAATTATGTTTTTTACTAAAAGCCAATAAATCATCCATACGTGACATATAGCCTTCATCATTGGTAATTTCACAAATTGCTGCCGCAGGATATAATCCAGCTAGTTTACAAAGGTCAATAGACGCTTCTGTATGGCCCTGGCGTACTAATACTCCACCTTCTTTGTAACGCAATGGAAATACGTGTCCAGGACGTCTAAAATCTTCTGGTTTTGCATTTGGATCAATGAGTTTTTGCATTGTTACAGCACGTTCTTCTGGAGAAATACCTGTGGTCGTATCCACATGGTCTACTGATACAGTAAACGCTGTTTCATGATTATCCGTATTCTTTTCTACCATTTGAGGAATACCAAGTCGTAGCAAATCACCTTCCAACATCGGTGTACACAATAAACCTCGAGCCTCTTTGATGATAAAGTTAATGCTTTCACGAGTAGCAAATTCAGCAGCCAAAACTAAATCACCTTCGTTTTCACGCCTTTCATCATCTACAATAATCACAGGCTTTCCTGCTTTTAAGTCTTCAATTACTTCTTCAATAGAGTTTAATGTATAGGACATAAATATCATCCTTTCTATAAAAAGCCGTTACGCACTAAAGTATCCATCGTCACTGTACTAGTATTAGTAGACTCCAGATGAGTTTCTTTCATAAAATGCTCAATATAACGGCCAAAAATATCTGTTTCTAAGTTCACTGTAGTACCAATAGTAGCATATTGCAAAATAGTGTTTCCAATCGTATGAGGAATGATAGAGATTTCAAACCAACTTGGTCCCACCTTAGATACAGTCAAACTAGCTCCATCCACAGTGATGGACCCTTTGTAAATAATATAATGTAATATATCGGAATCAGTAGTGATGCGGAACACGATAGAATTACCCACATGGTCCTTCCCGATGATAATACCTTGTCCATCTACATGACCTGCCACAACGTGGCCACCAAAACGACCATTGGCAGCCATGGCACGTTCTAAATTGACCTTACTTCCTGTTGAAAGATTGAGTAATGTTGTCATTTTCACAGACTCTGGCATCACATCAGCTGTGAAACGATTAGAGCCAATAGTGGTTGATGTTAAGCACACACCATTGACTGCTACAGAATCACCAATTCTTAAGTCGTCGAAAATGACAGTTCCTGCGATTTCAAGGGTAAGTGAACTTTGGGAACGTTTTACACTCTGTATAGTCCCTATTTCTTCAATGATCCCCGTAAACATAAACGCCTTCTCTTCCTCTTCGATAACTAATTATTTTCATATTATCACCAACAGCCATCACTTCATCAATGTCTAGTTGCACTGCTTCATCCAAACTAGAAAAGCCTAAACCACCCACAGCCGGTGTAGCTCCAATACCTCCAATAATACGATTTCCAATATAGGTTACCAATTTATCAAAAGATTTAGTTTCTACAAAACTAGCCACCACTTGGCTCCCACCTTCAATGAGCAAACTCATACACTGGCGAGCCCCTAATTCTTCTAGAATAAACGAGATATCTAAACCTCTTTCATTGGATGGCGTCACAATGACTTCTGCTCCCTTATCACTGAAAGCTCCCATTTGCTCTAGTCCACACTCTTCGCCAACAAATATTGTTATATTGCGATTTGGTACTGTCCAAATAGTGGCATCTAAAGGCGTTCGACCTTGGGAATCTAGAATAAATAGATGTGGTTGCTTTTCTATTGTTTCTTGTGGAAGACGACAACTCAGCAATGGATCATCCGATATAATTGTACCGACACCCACCAACATACCATCTACTTCTTTACGAATACGATGTCCATCGATCCTCGCTTCTTCGTTAGTAATCCATTTTGATTCGCCACTGGCAGTAGCAATCTTTCCATCCATAGACATGGCAGATTTTAAAATCACAAAAGGCTTTCCTGTTTTAATGTATGTAATAAATGCTTCATTCATTTCCACACATTGACGTTCTAAGATGCCAATCTCTACTTCTATACCTGCTTCTCGTAGCATCTCTAATCCTTTACCTGCTACTAAAGGATTCGGGTCAATCATTCCAATAACTACACGAGAAATACCAGCCGCTATTACACGTTTAGCACATGGCGGTGTTTTTCCATAATGTGAGCACGGTTCTAGTGTCACATATAAGGTAGCTCCTCTAGCATCCATACCAGCTTGATGTAATGCATACACCTCTGCATGAGGCTCGCCAGCTTTTTGATGATATCCTTCACCAATGATGCGCCCATCTTTTACAATGATAGCTCCTACCATTGGATTTGGAGATGTACAGCCTCTTGCTTTTTCTGCTAATTCAATCGCTTTTGCCATATATTTTTCATCAGTTGTCATATGTGTCATGGCTCACCTCTACACAAAAAAGGGACTATATACATAGTCCCTTTAGCATTCCAAATATTTGATAACATACACAATAGCTATCAATATACTGTCTTTTCCCATCCAGACTTTACTGTCGGTTCCGGAATATCACCGGATCTGCTCTCAAGAGCTTGCGGACTATTATACCGCCGGTCAGGAATTGAGGTTCCCCTCGCACCTTGCCTCAAAGACTTCTGTATTTGATTGTAGTTCTTATCTTTATAAGATGAGTTTATTGTATCATAGATTTCTTGATATAGCAATGAAAGTTGCCATTCACCCTAACTATATCACAGATTTTCTAGTATAACTTGTCACATCTGTGCCAAGTTTTTCGTACAACTCTTTTACAGTGATTTTTTATTTATGATCTCTTGTAGCTCCTTCATTGTAATGCCAATAAACTAAATGAAGTCAAGTCGGCCATATGGTGTTTCCAGCGATTATAGATTTCTGTCCGGAACTGTAATAAGTGCAAACAATTTTAGATTTATGTGCCATATTTATGCCTATATTTTCCCCTAAGTAAATATATTCATAGGGTTTTAGTATTTAACCTGTAACTCCTTATCTTTTGTCATTCATAGCTTAAGTATACGTTGTTTACTAGAAGAAATCTATCTATTTAATATGTATTGATAAGTAGAAATGATTTTTATCACATAATAGCATTCTATATATTACAATTCAGCATAATAAATATTTGTATATTTATGTCTTTTACCAATACCATTCTTTACAACGTTATCATTATATCTTCATTAATTGATAAAAACTTGACATTTTAGGTATACTTTAACTATTTTGTATATTTTTCTCTGTTTACCAAATATAAATTCAATAATACTTAATTAAGAATCTTATAAATGCCTATAAAATGATTAATCGATATGTGTAATACCTGAGAATATATGCTATGATGAGGACATAGTAAAGGTCTACTATCAAAATCATTGCGAAAGGAGTGTATTTTTATGAACACCAGTCCAACTATTGGTAGTAACAACAGTTTTTGGGATCGTAAATGTAATGTAACGGAACGTGGTTCCACCATTAAACGGGAAATCTTTGCAGGTATTACAAGTTTTCTCTGTGTCTCTTATGTATTAGCGGTTAATCCTATTATTTTAGGAGCTAGCGGTATGAATGAGGGAGCTGTGTTCACCGCTACTGCTATCTGCGGTATTATCATTACTTTATTATTAGGCATTTACACGAATATGCCCTATATTGGCATTTCAGGGATGGGAATTAATGCGTATTTTTCCTACACCGTCGTTATTCAAATGCACCACTCATTTATGTTTGCTTTGACTGCTGAACTGATTGCTGGTCTATTGATTTTAGTCATCGCCCTTACACCTATTAAAGATTACATTTTTGAAGCCATTCCACATAATTTAAAATTAGCTGTCACGGCTGGTATCGGTTTATTCATTGCTTTAATTGGTCTTAGTAGTGTAGGTATTGTAGTATCTAACCAAGGTACAATTGTTGGGCTCGGTAGTTTTACAGACCCAAATGTTATAATTGCTATTATTGGTGTTATCCTAATTACTGCTATGACGGCTCATGGTATAAAAGGAACAATGTTTATCGCTATCATTGCCTGTGCCATTTTAGGTGTTTTTTTAGGTGTCACTAAGATTCCAGATAGCATTCTATCATTGCCACCTAGTATGGCTCCTGTTTTTATAAAGTTTGACTTTTCTGAATTAGTAACAGCAGATATGTTCTTCGTGGTTTTCACCTTCTTATTTGTTAACTTATTTAACATCGTAGGTGTATTGATTGGCCTCAGTGAACAAGCTGAAGTTCCAGAAGCGGATCGTCAACGAGTGAATGGTAATTGCATGAAAGTGGCTGCTTTAGGCACTACTATCGCTGGTTTATTTGGTGCTTCCCCTCATATTGTGGCAGTAGAATCAGCTGCTGGTATTGCTGAGGGTGGGCGTACTGGTATTGCCGCCATTACATCTTCTATCTTGTTTGTAGTTGCTTTATTTTTTGCTCCATTATTGATGGTGATTCCAGCAGCAGCCACTGCACCAGTTTTAATTGTTGTAGGCTTATTCATGCTTATGTGTATTAAAGCAATTAATTTTGAAGATATCACAGAGGGGATTCCCGCATTTCTTACAATTATTATGATGCCATTTACCTACTCTATCGGTGTTGGTATTGAATGGGGTCTGGTAAGCTATGTGGTGGTTAAATTACTAGCAGGTCAACAAAAAGATATTTCCGCCATTATGTATGTTCTAGCATTGAATTTTATTTTAAAAGAAGTTATGCCTTTTATTATTTAATTAGAAAAGGAGTCTTTTCATGATTAACTATAATTCCTATGCTCAAATGTCTAATGTTGCATTGGGCAAAGAAAAAGCAAGTTTAGTATTAAAGCATGGCACAGTGTTAGATGTATTTAGTGAAAAGTGGGTTCAAACAGATGTGGCTATTGAAAATGGTGTCATTGTAGGTCTTGGATCCTATGAAGGTAAAGAAGAATTAGACTTACAAGGAAAATATATCGTACCAGGCTTCGTAGACAGTCATCTTCATTTGGAATCCACACTAGTTAATCCATCAGAGTTAATTCATCAGGCCCTACAATTTGGTACTACTACTTTCATTATAGACCCTCATGAGGCTGGTAATGTCGCGGGGCTTGAAGGGATTCAATTTATCATTGATGAAACTAACGATGTGGAGGGACATGTGTATGTAATGGCACCTTCTTGTGTTCCTGCCATCGATGGTGAAGAAACTGGTTGCATACTAGAAGCACCAAAATTGAGCGAGCTTAAACAAAACCCTCGTATCTTAGGATTAGGTGAAGTGATGGATATTCCTCGTGTCATCAACGGAAATATTCCTATGCTGAAAAAGTTAGAAGTTTATGAGGATCGTGTTATCGATGGTCATATCATTGGTGTAAGTGACAAGGAACTACAAGCCTTTGTATTGGCAGGTGTACGTACGAATCATGAAGCCGGATCCTATGAAGAAGCAAAAGCTCAAGTTATGGCTGGTGTGCAAGTGTTAATTCGCGAAGGTAGCGCTGCTCATAATCTAGAAGCCATTGTAACAGGCATCATTGAAGATGGTGTTTGTTGTGATAAATACTCTTTCTGTACTGACGATAAACATATTGAGGATATCATTGCTAAAGGACATATTAGTTACAATGTAAAACGATCCATAGAACTTGGACTAGATCCAATTCAAACTTATAAAATGGCCTCTTATAATCCCTGTGTAGCCTATCACCTTCGTGATCAAGGTGCCATTGCTCCAGGCTATAAAGCTGACCTTATCATTTTAGATGATTACAAAGCTGTAACCATCCATGATGTATTAGTCGGCGGCAACAAAATTTCTCGTGTTTATACACACGCTAAGAAGACACCTACTCACCTATTACATACTGTCAACATTGGTAAATTTAAACCATCTCAACTAGATTTACCTGTCACTGGTCCAATGCCAATCATTAATTTAATTCCTGGCACATTGTTAACCAAGATGACACACGAAGAAGTTCCTGTCTCCAATGGGCTTTTTATAGAAAATAGCATATTTAATAAAATTACATGTATTGAACGTCATCATGCAACAGGTCACAATGGTGTAGGGATTATCAAAGGCTATGATATTAAAAATGGTGCCATCGGTACCTCTGTAGCTCATGACGCACATAATGTTATCGTAGTTGGAGACAATGACCGAGACATGCTAGTAGTTATCGAGCGTCTGAAAGAAATCGGCGGTGGTTATGTCATTGCTAGTGAGGGAACAGTAATAGCAGAACTTCCCCTTGAAATCATGGGACTAATTACGAATGAAAGCCACGAAGTTGTGGATGCAAAAGTTGCGGAAATAAAAGAAATTGCCTATTCTATGGGGGTAAACCGTGGATTAGATCCTTTTATTAATTTAAGCTTCTTATGCTTAACAGTCATTCCAGAAATTAAAATTACCACAAAAGGAATTGCTATTTTTGGTGAGTAATACATATTTTTATATACACCCCTTATACCTAGGAGGGACTTCGGTCCCTCCTTCCTTTTTTACAGTATCTACTTGTACAGTAGTAGTCCACATACTTATTATAGAAACAATATGTTTCCCATGGTATTTAATCGTTCAATATATTATGATATGCAGAAAAGCAGCCCCCAAAAGGACTGCTTTTTTTCATTGTATACAGTTGTAATAGATAGTTATTTAGAACATGCATCTAATAGGTATGCAATACCAATAAATGGAATGCCTGCACGCTCTCCTAAACCAATTTCACAGGTAGAGCTAGAACTTACTCCTAGTGTTGCCCCATACTCTTTCACTTCATCTCCCAAATCGCGTGTAGCGGAATGGTTCAATTCTGGTGTGAAGAAACCTTTTTGCCCTGCGAAACCACAGCATGCAAAGGATTTAATATTGAATACTTCATCAGTACATGCTCGTGCAATAAGTTCAATATATTTTTCCTTACCAGCTTTTTTGATTTTACATTGTTTATGAACGATAACTCGTTCTTTGCATTTTACAATATCTAATTTAGGCACGATATGAGTATATAAAAATTCAGATACATCAAGAATCGTAACAGATTTGATATGTTTGAAAGCATGAGAGAAACATGCAGAATGGTCAATCACTACAGGATATACTCCACCACAGCTTGCTTCTAATAAAGCATTTTCTAAATCCCGCAACGCCCGTTTATCAATATCTTCATAGTTTTCAAAGCTCAAACCACAACATAGATTTTCAATATGGCGTGGATAGATCACATTATAGCCTGCTTTTTTACATAAGTTTTCCATCACTTGTTGTAAACTACGTGTATCTTTTTGACCTTGATTTGGTTTAAATGCACGATTTGCACAAGTACTGAAATACACAACATTATCATTGCCTACAGTATTACGTTGATTTTTCAAGGTATGGCGGTTAGCTTTTGGCAATGTCGTTGGTGCATATGGTGTGACCCCTGTTAATTTGTGAGCCCCTTTTGTAATTTTAGAGATTAACTTATTAGTAATCACTTTACCTGCTGCACCACCTAATGTCACACCCATGCGAGCTGCTGCTAAGGTAGCTGGGAAATTGTCATAAATGGCTTCTGCAATGCCATGACCTTTTGCTGTCACTTTACGAACAGATAAGGCGATTTGCGCTGTATCAATACCTAGTGGACATAGCATGGAACACATAGAACATGCTGCGCATGTATCTACACCATAATATTGATAGCCTTCCGCTAAAGCATCTGCTTCCGCATGTTTACCTTCTTGACGAAGACGTGTTTCTTCACGTACCAAGGAAATACGTTGACGTGGTGTTAATGTTAAATTTTTAGATGGACAGTTCTTTTCACAGAAGCCACATTCAATACACATATTGAACAATGGATCAATAGCAGCCATCGCTTTCAAGTTCTTTTTATATACATCTGGATCATCTGTAATGATAACATCTGGATTGATTAGGTAATTAGGATCAAATAATTCTTTGATACGGCGGTTAACTTGGTAAGCTTTCACACCCCACTCTAATTCAACGAATGGCGCTACCATACGACCTGTACCATGCTCTGCTTTGATACTACCTTCCACAGCAGCGACTTGTTCTGCCATTTCTTTCACTAGTCCACTAAAATTATCACGTTCTCTTGAATCATTCAAGTCTGGAGTAATGATAAAGTGAACATTGCCACTTAAGGCATGTCCAAAGATAATACCATTATCCATAAAATCATATTTACGGAATAACTCTGTAATGATACCGATGCCTTTAACAAAATCTTCAATTTTAAAACATACATCTTCTGTAATTACCGTAGAACCAGATTTGCGTTGTCCTGCTGCAATTGGCAACAATCCTTTACGGATATACCACCAAGAATTATATTCTTCTGGATCCGTAGAGTATAAGCTAGGAATGATAGTTGGAATATCTTTTAATTGTTCTTTAATATATTCCACTTGTTCTGCTAATTCTTGCTCATTATTACTTTCAGATTGGAATAGAATACAGCTAGTCCCCTCTGGCACTCCACGTACAAAGTCCGGTACTTGTTCTAACTTTTGTACACTCTTAAGACTGAGGTAGTCCATCATTTCCGCAGATACTACATATTTACGTCCCATATTCGCCAATGTTACAACAGCTCGAGATGCATCGGATAGCTCTTTATAGAATACAAGACCACAAGCTTTAAATTTTTTATCTTCTACTGTATTATAGACCACTTCAGATACAAAGCCTAATGTACCTTCAGAACCAATAAAGATATGATTTAAAATGTCCACAATATCTTCAAAGTCTACTAAGGTGTTAATGGAGTAGCCTGTTGTATTTTTAATTTTAAATTTACGTTGAATTAACTCTACTAATTCTGGATCATCAAAAATCCATTTACGAAGATCTAATAATCCTTTCACAAGGTCAGCACGAGAGATCATGAAAGCTTGTACACTAGCTGGATCGCTAGTATCTAAAATTGTACCATCCACTAATACGACCCGTACAGATTTCACCGTTTGATAAGAGTTTTCTACCGTACCACAGCACATACCTGAAGAGTTATTATTGAAAATCCCCCCTACTAAAGCACTTGCAATAGTAGCTGGATCTGGTCCAATTTTGCGTCCATAAGGAGCTAACTTTTCATTCGCATCGGCCCCAATAACACCACAATCGCAACGTAATGCTTTGCCTCCGTCTAATACTTCCATTCGTTTAAAGCCATCATTAGCCACCACTAATACATGTTCACTAGAGCATTGTCCAGATAAAGATGTACCTGCTGCTCTAAAAGTCACTGGTGTACCATATTGATTTGCTAAAGCTAAAATACGAATCACTTCTGATTCATTATTAACTTTCACCACTACTTGTGGTACATAGGAATAACAAGAAGCATCTACACCATAGGCATAGCGGTGTAAAAAATCTGTAAATACTCGTTCAGGGCATACGGCCTGCGCTTCTGTAGAAAAAGAAGCAAAATCGTAACGTAACGGTGCTTTCATAATAGGACCTCCTAGCATTACTATATGTAGTATCATTTACATGTTTGAACAACTCGTTCAAAAGGGCATAGCTTTCTATGTCTTATCTATAGCTTACCATAGTAGTAGAGTTTAGTAAATTCTATAATTAATTTTTATAATTAGTACTATTACAAAAAAGTATAACAAATTTACAAAATTGAAATTATCTTATATAATAGACTATGAATGAAAGTAGGTGAAAACATGCACGTTTTAGGTGAGCACGTCTTAATTGATTTATATTCTTGTATTGATAAAAAAATAGAATCTCCTGCTGTCTTACAAGATGCTATTGTAAATGCCTTAGCAATTACCAATCAATGTGTTGAGGAAATTGATTGCCAAATTTTAGAAGATGAAATCTTCCTGGTGGCTGTATCCCATCATTGCCATGTAATTCTTCATGCGTATCCACAATTAGGCTATGTAGCAGCAGATGTATATACATTTGAAAAATCTGTAGAACCTAAGGTAATTATGAAAGAATTACAACGCTCCGTAGGTTCTGAAAAAGTAAAAGCTACAAGTATTCGCCGTGGTGACTTCGGTAATGAAAGAGACATGAAACCTCGTAAACAGTCTTCTCTGACTGCTATGGGTAGAGTGACACGCACTCGAACACGATTAACAAATACTGGTAAAAATATTACTTCTAAGGGCGTAAAAGCTATCAAAAAAGTAATAGGAAATAACAAATAAACATCGAACATACTAACGGCAAGGTCCTAATTGGAACTAGCCGTTATTTTGTTCGATATTATACTGTTCCAACATAAAAGGCTGAACCTAGGAATATCTCCTCAAGTTCAGCCTTATTATATACAAATGTAGTCAATTCAATTACAGTTGTAACGATAATTGTCTACCGCTTGGTTCATAAGCCGTAATCGTTACTCCCGCAGTTTGAAACAATCGTTTAGATGCTTGCACTTCTCGTGTATCTTTGTAATCATCACGCCAATAAATGACTTCCTTAATACCACTTTGAATGATGGCTTTGGCACATTCATTACAAGGGAATAAAGTGACATAGATTTTACTGCCCTCTAAGGAACCACCACGATAATTTAATATGGCATTCAATTCACTATGAACGATATAAAAGTATTTATTGTCTTCATCCCGGTTTCGATTCCAAGAGAAATCATCATCATCACAACCTAAGGGCATACCATTGTATCCGATAGATAAAATTTTATTATCATCACTTACAATGCAAGCTCCTACTTGGGTATTAGGATCTTTAGAGCGTTGCCCTGCTAACATGGCAACACCCATAAAGTATTCATCCCAGCTAATATAGTCCTTACGTTTTTCCATAGGAACCTCGTTTTATTTGACTACAATATTAATTAATTTTTTAGGTACTACAATCACTTTCACAACAGTTTTACCTTCTGTAAACTCTTGTACACGTGGTAATGCTTTTGCAGCTGCTTCTAATTCTTCTTTAGATAAAGAAACAGATACTGTCAATTTATCACGCACTTTACCATTTACTTGCACTGCCACTTCTACCTCATCTACTACTAGAGCAGATTCTTCATAAGTAGGCCAAGATGCAGCATGTACAGAACCTTCAAATCCACATTCATGCCAGATTTCTTCAGTAATATGCGGTACAAATGGAGCTAGCAATAATGTTAATTTTTCAACTAGTTCTTTTGCTAAATCACTTTGCACTGTATCATGGTTATCTTTAAATTGGTACATAGCGTTTACCAATTCCATAACAGTACTAATGGCAGTATTAAAATTGAATTTACCATCTAAGTCTTCTGTTACTTTTTTGATAGCACGATGTAATTCACGGCGTAATGCTATTTCATCTTTTGATAAGCTATCTTGATGTCCAGACGCACCTAATTGTTGGTATGTATCGATAATACGCCATACACGACCTAAGAAACGATAGGAACCTTCTACCCCTTGGTCGCTCCAGTCCAAATCACGATCTACTGGTGCTGCGAATAAGATGAATAAACGAGCTGTATCTGCACCATATTTGGCAATGATTTCTTCTGGAGATACCACATTTCCTTTAGATTTAGACATTTTAGAACCTTCTTTTAACACCATACCTTGTGTTAATAAAGCTTTAAACGGTTCATTTACTTCTACTAAACCAATATCATGTAACACTTTTACAAAGAAACGTGCATATAATAAGTGCAAAATCGCATGTTCAATACCACCGATATATTGGTCTACATTCATCCAATATTTAGCGATCTCTTTGTTAAATACTTCTTGATCATTGCGAGCATCTGCATAGCGTAAGAAATACCAAGAGGAATCAATAAATGTATCCATGGTATCAATTTCACGTCGAGCAGGACCACCGCAGCATGGACATGTTGTGTTTAGGAAGTTTTCAGATGTAGCTAATGGAGAAATTGCACCACCATCAAAGGATACATCTTCGGGAAGTTTTACCGGCAATTGATCTTCTGGAACTAATTGCTCTCCACATTTTTCACAGTACACCACAGGAATTGGACAACCCCAATAGCGTTGGCGAGAAATCAACCAGTCACGAAGACGGAAGTTTACAGTTTTACGACCTGTGCCTTGTTCAGTGAAATAATCACCCAATGCTTGGCGTACTTCTTCGGAAGTTTTGCCACTGAAGTCGCCGGAGTTCACCAATACACCATCTTCTGTAAAGGCAGCATCTAACGTTTGGAAGTCCAAATCTTGAGCACTATTTTGAATCACCCAATTCACAGGTAAATCATATTTTTTCGCAAATGCATAGTCTCTTTCATCATGAGCTGGAACACCCATAACAGCACCAGTACCATAGTCTGCTAGTACATAGTTAGCAATCCAAATTGGCACTTCTTTACCCGTAATAGGATGTGTCGCATAAGAACCTGTAAACATACCTACTTTTTCTGCTTCTGTAGAAGTACGCTCAATATCACTTTGGTTGCGCAATGTTTCAATGAAAGCTTCCAATTCTGCTTTATTGGATGCATCTTGAATCAATTCTTTTACATACGGATGCTCAGGTGCCAACACCACATAGGACACACCAAACAAAGTATCTACCCGTGTTGTATACACTTCAAAAGATTTATCAATTTTAGGTACATGGAACGCAAATTGTGTACCTTCGCTACGACCAATCCAGTTTCGTTGCATTGCTTTTACACGGTCAGGCCATTGGTCCAATGTATCTAAATCGTCTAGCAAACGATCTGCATAGTCTGTAATTTTAAAGAACCATTGTTTTAAGTCTTTTTTCACTACATCATTATCACAGCGCCAGCATTTGCCATCAATAACTTGTTCGTTAGCTAATACTGTATGGTCATGTTCACACCAGTTTACTTTTGCTTCTTTTTTATAGGCCAAGCCTTTTTTATAAAATTGTTGGAATATCCATTGTGTCCAACGATAGTAATCTTCTTTACAAGTCGCTACTTCTCGGTCCCAATCATAGGATAAACCCAACTCTTTTTGCTGACGTGTCATGTTGGCAATATTATCTAATGTCCAATCTTTAGGAGATACACCATTTTTAATAGCTGCATTTTCCGCAGGCATACCAAATGCATCCCATCCCATTGGATGTAATACATTAAATCCACGCATTTTTTTGAAACGTGCCACTACATCACCAATCGAATAGTTACGCACATGTCCCATATGTAAGTTACCAGATGGATATGGGAACATTTCTAACACATAATATTTTTCTTTACTTGGGTCATACTCTGTTTTAAATACCCCAGACTCTTCCCAATATGTTTGCCATTTTTTTTCAATGTCTTGTGCCACGTATTTTTCGTACATGCTATGCCTCCTCAATTGTATGTATTAATGCTCTTAAGTATACTCCAAATCTTAGTCTTTAGGCAAAGACTTTTTTTCTTTTGTAACCTTTACAACACCTGTTTCATCAGTGTATTTATGCGTTTTCTTAAACTGTAACACAATTTCTTTACCGTCTTTAGAAATCTTTGTCACTTCTGAAGTATCTGTATGTTTAGATTTTTTCTTCTTATCTTTCTTCTTATCTTTCTTTTTCTCTTGTTTTTTTACTTCTTTTTTATGATCTTTTTTGTCTGAAATTGCTTTCCCCTTTTCAGTACTATCTGTATTAGCACTATCTAGAGCAAAACTCAGCACCGGCCATACATCACTAGCTTCAAAACCTTTACGCCAAGCCGCGACTCCTGCAAGTTGTAATTCTTTTACAAGACCCACTTTATAGCTTAACGACTGTGGATCTTCAAACCAAATTTTTGTGAGTGTCCCCTCATATGGTTTCTTTTTATCATAAATACCATAGACACCATTTTTATTCGTCAACGTTAAATAATTACCTTTTAATCGCTCATCCCAGCGCATCACATCTCTGTATTCACGTTCTAAATCCAACGCTTTGGACATGGCTAGTGTTTTACTTTTTGCTTTTCCTTCCCAAGAACCTTTCACTGGTACAGACCACTCACGCATATAGAATGGAATACCCAGTACGAGTTTTGATGCTGGTACTTCGGAAAGCATTTGCTCTGTATGCTTTCTCACCCATGGATAGGAGGCCACTGGTCCAGCTATATCACTAGATGCCCAAGTTTCATCATACGCCATAAGTACTACATAATCTACTGCATCAGCATAAGCTTTACGATCATACACTAAAGACCAGTTTTCACTATTAGAATAGCCCGTTACATCAATAGAACTATGTAGGTTATAATCTCTCAATCCCTTAGCAAGAAAATCCACAAACTTAGTTAGCTGTGCTTTATCTTTGTAATGAACATTTTCAAAATCAAAGTTATATCCATCATAACCATACTCTGTAGCATAATTAATAAGACCTTGTTTGTATCGTTCCCACATCGATTCATTAGCGAGTATTTTACTAGTCATGTCTGGATCGAATTGGTTGGTAATCAAAGGCCATACACGATATCCTTTTTCCTTATAACGATTCACGTACTCATAAGATAATTTAGGACTTGCTTTTAGGCCAGTCGAAGTCAATTCAAACCAGCTTGGAGACATGATTGATGTACCATTCTGTACATACTTTGTATCATACGCCGTTTCTGATACTATAGGATCAAATACCATGGTGATAGGTAATGTAACTTCTTGCTTTTCTGGAATATACAACATAGGACCTACATATTGTGTAGGTTCTACTGCTGTTGTTGTATTGGACAGTGCTGGAAAGGGAATATGGATTGCTGCCTCTGCTACTGGATAAGAAGCAAACAAACTAAATGCAGATATTCCTAGCACCATATGTTTCATAAATTGTAAGTGTTTCATAAGCGCTCCTTTTAACCTTTATATTATATCACATTCAGCCTATATAGTGGGAACACTATACTATTTCTCTAAAATTTATGGTACACTACAAAGGTAGGATTTGTTAGAAACATTTTAAATAGAAATAATAGGAGGTTCTATGCATCAATATTTATTTTTTATTGGAGGCTTTCCAGTACGCGCCTATGGTTTACTTCTAGCTTTAGGTATTATTAGTGCTGCCATTGTAGGCTACTTCATTATGAAAAAAGATGGCCGTGGATGGGAAAAACATATGGTGGATTTCACCATCACTGTTGCTATCGCTGGTATCATCGGTGCTCGACTATGGGATGTATTCTTCTTTGACTGGGGATACTATCATAATCACTTATTAGAAATTCCATACGTATGGCAAGGAGGTATGGCTATCCAAGGTGGCGTACTATTAGGTGCTATTGCTGGAATTTACTATTTAAAGAAACAGCAGGTAGACCCTTGGGCATTTGCTGATTTATTTGCACCAGCCCTTATGGTAGGGCAATCTGTGGGACGTATGGCGAATGTCATGAATGGCGATGCCTTTGGTCACCCTACTGGGGGAAACTTCGGTATTCTCTATCCAGAAACTACCTTGGCATACCGCACTTATGGTAATCAACCATTATGGCCTGCTGAAATATGGGAAGGTCAAGTAGATATTATTTTGTTTGTTATCTTACTATTGGCTAACGTATTTCCTCATAAAAAAGGACAAATCTTCTGCTTATATGCATTCTTGTATTCTGCCTTGCGATTCTTCTTAGAATTTTTACGTGGAGATTATGTAAACCTAACATTAGGCTTTAAGTCAGCACAGGTTACAAGCTTAATTGTCATGGCTGTGTCCTTTGGCATCTGGCTATACCTTCATTATAAAGGAACAACGGATACACATGTATTCCCTATAGGGAAAGGCAAAAAAGGAAAATAATGATTCATTAGTTTCAACACAAAGTGATGCCTATACAATCAAACTAACAACAAATATAAAGAGGAAAGGATGCGCATAGCAAATCCTTTCCTCTTTTTCATATCTATGAAATTTCAAATATTGCAAAATTCTCTTGCCTTCGAATATGTAAAGTACTATATCTATCAGGTGCAAAACTATTCATTAAGACAGCAATTCTTCTGCTACAATTAATGCCTCTAATTCTTCTAATGCACGCTGAGCAATTAATGCATTTTTTTCTTTTTTCTTACGTACTTTAGCTCCCCAAGGTTCCATGATACCAAAATTTATATTCATTGGTTGGAAATTTGAACCTTCATAAGCACTAATATAATGGCTTAACCCACCAAGAGCTGTTGTTTTAGGGAATGTAACAAATTCTTTGCCATGCAACATACGCGCCACTTGGATAGCTACCATCATACCTGCAGCTGCTGATTCTAGATACCCTTCCACACCTGTCATTTGACCAGCAAAAAACAATCGTGCATTAGATTGTAGTTGGAATGCTTGGTTCAACAGTTCTGGAGAGTTAATATATGTGTTACGATGCATGACACCATAGCGAATAAATTCAGCATTCTCTAACCCTGGAATCATTTGGAATACTCGCTTTTGTTCGCCCCATTTTAAATGCGTTTGAAAGCCTACTAAGTTGTACATAGTAGCTTCTTTATTTTCCTTGCGCAACTGCACTACTGCATGCCACTCAATATTGTTCCGTGGATCTACAAGACCAACCGGTTTCAAAGGCCCATAGCGCAATGTATCTACCCCTCGAGATGCCATAATTTCTACAGGCATACATCCTTCAAAATAGATTTCTTTTTCAAAATCTTTTGGTTGTACTACATCAGCTGTAGTTAACGCTTCATAGAAAGCATCATATTCTTCTTTTGTCATAGGGCAGTTTAAATAATCTGCATCCCCTTTATCATACCGTGAGGCTGCAAATACTTTATCGTAATTCAAAGACTCTGCTGTTACAATCGGCGCTGCCGCATCATAGAAATAAAAATCTTTAGAACCAGTTAACTCTTTAATCTTAGTCCCTAACGCTTCTGATGTGAGTGGACCACTTGCAAAAATAACAATACCTTCATCTGGAATCTCTGTCACTTCTTCATGAATCACTGTGATTAAAGGGTGTTCTTTAATACGTTCTGTGACCCTTTTACTAAAAGCATGACGATCTACGGCTAAGGCACCACCTGCTGGAACTTGAGTGGCATCAGCAGATTCCATGATTAAAGAATCTAAACGACGCATTTCTTCTTTCAAAAGCCCCACTGCATTTTCTATCGTATTCGCACGCAAAGAGTTAGAGCATACTAACTCTGCAAATTGATCTGTATGATGAGCCGGTGAAGACACTTTGGGACGCATTTCATATAAGTGCACAGGGATACCACGCTTAGCCAGTTGATAGGCTGCCTCAGAGCCAGCAAGACCAGCTCCAATAATAGTTACAAAATCTTTCATTCTTTATCTTCTTTCTTTGTTCTAGGTTTACGTTTTGGCCTTGTTTCACAGTCAGGATTGGAACAAAACTCTTTTTTATTTCCATTTTTATATACTTTTTCAGCCATTAAGCTACCACAAACGGGACAAGTTTTATCAATAGGTTTATCCCACATTGTAAAATCACAAGATGGATACCCTTCACAACCATAAAAAACACGACCTCTCTTGGATTTACGTTCTAAAATCTCATGAGATTTACATTTAGGACATGTCACTCCCGTGCTAACTGTAATGGACTTAATATTTCGACAATCTGGAAAGTTAGAACATGCTAAATATTTACCATAAGGTCCTAGTTTATAGACCATATCATGTCCACATTTTTCACAAAGAATACCACTCTTTTCTGCCTCCAGTTCTATCTTCTCAGCCGATTCAGCTGTGTATAATTCCTTCTCAAAACTATCATAAAATGAATGGATAACAGCTTCGTAGAAGTTAGTCCCTTGTGCAATATGGTCTAAATCTTCCTCCATAGAGGCAGTAAATTTCGTATTAATGAACTTTTCAAAATGAGTTGTTAAAAATTCCACCACAGCAAATCCTAACTCAGTAGGAATAAAATGTTTATCCTTACGCTCCACATAATTTCGTTTTAAGATCGTATCAATGGTAGCTGCATACGTACTTGGTCGACCAATTCCCTGTTCTTCTAATACTTTGATAAGACCTGCCTCAGAATAACGGCTTGGAGGTTGCGTAAAATGCTGTATACCATCCATAGAGATAGGCATAATAGCTTGCCCTTCCTCTAGGGCTGGCAATATATGGTCATCTTCTTTTTTAGCGTCTTCATAGACTTCTGTAAAGCCTTTAAATAATACACGATTCCCAGAAGCCTTCAATGTATACTCATCTACGTGAAATTGCATAGTGATAGTTTCACTTTTCTGTGGAGCCATTTGACTCGCTAAAAATCGATTCCAAATCAAGGTATATAGTTTTAACTCATCACTAGATAGATAGGACGCTACCGCTTTAGGTGGTAATTCCAACATGGTAGGACGAATCGCTTCATGCGCATCTTGAGCATTCGCCTTCGCTCCAAATATATTGGGTTTACTCGGATAAAACTCCTTCCCAAAGGTCTTGAGAATATAGGCTTTAGCTGCTTCTTGCATTTCCTTTGATACCCGAGTGGAATCTGTACGCATATAGGTAATCAAACCTACATGACCATAGCCCCCAATTTCTTTACCTTCATATAAATGTTGTGCTGCAGACATAATGCGTTTTGCATTCATATTCAGTTTGCGTACACCTTCTTGTTGCATCGTCGACGTCGTAAATGGAGCTGGTGCTTTGCGACTACGTTGTTTTGCTTGTACAGAACTAACTACACTTTCACGGTCATGAATAGCACGTAATACTGCATTACTTTCTATCTCACTAGAAATCGTTAGCTTTTCATCACCTTTGTGTGTCACTACCACATCAAATTGTTCATTCTTAGCTGTTTGATACACACCTTCGATAGTCCAGTATTCTTCTGGAATAAATGCTTGAATTTCTCGTTCCCGATCGCAGATAATACGTACCGCTACAGATTGAACACGTCCGGCACTAAGTCCTTTGCAAATCTTTTTCCACAACAAAGGACTCAATTTATAGCCTACAATACGGTCCAATACGCGGCGAGCCTGTTGAGCGTCCACCATATGCATATCAATCGGTCTAGGTGTTGCCATCGCCTCTTGAATAGCATGCTTGGTAATCTCATTGAAAGTAACTCGACATGGTGTAGTACCATCTATATTTAAAATATGTGCTAAATGCCAAGAGATGGCTTCTCCTTCACGGTCAGGGTCAGTTGCCAGATACACAGCCTTCGCCTTATCTGCTTCTTTACGCAAATCTTCAATAACAGTCTTTCTACCTGGTACATTCAAATACCTAGGTAAAAAACCATTAGTTATAGATACACCCATTTGCATTTTAGGTAAATCCCTTAAATGGCCCATGCTAGCTTTTACCACATAATCATCACCTAAAAATTTTTCAATGGTCTTTGACTTTGCTGGTGATTCCACGATGATTAAAGTTTTTCCATCTTTTTTGAAAGTCCGTTTATGCTCTATTTCAATCGGTTCCGGACGCATGACCAAAGGTCTAGACTCTGGTGCTTTGGCGCTTGATTTGACAGCTTCTTTTGTATCTTTGTCTTTTTTCTTCTCCCCTGTAACGAAGGATCTAATAATGGCCAAAAATCTTCCTCCTCTAAGTATGTAGCACGTACCCCTGAGGGGTATGTGTAATCATTTGTTTTAGCTCTAATTGTAACAGCAATGTATGAAGATTGGATAAAGGCAATTGTGTGCTATGCACAAGTTCTTCAATCGTTGTATTTCCACCAGGATTCATAGCCTTCAACACACGTTGTTCTTCTTCATTCACTATGTTTACTTTATTACTATCCATGTTACTATACTTTGCAACTTTTTGCCAACCATATTCACGCAATACTTGTTCAGGATCTGTTAATACTGTAGCTCCTTGTTGAATAAGCCAATGATTTCCATCACAAGTATGCGTCAATACATTACCAGGTATGGTAAATACATCTCTCCCTTCATTAA
Organism: uncultured Veillonella sp.; assembly: GCA_963516605.1. Classification (GTDB taxonomy): domain Bacteria; phylum Bacillota; class Negativicutes; order Veillonellales; family Veillonellaceae; genus F0422. The sequence goes on along the minus strand of CAUQBP010000001.1, from coordinate 176,187 downwards.
TCGCCATATCAGCAGTAATCAAAGATCCGCTACTAGCTTTTGCTTCCACCACAATAGTGCCTCTCGTCATACCGCTGATAATTCGATTTCGTGAAGGAAAGTGATGACTCTTTGCTTGCATATGCGGTCCATATTCTGATAATAGCAATCCATCTTTTTCTAAAATTTCTAAAAATAAATTCCGGTTTGTTCTTGGATAGGTTACATTTAAACCGCAGCCCATAACAGCAATCGTTGGAGTTTGTCCTTGCAAGGCCCCTTCATGGCTAGCACGATCGATCCCCATGGCGCCTCCACTAACAACAATAATGCCTAAATTAGATAAAGCCCGTCCAAAGTGTCTAGCTACTTGTACACCATAGGTAGAGCACTTTCTAGCGCCTACCATCGCCAAAGAACGATCCGTATGTTGCAACACTTCTATATCCCCACGTCCATACAACACTCGGGGACTATTATAAATTTCTAGTAAAGATTTTGGATAGTATGGAGATTCCCAAGTAATCACTTCCATATGATAACGCTCTAAATCTTCTTCTAATTGTAATAGAAAGCTTTCATTGATAGGACGGCGAATTTCATCAAATAATTCATATTTACAACCCAATGATGGTTCCACATTGTGATGTAACACATGATGCCAAGCTTCTTTGGCACTTTCGTAATAGGTAAACAAATTACCTAAGCTTGCATTTCCTAATCCTACTACATGTTGGAGAGCACTCGCATAAATTTCATCTTTCATTTATAATCCCTCCTGTACTTGCCGATAACTCAAAGCTTCTGCCACATGGTCTGTTAAAATCTCCTCAGATTCTGCTAAATCAGCGATTGTTCTTGCCACTTTAATAATGCGGTCATAGCTACGTAAACTCAAATGCAATGTGGTAAAAGCTGAATCTAGCAATTCTTTAGCTTGCTCAGAAAGTTTCACATACATTTCTATATCACTATGACTTAAATGTGAGTTCACACCAATATTCGTTCCTTTATACCTTTCAGTTTGCATAGCTCTAGCACGGATAACACGGCTGCGCACTTGCGCTGTACTAACTTTATCCTTAGGGGCATATATCTCTGTTAAAGTAGGTCTTTCTACGGGTACTACTAGATCCATTCTATCCAAAATAGGTCCTGATAACACTCGTTGGTATCTTTGAATTTGCGTAGCTGTACAAGTACATCGATGATCTTCTTCCGTTCCAAACCATCCACATGGACATGGATTCATAGCCATGACAACAATACAATCACTGGGATAGGTAGTTGCCATTCCAATCCGTGCAATATGTACTTGTCGTTCTTCTAAGGGCTGTCTCAAAACCTCTATGACGGGCCTACGAAATTCTGGTGCTTCATCCAAAAATAAAACGCCTTTATGTGCCAAGGTAATTTCTCCTGGTTTTGGCGGTTGTCCTCCTCCCGCCATAGCCACTAATGTACTCGTATGATGAGGACTGCGAAATGGTCGTTGTTCCATTAATCGGCCACTTTTTAATAAACCCATTACACTATAAATACGGCTTACCTCTAGTTGCTCCTCCCGTGAAAGGGGAGGCAATAAAAACGGCAACCGTTTAGCTAGCATGGTTTTTCCCGAACCAGGAGGTCCTGTCATCAGTAAATGATGACCACCAGCAGCAGATATTTCTAAGGCCCGTTTTGCCATTACTTGCCCTTTTACATCTTGTAAATCTAGTATTTCCGCACTATATTTTGATGGCACTATAGCTATCTGCGCACATAGATTGTCTTTCTTTTCAGGATCCTCTAACACTTCCACAACTGCAGCTAATGTATATAGTCCATATACAGGTATAGAGGCCCCACTAATAGCCTCTTCATGATTTCCTATAGGCACAATAATATCTTCTAACATAGAAAGATAATTATTGTCATTCCCTAACTCCTGATTTGTCACTCCCATCACCATAGATAACATCCCCATCACTGGTTGTAAAGAACCATCTAGCGATAATTCTCCTATAAATATATGGTGATTCCAATGTATAGACTCCTTTTTCTTGTGTTTTCCCGATTCTTGAGCGGCTAAAATTCCCATGGCAATGGCTAAATCTAAAGAAGACCCATCTTTACGAATATGGGCAGGTGCTAGATTGACCACAATTCTCTTCATAGGAAACTCAAAGCCCCCATTCTTGATAGCCGATCGCACTCTCTCTTTTGCCTCTTTCACAGAGGTCGCTGGTAATCCAACAATGTCAAAGCTTGGTAGACCTGGGCTAATATCTACTTCTACGGTCACCACATATCCATCAATACCACTCACACATACTCCATAGGTTTTTGCATACATGATACTCCTCCTATCTTATAAATGACATGCTTTCATATGCCGTAATTTAGAATCTCCCACTTGAGGCACATATACTTCTATGACATCAAATCGTATAGATTCATACTCTATATCACGGGTTGCCAAAAACATAGATATGACATGACGTATGTGTTGTTTCTTTTTCCAATGCACCGCCTCGCAGGGCATTCCATAGGTTTGGGTCCGTCTTGTTTTCACCTCTACTACAATGAGCATATTTTCTTTTTTAGCGATAATATCTACTTCACCAAATCGATAGCGTATATTTCGTTCCAATACATCATAGCCTTGGCTTTTCAAATAGTTGGTAGCTAGGTCTTCACCGTATCTTCCTAATTCAATGTGGTTCATAGGCACCTCCTTAGTTCTACATTACTTTCATTACGAAAGAATGTAAACCGTACAACCCACACTGTTAGGAGGGTACTCTACTAAGAGTGTTATAATCAATATACATATATCGATATACAAAAAGCATTCTCATAGAATACTCTATAAGAATGCTTTTATAAAACAGTATAGAATTATGTATAACTCCTAGAAATGATAGATACCGTGTTACGTGTAAGCATATACTAGCTATATGTATCTAAATCTCTACTCTATAGTTTATATCTCTTCCACAGGCTTACCTGCCACAATCGATTTGATAGGTTCAAAACTATGACGATGTAATGGCGTAATGCCAAGGTCTTTTATCGCCTGCTTATGGACATCTGTATAATATCCTTTATGGATCGCAAACCCAAATCCTGGATACTCTTCATCCATAGCTTCCATGAAGCGGTCCCGTGTTACCTTTGCTACAATGGAAGCAGCTGCAATAGATGCACTTTTAGAATCTCCTTTAATCAAAGATTCTACAGGTACCTCTAAATCTGGTAATTTCATCGCATCTGATAATACAGCCTCTGCCTGTACTGGTAAATTACGAATCGCCTCATACATAGCTTGTCGTGTAGCCTCATAAATATTGAGTGTATCAATGACTTCTGCCTCATAGGATACACAGTGTACCGCTACGGCTACCTCCATGATTTGATCAAATAAGGTATCTCGTTTTTCTGGCGTTAGTTTTTTGGAATCGTTCAACCCTACTAGCTTGCAATGAGGTGGTAAGATAACAGCTGCTACTGTCACAGGACCTGCAATAGGACCTCTACCCACTTCATCTACACCAGCGATTAGGTATTTGCCTTCCTCGTAAAAGCTTTCTTCATAAGCGTACATGGCTTCTAAACGCTGTTGCTCCTCTAAGACTTTTTTCTGCTTTCGTAAATACACACCAGCTGCATGTTTCACGGATTCACGAGAATCTTCTAATGCCCATTGTACATAATCAAAAGGGCATTCACCTTGCAGTAGATTTTTAATATCTTTAACTTTAAGTTCCTGAAACTCACTCTTCATCAACATAGTACGGCTCCTCATCGACGCCATCAAAGGTAATGTATCCCAATTTGTTATTTCTGTAATCCGTCAAAATCACACGGCGCACCTTGTCATAATCCACGACGCCACCGCTTACCAAACAACCACGACGACGACCAATAGCCTCTAACATGGTATCTACGGATGTACGTTCCTCTTCTGTCAATTTATAACGCTCATGCAATAATGTCGGTTCATGCTCTTCTAAATATGCCAACAACTGCTTGATAACAGAATCTAAATCATACACATCGTCAGAAATCGCCCCTGTCATGGCTAACCGTGCAGCTGCTCGTTGGTCTTCAAACTTAGGCCACAATACACCTGGCGTATCTAACAATTCCAAATTCTTACCTACCTTAACCCATTGTTGACCACGTGTATGCCCAGGTTTATTGGCAGTACGTGTTGCTGCGGATCCAGCTAGTTTATTAATTAATGTAGATTTACCTACATTGGGTATCCCTAGAATCATAGTACGTACTGTACGACCTTTGATTCCTTTTTTTAGCCATCTATCGATGATGGGCTGTGCTAAGGATTCTACGGTTTTCACGAGTTGCTTATTTCCTTTGCCATTTTTAGAATCAATAGCAATAGCATGAATACCTTCGTTTTTGAAAAATTCAATCCATTCTTTTGTAGCTTTTGGGTTTGCCAAATCACATTTGTTTAAAATCACTACATGTGGTTTATCCCCGATCAATTCTCGGATCACAGGGTTGGCACTACTGCGAGGGATTCGTGCATCTAGTAATTCGATAACCACATCAACTTTCTTTTTATGTTCCGTAATCATGCGTGTGGCTTTTGCCATATGGCCTGGGAACCACTGCACGATCGGAAAAATTTCTTGACTCATATTTCACCTATTCGTCTATTATCTATATCATATGCTCATTTTACTGTTATTTTTTCTGCTAATTTAATATCTTTTATGACATACTACTACCAAACTATCTACATTTTATGAAAGTATATAAAATCGACTATTAAGTAGCAAACTCCCATCTAGGATTTCATAACTAATATGCCCTACTATTTAGCAGTTTCTAAAGGAAATAAAAAAAGGCTAGCCATAGACTTACGTCTCATGGCTAACCCTTTTAAATTAGCGTTTTTCGCGAATACGAGCAGCTTTACCAGTAAGGTTACGTAAGTAGTACAATTTAGCACGACGAACGATACCGCGACGAGTTACTTCGATTTTTGCTAGACGTGGGCTGTGAAGTGGGAATACACGTTCAACACCAACGCCAGAAGCGATACGACGAACTGTGAAAGTTTCACGAACGGAACCACCTTGACGGTTGATTACTAAACCTTCGAAAACCTGAATACGCTCACGGCTACCTTCCACAACTTTTACGTGTACTTTTACAGTATCACCAGCGCGAAACTCAGGAATGTCAGAGCGAAGCTGTTCTTTTTCTAATACATCAATAATATTCACGATTTTTTCCTCCTATTTTGCAGACGTTCATTACTTACACCTTATAAGCATAGGACCATCTCAAATTAACAGTATTATTCTATCATAAATAAAAGTTTTTATGCAAGAGGGAAATTTAAGAATATTAATAAGAAATCTTTAGTGTGTCCTGATCAGGTAGAGCAACGCCTTTACTCCGTGTGATTTGATGGATATCATCTGTAGAAAGTCCTATTGTTTCTCCATCCTTAAATTCCACATTATCTTGCAATACATATGATGAAATTGAAGATATAAACGATAGCAATTTTCCTGCTTCTTCATCGACATCTAAGATTTCAATCTCTAATTTTCCAAAAGCTTTCATTCCGTAAGTGTAGGTAGATAGCCCATTTTTAGTCCTATATAAGCCGAACCATACCCAGGTAAAAATTGGAAGTTCACCATCTCTAATCATCTCAGCAGATTTCATATAATAACTAGGTTCAAATACTACACCACATGTGAATACGCCAATAGCGTTTTCTTGCTTGCAGCAAGTAGCCATTATTTTCGTATAAAGTATGCCCCTTGATATTAAATCTTCTTCATCCCCCAAAATAGCTACAACAATGTGAGCCTTATGAGTCTTTGTAACCTCTACAGCCTCTTCCCACATCCAATTATTTTCTGCGTTTATTTCAGCTTCTTCATTTGGTACAGGTGCAGGAAATTTACTGATTATAATTCTACATTTATCAAAATCGGTAACGATTGTATCTTCATCTTCCGTATCTTCTTTTGATAGTTCAATTCCCCAATCCGCTTTTAAATCGCTGATTAATTTTTCCTTATCCCATACATCTTCTGAAAGTAAAACACTTCCACAAAATGAGCCTACAGTTTCCTCATCTGATGCAGAACCTTCTTCGTTAGCATAGACAGAATATATATTGTTTTTCTCATCTTCTTTTAATGAATTAAAATCGTTATTCGTTATTTCTTTGTTCATAAGTGGTTATCCTCTCTTACACATAACATTCTATTTTTCATTTCTTTTACATATGTTATCTCGATGTCATAGCCCAAAGCTTCCAACATAGAAATGCAAGAGGAAAAATACAAAATTAACTCATAATATCCACCAAGATAAACTATAAATATTTCTGTAAGTTCTTCTCTTTGATTAGCTTAATAGCCTCTATTTCTTCAGTTGATAATTCATTCTTATCACTTAAACTATTATCCCATGAGTTAAATGTTTTAAGCACTTCATCAATAATTCTTATATTGCGCTCTCTAATTTCTTCTAATTTCCAATCTTTTATATTACCATTACTCATTAGTTTAGTAATTTCTATATTAGATTTTGCATACTGTTCTTGTTTTTTTGAAAAGTATCCATTACTTGCAATAATATTTAATCTCTTTTCAAAAGGAATTTTATTGCCAATTGTCTCTATTAATTCATTTACTTCATCTTCATTTGACTTAAAATAACTTTGTTGCCATTTTACTGGTAGTATATGTTCAATCTCCCAATTATAAGGTAATAATTCTTTTTGTTCTTCTGTATTATACGCAAGTAATTTTAATAACATTCTAACTGCATTTCTATGTAGATGTTTTATGCCATTTTGCAACTCATCTTCTGTTACATTTCTAAATTCAAACTTTACCACTCCATCATGTAAAATAGACGAATTTAAGTTCAAAATACTTGTTTTAACTGAGTTAATTGTTGGAGATACTAGATACACTTTAAATAAATTTATAAATAATTTTCTCAAAAAAATCAAAAATAGTTCTTCAAATTTTTCTCTATTCTTATTTTTTAAATAGTAAATTATTACTGGGTATTTCCAAAACTCATTTGGGTATGAACTAAGAACATCTAAAATACTTAATATAGAAAAATTTGTTGTCCATGTTGCTTCTTTTGATTCTCTACAATTAACAACCTCCCAAAATTCTAGAATATCTTTAAGATTTTGTAATAAATTATCATTAAAAAGTCTAGAAAAACTATCTTGTGCAAAATATTTTCTAAGTCCAGGAGTAGTTGTTATTTTGTCATTCTCCATAGCCCTCAGGTAAAACATGTAATAGTAAAACAATTTTTAGATACTTTCACCTGCAATTTCTGATCTTAATGTAAGTTTTTTCCATTCTTCCACAAATTTTGTTTTATTCTCTTCATTAAGTTTATTATATATTTGAACTTTGAAAATATCAGCATCTGATAAAGGTAGTCCTCTATCATTTAAAGTAGAGAATATTGTTAATGCGGTTTCTTGAGTGTCAGCTTTAATTGGTAATACAATTGTCTTATTTAATACATTATTTATGAATCTATAGAAATTTAAAGGTTCATTATTTGCATATTCATCTAATAATTTTATCAGTAAATTGTAATTTTTCGAATATCTATCCTTATTTTTATCTTCAGCTTTTCCAGTTTTTAAAATATTTTCTAGAATCTGATTATATTCTACTTCTAGTACTTTTGACTCAATAAGAACTGAACTATAGTCAGCAACGCTTGTCAATTCATCTATTTTCCATATTGCTGGCTCAATCTGTCTAATAAAATTATCCTTTTCCTTACTATCACTCATTTTTTGAAGTTTTCTATGAATTGCTCTCAATAGCAAAAATAATGTAGTTATTCGTTGCTGACCATCTATTATTTCTTGTTCCTTATTTTCATTACTAAAGGAAACAATACAGCCTAAAAAATATGATGATTCATTTTGATTATTTGTGTATTCCACTAAATCTGAAAAGAGTGTTAAAACTTGATCCTCAGTCCAAGCATAAGGTCTTTGATATTCAGGAATCAAGAATTTTTCTTTTATTCCCGTCATTAATAACTCTTTAACACTACTTTTATTTACCTCGATTGTAGTTGCCACATTCCCATCTCCTAATTTACATATGGTCAAGCCTATAACGAATTTGAACATTGTAATATAAAGTAAAATTAACTTTTAAGCCATAATCCACAAAAAAGTTAAATTCGTCTAAATGTCCATTAATCATGCTCGTTTACCCTTTAACTGGATAGGCACCTATGAATTAATATATACTATCTAATACTTCCCTTCCACATATTGTCGCAATCGTTCGATGCGTTTTTCTGTGGCTGGGTGTGTGCTATAAAGTTTACTCATAAGTCCACTTTCACTACTTTCAGAGGTGTAGTTACGCAAGGTAATTAAGGCATTATGTAGTTCAGCCCCTAAGCCGATTTCATAAGCATATTTATCAGCACGGTATTCTGCTCGTCTGCCTGTGAACAAGTCAATAATGATCAAAGGCGCTTTAATAACCCACTGCATAAAAAGTATCTGCAATACTACGAAAAGGTAGAAGATTTGCACAATGAATGTAATTATCGGTAGTCGCAAATATTGAATCCATAATATGACACGTGCAAATAGTTCGTACACACGAATGCACATTTGTCCCAAATAGTTCATATAGAAACAAGAAAATCCATAGGCCCCATCTTTATGATGAATATGTCCCATTTCGTGAGCCACTATGCCCAATAATTCATCATAAGGCAACTGTATGATAGCCCCCGTATTGATACAAATTCGATTATGCCCCATTGCAAAAGCATTGATAGAATCATCATTTTTGATAAACCAGTCGAATTGCGACATATCGATGCCCGTATGATTTTGTATATCCATTTGAATCATCTGTAGAATCTCTACTTCTTGCCCTATAGGACGACGTCCCCCATAGAGCCACATAGTAATGCGATGAAACCAAGGAATTTGCGCTAGTGCCGCCACAAGTAACACAGAGGTACCTGCTACGGCATAGCTAATATTTTCCAAATTGATACGCACATGAAAGAGGTCCATCGCTTTCATTAAAAAAGGATGATTAATAGGTCCAAAGATGACTTGATACATATACACAATACTACCAATGATGAACAGATTGGCAAAAAATGTTAGAACAGTAATAATCATGGAAACCTATTTTAATTTACCCAAGTTACTTACTTCATAAGTCATGCGTAATAATTGAAGACGATTTTGTTTCACCGCTTCGTCTTTATCCATAACCATCACATGTTCAAAGAATGTTTCAATATAAGGCACCAAAGATTCTGCCAAGCTTACAGCTTTCACATAGTCCCCAGCTTCTAAGGCATTGCGATTCGTTGTATATACCGGTAATGCCGCTTTGTATAAGGCTTGTTCAGAATCTTCTTTTAACAAGGATTCATCAACGCCAGTGAAAGTCACATCTTTTACCATGTTATAAATACGTGTATAGGCTTGCATTAATGGTTCGTTTTCATCAAGACGGTTCGCCGTTAAGGCTTGTCCTAAACCTTCTGCTAAAGCAACTGTTACAGTATCTTGACTCAATACGATGTCCACCACTTGATATGGCATACCTTGTTCTAACAAGATATTTTTCAAGCGAAGGATGAAGAAGTTTTCTAATTGACCTAGTAGTTCTTCTTGTTTTTCACTAGCCACGCCTAATAATTCCATCGCTTTTACCCAGATTGGACGCATGGATAAAGACCATTTACTATCCATCAAAATGTTGATGATACCTATAGTTTGACGGCGCAATGCATATGGATCTTGAGAACCTGTAGGGATTAAACCACGGCTGAAAGTAGCTACAATGGTATCCACTTTGTCAACAATACTTAAGATACGTCCTGCATCGGTACTTGGTAAGATATCCCCTGCAAAACGAGGCAAGTATTGTTCAAAAATAGCCTCTCCTACAGCTGGTGTTTCGCCATCTAGTAAAGCATATTCTTTACCCATGATGCCCTGTAATTCAGTAAATTCACTTACCATACCTGTCGTTAAATCTGTTTTAGCAAGGTGTGTAGCACGTTCTAAGGTAGCTGTATCTGCAAAACCTACTTCTTTTGCTAACGTAGTACCTAATGTTAATAGACGTTCTGTTTTATCTTTTAAATTGCCCAAACCTTCTTGGAAGACAATTTTTGTCAATGCTTCATACCGGCCTGCTAATGGTGTTTTACGGTCTTCATTAAAGAAGAACTTCGCATCGTCTAAACGAGCGCGAAGTACTCGTTCATTACCAGCTGCCACCACATCCAAAGATTTGCTATCGCCGTTACGAACAGTTAAAAACATAGGAAGTAATTTACCTTTGCCGTCCACCATTGGGAAATAGCGTTGATGGTCTTTCATTGGTGTAATAATACAGTCTGATGGTAACGCTAAATAGCTTTCATCAAAAGTACCACAAAGAGCTGTTGGATATTCTACTAGGAATGTAACTTCGTCTAATAAATCTTCATCCCACACCACAGTAGCCCCTTTAGTGGCTGCTAATTCTGTTAATTGTTTACGGATTGTTTCACGGCGAACGTCTTGGTCGATCATAATGAAGTTTTTATTCAAAGTATCTACATAGTCTTTTGGTTCTCCGATAGTCAACTCAGATTCACCTAAGAAACGATGTCCACGGCTTACATTTGTACTTGTTACATTAGCAAATGTCACCGGTACTACGTCTTGACCAAATAATGCTACCAACCAACGCACTGGACGAACGAAACGTTCTTCTAAATCGCCCCAATGCATGGATTTAGGGAAACTTAAACCTGTAATCAAGGATGGTAATACGTCAGATAAAACTTCTTTTGTATCTAAACCAGCTGTCGTTGTATCAGCAAAGATATATCCATCTACTACTTTCAATTCAGATACATCTAATCCTTTACCACGAGCAAAACCGATAGCTGCTTTTGTAGCATTTCCATCAGCATCATAGGCAATGGATACAGATGGACCTTTATGAGTTTCGTGAACATCTTCACCACGTTCTGCTACGTCATTGATGAGTAATGCAACACGGCGAGGTGTGGCATACACTTTCACAGCGCCATGTGGAATGTGACGCTCTGCCAATGCAGCTGTTGCTAATTCACCTAATTGTTTAATAATATTTGGCAAAAATCCTGCAGGAATTTCTTCTGCCCCAATTTCAAAGAGTAAATCCTTAGCCATCTTATTTATCTCCTTTCAACAATGGGAAACCAAGTTCTTCTCGTTTCGCCAAATAGTTTTGTGCACAAATACGAGCCATGTTACGAACACGACCGATGAAAGCTGTTCTTTCAGAAATAGAAATGGCACCACGTGCATCTAGCAAGTTGAATGTATGAGAACATTTCAACACATAATCGTAAGCCGGCAACACGAAACCTAATTGACATACACGTGTCGCCTCTGCTTCGTACATGTCGAACAATTTGAACAACATATCTGTATCAGCCAATTCAAAGCTGTATGTAGATTGCTCTACTTCGTTCGCATGCCATACATCACCGTATGTGTATTGTTCGTTCCATTGCAAATCGTATACATTTTCTACGCCTTGAATGTACATAGCCAAACGTTCTAAACCATATGTGATTTCTACAGATACTGGTTTTACATCGATAGATCCTACTTGTTGGAAATAGGTAAACTGCGTTACTTCCATGCCGTCTAACCAGACTTCCCAACCAAGGCCCCAAGCGCCCAATGTTGGAGACTCCCAGTTATCCTCTACGAAACGGATATCGTGATCTTCTGCATGAATGCCAAGAGCAGCCAAACTTTGCAAGTATAATTCTTGAATATTGTCTGGAGAAGGTTTAATAATCACTTGGAATTGATGATGTTGAAATAAACGGTTCGGATTGTCACCATAACGGCCATCCGCAGGACGACGGGATGGTTCTACATAACATACAGACCATGGTTCTGGTCCCAATGCATGTAAGAACGTAGCAGGGTTCATAGTACCCGCCCCTTTTTCAATGTCATATGGTTGTTGCAAAATGCAACCTTGTTCACCCCAGAAGTTTTGGAGTGTAAAAATCATCTCTTGAAATGTCATTTCCATTCCTCCTTATGTTTTACAGGGAATAAAAAAAGTCCCTGCAACGAAAATCGCTACAGGGACGAGATATACCCGCGGTTCCACCCTAATTGGCTAATGCCCTCTTTTAAAAAATAGCCTTTACTAATTAGCCGTCACATTGACTACTAACGTTCCTGCCCATGCTCCACAGCGCCTTCTACTCATTTGTGAGCTTTCACCGTCCTCACTCGCTAAAGGGAGTATACTCCTCTGCTTCATCACTTATGTATATATACTATTGTATGGATAAAAGGGATTAGTGTCAAGGTGTATCGTATATCATTTTTCCAAGAACATCTTACACCATTCCATGTTCTCTATCCACATGGCCGTTTCATATTCGATATCTTCCATTTCTGTGATGGCTGAAATCACCGCAATACCGTCCACTGGTTCCGCTAAGGCATCATCAAAGTTATCTCGATTAATGCCGCCAATAGCCACCATCGGAATTGTCGGATTATGAGCACGTAACGCCAAAATTAATTCGGGCCCTCGCACAGTTTTGGCATCTTTTTTTGTGCTTGTCGCATACATAGGACCTACACCGATGTAATTCACATAGTCCAACTTTGTGTTCTCCAACTCTTCTACAGAATTAATGGATGTCCCCACAAGGGCTTGAGGCAATCGTTTGCGTACTTCTTCAAGATCCATATCGTCTTGTCCCACATGAACACCATCAGCACCAATTCGTTCCGCTAATTCTACATCATCATTAATGATGAAAGGAACTCCATATTCTTTGCAAATTTTCTGTAACTCCCGTGCCAACTGCTCTTTTTCGTCACCTACTAAAGCACCTTCTCCTTTTTCACGAAGTTGAAAGCAAGTAATACCCCCTTTACAAGCTTCTGTAAGGGTCTTGTGAATATCCTTCGTATTCGGTGTTCCACAAATGAAGTACAACCCCATCATGGAGCGCACTGTATCTATATCATGATGTTTCAAAATAATCCTCGTTTCTTATATAACAACCAAAACAGATTACTTATAGTATACCACGACACTAAGTATGGTTGATATGATATGGATCATACCTGTATTACTCAGAATATTCATCCCCATAGGCCATATGATTCACCGGTCCATTGCCTGTACCCAGCCCAGGGTTATGCAAAATAGCTAATCGGATATATTCTTTACCAATGGTAATGGCATCTTCCAAAGATTTTCCTTTAGCTAGTTCTGCTGTAATGACAGCTGAGAAAGTACAACCTGTGCCGTGTGTATGTACTGTGTCGTATTTAGGACTTGTCCAAGAGCGACGCATGGACATGGTATCTTTTATAAACAAGTAATCTGTGGCCTCATCTCCGATGTGACCACCTTTGATGATCACTGCTTGAGGACCTAATTCTTGTAAAATGCGAATCCCTGCTGTATGCAAAGCTTCTACTGTATCAATTTTCATGTCTGCCAATACCTCAGCTTCACTGCGGTTCGGTGTAATCAAGGTCGCTTTTGGAATCAATGTGCTTTGTAAGGCTTTCACAGCTTCATCTGAGATAAGACGGTCCCCACTGGTGGCAATCATCACAGGGTCTAACACATACGGTACTTTTGAATCTATGTAAGTTCCAATTAGTTCCATCATCTCTGCTGTGGCTAACATACCCGTTTTCACTGCTTCTGGTACTATGTCTGTATACACCGATTGTAACTGTGCTTCAATCATGGATACATCCATATGGGCAATTTGCGTTACACCTCTTGTGTTTTGTGCCACCACGGATGTAATAACAGCCATCCCATAGACATGACGACTTTGAAAGCTTTTTAAGTCCGCCATCACCCCTGCACCACCTGTTGGATCTGTTCCTGCAATCGTTAATGCTCTATGTAATTTCATAGGTATCTCCTTTACTAGTAACAAAAAAGAACCAATCCTTTGGACGGTTCTTATACAATATCTAGTATTTGATGCCATCCACTTTCCTCCGCCAGCATTATCTGGTTCAGGTCTAGGGTTTTGATACTCATCAATCTCAGCATAAGCACCCCTAGTGGTTCTTATATTAATTTAGTTATAACATGAAATATACTCCAATGCAATACAATAAATTACATCTAAGCTACTTTCACTAGAAGATATTTCCTCTCAATATAGATATTCACACATCCTATGTATTTCATATAACACATTACATTCACCTATAAATTCCTATTGACGTAGTATCATTCAATTCGTATAATACATCTGTAAGGGGTGCTCACTGAAGTGGGCTGAGAAGTGGCTATGTGCTGCTAACCCATAACCTGATTTGGATAATGCCAACGTAGGGATATATTAGTATATTTTTGTAGTACCTATACAAACACATCAGGACACATTACCATATGGTTCCTGTTTGCAATACTAGGTATCTTAAGAATATCTATCATCTACAGGCTAATCGTTTCAGATTAGTCTTTTTTGTTCCCACTGGCATGGATAGGAGTATTCATGACTGATTCAAAACTTTCATCATCGCGGTTGTCCCTCATTTGGTTCGGCGCCTCTCTTTCCATTGCAGAAATTATGACGGGCACCTATTTTGCGCCCCTAGGATTTTCCGATGGCCTATTAGCCATCATCATCGGTCACGTCATCGGCTGCTTGTTATTATTTGGTGCAGGACTCATCGGCGCTCGTGAACACATGAGTTCTATGCAAACTGTATCCACTGTCTTTGGCAATGGAGGCATGAAATTATTTTCCATTCTAAACGTTCTTCAACTCATCGGCTGGACTGGTATTATGATTTATGACGGTGCTCTTGGTGCCGTAGAGTTATGGAATCTACCATTCACTGCGTGGACTTTCATTATCGGGGCCCTCATCATTGTATGGCTCTTCATTGGTATCCGTAACATGGGGTATATCAACAGCATCATGGGCTACGGCTTAGGTATCCTCTGCATCTATTTGTTAATTAGCTTGTTACAAGAAAGTTCCATTCATAGCCAAGGAATCATCACTGATGAAATGACTTTCACAGCGGCTTTGGAATTATCCATTGCTATGCCATTGTCTTGGCTACCATTGATTAGTGATTATACTCGATTATCCAAGAACCCTGTGGCAGGTACTGCATCTAGTGCCATCGTATACGGCGTAACTAGTTCTGTCATGTATGTATTAGGCCTCGCTGCGGCCCTCTATACAAATGAAAGCAACATTGCAAAGGTTCTTCTTCATGCTGGTTTAGGATTTGGTGGGTTAATTATCATCGTATTCTCTACTGTCACAACTACTTTCATGGATGCCCTATCTGCTGGTATTTCCTCTGAAAGTCTGCAAACTAAATACTCTGGTCGTACTATCGGTATCATCGTTACCATCATCGGTACTATTGGTGCATCCATCTATCCAATGGATAATATCATTCCTTTCTTATATATGATTGGATCCGTATTTGCCCCAATGATTGCTATTTTATTAACTCACTATTTCTTATTACGTCATTGTCCACACCTTGACCATGGACCTAGCTTGTATATCATTTGTTGGGCATCTGGTACTTATATGTACCATCAATTCCTTGACAGCAACCCATTCTTAGGGGCTAGCCTATCTACTATCGTAGGAACAGCATTAGCAACCATTGCAACGGCCTATATCATTAGCCTAATTTCTAAAAAGAAAAAAGAAATATAACCGCTTACTATACTATTTAGTGCGTATATAAGCACTCATTATTTCATTATACACTTTACAATAACTTCACAAATCAAAACAGGAGCATTCCTTCTATGAAAGGTAGCTCCTGTTTTCATTTTAATATATTAATTATATCATCGTCTCTAAAAACTCAATGCTATGCAATGTATATCCTAGTTGATATGTCAAAAGTTTTCGCAATAGAATTTCTAATTGATCCCATTGATTCGCAGTAAGACGTAAAGGCTTTGTAGGAATCCAATCATAGTTCAAAAGCATTGTTATCCCTTGTTGTAGCTCTTGTTTCACTACATACTGACAGGCTTCATAGATTTCATCGCAAAGACTTGCCATTACCTCAGGGTCTTCACAATGTTGCCCTTGTGGCACAAATCCCGCTAGACTTAACATATGCCACCCCAGCACAATAGAACCTAAGCGAATGGGTTTATCCTGTATAGATTGTAAAAATCGACTCATGTTCGTATATACACTGCGGTCTAATTTACCTTTTTCAAATAAAGCACTTACCAGTTCACCGCTAAAAGTAGCATAGGAAATATCTTCTAAACTTTCATAATCGCGTGTAGAAATCCCATCTATCTGGATAATATCGTACATGTCTCCATTAGGTGCTACTGTCAAATATAAACAGCTTAAAGGTTGTAAATACGCTCCTTCTTTATAGTTAGCTTTACGTTTATGAGGAACAGAACAAAGTATAATACCTTCTAACTTCGTGAGAAATGCATAGATACTATAGTATTTTCGTTTTTTACGCCACAGTACGATGGCTTCACTAGTAAACGTATTTGCTTTCATTTACAATTCCTCATACTTAACAGTATATTACTACTAATTCAGCAATACATGTATCATCCTTGTATATACTCTTAATATTCTTCTACATATACATACTCTATATAGTATACAAAAACTTAAAATCTACATGATTCTTGCATACAGTATCTATTAATTTGATTCATCATCTATATTTTCTTCAACAGGCACTGGCACGGCATACACACGTTCAATACGGTATCCTTGCATTTCTGTGACTGTGAAAGTATATCCATCTACAATGATGACGTCACCAATGGCAGGTGTTCGCTCTAACATACCGAAAATAACACCACCAATAGTATCTTCGTCCACATCACCAAAGGAAATATCCAATAGATCTTCTACCTCATCCACCAGCACTTTACCGGCAAAGTTATAAGTTCCATTAGGATTTTGAACAATGGCAGGCAAGTCACGTTCGTGCTCATCTTGAATATCCCCAACCAGTTCTTCTAGGATATCTTCTAAACCTACTAAGCCAACCATACCCCCGTATTCATCCACCACAATAGCTTGATAAATACGACGTGTCCGCATGTGTTGTAATAGAACAGATAACTTCATCACTTCTGGAATGATAAGAATATTACGACGTATGGAACGTAAATCTTTACTCGCCTCTTCACGGCGTTCCATTAAATCCTTAATATGCACAAGGCCGATAATATGATCTTTATCTTCTAAACACAATGGATATCTTGTGTGGCTTGTAGACGATACAATATGCATGGTTTCTTCAAAACTATCTTGGGTATATACACACACCACATCTTGTCGAGGAATCATAACTTCTTTCGCAATGCGATCCACAAAATCGAATACATTATCGATAAGCTCACCTTCCACATGGTCAATTTCACCTTGTTGATGACTACGGCTTACCAAGGCACGGATTTCTTCTTCTGTATGCACTAGATCGATTTCTGTACGATAGGGAGCTTTGAAAGCTTTCAGTACTGTATTACCAATTTGTTCCGCAAGATATACAAAAGGAATTACAACTTTTCCAGCTAATCTAACAATGGTCACTGTAGTCCCCACATAGCGTTCAGGGAAGGATAATGCCAGCCCTTTGGGAATAATTTCACCAAATATGAGCACTACTACAGCAAATAATGCTAATACAATCCATTCTACTATAATGGCATATGTGGCATCATACACTCCTAAATAATGTAATACCACATCAGTCCCATCTTCTAAATAGCGTCCTACATAGACTGCTAAAACGACTATAAAGAAGAGAATAAAGAAAGTGGACGTATTCATAAACCGTTCTGGCCGTTGGTATAATTCACGTAATTCTTCTTTTTTCCCATCACTCAAGGAGTCCATATCTTCTAGATGTTCTTCTCGTAAACGAGCAAAGGAGAATTTACTGATAACAAACAAACTAATGATTAAAATACAAAAGATGGCAAATAGAATCATGCCACCCGTGACGGGGGTATCGATATAAATCAGTCCTTTCTATATATACTACTTTACAATACCATACTCTATCTCAAGGTATGTGATTTTTCATACGTAATATTGTCTACACTATGACCTAAAAAATTAACAGCGTGCCATAAAATAACCTGCCTTAAGTATTAATTCCGATATCCCAATTCAGATAACATACCAGATTTATTGCGCCAGTCTTTTTTCACTTTTACCCATAAATCTAGGAATACTTTTGTAGCCAATAAACGCTCTACATCACCACGAGCTTGGCGGCCAATAGTTTTTAACATGGCTCCTTGTTTACCAATGATGATACCTTTTTGGGAATCTCGCTCTACATAGATAGTAGCTCGTACATAGGTAGTGCCATCCTCTCTTGTCTTCATTTCATCTACATCAACAGCTATGGCATGAGGAATTTCATCATGAGTCTGTAACAGGATTTTTTCACGCACAATATCAGAGATAATCAAACGTTCCGGTTGATCTGTAATCATATCATCTGGGAAGTATTTTGGACCTTCCGGTAAATGTTTTTCTAATAAATTCACCACTTCTTCAATATTGTCTTTTTCTTTCGCAGAAATCGGTACCACCGCTTCAAAAGGATAGCTATTTTCATAGGATACGATAGCCTCTAACAAGTCTTGCTTTTCCATCGTATCAATTTTATTCACAATGAGGAACACTGGTACATTCACCTTACGAAGTTGTTCAATGACAAAGTTGTCACCAGGACCACGCTTCTCATTAGCTGCCACTACAAATAAGACAGCCTCTACTTCACGCAAAGAATCTACCGCTTGGTCTACCATGAATTCACCTAATTTATGTTTTGGCTTATGAATCCCTGGTGTATCCATGAACACGATTTGTTTCTTTTCATCTGTATAGACACAAACAATACGGTTTCGTGTCGTTTGCGCTTTATCAGATACGATAACAATTTTATCATCAATTAAGGCATTGATTAAGGTAGACTTTCCTACATTTGGTCGTCCTACAACGGCTACAAAGCCTGATTTAAATCCTTTTCCACTATTCATTATATGGCATATCCTCTCGTACATAACCTAAATTACCAAGCACAAATTCTTCCTCTGTGCGCATTTCTTTTTTATCTTCATCTATCATATGGTCATAGCCTAAAATGTGTAAACAGCTATGAACAGTTAAATAGGCAAGTTCACGAATAAAATCATGATTATACTCTTTCGCTTGCTCTGCCGCTCGCTCTAGGGAAATGACAATATCCCCTAATAACTGTCCTTCTTCCTCGATAGAAGCTTCATCTCCTTCATTGAGGGCAAACGATAATACATCTGTAGGCATATCTTTACCACGGTATTCACGATTTAATTCCTGAATTTTTCCGTTGTTACAGAGGAGCACACTATATTCATCTTCCTCGTGTAATCCATACACACGAGCCACTTCATTACAGCACCGTTGAATGACTTCCTCGTAAGTGCTATTCTGTTCGATTCCCTCATCATAGGAAATACTTACAATCATTCTTGTTTCCCTTTCTCTGAAAGTTGATATTCTTCATAGGCTTTTACAATACGACCTACCAAATCATGACGCACCACATCTTGGTCAGAAAAATAAATACACCGAATCCCTTTGATGCGTTGTAACAATTGCTCTGCTTCAATCAAACCAGATGTTATCTTCGGTGGCAAGTCAATTTGCGTAGGGTCTCCATTGACCACCATTTTCGATTGATACCCTAAGCGAGTTAAAAACATTTTCATCTGTTCTGGCGTCGTATTCTGCCCTTCATCAAGGATCACAAATGAACGTTCCAAGGTTCGACCACGCATGTAAGCCAATGGTGCTACCTCGATAGTCCCTTGTAAGAGCATCTTCTGCACTCGTTCTACACCGAACATATCATGTAAAGCATCATAGAGAGGACGTAAATAAGGGTCTACTTTTTCTTGTAAATCACCTGGCAAATATCCTAGCTTTTCCCCTGCCTCTACAGCAGGTCTTGTCAAAATAATACGATCCACTTCACGATTTTTCAAGTAAAATGCTGCCAGTGCAACAGCTAAATAGGTTTTTCCTGTTCCCGCAGGACCAATGCCAAAGGTGATCGTATTGCGACGGATACTATCTACATATTGTTTTTGGCCCACTGTTTTAGGAATAATAGGATTCCCCTTCACAGTCACATTGATAGTATCTTCATATAACTGGAAAAGTGATTCTTTTTCGCCTTTCAAGATCATCGTGGTAGCTGTTCGCACATGATGATCAGTGATTTTAATATGATTTTTAAACAAGTATAACAGTACATCTAACACTTCCATTGCTACTTGTACAGATTCCTCTGAACCTGTTATATCCACAATGGTATCTCGATGTAATATATCTACTGTTACTAGTTCTTCTAATACTTTCATGTGAGATCCTTGAGGTCCCACGATAGGTCCTACCATGTCATAAGTAGGTATGGTAAATCTCTGATTAGCCATATGCTCCCTTTCACAGAAATTTTTGAACCGCAGCGCCATGTAAATAATCATAGCCACTGCCTTGAGAAATATCTTCGTCTTCCATAATTTGATCAATCAAATCTTGTACGCGCCACCAGCCCATAGACCAATTCGTGAAGATTGTATTTTCCTCTGGCGCACGTCCTACTAGTCGTTGTAATACAATCTTAGGGTCTAGGTAACGTAAAAATTCTACCACTCGTCGAGCGTATTCTTCTGCACTGATTAAGGTAAATTCACCAGCCTCATAATCACGTGCCATTTTCGTATTCTTTACTAAGTATAATGCATGAAGCTTCACTTGGTCTACTTGTAAGGCTGATAAAGTTTTTGCCCCTTCAATGACATCGTCCATGGTGTCCCATGGAAGGTTCAGTATCATATGAGCACACACTTCAAATCCATAACGCTTGATGCGCAATACTGCATCGATAAACTCCGCCATCGTATGTCCTCGGTTTACCTTTTGTAATGTATGATAGTTCACCGATTGTAAGCCTAATTCTACATAGATATCAATGCCATATTTGTTTTGTATATCTTTTAAAATATCTAAATAGGCATCATGTACACAGTCCGGACGCGTGGCAATGGCAATGCCTACCACATGTTCTAAGCAAGCTTCTTCCACATACTGGTGAAACTTCTCTGGTGGCAAATACGTGTTACTAAAGTTCTGAAAATACGGTATATATTTATAGGCCTTATACTTTTTTGCAATATGCACCACTGTCTCATCAATTTGCTGTTTTACCGTCATCGAGGCTGGTCGATTTTCATAGCCTGCTCCAATTTCACCGCAGAATGTACATCCACCTACACCAGCGGACCCGTCACGATTAGGACATGTCAAAGGCAGTGCCACTGGAATTTTATAAGCCTTTTCCCCATATCGCTCTTTGTAAAAAGCAGATATCATACGATACCGCTTTGGCTTTGTGGTATCACTCATATCACACCTCCTCTACCTGTTGTAATGGACTACTAGATAATTCTGGAAAAACACCATGTATATCTGGACGAATAAATGGTTTTGTGTCACCTTTTACATCGATGATGATAGCATATCTATTATCTGCAATAACAGTATCTGTCATAGAATCATCAAAATTATCAACCCTTAAGTATGGCAATGATTTCCCACAGACCTCAATCGTATGATAATCCTGTCGGATTCTTCGCCACTCCACAAAGGAATAGTTAGAAATGTATTGTCGAACTAATGCTTCCTCACGCCAGAATATCTCGGCATCTTGCATTTCTTGCTTTCTATCCTTAGATAAACCAAATCGTTCATCACGGATTTTCCCATTGAAAGATGTCAATACATCGTAGCGCAGTAAATCACAGGCCACTTGGTCCTCTTTCAAGATGAAGAACTCATAAAGGAATGCTATTTGATCAGCATCATTTAATTTACGGTCTTGATTCCCTTTTTCTAACCATAGCTTGGTCATTTCTTCAAAATAGGCAAAGGCCGATCCTTCTTGGATTAAGCTTTCACTAATGTACCCAAAAACTGTGCGATACCGTTCACTATTATAGAACCGTTCAAACACATCTTCAAAATGTTTTAACATGCGTACATCATCATAAGGCAAGACATGGGTTTGTAATACTTCATAAGGTGCTTTCGGATTGGCAATATACTCGTACTCTGCCATGGAACGCACGCCAGAGCCTTTTAATAACTTTAAAAACCCAATCTGCAACGCATGAGGTTGCAAACTGAATAAATCATTAAAGGACTTCTCGAAAATTGATTTACTTTCATATGGCAAACCTACAATTAAATCCATGTGCACATGAGTACGCCCGGCCTTGATAATCGGAGGGATGACGGACTGAATACGGCCCCAATCATTGCGCCGATGGATCGCCTCTAAGGTCTTATTATGAGTACTTTGAACGCCTACCTCAATCTGTATTTGACCATGACGAGTAGAACTTAAAATATCTACTTCTTTTTCCGTCATTAAAATGGATTCCATTTCCAAGTGAAAGTTCGTCTGTCCCCCATGGTCACGCATCCACTCCATCAATGGAATATGATGATGAGGAGCACAGTTGAACGTACGATCCACAAACTTCACCTGTTTCACATTGTGCTCTACGAACCAAGCTAACTCTTCAAGTACCCGTTCTTGTGGAAAGAATCGTACAGTGTTGCGATTTCCAGATAAACAATACTGGCAACTAAAGGGACAACCACGAGAAGATTCATAATAGACAATTTTATTCCCTAAGGTAAGCATATCTTCCTCTGTGTACGGGAATGGTATGGTGCTTAGATCCTTCACCTCTACAGCCTCTTCAGACCCTTGAATGTTCCCTTGTTCTCTACCTAGGATACCAGGTATGACAGGATCAACAGGAGAGTGACCTGTACGAATTGCTTTCACAAACGAAGTGAAAGCCTCCTCAGCTTCCCCTTGAACAATATAGTCAATATACGGGTGGTCTTCTAATAGTTCCCGCGCTGTATAACTCACCTCAGGCCCCCCTAAGATAATCTTAGTACTAGGGCGGACCGCTTTGATCATAGAACATAGATGCAATGTCATATCGATATTCCAGATATAACAAGCAAAGCCTATTACATCTGCATCTAACGTAGTCACATTATTTAAAATATCTAAAATAGGCATATTAATAGTGTATTCCACTATCTCATATGCCTCGTCTTTCGTTCTTCCATAAGCCTGCAAATAGCGCAACGCCAAAGAAGAATGTATATATTTTGAATTCAACGTTGAAATAATAACTTTCATTTGTACCTCACTCATCGAATGAACCTAGTTCATCGGCTATTATTTCATTATACCACAAAACACAAACCTCTCCCATAATTTAACTCTTAGAGGGACGCAGTTAGACGCAGGAACAAGTAGTATTTTTTTGCAAAGTATGGTATACTTGACATGTAAAAAAAGAAGAGCCATCAACGTGTAGCTGGCGTTAGGCTCATCTCAAAAAGTCAAAATTTGATTTCGCCTAACGTGTGAGGGCCGTAAAACCTCATTTAGTTAGGCGTTTTCATTAGCTATAAAAGCAACGAATAACTTCTACAATTAACATAGAAAATTGAATCAATAAAGATAATTTTTCATATGCAGTCATAGTATCACCTCCTCCCATAAAAGGAAGAGATGAGCCTAACAACACGTCAATGACTCTTCTACATTTTCATTATACTACAAAATTACCCAAACTATTAACATGTATCAATATAGTTCCCTACCCAAGAGGAACGCAGTTAAGTGAGCAGCCTTCGTGGCGGTCTTTACTGACAAAATTACACAAACACAGGAAGAGCACGGCGTGCTCCGAACAAACATTATGAAATACCGTTTGTGAGGAGTATGCCGTGCTCTAACTATACTCTGAGGAATGCAGTTAGGTGTAGCAGCCTTTGGGGCGCCCTTACTGACCAAATAACACAAATACAAGAAGAGCACGGCGTGCTCCGAACAAACATTATGAAATACCGTTTGTGAGGAGTATGCCGTGCTCTTCCCTTTTTATCATATTCAATTAAGACCGCCACAAGGATGCATAAACTCACAAGTGACGTTTAAAGCCTAGTTTTTCTATAATGATGAACAGCATAGGGATGATTGCCACTCCAAAGAATGTGGCTGTAATCATACCAAATACTACGGTCACACCCAAGGATGCACGGGCACCAGCACCAGCGCCACTTGCCAACATCAATGGCAAACATCCAATGATGAATGCAAAAGACGTCATCAAGATAGGACGTAAACGAATCTTCGCTGCCTCAATGGCGGCATCTACATAATTCATACCTCTTTCATCGACACGAATCTTAGCATATTCAATGATCAAGATCGCATTCTTCGCTGCTAAGCCCACCAAGGTAAGCAAGCCAATTTGGAAATAAATATCCAAGGCAAAGAAATGTGTAGATTTCATCATGGCACCAATCATATTGAATAACCATGGACCAAGTACAGCACCAAAGATACCTGTTGGAACAGATAATAGTACTGCAAATGGTACTTTCCAAGATTCATACAAGGCAGCCAACACAAGGAATACAAAGACAATACCGAATCCAAAGATAATCAACACTTGGGATCCCGCTTTGATTTCCTCACGAGTTTGTCCACCCCAATCATAGGTATATCCTTGTGGCAATGTATTTTTCGCCACTTCTTCTAAGGCTTTGATAGCATCACCAGAGCTAACACCTTGCTTAGTATTACCACCAATGCTCACTGCTGGGAAGTTGTTATATCGTGTTACCACAAAGGCAGATGTCGTTTTTTGCGGTGTAATATACGTATCAACTGGCACCATTTGACCTGCTGCATTACGAACAGTCAATAGATGATTCATACTAGGATCGGTACGGAACTGATTGTCCGCTTGTAACATAACTTTGTAGTTTTTACCAAACTTAGTAAAGTCATTTAACTGCATACCACCATAATATCCTTGTAAGGCTGTATAAATATCTGTCACAGCTACACCATCACGAGCCGCTCTATCACGATTCACATCAAAATTATAGGATGGTGTGGCCGTATTGAAAGTCGTATAAATACTAAGGAACTCAGGACGTTTTTGAGCTTCTCCTAAGAACTGTTGCACTACCGCATTCATTTGTTCTGTACTATGACCCGCTTTATTGATGAGGTACATGGAGAAACCACCCGTCTTACCAAGACCTGGGAGGGATGGTGGATTCAACGGAATAATCGTTCCTCGTGGGTCCTTAGAACCATGGATGAAAGTATTTCTAATCTTCGAACCAAGCTGTTGATCTGGTTGCGTTCTTTCATCCCAATCAATTAAGGATGTAAAGATGGCACCACCACTAGTTTGTGCCGTTCCTGACAAGACATCAAAACCTGGCACTGTGATCGTACCATTCATATCTTTATCTTCATTCAAGAAGTGACCTAAATCAGTTAACACATCTTTTGTACGGCTAGAAGTAGCCCCTGGCGGCAAGGATACCGCAACCAGAAAATAGCCACTATCTTCAGCAGGTACGAATCCACTTGGCACCATACGCATCATACCAAAAGCTGCACCTAAGAAGATAGCCAATGCCAACCATGTGGCCCATAGACGATTGGACCAACGAGCTAAAAGAATACCATACTGATCGATTCTTCGATCCAAGAATCCATTAAACCACTCCAAGAAACGACCCACTATATTAGTAGTCTCTTTTGGCTTATGTGGTTTTAACATAATACCACACAATGCAGGCGTCAATGTCAATGCTACAAAGGCAGAATTAATAACAGAAATAGCTACTGTTAAAGCGAATTGTTTATACAATACCCCCGTTAAACCACCCATGAAGGCCACTGGAACGAATACGGAAATCAATACAAAGGCAATACCAATAACAGGGCCTTGTACTTTTTCCATGGCTGCCACAGTAGCCGCTTTTGGTTTCAACCCATTGTAGCGCATTTCATATTCTACAGCTTCGATTACGACGATGGCATCATCCACGACGAGGCCAATCGCTAACACCATGGCTAGCAAAGTCAATGTATTAACAGTAAAGCCCATTACTTGGAACGCCGCAAAAGTACCAATCAAAGATACTGGCACTGCAATCATTGGAATCACTGTAGACTGCCATGTTTGCAAGAACAAGTACACAATTATCGCTACGAGAATCAAGGCTTCTGCAAAGGTTTTTACTACTTCTTTCATAGAAGCTTTTACGAATTTTGTATTATCTACAATAATCTTCGCTTGCATATCCGGTGGGAATGCTTCTTCTTGTTGGTGAATAACCTCTTTTACAGCATTGATTGTTTCTAATGTATTCGCATCATTCGTTAATGAAACAGCAAATACAGCTACTGGTTTATCATTGCCCGTTTCTTTTGAGAAGCTTGTAGGCTCTACAGAATAACTTTGTGCCCCTAATTCAACACGAGCTACATCTTTTAAATGCAATAAATTATTCTTTTTATCTTTTTTAATTACGATATTTTCAAATTCTGAAATTTCAGCCAAACGACCTTGTACTTTCACAGATGTGTTGAAAGCTTGATCTTTGTCAATTGGATCGGAACCTAACGCACCTGCTGCAGCCTGTTTGTTTTGACTGCGAATCGCATTGCTTACATCTGTTATGGTAACGCCATACTTAGACATTTTTGTAGGGTCTAGCCAAATGCGCATAGCATAGTCAGCACCGAACTCCTGCACTGTACCCACACCATTCACAGATTGGATGGCATCCATCATGTAGTTAGTGGCATAGTTTTTCAAGAAAGTTCTATCATAACTACCATTTGGCGATACCAAGGAGAATACCATGGCCATATCACCAGAAGATTTCGTAGTGGTCACGCCCACCGTTTGTACTTCGGATGGCAAGGATGCCAAGGCACGGGCTACACGGTTTTGTACGTTTACCGTATCCATATCGGCATCAGTTCCTTGCTCAAATTGAACTGTCAAGTTATAGGAACCATCCCCTGTACTCGTGGATTGCATATAATCCATATTTTGGACGCCAACGATTTGTTTTTCGATGACTGCCGCTACCGATTCGCTTACAACCTCAGCATTGGCCCCCATGTAGGCAGTACGTACCTGTACTTGCGGTGGAGAAATCTGTGGATATCTGTCGATCGGCAGTTTTGATAAGGAAATCAACCCTAGCAATGTAATGATAATAGAGATTACGATGGCAAAGATAGGGCGATTAATAAAGAATTTTGACACAATATCACCCTAATTACCTTTCTCAATATCTTCTTTGCTTAATAAAGTTGCTTTTACTTCTGCGCCATTTTTCGCTTTTGTTAAGCCATCTACAACGATTTCATCGCCTACTGTTAAACCTTTACCATCTTTGGAAGGACGAATGATGGTGTATTTACCACTGGTACCACTTGTTGTGACAGGCACTTGTTCTACTTTACCATCTCGGATGACCATCACAAATGTTTTATCCAATACTTGCAATAAAGCACGAGATGGCACTAAGATAGCGCCTTGAATAGTTTCACCGCTAGTAATAACGGATGCATACATATTTGGTAACAACATATGATTTGGATTTGGGAATGCTGCTTTTAAAATCAGCTGACCTGTACCGCTATCTAAGTTTTTGGCAGCTTCCACAATGCGACCTTTAATTGTGCTTACAATTTTGTGATTATCATCATAGGTACCATAGATTTCACCATTGGACAATTTCAATTCTACTTCGCCATCTACAGAACGATGTGCTTTTTTATATTCTAAGTACTCTGCTTCACTCATACTAAATTGTACATATACTGGATCGGTAGAGTTCAATGTGACAAGTGCTGTTTGTCCAGCTGTAACGAATGTACCTAAATCTACATCATCCATTTCCAATGTACCATCAAATGGCGCATATACAACCGTATCTTGTAAATTATTTTCCGCTAAGCGGATTTGTGCTTCCATAGCTTCTAAGGCTGCGCGATTTTGTGCAGCCACACTAGCTTGTGTATCCAGTGTTTGGCGGGCAATGGCATCTTCATTTGCTAATGTTTGATAGCGCTGTAAATCGACTTGAGAGTTTTGGTACGCTGCGCTAGATCGTGCTGCATTGGCTTGTGCACTAGCTAGGTTCGCTTCGTATTGACGTCCATCGAGACGATACAATGCTTGACCGGCTTTTACCGTGTCGCCCCCTTTTACATATTTTTCAACAACTCGACCGGATACATTCGCTCGAATCACAATAGAATTTTGTGCCAATACAGTACCATTGAAAGATTCTTGTACATTTGTATCAGTAGCTGTGATTTTATAGGAGTTAACCTCCGTTGGACCTTGCCCCGGAGCTTGTCCACCACAACCAGATACAAGTACAAGGGCTGCCAAGCTAGCTGCCACTAAACCATTATACGCTTGTTTTTTCATTCATTTCACCCTTATTTGTAATACCCTGTAATATAACTGAAATAACCTTTGGCATATATTTATAAATATCCTCATGATGATTGGAGCTTTCAAACACAATGCGTCGTACAGCACCTTGCAACATCATAATGATAATATCAACATCCACATAGCGAGCAATAGTTCCTTGCTCTTGTTGGTGTAGTAAATAGTGTTTAAGTAAGTCCCAATCTTTCTTGAACAAAGTTTTCAACGTTTCTTGTAGTTGCGGTATATATAAGAAGATTTCTATGAAAGATTCTCCACTGAAAGCCGCATACAAATTTGATCGTACTCTAAAATACCTATTTAATACTTCTTCTACAGTTAAGACTTTTATTGTTCACAATATTCTCATGCTGTCTGTAAAAGTCTTCTGCCCCATGGACTAAAATGGTTTCTACAATTTCATGTTTAGAACGAAATTGTTCATACAACGTACGTTTACTAATAGTCAATGCTTTTGCTAAATCATCCATGCGGAATGATATGCCTTGCTCTTCAATCATTATGGCCGCCGCTGCTAAAATTTTCTCTTTAACCGTAACCAATATAGCCCTCCTTTCATACTCTCTTTTATATCTATTAAAACTCAAAGTATACTACTCAGTACTACTCTTTAGTTTACTTAAAATAAGAACAAATGTCAAACTATGAAACCCATCAATTCGATGATGTCTATATACCCCAAACTTTCATTTTTAGAAAGTTTAGGGCATGAATACCCCAAACTTTTATTTTTAAAGAGTTTAGGGTATGAATAACCTAAATTTGCAAGCAAAAAATGCCACGCCTTAGCGCAGCATTTCTTTGAAAGCAGATTAGTTATCCCATACTTTAGGAATATAATACTCAGTAAATAGTTTTATCGCATAGTTATCTGTCAGACCCGCCACATAGTCCACAATATCTTGGTCTGTAATGGGATTGTCATGATGGATTTCATGGCGAATCGCCTCGGGATGTTCTTTATAGTACATAAATAAGTGTTTTACCACATAGTCACCTTTATTCCGATCTGGAATTAACGACGGTGCCCGATAGACACGTTCAAACATAAAACGACGGAAAATATTCATAGTTTCCACACCACGTTCTGACATAGAAATCACCGGTTGATCCATAGAGGATGTCACCATGTCTGTGACCATGGCAGTAATCATTTTGGAATGGGTATCTCCAAAGACCTGTACCACTTCTTTCGGTAAATCATTCACTCTGAGCATATGTGCTCGCAACGCGTCATCAAAATCATGACACAAATAGGCGATACGATCAGCAGTGCGTATAATCTGCCCTTCTAAGGTAAGAGGCATATGAGAACCTGTATGCCCTAAAATACCATCACGAACAGCAGTTGTTAGGTTAAGACCTTGTCCATCCTTTTCTATACTTTCCACCATGCGCAAGCTTTGCTCATTATGATTGAAATGACCTACCATATCACGAAGGGCGTATTCCCCCACATGTCCAAATGGTGTATGTCCCACATCATGCCCCATAGCGATAGCCTCTGTCAAATCTTCATTCAACCGCAACGCCCGTGCAATGGTACGTCCAATCTGTCCCACTTCTAAGGTATGTGTCATACGAGTCCGATAATGGTCCCCTGGAGCAATATATACTTGTGTTTTATGTTTTAATCGACGGAAACATTTGCTATGTAAAATACGATCTCGATCTCGTTGAAAATCCGTCCGATATGGATCAGGCTCTTCCCTACGATCTCTTACAGATTCTCTACTTTTAGCCGCATAAGGACTTAACATAGTATATTCTCGTTCTTCTAGCATTTCACGAATACTCATATGACACCTCCTAGCTTAGCGTGTATCCATGACACGATTTTTTTGAATGATTTGCATCACCATACCAGCTGTTTCTTCGATAGATTTATTAGTTACATCAAGTACTGGACAATGCAACCGTCTCATCACAGTTTTTGCATAATTTAACTCTTCTTCAATACGGCTTACATTCGCATAATTAGCGTCCGCATGTAGTCCCATGGTACGAAGACGTTCTTCACGAATATTGTTCAATTTAAAAGGATCAATAATTAATCCTACAATTTTACGGCCTGGTATTTGAAATAATTCCTCTGGCAAGGGCACTTCTGGTACTAGTGGTAAATTGGCAGCTTTTATTTTTTTATAGGCTAAGAACATAGACAATGGTGTTTTACTAGTACGAGAAATACCAATGATAACAATATCTGCTTTTTCAAAGCCTTTTGGATTTTTACCATCATCATATTTCACGGCAAATTCAATAGCCTCTACCTTTTTGAAATATTCTTGGTCTAGCTTATGAATCATACCAGGAGCCAATCTAGGCTCTGTATCTGTCATAGTTCCTACTGCATTCATGACCGGTCCCATAATATCTACGGCTTGCACCCCTTGTGCTTTGCAAGCTGTATCCAAATAAGACCGCAATGTTGGTGATACAATGGTATGACAGATCACATGTCCGCCGGTCGCGGCTTCTTTTACCACTTCATTTATTTGTAATTCATCATTAATATAGGGCACACGAACGATATCAATCGTTTCCTTATCATATTGACTTGCCGTAGCACGTGCCACTGATTCAGCTGTTTCTCCTAGGGAGTCAGAAATTGCATAAATAATTTTAGCCATAATTACTCCTATCGTTTTCCACATTCCCAAAATAAACGGGTCACTGTGGTTTTAGAAATACGACCTACTACACGATATTCTTTGCTTGTCTCTAATAATACCTTATCTACCACGGGGACGCAATCTATTTCAAAATCAATCATCCGTTCTACGGCTTCCACAACAGGCATATCTGGATATGCTACTACGACTTTACTAGTAGGTGTCATAATCATGGAAATAGGCATAGTATTTAAATCAGACCCACCAAGAGAGGCACGCAATAAATCTTTACGAGAAACCACGCCTTTTAATATACCATCATCACAGATTAAGATAGTTCCTACATCTTCTGTGAACATGGTAACAATTGTGTCATACACAGATGCTGTGGAACTGACTGCTACCACACTGGACATAACTTGTGCCACTGTGAAACTATTAATCTCAGCCGCTAAGGGATTATTTGCCACTTTACCAACATAGTAATACCCTACCTTTGGCCGTGCATCTAAAATACCCATCATTGTCAGTACCGTTAAATCTGATCGCAACGCTGACCTCGTTAAGTCCAATTTTGTAGCGATAGCTTTACCCGTGATAGGCCCTTCTTGTTGTACAATTTGTACAATCGATTCTTGTCGTTTCGAAAGATTCATATTGTTACCTTTCTATGAAAAAGGAGGCTCCTTCCAGAGCCTCCTCATCTATTACCAATCTAAAGCTTCTGTATTTTGACGACCTTTGCCTGTCAAAGCATCTAACATAATGCGTTGTTCTAATTGTGCCACCATTTTTTTCGTAGACACCACAGCATCTGGATTGACAGAAATAGAATCAATACCATGTTTTACTAAGAACTCACATAACTCTGGATATACACTTGGTGCTTGTCCACAGATGGATACTGTTTTGCCATCTTTATGTGCTGTTTCAATTAAATGTTTAATCGCACGTTTTACAGCCAAGTTTCTTTCATCATAAATATGTTGTACAGTTTCATTATCTCGATCACAGCCTAATACAAGCATCGTTAAGTCATTGGAACCGATAGAGTAACCATCTACATATTGATTGAATTGATCCGCCAAGATAATGTTCGCAGGGATTTCAGCCATCAACCATACTTTGAAGTCCGCATTACGTTGTAAGCCGTGTTCTGCCATAATACGAGTTACTTCTGCTGCTTCCTTCACAGTACGACAGAATGGAATCATAACTTGCAAATTTTTAAAACCGAATTCATTGCGTACTTTTTTAATGGCTTCTAATTCTAATAAGAAAGCTGGTGCATAGCGTTCATCATAGTAGCGAGAAGCGCCACGGAATCCAAGTAACGCACTAGATTCTTCTGGCTCGTATTTATCACCACCATTTAAATCACGGTATTCACTGGATTTGAAGTCGCTCAAACGCAATACAACTTGTCGAGGTGCTAAGGCTGCACATACTTTACGCATACCTTCGGCTAAGGTATCGATGGCAAAATCACGACGACCCGTTTCGATTAAATGCATTGGATGTTCATGGATGAATGTAGTCCAAATGAACTCTTCACGCATTAAGCCGATGCCATCGCAAGGTAATACGCCATATTTTTCAGCCAAGTCTGGATCGCCTAAGTTCATGTAGATTTTAGTGCCTGTAATAGGTGTTGGCTCTACATAACGAGCTTCTACTGCCGGTTCTACTTTTTTGGTAGCCTCTTCTAAAATTCCATCATACACAATACCATTGGTAGCATCTACCGTAATCATTTGACCATCAGAAATGGTTTTCGTTGCCTCTTCACTACGAGATTTGGTACCTACAATACATGGAATCCCCAACTCACGGCTTACAATAGACGCATGACAAGTCATACCACCTGCATCTGTGACAATAGCTTTAGCTTTTTTCATCGCCGGTACCCAGTCAGGAGCAGTCATAGTAGTAACAAGGATTTCTCCTTCTTTGAAATCATCGATATCTTCTGGATTTTCGATCACATGGGCACGACCTGCTGCTTTACCAGGGCTCGCAGGAAGACCTTTTACAACAATCTTACGTTCTGTTGTAGTCGCTTCCACTACAGTTTCTTCTTTTTCTTTCTTTTGAGAGAATACAGTTTCTGGACGGGCCTGTAAAATCCATACTTTTCCATCGCGCTCATCGATCCCCCATTCCATATCCATATAGCAACCATAATGTTTTTCAATCGCTTTTGCATAAGTTGCTAATTCGATAACTTGTTCGTCTGTGATAACTTGTTGACGAGCTTGGTCTTCAGGAATTTGAATTTCAACACAATCCCCTTCTGGTTTACGTACTAATGCAAGATTTTTATCATTAATCATACGATCTGTAATTTGCATCGTCCCTTTATCTACAGTGAAATTATCTGGTGTCACTGTACCTTGCACTACATACTCACCAAGACCCCAAGATCCTTCGATAATAATGGATTTGTCATCACCATTCATAATATTCACAGAGAACATAACGCCTGCCGCTTTGGAGTATACCATCATTTGGATTGCTGCTGACAAAGCTACTGTCATATGATCGAAACCTTGTTTTACACGATAGTAGGTAGCACGGTCAGTGAAAGTAGATGCATAGCATTCTTTTACTTTCGCAATGATCATATCTGCGCCACGAACATTTAAGTATGTATCTTGTTGACCTGCAAAACTAGCATCTGGCAAGTCCTCTGCAGTGGCACTAGATCGTACCGCTACAAATGGATTTTCTTCCCCTACTTTACGTGCTAACTCTTCATAGCCTTCACGAATAGCCTCAGCTAATGGAGCTGGCATTTCTTCATCCATAATCATTTGACGTACTTCTGCAGTCACCTTACGTAACAACGCAGAGTTTTCCACATCATGCAATTCTTCCAATTTAGCTTTAATTCGATCTACTAAACCAGTTTCTTCCATGAAATAACGATAGCCATGGGCTGTTGTAGCATATCCATAAGGAACAGGTACATTCGTAGAAGAAGTCATTTCTCCTAAAGAAGAAGACTTACCACCAACAATATCCACATCCTCACGATGCAATTCATCAAACCAAAGAACATATGCAGTATCACGACTCATGATTATCCCTCCATCACAAATAGTATTCATAATTTAACTATATAGTACAACACATATAATAAATAGTCAAGCATAATTTGATGCATATGTGGTGTTCTAATAACCCCAGAGGAACGCCGTTAGACGTAGTAGCCTTGTGGCACTACCTTACTACCTAGTTCACACAAACGCAAGAAGAGCACCACATGTTCCTGACCAAACCTAACTGCTGTATCAGTTTGAGAAGGAATATATGGTGCTCTAACAATCCTAGAGGAACGCCGTTAGACGTAGTAGCCTTGTGGCGCCTCTTACTACCTACATCAGACAAACGCAAGAAGAGCACCACATGTTCCTGAACAAACCTAACCACTGTATCAGTTTGAGAAGGAATATGTGGTGCTCTTCCCTTTGCCCTATTCAGTTA
This sequence comes from uncultured Veillonella sp., assembly GCA_963516605.1. Taxonomy (GTDB): domain Bacteria; phylum Bacillota; class Negativicutes; order Veillonellales; family Veillonellaceae; genus F0422. The sequence goes on along the minus strand of CAUQBP010000001.1, from coordinate 141,608 downwards.
AAAAGCCACAGACTACATAATCTAACAAGAGACAATTTTGATGAATTTCCGTTTCCCAACTTGCAACACCATACCATCTTTTAATACGATATGTTCTTCATTGCATTTTTCACCATCAATTTTGAATGCGCCTGCTTTAATGGATCGTCTCGCTTCTCCATTACTTGCTGTTAATCCTGCATCAGATAATAATTGTGGTACGAAAACAGGTTCTTCTGTAATAGCCACTTTATATTCTGGAATATCTGTTGGCATCGCATGTTTTTGGAACACACGAACAAACTCATCTTGACCAAAGTTAGCAGCTTCTTCACCATGGTATAAACGAACAATGGTATGAGCCAACTTCATTTTTACATCTCTTGGATGGGCCGCACCAGACTCTAAGTCCTTAGCCAATTGTTCTTGTTCTTCAATAGACATATCGGTAACAAGCATGAAGTAACGCATCATCAATTCATCTGGAATCGACATAGCTTTGCCATACATTTCAGAAGGAGCTTCGCTAATACCGATGTAATTGCCAAGGGATTTACTCATTTTTTGAACCCCATCAAGGCCTTCTAAAATCGGCATAGTGATGATTGTTTGTTCTGGCATGCCTTCTTCGCCTTGTAGATGACGACCCATTAACAGGTTAAATGTTTGGTCAGTACCACCAAATTCTACATCAGCTTTTAAAGCAATAGAATCATAACCTTGCATCAATGGATACATGAACTCATGAATACTGATAGGACGACCTTCTGTATATCGTTTATGAAAATCATCACGTTCTAACATACGAGCTACGGTGTACTTAGATGCTAGTTTCAACACATCAGCAAAGTCTAATTTGCTCAACCATTCGCTATTAAAGCGCACTTCTGTTTTTTCAGGATCTAAGACTTTAAAAATTTGCTCTTGATATGTTTTCGCATTTTCCACCACTTGTTCTTCTGTCAATGGTGGACGAGTCACACTTTTACCAGTAGGGTCACCGATACGAGCTGTAAAGTCACCAATTAAGATGATAACTTTATGTCCAAAATCTTGGAATAATTTAAGCTTACGTAAAACAACTGTATGGCCTAAATGGATATCTGGCGCTGTTGGATCCAATCCTAATTTAACGATCAATGGCGTATTAGTAGCCACAGATTTTTCTAATTTCTTTTTAAATTCATCTTCTGGTAAAAGATCAGCTACCCCATGGGAAATGAGGCGAAACTGTTCTGCTGCACTAATCATGATTATCTCCTATATTACTGTGAACTTTTAGAGGATTTAGGGGCAATAACGGGATCTTTCCCTTTATTACTTTTTGATTTAGAGGGGCTTTCATCATTTGATGTTGTACCATCATCACTATCTAAATCTCCATCTTTTTTATCTTTGTCTTTTTTATCTTTATCGTCTTTTTTCTTATCTGGATTTGTATTACCTGCATATGCTTCAGGACCTACACCATCTGGTACTGTAAAGTTAGAGGCTGGTGTATCTGCCAAAGCTGCTTGCATGTATTGTCTCCAAATTACGGCTGGTGTTTGACCACCTGTAGTACCATGCAATGTTTCAGAACCACTGTCATCACCCATCCAAACCACTGTCACTAAATCAGGTGTATATCCTGCAAACCAAGCATCTTTTTCTTCATCTGTTGTACCTGTTTTCCCTGCTGCTGGTCGACCGAAGTAAGCGTTGCCACCTGTACCATATTTAATAACAGATTCCAACATATTTGTCATCATATACGCATATTTTGGTTCCACAACACGAGTTTCGTCCAAGGATTCTTCTTCTACAACATTTCCATTGCGATCAATGATTTTTGTAATTGATACAGGTTTTACTTTCACACCATTATTAGCAAGCACGCCATAGGCTACTGCCATATCTATTGGTGTAACGCCTTTCGTCAAACCACCTAAGGCTACAGCTAAGTTGTCATCACCTTTTTTATCCAATGTGGTAATACCCATTTTTTCTGCTAAATCTAGCACATTGGACATACCTACTTTATCGGCGGCCAATACAGCTACCACGTTATTAGAATGTGCTACCGCATTACGCATCGTCATGGCACCTGAGTGTTTACGTGAATAGTTTTGCGGTTTCCAACCATGGAACTCCGACGGTTTATCCACATACACAGTACCCGGATTATCGCCATGTTTTAAGGCTGCCAAATATACAAACGGTTTAAAGGATGAACCTGGTTGACGTACTGCCATAGTAGCACGGTTGAAGGAATCTGTTCCTCTACCACCCACCATGGCTACAATATGTCCATTATGAGGATTTATAGAAATCAAAGCCCCTTGTGGCTGTCGCAAACCATTTTCATCAGTATAATAATCCGGCAAGTTTTCCATCGCTTTTTCTGCAGCATGTTGGGCTTTCATGTCGATAGTGGTATAAATTTTCATACCTTCTTTATAAATTGCATTATCACCATAGCGTTCCGACACTTCATTGATGACATAGTTAACAAAGTACCCCATGCTACCATAACTATTAGTGGATTGCGGTTTATCCAACAGGTGGATATCTGCTTGTTTCGCCTCTTCTGCATCAGCTTGGGACAAGTAATCATATTTTACCATCTGCCCCAATACAACGGCTTGTCGAGCTTTTGCTGCTTTTAAATTGTTAAATGGAGAGTAATAGTTAGGACTTTGCGGCAAGCCTGCTAGGATCGACATTTGTGCTAAAGATAAATCTTGTACGTCCTTACCAAAATAGACATGAGATGCTGTTTGCACACCATACGCACCTTGACCAAAGTAGATTTGGTTCATGTACATTTCTAGGATTTCTTTTTTTGTATAATGCTGTTCAATGCGCAAAGCCAATAATGCTTCCATAATCTTACGCTTAAACGTACGATCTTGTGTTAAGAAAGCATTACGAGCTAACTGTTGTGTAATCGTAGAGCCACCCTCTGCCACTCCATCATGAGCAATATTTACCCATACAGCACGTAAAATACCGATAGGGTCTATGCCGTGATGACTGTAGAATCGATTATCTTCCGTAGCAATAAAAGCATCTTGGAACTTTTGAGGAATATCTGCCAATTTTACTGGCAAGCGATTTTCCTCTGAATGAACGGTAGTAATCAAATCACCATTGGCATCATAAATTTGAGATGACGCCGCAGGTTTTACATTGCCTACATCTGGCAAGGAAGACATGGTAGCCCCTAAAAAGCCACAGCCTGCTCCTGCTACAATCAATATAAATAAGATAAAGAACAACCAAAAGGAACGTTTCCATGATGATTTCTTCTTCACTGGTTTCTTTTTCACAACTCGTCTCCGAGGAGGAATGGGTCTTGATGAACTAGGATTCATATCTCACCTCTCTAAAGCTCATTATTTCCTATAGAACACCCTTAATTATACTCTATTTGCTGATGTTTGTACAAATCGAATTGCTCTCAGCGTTCCTATAGGATGACTGTGGTAGCGCCAGCACCACCCTCATCTAAACTGGCTAGATCATAACTTTTAATGCCTGGCAAGGTTCGTAAATAATCATGAACACCCGCTCGTAGCGCCCCCGTTCCTTTACCATGGACAATGCGCACCGAGTTTAAACCTGCTAGTATAGCTTGGTCAATGAATCTTCCTACTTCTACAACAGCTTCATCCACAGTTCTTCCGATAATATTTAACTCTGTAGAGGCTTGTTGTTGACGAATGACCGCCATACCAGATCGTTTCCGTTGACGATTGGACATAGGTGCAGGATTTTCTTTACGCAATAAAGCACTGGCTTCCTCACGAGTGGCTGCTAATAGATCCTTTTCTTTCACAGTCACTGTCAGTCCATTCATATCCACTTGAATCCGTTTCCCTTGAATAGCCAATATAGTGCCTAAGGATTGTAAGTTATCTAGGAACACAACATCGCCCACTTTTACCTTAGTCACATCTAAAGGATCTCGTTTTTCTATAACGGCTGTAGGAACCGCCACATTGGATACGCCTTTTCTAGCTTTAGATATAGCATCCTGACGCTTTTGCTTATCCGTTTCATTGAAAGAACCTTTTAACTCTTTGATGATTTGTTCACTTTCAATACGAACAGATCGTTTCATATTTTGCGCTTCTTCTCGAGCTTTTTCTAAGATGACCTTTTTCTTATCCTGTAATGCTTTTTTATCACGCATCACTTGGGTACGCATACGGCGCACTTCTTCTTGTTCTTTTTTCAAAGCTCGTTCCCGTTCTTGCGTTTTTCTAAGCTCTTGATTTAAGTCACGAAGCATGTCTTCCATAGCACTACGTCCATTCAGTTCCCATTGTTTGCGAGCTAAGTCCACCACGTCTTGCGGTAATCCTAAGCGTGCTGCAATGCTAAGGGCATGTGAACTACCTGCTACACCAATATGTAAACGATACGTTGGGCGTAAAGTTCTTTCATCAAACTCTACATGACCATTTTCGACACCTTCGGTTTGATACGCATAGGTTTTCAACTCATTATAATGCGTGCTCACCATCATGAGTGATCCTTTTTTACGGAAGTATTCAATGATAGCAATTCCTAAGGCACTTCCTTCTTCTGGATCTGTACCAGAACCTAATTCATCTAGTAATACTAAATCATTTGGTCCTACCTTTTTCAGTATCCGTATTACCTGCGACATATGGGCAGAGAATGTACTCAAGCTGGCTTCAATACTTTGTTCATCTCCAATATCTGCATAGATATGGTGAAAGATTGGTAAAGTAGATCCGCTGTCAGCTGGAATACATAATCCACTTTGGTTCATTAACGCCAACAATCCCAATGTTTTTAGAGACACTGTTTTACCACCTGTATTAGAACCTGTAATCAACAAAATACGATACTTTGTCCCTAAAGTGATGGTAGTAGGAACTACCACATTCGGAGCTAGCATAGGATGACGCGCTTGTAGTAAGTTCACTTCTCGACCTTGACTAATGATGGCACGGACAGCTTTCATCCGTATGGCTAATTCTGCTTTTCCATAGACAAATTCTACATGGGATACACGTTTACATGCATCTAATAATGTGTCTGCATGAGCTCGTACCAACTCTGTTAATTCTTTGTAAATACGAAGTACTTCTTGTTCTTCTGCCAAGGTAGCTTCTTGTAATTCATTATTTAAGTCTACCAATCGCATAGGCTCAATATATAAAGTGGCACCTGTAGCAGATCTATCATGAATAAGACCAGGAAATGCTCCTCGATATTCTTGTTTTACAGGAATCACGTAACGATTATTACGCATAGTAACGATAGCTTCTTGAAAGTATTTTTGATTATCCTTATCCTGTAATATTCGCTGTAGATCATTTTTAATAGCATTCTTTGTACGACTCATAGTCATTCGCAACTGTTGTAGTTTCGGTGTAGCACTATCCAATAATACACCGTACGCATCAAAAGTTCGTTCAAATCGCTTGGTGAGCTTATCATGACTTGGCAAATCCTGTACCCACAAAGATAATAATGGGTAGAGCAAATACTTTTCTTTAAAAAAACGATGCATCCGATTATATGCCAAGATAGTGGTATGCAAGTCCCATAGCTCTTCACGAGTCAAAATAATTTCTTTACGACTTTTTGTACAAGTTGTACGAATATCTTTCGTGCCACTGATGGGTTGCTCCACTTCTTGCTCTAAGGAGCGCATAGCTTCCACAGTTTCATCTAAAGCATCTTCAATTTTTTGACGGTTGTGCATAGGTTGCAAATTCAGTGCATATTCTTTAGCTATGGCAGAGGAACACACATCTGCCAGCTTTTGCCGTATATGTTGAAAGTCTAAGACTTGTTCACTATTCATTATGATTCCCCTAAAATTCCTTTAAAAAAGTGTCCTCGTGTGATATGAGTAGCTCCTTCTTTACTCGGTGCTTTCACAGACCCCTCTAACAATTGATGATACATACTCACCTCATTAGCAATCCATTTAGGACTTCGTTGTCTTCCATCAATGACTAGACGTTGTAATCCAGAACGTCGTAAGTCATCGATATAGCTTTTCATATCCAATTTTCGACTATTCATAATATGGGTGCGACAGAATGGATCTGTATAGATGGGGAATAACTCACCTTTTCTATCCTGTAATGCATAGTCTTGTTTCGTACATACCACAGGACAACCTCGTTTGTAACCAGTACCGGCAAAACTGCTGATAGGACAATACTCTGAAATCATCAATTCTACACGGCCCTGCACAATAGCACCAATGGACATAATATTTTTACTTGCCATCGTATTCATTTGATGCAAGGTAGCCTCTAAGGACACATTGACAGTACTAAATCCTAAGTCATTGAGTATACCTAAGGTGTGAGAGTTAAAGGTTTGCAATCCTGTATCACCTTCCACCACACCTGTATATCCCAGTTGATGTAATACTTCCAGAGCTCCCAAGAAATGCACTCGAATTCCATCTGGATTGGCTTGTACCATATGGGCTACCATATCCCTAAAGGCTGTACTTTCATTATCCTTAATCACCCTTGGAGTACTAAATATAATTTCTTTATTAGCCTCACGGCACATTTGTACAGCTTCTTGATATGCAGGATATGCCACTGGGATTCTGTGTAATGGATCACCAAACACAATACGGTCTACTGGCGTCATGACTGCCTGCTGCAGGCCTTCTAAGGAATCCACTAAGATTTCTAATTGTTTTGTATTAGATTCTAGGGTATGCACCTGTGTAAATCCTAACACCTGTCCTACTGTTTTTGTCATATCTCCTAATAATTCCATCCCTGTGGGCAAGTTCGCTTTACGTGCTTCCCATGATGCCACGTATTGTTCTATTAGCAATTCTTCCATAGCCTCCACAGCATGTCTACGAAGACTATTTAAGACACTGCTAGGCCACATGAAAGAACCTTCTGGAACCGTCACATGATCTAACTCAAATAGAGTGTTTCCTAAACGGCCTAATTGTTCCGTAATTTTCTCCGTTGACGTCGGTTTATTATTAGCCATTTGTAATACATATTCATCAGTAACTGTTACCGTTTGACCAGACTCTAACATCATAGTCAAAGAAACAGTGCTACCTTCTTCGCCATGTAAGAACATATAGGATTTGTATTTACGAGTAAAATCTTTTAATCCCCGTTGTTTCGTATATCCCCCTTGACTGGCACGGTATACCTTGCCAGAATTCATGCTTTCATTAAGTGGAATCTTATATACCGAATGATGACATGTCATATCTTCGGCAACTGTAATGTAGTGTACATCACCTGTATGGGCAATGACCTTCAGTAAATCACCTTCAACGATAGTTTCCTTTGTTTCTATTGTTAACGTACGGCCTTTGACATGCCCTTCTCCAAGGTATTTCCCTAAATGGTTAGGCGCACTGATAGTCATCATGGACTTGGATCCATTATTTTCTAAATAGGCAGTTGAAAAGCCCCGGTTAAATCCTTCTTCTAAGCGAGCAAAATCTTCCGCAGTAGCCTGTCCCGCACGATCGATGATAGTCCGATAGGTACCGATTACTTCATGCACATAGGATACATTTTTCATGCGACCTTCTACTTTGAAAGAGGCCACACCAGCTTCTATGAGTTCTTTCATATACGCACTATAGTTCAAATCCTTAGGGCTCATAATATAGGTTTCTTTATCATGGGTGATCTGCTCACCATCTACTGTAACCAGTTGATACGGCAATCGACACGGCTGTGCACAAGAACCCCTATTCCCACTGCGTCCACCGATAAAACTACTCATCAAACATTGTCCAGAATAGGAAATACAAAGAGCTCCATGAATAAAGACTTCAATTTCCGCTTTTGCATGTTTACAAATATGACGAATTTCATCTAAGCTTAATTCCCTAGATAAAACAACTCTAGTAAATCCCAATCGTTCTAAAAATTGTACAGTCTCCAAATTAGTAGCTGTCATTTGTGTACTACCATGTAACTCTAAGGTAGGTGCTACTTGTCGTGCTATTCTTGCAACGCCAAGGTCTTGCACAATAATACCATCTACACCAATGCGTTCTAACTCACGTAAGTGCTCTGCTAAGGCTTTACTTTCACGGTCACCTACTAGAATATTCACAGTTACATAAATACCCACCTGTAATATATGTGCTAGGCGTAAGGCTTCACGCAACTCTTCATAGTCAAAGTTGCCCGCATGGGAGCGAGCATTAAAGACCTTACCGCCTAAATAAATGGCATCAGCCCCTGCTTCAAGGGCGGCCATGAAATTTTCCATTGTCCCTGCTGGGGCTAATAATTCCATCATAACTCCTTATATAAAATCGGTCATCTCCTGAGAGAAATGACCGATTCTAACATCCCGTAGGATTTACGTATTATCGTAATGTACAACCTTTGTCAGCTAATTTTGCTAAAATCCCTTGGATTCTATCTTCAATATCAGCATCTACTAATGTTCCTTCATAAGAGCGGAAAGATAAAGTATAGGCTAAGCTACGATATCCTTCTTGAATATGTTCTCCTTCATACACATCGAAAATACGAACAGATTCTAGATATTCGCCGCCTTCTTCTTGCATCACTGCCAAGATATCACCCGCTTGTACCGTGTTTGGTGCCACAATCGCTAAATCACGGCTTGTACCTGGGAATTTAGAAATACCTGTGAAAGAAATTCCTTTTCTGTTCACTTGCAACATAGCTTCTAAATCCATTTCAAACAAGTAGGCTTTTCCATTCACATTATAGTGGTTTGCCACTTGTGGATGTAACTCGCCAAAGCGAACGATTTCAACACCATCTACAGTAATGCTTGCACTTACACCTGGGTGTAAGTAATGTTCTTTACTACGAGCGATACCATACTCATCAATCCCCAAACCAGCAAGTACAGATTCAATGATACCTTTTACATCGTAGAAATCTACATTTCTAGCCGGCACATTCCATTCCTGACGATCCCATTTACCTAGGATCACACCTGCTGCCATCATACGTTCTTTAGGCAATTCTGTAAGAGGTAATGCTTTTGGTTCGTATACTGCGGCAACCTCAAACAAAGCCAAATCAAGATTCTTTTGTGCTACATTGCGTTTTGCTGTTTCCAATACACTAGGCACCAATGTAGTACGCATCACTGGGAATTCCTCTGAAATTGGATTCAAAATAGGAATCGCTTGATGTCTGCTATCTGTGTCTGGAATCAACAAATCTTGTAAACTATCTTTATGCATGAAACTGAAAGTAATAATTTCATCTAATCCAGCTGCTGCTAAGCTATGTTTTACATCATGCACCAAAGCATGCATAGGAGATACAGTACCAGTTTGGATACGTGCCAATGGTGTAGTTGGTTGAATCTCATCATAATTATGGATACGTGCTACTTCTTCCGCAATATCTGGCATACCTGTTACATCATCACGCCAAGATGGGATTGTAGCAACTAACACGTCACCCTCTTGTTCTACTGTGAAGGACAATGTTGTTAAGATATTCACCATTTCTGCTTCATCAATAGCAGTTCCTAAATATGCATTAACTGCTGCACTTGTGAAAGACACAGTACGTACTTCTTTTGGTGCTACATAGACATCAATCACACCTTTGGCAACCGTAGCACCTGGTGTAATGTCTAATAATAATTGTGCTGCTCGATCTAATGCCAATGGTGTCATTTCACTATTTACACCACGTTCAAAACGACCAGATGCTTCAGAACGTAAGCCTAATGCACGAGAGGTACGGCGAATCGATGCTCCATTGAATACAGCAGCTTCCAATACAACCGTTGTTGTTTCAGTAGATACTTCACTATCAGCACCACCCATGACACCAGCCACCCCTACAGGACGTGTAGCATCAGCAATAACAAGCATAGTATCTGCTAATGTACGATCATTGCTATCTAAAGTTTGAATGACTTCTCCCGCTGTAGCTTTGCGAGCTACTAAACTATGGCCATGAAGTTGATCATAGTCATAAGCATGCATTGGTTGGCCTAATTCCAACATGACATAGTTTGTTACGTCCACCACATTGTTGATAGGACGAATGCCACAATTGCGCAAACGATTTTGCAACCATAATGGAGACTTTTGAACTTTTACATTTTCAATTAAACGTCCCATAAAGCGAGAGCACAACTCTGTGTCCTCGATGGAGATGCTCAAACGACCTTCAATAGACGCTCCCTCTTCTGCTACTGTTACCTCTGGGAATGTAGCTTCCGATTTGCCTAATACAGCAAATTCGCGGCTTAAACCAACCATGGAGAAACAATCTGCACGGTTTGGCGTCAACTCAAATTCATAGACTACATCATTAAGACCTAGTACTTCTTTTACATCTTGTCCAATAGCTGTACCTTCAGGGAAGATATAAATACCAGTAGCTTCTTCTGGTAACACTACATCAGTAGATAAGCCAAATTCTGCTACAGAACAGAACATACCTTCTGATGTTTGTCCACGAAGTTTACCTTTTTTAATTTCTGTACCATCTGCTAAACGAGATTTATGGTACGCTACAGGAACGATTTGTCCCACTGCCACATTAGTAGCTGCTGTTACGATTTGTTTCGTAACCGGCTCACCTTCTTCTGTTAAGCATTCTACTTGGCATACTTGTAATTTATCTGCATCAGGATGTTTTGTAATTTCTACAATTTTTCCTGTATAGATTTTTTTAATACCTGTATCGCAGTTGATCACTTCTTCTACTGGAATCCCAGCTTGTGTTAAGGCATCTGCAAATTCTTGAGGGTTCTCGCCAAGATTCACAGATACATAGTCTTTCATCCATTGTAAACTAGCTTTCACGGTAACCTCCTAGAATTGCGTTAAGAAACGTTTATCATTTTCATAGAATAAACGTAAATCATTAATACCATATTTTAACATTGCAATACGTTCTACGCCCATGCCGAAGGCAAAGCCTTGTACTTCATTTGGATCATAACCATTCAATTTCAATACATTAGGATGTACCATACCGCAACCAAGAATTTCTAACCACCCTGTATGAGAGCATACACGGCATCCTTCACCATGGCACATGCAACAAGAAATATCTACTTCTGCACTTGGTTCTGTGAAAGGGAAGAAACTTGTACGAAAACGTACGGCTGTATCTTCACCAAACATGTGCTTCAAGAACAACTCCAAGGTTCCTTTCAAGTCAGAGAAGGTAATATTCTTATCAATAACAAGACCTTCTACTTGATGGAATACTGGAGAATGTGTGGCATCATAGTCCCAACGATATACTTTTCCCGGTGCAATCATGCGGATAGGTGCATTTTTTTCACTACCTTGCAATGTTCTTGCTTGCACTGGAGATGTATGGGTACGAAGTAATACGGAATCGGTAATATAGAAAGAATCTTGCATATCACGAGCTGGATGATCTGCAGCTAAATTCAAGCATTCAAAGTTAAAATAGTCTGACTCAATTTCAGGACCTTCTTCTACAGCATAGCCCATAGACACAAAAAACTGTTCAATTTCTTCATTGATTTTTGTTAATGGATGTAAATGGCCTTTACGAACAGGACGACCTGGTAATGTAATATCAATGGTTTCTTGTTCTAATTTAGCTGCCAATACAGCAGCTTCCATTTGTTGTTGTACTGTATCTAAGGCTTCTTCCAACGCTACACGCACTGTATTTACCAAGGCACCCATAGCAGGACGCTCTTCTGGAGATAGTTTACCCAATCCTTTTAATAAGGAGGTAACTTCTCCCTTTTTACCTAAATAGGTAACACGAATATCTTGTAATTCCTGCAAGTTCGCTGCCCCTTGAATTTGGGCGATTGCTTTCTCTTGCAATGCTTGCAATTGTTCTTTCATTGATTCCTATCCTCCAACTATTCTTCATCTAACAACGACCATGGTAATTCTGGTAATACCAAATCGTCAAGAACCATAAAAGTTCCACTTCCCATATAGACAAGTTCTCCCATATCATTGTACAAACGACAGGATGTAACCATTGTACTTTGACCTTTGTGTTCCACATTGGATACACCGCGGATTCTTGCATTTTTCGGCAATGATTTCACAAAATTACCATTAATTTGCGCCGTTGTCACTTGCTTTCCTAGTGTAATACAAGCCAATCCCATTAGATAATCTGATAAACTCAAATGTACTCCACCATACACATCGCCTCGCGGATTACTGTGCAATTGTTCTTCACTGTGAAAATCTAGTTCCACATGTCCTGGTGACACATTCTTAAGTGTGACATGATGTAGCACCTCAAAAGGATGTGAACTTGTATGCTCTTGAAAGTATTCTAATAATGTTCTATGTTCCATATAGCTAACCTTTCTAAGCTCATCTTTTTATTATAGAGGAAAGTCTACCTCATTATCAATAGATAGCTTAGAAATCCTTGATTAAATCTAATAATCCTTGTTCATCCATCACAGGGATCCCCAATTGTTCTGCTTTCGTTAGTTTACTACCTGCATCATCACCGGCAATGACCAAAGTAGTTTTTTTACTGACAGAACCTGTTACTTTCGCTCCATGAGCTTCTAGGATTGCCCCTGCTTCAGAACGTCCCATGGAAGTAAGCTTACCAGTCAATACAATGATTTGTCCTTCCAGTTCATTACCCGCGGCTTCTTGCACTTCCTCTTCTAAACGTACTCCCGCATGACGTAACCCTTCAATCAGTTGGCGATTTCGTTCATTTCCAAAATATTCTACCAAACTTTTCGCCATGGTAGGTCCTATTTCATCAATATTAGTCAACTCATCTATGGTGGCATTCATTAAGCTATCAATGGAAGTAAAGTATTTCGCAATGGTTTGCCCTGCTTTTGCACCAATTAAACGTATACCCAGTCCAAATAAAACTCGACCTAAGCCGCGTTGTTTAGAATCGTCAATCGCTTTTAGTAAATTTTGGGCCGACTTTTTGCCCATTCGCTCTAAGGATGTAATATCCTCTTCCTTCAAATGATACAAGTCCACTACCGTTTCAATACGATGATTTGTCACTAGCGCTTCTACAATACTAGGACCTAATCCATCAATGTTCATGGCATCACGGGATGCAAAGTGAATGATACCTTCCTTCTCTACCGCTGGGCAATGTTCATTACTACAATAAATAGCCACTTCTCCTTCACGGCGCACCGTAGGAGATTCACACACCGGGCAAGCATTGGGCATTTCATAAGGCACAGAATCCGATTTTCGTTTATCTACCACCACAGAAATTACCTCTGGAATGATTTCTGCAGCTTTATGAATACGTACCGTATCACCAATACGAATATCTTTTTCTTTAATAAAGTCTTCATTGTGTAAAGTTGCCCGTGATACATTCGTTCCGGACACAAACACAGATTCTAATTCTGCAGTCGGCGTCAACACCCCTGTGCGACCTACATTGATTGTAATATCTTTGACGATGGTCTCCACTTCTTCTGGTGGATACTTGAAGGCCGTCGCCCATTTCGGATCCTTCGCTGTGGTCCCCAATGTCTCTTGGTCTTCAAAGTCATTTACTTTTATCACCATACCATCTGTATCATAAGGCAAATTGTGACGTTCTACATCCCAGTAATGAATATGTTCCACAACCTCTGCTATGGATTGACACACTTTATAGTGAGGATTGACATGAAATTTAAAAGCTTCGAGTTGCTCTAATAATTCCTGTTGTGTATGTATGTTAGATCCTTCTGATGAACCAATCGCATAGGCAAAAAAGTCTAAATTTCGGCTTGCCGTAATGGCTGGATCTTGTTGGCGCAACGATCCTGCTGCCGCATTACGAGGATTCACAAACGTTTGCAAACCTGCTTCTTCTCGTTCTTCATTGATTCGTTTGAACTCCTTATGCGGCATATAGGCTTCTCCACGAATTTCAATGAAAGCAGGCGCATTTTCAATAACTAATGGAATAGACTGAATGGTTTTTACATTCGCTGTTACATCTTCCCCTACACGACCGTCACCACGTGTGACAGCACGTACAAAGAGACCATTTTCATAATGTAGGTTAACCGCTAACCCGTCAATCTTCAATTCCACTACATATTGCGGCGTATGACCCAACTCTTTTTCACAGCGTAAACCAAATTGTTCTACTTCAGCATCATTAAACACATTGCTCAAGCTGAGCATTCGTTGTCCATGTACTACTTTTTCAAAGCTTCCTTCCACCTTGGCTCCCACACGTTGTGTAGGAGAGGTCGGCACAATATACTCTGGATGTGCTGTTTCTAACTCTACTAATTTTCGATATAATACATCATAGTCATAGTCAGAAATAATGGGAGCATCTTTCACATAATATAAATACGCATGATGGGCTAATTCTTTTTGTAATTGTTGAATGTCTTCTTGAATACTCATTGTATGATTTCCTTATTTTTTTCGTATAGGAGCGAACTTAGCCATAATTTGTCGCAATCCCTGTGTAGGGAACTCAATTTTTAATTTTACATTGGCTCCTTCACCAACTACATCCACTACAGTTCCTTCACCCCATTTAGCATGGACAGCAGTATCTCCCACAGTCCAATCTACTACCTGTGGATTACGAATCATAGGTTTTGTAACAGGTCGATTCGCTACAGATTGATGGAAGGGTACATTTCGTTGTAATTCTTCCTTCACAGTTCGTTTTGGGCGTACTTCTTCTACAAGCTCGCTCGGAATTTCTTTTAAGAAACGAGATGGTAAATACCCTGTAGTTTTACCAAACACAGTCCGTGTTGTGGCATTGGATACATATAACTCTTCTTCAGCTCGTGTGATCCCTACATAGGCAATACGGCGTTCTTCTTCTACTTCCTCCGGGTTCATCAAGGTACGACTATGCGGAAATAAGCCTTCTTCTAAACCAGCTAAGAATACCACGGGGAACTCTAGTCCTTTTGCAGCATGTAACGTCATTAAGGTCACTTTTGATTCTTCCTGTTCAAAGGAATCTACATCATTCACCAACGCCACCTGCTCAAGAAAATCTTGCAGTGTACCTTCTGGATTTGTATCCATAAACTCTTTGGCTACCGATACCAACTCACCAATATTTTCCAACCGAGCTTGGTCTTGTGGGTCTGTACTATTCTCTAGTTCCACTACATATCCAGTCCGATCTAGTACGGCCTCAATAATACCTTGTACGGAAAGCTCAGTAGCCTCGTTGACTAAGGTAAAAATTAAACCCATAAAATCTTCTAGTTTTTCTTTTGTTTTACCTTTTATAGTAGGGATCTGATTCAATTGACTTAATGTCATAAATAGAGAGTTATTCGTTTCTCTTGCAAAATCCTGTAATTTACCGACTGTAGTCAAGCCAATACTACGTTTCGGCACATTAATAATACGCTGCAAGCAGATATCATCAAATGGATTCATTAAAATACGCAAGTACGCCAAAATATCTTTGATTTCTTTACGATCGTAGAACTTAGTTCCCCCCACCATAGTATATGGTATACCACGTTTAATCATAGATTCCTCAAGTACACGCGATTGGGCATTCGTCCGATATAAAATAGCCATATCCCCATAACTACGATTATGAATTTCCTTTTGTTTTTTGATGGTATCTCCTATGAAAGCTCCTTCTTCT
The DNA here is from genome assembly GCA_963516605.1 of uncultured Veillonella sp. Classification (GTDB taxonomy): domain Bacteria; phylum Bacillota; class Negativicutes; order Veillonellales; family Veillonellaceae; genus F0422. The sequence continues at coordinate 126,048 of CAUQBP010000001.1, read as the reverse complement.
TGCTCTGACTGCGCTTCAAAATGACGAATTTTAGCACCATCACCTTTATCTGTCCACAAGACTTTTTCTGGACGACCTTCATTATAATCAATAACAGCATTGGCAGCTTCTAATATGGTTTTTGTGGATCGATAATTTTGCTCTAATTTAATAAGTTTTGCATTAGGATAGTCTTTTTCAAAGTCTAAGATATTTTGAATATCAGCACCACGCCAGGCATAAATACTTTGATCCACATCACCTACGACGCATAGATTATTCCATTTAGAAGCTAATAAAGATGCTAATGTATACTGTGCATGGTTTGTGTCTTGATACTCATCAATCATAATATAACGGAAACGATGGCTGTACTTTTCTAGTACCGTTGGATTTTCTTGTAATAATTTAACAGCTACTAGCAATAAATCATCAAAATCTAAAGCATTATTTTTCCGTAATTCTGCTTCATAATAATCGTACACCTTAAACACTTGTTGTGAATAAAAGTCACGAGCTTCACTACGAAAATCTTTAGCTAATTTCATTCTATTTTTCGCATCGCTAATCTGCGATTGCATAGCCCCTACAGGGTAATATTTATCATCCAAATTTAGCGCTTTAATAGCTTGTTTAATAACCGCTTGAGAATCACTAGAATCATAAATGGAAAAATTCTTACTATATCCCATAAAGGAATCTAGTTCAAAACGCAAAAATTTCGCACAAAAAGAATGGAACGTGCTAAGCCAAATACGATGCGCCGTATCACCAACCAACGTTTCCACACGTTCTTTCATCTCTTTAGCCGCTTTATTGGTAAATGTAATGGCTAAAATTTCATAGGGGCTTACCCCTTGTGTCAACAAATAGGCGATACGATATGTTAACACTCGTGTTTTACCTGATCCAGCGCCAGCCAATATAAGAAGAGGCCCTTCAGTTGCGTATACTGCCTCTTGTTGCTCTTTATTTAAACCGTCAAATATCATAATACCTCTCTTGCATATAACAAGGGTGCGCTGTGTTTCACTACAACGCACCCCCTATGATAAATTAGCCTTTCATAGCGCCCACGATTGGTGGTACTACTTGTTTTTTACGGGATAATGTATGTTCTAAATATACTTCATTGTCCACAGGTTGTGCATTAAATGCGGCTGCTACCACATCATTCGCATCTCCAACAAAGATTAAGTTTGTTGCTTCTGTTAAGATATTGGTAATCATCAAATAGGATGCGCTATAGTTATTAGCACTGCGTAATTCTTCCATAGCTTTTAACAAGCATCCTTTACGACCCAAAATATTTGTTGTATCCATCACTTGGATTTGACCAATGCTGATGATTTTACCATTCGCTTCAAATTCTTTTAAATCTGTACGCACGATTTTTTCATCGGAATAATCAGATACATCAGAACCAGCTTTCAATAATTCCATACCATATTCTTCTAAGTTAACACCAGCAATGTCTGCTAATTTTCTAGCTGTTTCTTTATCTTTTTCAGTGCAAGTAGGAGAACGGAATAATACTGTGTCAGAAATAATGGCAGATAGCATTAAGCCAGCAATATTTTTAGGAATCTCTTGTCCATATTGCCAATATAAATTAGCAAGAATTGTACAAGTACATCCTACAGTTTCATAATGAATGAAAATAGGATTGTCTGTTACCAAACCACCAATACGATGATGATCGATATTTTCGATTAATTCTGCTTCTTCAATATCATCGATAATTTGTACTTTTTCATTGTGGTCTACCAACACTACTTTAGTTTTTTGTTTTGGCGCTTCCACATTAGAACGAATGATACCTAAGTATGTACCATTGTCTACTACTGGATAGCCACCGATGTGAGAATTAGCTTTGAAGTCACGTAATTTAGTTTCTTTGCTAATCACTTGGCAAGAAGTTTTTGTACAAATCTCACCAGCTGTTACACCAGAGTTACCGCCCATGGCAGATTCTAAAGCATCAATTAAGCGTTGTGCCGTAATCGTACCCACATAGGTAGTACTATTTTCTACCACTGGAATACGGTTCATTTCATATTGTTTACGCCATGCTAATACTTCTTGCAAAGAAGCTTTTGCATCTACAGCTGGAATGGATTCTACTACATCTTCTACTGTTACAGCAAAAGAAGTTACGATTTCTGGATGTTCAAAACCAAAATACTTCAGTGCAAAAGATGTTTCTTTGTTTGCTTGACCCGCACAAATTGGTTGTGCTGAAAAGCCCATTTGATTTTTTAAGTTTGCATAAGAAATTGCAGAACAAATAGAATCTGTATCTGGACTCTTATGTCCTGTTACTAAAATTGTATCTCTTAACATAATGTCACCTCGTATAATCATCACTTGAGTTATATATCAATGTTTCTTTATTATACCATAATTAGCCATAAAATGCATACAAAAAAGACCTCGTAAACAACAGTTTACAAGGCCTTCTCATTCGTTTCTATTACGCATTTTTAGAAACTACTTGTTCTCCTTTGTAAGAACCACATGTTGGGCAAACGCGATGCGGCATCATTGGTTCGTGACATTGTGGACAAGCTACATAACCAGGTACTTCTAATTTCCAGTTAGCACGACGACGATCGCGACGGCATTTGGAAAGTCTACGCTTTGGTACTGCCATTATCTGCACCTCCTTAACATAATCACTAGGTATTAATCATCATTTTCTTCCTTCAGCAATGTTCTTAGCACTGCTAATCGAGGATCTACCACAAAGGATTCACAAGAGCATGGTGAAACATTTTGATCTGCTCCACACTGAACACACAATCCTTTGCAATCATCCTGACATAACACTTGAGAGGGCTCATTGATGATTAATGTTTCCCGAATGGTCTCCGTTAGATCAATTTCTTCCCCATCGAAAGAAATTATATCATCGTCTCCATTGTTGGAATGTGTAACACCAAAAGTCTCTTCAAATGGAACAGTATGGGTATAATTAGTATCGGTTAAGCATCTTGAGCACTCATATTGTCCATTTGTTGTTATGGTACCATTCACCACATAATGTTGACCATCATAACGAAGCTCACCACTAATGGTTATATCATGACGGCTCCAAGGAAAAGCAGATACGTCACCAAGATCATTACCTGATGTCGTACATAGAAAAGGGACAATACGTCCAATCTGTTCTTTTGCTTGCTCTACTTGCAGTTTCATAATTTTACCTCGACTATACTATTATAGCTACCTATACTATCTTTGTCAAATGCTAGCCCCTATATGTTGTTAAGTTTTCATAAAACCCATACAAGACATAGCACTCGACTATCATGTGAAAAAGAGCTCTCCTTATGGAGAGCCCTTATGTATGTGGATTAATTTATCGAAAAATTAATTACATTTCTTCGAATTGGTCTTTACCAACCCCACAAACTGGGCAAAGGTAATCAGCTGGTTGATCTTCGAATTTAACGCCTTCAACAGCTTCGTCGTAAACCCAACCGCATACTACGCAAACGTATTTTTTATCCATTATGTGCACCACCTTTCGTACTAAAAGATTTTGTCTCAGATACTTTATCTGTAAACAGTATACCACTACAATCGAAAACTTTCAATATATTCTCAATCATTTTCTATGTTATTTTTGTATACCTGTTTGCAAACTACGCATAGCAAATGAGTGGTACAACACGGTGAATACCATCAACGAATGCCTATGTATCACCAACGTCGACTGGCACCGCCACCACCAGAGGAACCGCCACCAAATCCTCCAAATCCACCACCGCCGGAACGACCGGAGCCACCGCCCCCTCGTCCAGATGCAAGAATCCACAACAAGGATTGTGTGATAGCCCCTCCAAATACTGTGAAATCAAGGATTAGCAACAACAAAATACCTCCCCCAATCAATAGTATTTCAAAAGGAGACAGCTCTATTCCTTCTTGTTTATCATAGGTTTGACTACCATCAATGGTGACCCCATATTCTTTAGCGGTTTCACCAACTAATACAGCATAAGTATTGACTACCCCTGTTCCTATATGACCTTGTTTAAACTGAGGGATTGTATAGTCATCTAAGATTTGACCTGCCTTCGCATCATTAATAGCACCTTCCAAGCCATAGCCCACTTCGATGCGCATTTGCTTATCTTTCAGTGCCACTAAGAATAACACACCATTGTTGGCGTCCTTCTGTCCCACGCCCCAAGCACGAAACACACGATTCGCATAGTCTGTTACATCATCTCCCTCTAATGTGGAAACCAGTAAGACGGCTATCTGCGCTTTCGTTTTCTTTTGCAGTTCCAAGCCCATGCGATTCATCGATTGAATTTCTTCTTTTGTCAGGGTCTGCGTTTGATCTAAGACATATGCATTTTTAGGGGGATTAGGCACATCTAAAGCAAAAACAGATAGACTCGCCAGACACATCCATATGGTCACCAATGCACAGCTGATGCAAGCAGACCATGCGTATTTTTTCATCAACTTGCCTCCTTTCTCATCTCCATGCATTCCTCATCCCATTGAACGAAGGAAGTAATCATCCTCCGATCACAATGGCATCCGTTTTTTCTAATAATTTACCAATATAATAAACCCTAATATACGACAGAAATGACTGCACGTATCATAGCATTCCTAATCTTGAAACTTTCTATTCTATTTCATAGCAACATTAGAACTGTACTTTCGGTGCACTTTGCGCCCCTTGGTCTGCTTCAAAATATGGTTTTACTTGAAAGCCCATAGGACTAGCAATTAAGGATGTAGGCAAGGTACGAATCTTCATGTTATAGGCTTGTACACTTCCGTTATAATCTTTACGTGCCACCGCAATACGATTTTCAGTACCAGCTAATTCATCTTGTAAAGCTCTGAAATTTGCATCAGCTTTTAAGTTTGGATAATTTTCTACCACCACCAACAAACGACTTAAAGCACTACTCAACTCTTGATTGGCTTTCGCTGTTTCTTCTACCGTCTTGGCACCGCCTAATTTAGCACGAGCGTCTGCCACCGCTTGGATAGTTTCTTTTTCATGGGTCGCATAGCCTTTCACAGTATTTACTAAGTTGGGAATTAAATCAGATCTTCGTTGCAATTGTGTTTGCACTTGTGCCCATTGACCATTCACTTGTTCTTCTGTTTGTACCAATCCATTGTAGGAGCTGAATATCCAAATTAAAAGAACACCTACAATACCTAAACCAATTAACCATGACTTTTTCATAAGTCCTCCTTTACAACATGTACTCCTAATGTATGTACCTACATCACCATAAGTTATTTAATTGATGTATCCCTATGCGAGATATCACTCTTTTATGTCTAACCTTATATGTATACTTAGGTTCATACAGAGTGTCTAAAAATTACATTTCTATTACTTCTACACCTATCAAAAATAACCTATCACAAACTTTTACAGATATAATTTAATAATAGGAGTACTTATATTATACATTGTTTTAGACTTCTTTTATAGCAACTATATTTTTTCATTCCATTAGGCTATAATGAAAGCATATTGAAAGTCCCAGTGATTCAGAACGATGAATCACTACTCTATATAGGAGGAATTATGAAAACTAGTTTAACAGAATTATTAGGCATTCAGTATCCTATCATTCAAGGTGCTATGGCTTGGACATCTGAGCACACCTTAGCAGCTGCCGTTGCCAACGCTGGAGCTACTGGCGTTATCGCTACGGGTGGTCGTGACACAGAATGGGTTCGCCAAGAAATCCGTCAATGTAAATCTTTAACAGATAAACCATTTGGTGTAAACTTAATGTTAATGGCGCCAAACTTAGATGATATCTTAGCTGTTATCGTAGAAGAAAAACCTGCCTTCGTTACCTTAGGTGCAGGCAATCCTGTTCCTTTCATTGAACCATTACATGCTGCAGGCATCAAAGTCATCCCTGTAGTTCCGAATGTAAAATTGGCTAAACGTGTGGCATCCGCAGGGGCTGATGCCATCATCATCGAAGGTCAAGAGGCTGGCGGTCACATCGGTACACAAACAACAATGGCTTTACTAGAAAACGTTGTGCCAGAAGTAGATATTCCTGTCGTTATCGCTGGCGGTATTGTCGACGGACGTGGACTCGCTGCTGGTCTTACTATGGGCGCCTCTGGTGTACAAATGGGATCTCGCTTCATCCTTGCAGAAGAATGTAAAATGCATCAAAACTGTAAAGAAGCTATTATCAACGCTACCGACACGGATTCCACTGTAACAGGTCTTACTTTCAACCATGGCGTACGTGGTCTAAAAAGTGAGTTTACAGCTCGTTATTTAGAAGCTGAATATAGCTGTGCTCCTAAAAGTGAATTGACTGCTATGGCTATCGGTACTAATAAAAAAGCTGCCGTAGACGGCGATACTGTCAACGGTGTTGTGCAAGTAGGCCAAGGCTTAAACCGTTTAACACAAGTAGAACTAGCCAAAACCATCGTAGAATCCGTTGTGGCGGAAGCAAAAGAAGCCATCAAGAAGGCACAACAATTCATCTAAACCAAATATATCTGCAAATTTATAAACTAGTCAGTAAACGAATATAGTTCATTAGATATCATTAGATATCATAAGTTCCTATATATTTCTATAGCATTCCTGTTTTTCTTTTATGCTAATAGGTACAAATTATTTCTTGAACTAATATCCTGTTATTGCTGAAGATACGTTACATATATTGTAGTTATTTACAGCTACATCCAGGAGGTTACTATGCTACCATTTAAAGGAAAGTATCCAAAATTAGATCCAAAAAGTCACGCTATGCCAGGTGCTGAGCTTGCTGGCGATGTAGAATTAAAAGAATATGCCTCTGTATGGCAAAATGTATCTGCCCGTGGAGACGTCAATAAAATCGTTGTAGGTCGTTATTCCAATGTACAAGATAACTCTGTACTCCATGTAGACGATGACCACGCTTGTATCCTTGGTGACTTTGTAACCATTGGACACAGTGCCATCATCCACGCCTCTACCCTAGAAGACCATGTATTGGTTGGCATGGGGGCTATCGTTCTTAGCCGTTGTCACATCGGCCGTGGTTCCATCATCGGCGCAGGCGCCCTCGTTCTAGAAGGCACAGAAATTCCACCCTACTCCCTAGTAGTAGGTAGTCCTGCCAAAGTCATCCGTACAGATGAAAAAATGATTAAAAAAATCCACAACCAAGCTGTGAAATACAAAACATTGTGGACTAAAGAATATGGATTCTTGCCAGATGCCGATGGCGAAGTATGGGATCCTAGCCAAACTATTGTATAAAACAATACAATGAATTCTTATAAAAAGAGCTGTATAGTATTCCCTATACAGCTCTTTTAGTTCACTCTTTATCTCGTAATCGTGCATACCTATTGTCTTATAGCAGAAAATAAGTTTTTCGACGTATCCTTATCTTTTCTAAAAAATCTATTATAATTATTTGACGCTCATACATATTTAATGTGAATATCAGTCAATGTAAAACGGATATTTGACAGTACAGTTCAAAGATCCGCTATTTTATAATATTTATTTGGCTAGCTCATGTTATTTCAAATACGACACGACTTCTCCACTTTGCAGAGACTTTTGTATATTAATAATCCGCTGATTACTACTCCCTCTAAATGCCAATCCTGGATCTCGTAACTCATCCACGAATTTACCATCTACTAAAATATGGCATCGCTCTAATAATTGGCGTTTATTAGGGCAGCCCAAAATCTCTTCATAAGTATATCCCGAGTAGACCCAAATTGGTTTCTGCGGCGCTACTGTTAACACTCTATCCACTAAGGGTACCAATCCGTCAATATTTTGAAACGGTTCTCCTCCCAACAAGGTCAATCCACTGCATGCAGGAGCCATGACATAGGAGAGCAATCGCTCTGTATCCGATTCAGTCCATTCTTTCCCAGCGGAAAAATCTTGGTATTCTTCGTTAAAGCAATTATAGCAACCATGGGTACACCCAGTGACAAATAAGGATGTACGAATGCCCTCACCATTGGCAATATCATATTGTCTAAGCTGTCCATAGCGCATAGTACAACCTTCTTTCATCAGACTATTAAATATGCATTACTCGATCTTTAATTTCCTTAGTACGTCCTTCATTCCAGAAATTTTCCCCTAAGTAACCGCAAGTTCTACGAATTACCGTTAAGGTATCACGATTGGTATTGTGACAACGAGGACATTCCCATTGCACTTGATCATTTACAATAATCTCACCGTCAAAGCCACATTCATGGCAATAGTCAGATTTCGTATTAAACTCCGCATAGGAAATGGTATCGTAAATATACTGCATCATGGTCAACAACGCAGGGATATTATTGTTCATATTTGGAATTTCCGCATAGGAAATACATCCTCCTGTGGATAATTTTTGGAACTCCGATTCGAAAGCAAATTTATCGAATACATTGATTTCTTCTCGTACGTTCACATGGTAACTATTGGTATAGTACCCTTTGTCAGTAATATCTGGAATTTCTCCAAATCGTGCTCTATCAATGGAGGAAAAACGGTTCGTGAGGCTTTCAGCTGGCGTACCATAGAGGGCAAACCCGATATTGTGTTTACTGCGCCATGTTTCCGTTGCATTATGCAAACGTTCCATCACTTTTTTAGCAAACTCATGGCCTGTGTCCGATGTATTGGAATCTCCCACAATTAGCTTGGTCGCCTCATATAAGCCGATATAGCCCAAGGAAATCGTTGCATACCCGCCTTCTAATAAAGGACGAATTGGCGCCCCCTTAGGCAAGCGAGCAATGGCACCATATTGCCAATGAATGGGTGACACATCACTTGTGACATCTTTCAATAAATCATAGCGGAATAACAAAGCTTTTTCTGCTAATTCTAAACGTTTTTCAAGAATTTCAAAGAATACATCTTCCTTACCTTGTGCCAAAATCCCAATTTGCGGTAAATTCAAGCTCACTACGCCCATATTAAAGCGACCATTGAATACGTACTCACCCTTGTCATTTTTCCATGGAGACAAGAAGGAGCGACATCCCATAGGAGCAAATACATTGCCCTCATAGATCTCTTTCATTTTTTTCGCGGAAATATAGTCTGGGTACATGCGTTTCGCCGTACATTGCGCTGCCAATTCTGTTAAATAGTAGTATTCGCTAGTAGGACGTACATTGTGTTCATCTAGTACATAAATCAATTTAGGAAAAGCTGGTGTAATGTACACATCAGCTTCATTTTTAATGCCTTGAATACGTTGTTTTAAAATTTCTTCATCGATTAAAGCAGCTTCTTTTGCTAGTTCGCTATTCGGATCAAAGTGCATGAACAAAGTCACAAATGGCGCCTGTCCATTGGTGGTCATTAAGGTGTTAATTTGATACTGTATAGTTTGTATGCCGTCTTTTACCTCTTTTTTCGTACGGTTCCAAGCAATTTCTTCAGCTTTTATCACATCTGGAGTCATGCCATACACTTCGACTTGCTCTTGTAATGTTAGCTCCAAATATTTATCATAAGATTTCCGTACATAAGGAGCTAATATACGATCGATGCCATTAATGCTTTGCCCGCCATATTGACCAGATGCTACCTGCGCAATGATCTGAGTTGTCACCGTACACGCCACCTGAAAGGATTTAGGCGTATCAATGCGTTTCCCATTGATAACGGTACCGTTCGTCAACATATCTTCTAAATTCACTAAACAGCAATTAAACATAGGTTGGATGATATAGTCCATATCATGGAAATGGATCGCACCACTATCATGAGCTTGTACGATATCCGTAGGAATCAACTTTCTACGAGCAATATCCTTACTCACTTCTCCGGCAATCAAATCGCGCTGTGTAGACACAATGGACGCATCTTTATTGGAATTTTCATCTAGGACTGCTACATTAGACCGATTAAGCAAGCCAAAGACATCTTTATCCGTCGTATTTTCCACCCGTTTGAAAGCTTGTACCGCTTTATAATTTTCATAGGCACGAGCCGTGGCAGGATTATTATTTTCTAGGAGCTTATAATACACTTGATCTTCAATGGCATAGATGGTAATATTACGTCCCATTTTTTCAGCATAGGCTTCGATTTCATTGGCGATTTGCAATGCCAATCCTGGCGTATACACCCCCGTACTACTATGCATAGCCTTTTCGATAGCCACAATAATCTTTTCTTTATCAAAGGCAGCCTCTTTGCCATCCCGTTTTATTACCTGTATCATAATATAACCTCCTATTGACTCATGTCCCCTATGCCAGTATGAGCATGATGGACATTCGATTTAGTATGAACTATACGCAATATATAACAAATACACTGACTGTCTTTACATTGCACAGTTAAATCAAAATGTAGACATATAAAAAGAGCAGTCTCTGCTCCTGTCTATAGTTTGTCTACACCTGTAGAGTATTCTTACTTAATCTTTAGTGTCTAGGCATTCGATAAGTTCTAGGACCATTGTTTTCAAGAACTTACTCATGTGTCTAATCATCTAGTATGGTGTTAGATGTTTCACTAGAGACTACCCTACACGGGTATCATTGACTTTAGTTTACAACATCTTGTAGCTAATTTCAATCTAAACCACTATATCATGTATACCAATTAGATATAGTAAACTTGTAAAAAATCATAGAATCATATAATTTCGGAGAACTACCACACATTGTGAATCACTAAATTGCATGGGTAAAGGACTTTCAGCGAATGACTAATTGATATAGAACATGCGTTGACATTCCCCTAATCTTTCAACAGTAATCTTTCGTCGTTCATCAATAGATACAATACACCGAACACAAAAAAGCGACTACATCCAACAGGATCTAATCGCTTTTTATAACCTAGGTCTTATAATTTAATTTTTGTAGCAATCCATGCAGATAGGATGGCTTTCAATATATCACCCACCACAAATGGATAAAATAAAATCCCCAAGGCTTTATGTAATCCATCAACTGTAAATGGTATATTGGCAACAGACATAAAGTAAGGTACTGCCGCTACATAGGTAATGACTATGCTTACCACAGTAGCTACTACAGCATATCTAAGAAACTGTTTTTCAGTTCCTTTCAGACAACTAACTGCTGTATATGCAATCGGCCAAATTAGAATAAATCCGCCTGTAGGTCCCAGTATTTTCCCCATACCACCAGTAAATCCGGTAAATACAGGTAATCCCACTGCTCCTAATAAAACATAGACTAATACTGTCAAAAATGCTTGCTTTGGTGGCAATAATAGACCAATCAAACAAAGTGCAACGGTAATTAATGAAATCATTCCTACCCCCATTGGGTTGGGAACCGATAATTGAGCCATTACACAAGCTAATGCCACGAGTAATGCCATTTTTGTCAACTCTCTAGTCTTTAACATTTACTAACTCCTCTTCATAAATCCATTTACAGCGAGCACGCCCTCCATGAGTACCGACTAATTCGCACTCACCAAGTTGTCTATGCTTTTCTGAATGGATTGTAAGTTTTTCTACAGAAATAACATCTCTACCATAAAATGGCGCAGAAAACGTAATATCTAATTGAAGTAACATTGATTCATCTAACACGTGATGGGCCATGTGTGATAAAACCATTAATTCTGGTACAACAGGAACTTCTTCCCGATAGATGGGATTATCATCTTGAATGGCATCGACAAACTCAAGAATTGATTCTGGTGTAAACACAAATTTCGTTCTTGTTCTGTCTTTCAACTCACCTGGCCAAACCTTTGGCATTTCCCCCAATGAAACTTCATCATGGTGATTCCATTCGGAATCGAACCGTTCTAACATCGTGGACACTAAGGTGCCTTTTGAATTACAAACCGTCACTATATGTTCTTGCTTTCTTGGGGTATAGTTAATTTGTAACTGCGGTGATCTTGTAGTTCGTTTGTATTGCACGTTTCGTACAATAACAGCATTCGGTACTTCTCTTACACTTGCTAAACCTTTACAAAGTGTATGCATAGTACTACCTCCTCCCCATAACATGGGTATACTGGATCTGACAAGCTTACATGATTCTTACATTCTGTTACACCTTTATTATAAGAAATCCAACGTCATATAGTCAACTTATTTTTCAAATTATTCGTTAACATATGCTATTTATCTGTTCACATACACTGTACAAGCAAAGCAAAAGGACTGCCATAGAGAGGTTCTCCCCTTCTATGACAGTCCTTATCTATTCTTTTCTACATCTCGTCAATGCAACTTGTTTACTTAGAAAGAGTATCCTACTCCTGCATGCAAACCTTTCACATCTGTTTTATTTTGGTTCATATTATATTGATCATATTGATAGTACACATTCAAATCAATATCTGGACGCAGCCCATAAGAAGCTCCCACTTGGTAAGTTCCTTTAATATCATTACCGAAACCTACTTTAGCAAAGCCTTCAATTTTATCAGATAATTGAGTGTGTCCAATCACCCCTGCTTGGTAACCAAATCCACTTTGTTTTGGTCCCATATCTACATAGGTACCAGCACCGTATACATTGATATTAGGATGTACCGCATAAGCACCAGCCAGTTGATGATCTTTAATATCAGCACCTGTACGATGTACTTTATTGAAAGAATATTGTGCCGCTAAATTATCGGATACACCTTGCTGTGCAGATACGCCAAAGCCATCTTTACGTTTTGTATCTTGGGCTGTTTTTTTAGATAAAGAATATTCAGCGGTTACTTTTGTTTCGCCTGCATTAATATTTGTGACAGGAACAGCAGCTGCGAATGCAGAAGCACTAAAGGCAACTAATACAGCTGTGGCTACTATGATTTTCTTCATAATATCCTCCTACTATGAGTATCTTATCGTTTCATGAAAGCTGGTACTTCTGGAGAGTTTCCTGTAGCACCGAATGGACTTTTACGAGCAAAACTATTGGAAGAACCTTGGTCACCAAAACCAGTAGCTACCACAGTGATCAACACTTTGTCTCCTACTTTTTCATCGATAACAGAACCGAAGATAATATTTGCCTCTGGATCTGCTGCTTCAGAAATAATTTCTGCTGCTTCATTGATTTCAAATAAGCTTAATTCTTCGCTACCAGTGATGTTTAACAAGATGCCTTTTGCACCGTCAATGGAAGTTTCCAATAGTGGGCTATTGATTGCTTGTTTCGCAGCATCTACAGCACGGTTTTCACCTTCCCCAACACCGATACCCATCAAGGCTTCCCCTTGGTTCGTCATGATAGTTTTTACATCGGCAAAGTCAAGGTTGATTAAACCTGGTTTTGTAATTAAGTCAGAAATACCTTTGATACCTTGACGCAACACTTCATCAGCTGTTAAGAAAGCATCTTTCAAGGAAGTTTTACGATCAATGATACCCAACAAACGGTCATTTGGAATTGTGATAATAGTATCTACTTTACCAGTTAATGCTTCAATACCGCGTTCAGCTTGTTCTTTACGTTTTTTACCTTCAAAGCCAAATGGTTTTGTCACAACACCCACTGTTAATGCGCCAGCTTCACGAGCACATTCTGCTACTACAGGAGCTGCACCAGTACCAGTACCGCCTCCCATACCAGCAGTAACGAAAACCATGTCAGCACCTTGTAATGCTTTCAAAATATCTTCGCGACTTTCTTCTGCTGCTTCACGACCTACTTCTGGATTTGCACCAGCGCCTAAGCCTTTAGTAGCCTTCTCACCAATTTGGATGCGAACAGGTACATTAGTACCATCTAATGCTTGTGTCTCTGTATTAGCTACTAGGAAATCAACATTTTCCAAGTCACTGCCAATCATACGAGATACGGCATTTCCGCCGCCGCCACCAACACCAATAACTTTAATTTTTGCAAACTCTGACATCGAATGCTCCTCCTCTTTACTAGAGATATATTTCATATGCTATTACAATGACATTATACTACTAGTCTATCTTATCATTTATAATTTGCTTTTATTTTACAATATATTTTATTTTTTTTCAATGAAAGTCCAGAATTGACTTTATATTTTCTATGTATGCAGTCGTTTTGTTAATAATAATCTACGGATGGCCGCTGTATTTTGAAATAAACGCAACCCAAATGAGATCAATGCTACATAATATAAATCTATGCCTACCTCATTTCCTAAAAATACCAATAATGCTGCTAATAAGGAATTAGAAAAGAACCCTGTAATAAAAATAGACAGTCCAAATGTTCTTTCTATAGCTGCTCTTGTGCCGCCAAAAACAGAATCCAAGGCAGCTAAGAGTGCCACAGATGTGTATTTAGCATAGGCTACTGGTACATCAAAGGGAGTAAGAATACCAATGACAATACCTAGTAGTAATCCTCCTATAATCCACACGTATACCATCATTGACCTCCCTTCACTTTGATGTAATTTTGTTTTATCGTTCCATCATAAGCAGGGACAGTTACATTCTCTTCATCTTGAATTTTCACTTCAATCCCCCAATATTTGAGAGACTCTACTACACCACCTCTCATAGTGAGAGCCGAATGCAGTGTTTTTGTATCTCCAATGGCTTTAATAATAAATGGTGGGGCAAAAATTTTTCCATTGACTGTAACGGTTGGTCCTGAGCAACGAATTTCCGAAGTTCCTATCAACCGTTGGTCATTAATAGAAATAGCCTCTGCTCCAGCTGCTCTCAATTCATTGACAATACGTAGCATATCTTCATCATGAATTAAGTATAAATTTGGATTTTCTCCATCTTTCACAGGTGTTTTACTATCCGTTATAGTTAAAATCACGCCTGGACCTTCTACATCGACTAAGGAAGCCCTAAGGGCTAATAGTCGATTTTCTTCTTTCATCCCCTCTAGACTTCCTTCTTCTTTCATAGTAGCAATTTGTTTTTTAAGGCCCGCCCGTTCTTCTTGGAGAGAATGAATCTTTAGTGCCAACTCTCCACTTCTTTGTAAGTTTATATTGCCATCTGCAATAGTCTGCGTCATTCTGTACTGTGTAACAAGCATGACCCCTACAATCATACTTACTACAGCTATGGCGATACGCCCTTGTTTCAACTTTGTACTCCTTTATTGTGTTTTAATAAAAGGGGATTTAATATTTACATCGATAAACTCAGCAGATACATGACGTTGTGCAATATCCACAAGCATATCTGCAGTTATTTTTGCTTTTTCTTCTAAATTATTACGATCACCAATATGAATTGGCAATCCTTCTACCGTATAGGCAATCATTTTATCAGCATCACCTACATTGATTTCACCAATTTGTTTTCGTTTATCTTCTGTGAAAGCCTCCATATACGCAATGGCTCCGCGGATTCCCTCAGCTTCGATAGTATCACCTAATAATGCATTCCCTAACCGCACTCCAGAAATAATGGGTACAGTTGTGTCAGGAATGGTGGCACTACTAGCAATGACCATACCCTGTCGATCCAAGGAAACAAAACCAAATTGAGATGGAACTACAACCAATGCTTTTCGTTCTTTCACATCTACCTGCAAAGTAAGTGGTAATGCATAAGATACATGTGCCGTATCCACACGTATATCCTTTTGTAAACGCTCTTCTAAAGCGCCCGTTCTAACCCGCAAAATATTGACAGGATACCCTAAATCACCTATGTGTACCACATCTTCAGACGTTAATTGACTAGTTCCTGTCACCTGAATTTGACCAATTGGCAACGGTAATGTAAAGAGACCGATTAATATGCATGCACCAACGACTACCTTCCAGACTGCTGGCTTTGATTGTTTACGTGGTTTTGACTTCCGTCTACGCCGTACACGTTTAGGTCCTTCTGGTGTATCTATGGTCACAACTTCCCAACCATCTTCTATAGGATGCCTCTGTCTTTCATTCTTTGGTTGTTCCTCAAATGGAGGAACACTCTGCTCCTCTTGCGTTTGAAACCCATTTACATTCATAGTGACTCCTAAAATTTATGCAATCCAGCTGAATGAAGAATTTGTTCGCACAATTCAGGAAATTCAATTCCTATAGCTTTTGCTGCTTTAGGTACTAAAGATGTAGCCGTCATACCCGGTACTGTATTATATTCCAGTACAAACATGTCATCAGTGCTGTTCATCATAATATCTACACGAATTACACCAGCGCATTGCATTTGTTGATATACAGCTTCTCCAATGCGTTGCATGGTAGCAGCTTGTTCTTTTGTAATTGGTGCTGGCACTAAATAATCAGTAGCACCCGTTGTATATTTAGAAGCATAATCATATTCCCCAGAATGTGGTCGAATTTCAATCACTGGTAAAGCTTTACCATCTAATACAGATACAGTAAATTCTCTACCATCTACAAATTCTTCTACTACGATGACATGGTCTATGTCTAATACTTGTTTTACTTCGGCATCAACAGTGGCTTCATCCTTAATAATCGCTACCCCAATACTAGAACCTTGACTAGCTGCTTTCACCACAAATGGTACTGTAAAGTTAGCATGAATATCTTCTAAAATCGTATCCACAGATTGTAATTGACTATCATAGGATTTTGAATTAGCTGTAGGAATCTGAGCCCCTAAAAATACATGTTTGCTCATTTTTTTATTCATGCCTACTGCATGCGCCATTACACCAGATCCTGTGTAAGGAATCCCAGCCATTTCAAGTGCCCCTTGCAAGGCTCCATCTTCCCCATATTTGCCATGAATCGCATTAAATACAACATCACAGTTTAAACCTTGTAAATCTTGTACTACTGTACTCGGATTACATTCTAATGTTGTAGCTGCATACCCTTTACTTTGTAATGCTTCCGCAATAGCTGCAGCCGTTCTTCTTGATACATCAGCTTCTTTTGATGGTCCTCCCATGAGGACAATAATACGTTTATCCTTCACTTTATTTTTCCTCCAATAAAGCTAATAGTTTAGGTCCAAATTGATTAATATTACCTGCCCCCATAGTGATGACTAAATCATTAGGTTCAATGTATTCTAATACAGTTTCTGGCAAGTCATTTACATCTGCCACATAATGAATCTCTTTACCCGTCAATTCTTTAATTATCAATGGAATGGACATACCGTCAATTCCCGCCTCAGGTTTTTCACCAGCACTATAAATATCTGTAATGAAAACTAAATCAGCTTCTTTGAAAGCCGTACCAAATTCACGTAACAACAATTTTGTACGACTATACCGATGTGGTTGGAATAAAATTACTACACGATGGTCTTCCAAAGATTTTGCCGCTTTAATTGTGGCTGCAATTTCTGTAGGATGATGGGCATAATCATCTACCACCCAAACGTCTTTTACATGTCCTTTTGTCTCAAAGCGACGTTTCGCCCCAATAAATTTACGCAGTGCTTTTGCTACAACTTCAAAGGAGATTCCTTCTCCTAAAGCCACTACAAGTGCACCTATTGCATTCAACGCATTATGTTGACCTGGTACAGCTAAACGCAAAGTACCTAGTACAGTATCGTTATGAACTACTTCAAAGGTAGTAATTCCTTGTTCAATACGTAAGTTGTCAATGCGATAATCGTTG
This sequence comes from uncultured Veillonella sp., assembly GCA_963516605.1. Classification (GTDB taxonomy): domain Bacteria; phylum Bacillota; class Negativicutes; order Veillonellales; family Veillonellaceae; genus F0422. The sequence continues at coordinate 108,566 of CAUQBP010000001.1, read as the reverse complement.
CCTGCTCCTAAACCATAGGTAATGCATTGACGTTTAATATCTGGCATAATCCGTCGTATCGATGGATTATCACCACATACCACAGCTATCCCATCTTCTGGTAATTTCATAGAAAACTCAGTAAAGGCACGCAATAAGTTTTCCACTGTCCGATAATGGTCCATATGGTCATTTTCAATATTCGTGATTACAATACGCTTAGGATTTAAGTGCAAGAAAGACCCATCACTTTCATCAGCTTCAGCGATACTATATTTACCTTTACCTACATGACTACTGCCATTTAAATAATCTACTTCTCCACCGATGATGATAGTTGGATCTTGGTTTGCTTCCATAAAAATTTGCCCAATCATAGACGTAGTTGTAGTCTTGCCATGTGCACCAGCAACGGCAATACCATAGGTTTCATCTAACACTGCTTTTACCACGTCAGAACGATGTAAAATTGGAATATTTCGTTCTCTAGCTCCTACAATTTCTGGGTTATCATCATGGATAGCCGTAGAGCGGATGACCACATCTACTCCATCTACATGTGCAGCATCATGGCCCATAAAAATAGTAGCACCTGCATTTCTAAATTTTTCTGTAATGGCAGATTCTTGAATATCGGAACCAGATACAATAAATCCTTTTTCAATCAATACATGCGCAATAGCACGCATGCCAGAACCTGCAATTCCGATTAAATGTATACGTTGATAGGTATCTAACATAGAGATACTCCCTCCTATGATTTCTTAATGGATAGTGCCAACTTAGCAATTTCTATAGCTGCCTCAGGCTTTCCTAATTGTAATGTAGCTTCAGCCATACGTTTGCGACATCTCTGATCCGCTAACATTGCATCTACCGCTTGCAATAACCTTGTACCGTTTAATTCTTTATCTACTATCATCGTAGATGCACCAGCGTCTACAAATGCTTTTGCATTAAATGTTTGATGGTCAGCAGCGGCATAAGGATAAGGGATTAAAATAGATGGTATGCCACGCACCGCTAATTCTGCTAGCCCTATTGCTCCCGATCTAAAAATCGCCATATCTGATGCAGCCATGGCCATATCCATATTGTCTAAGTAAGGAACAATATGTGATGTAGGACTGTACACATCTTCTTCAGGTATGCCTAATCCTTCACAAACCCGTCTATATTCATCGGTACCTGTAGCATGAATAATTTTAATATCCTCTCTGCCTTTGTAGTGTTCATGAACGGCTTGCATCGCTGTATTAATACTCCGTGCACCACGAGATCCACCAGCTACTAAGATAGCTGTTTGATCCTCTTGTAAACCAAAGTACGCTCTAGCCTCTTCCCGATTTGCAGTCACTACACTAGGACGTACCGGATTGCCTGTATATATAACTTTCTTTGCCCTTGGAAAATGTGGAGCCGCTTCTTCATATCCTACAGCTACTACATCTACAAAGCGACTTAAAATTTTATTCGTTATACCTGGTACTACATTTTGTTCCTGAATTAATGTAGGAATTCCACGCAAAGCAGCTGCTAATAATAGAGGACCACATACATAGCCACCAGTACCAATCACAATATCTGGTTGAAACTTAGAAATTAATCGATTCGCTTTCCATAAAGACGATATCGTTTTCCCTGCAGTAACCAATGTATCTAAAGATAATGTACGCTGTAAACCTTGCACCGGCAATGTGGTAAATGGAATTCCTTCTTTAGGAACAATGCGGGACTCAAGGCCTCTTTCAGTTCCTACATAGAGAAAGTTAGCATCTACCATTGTTTCTAATGTTTTATAAATCGTGAGGGCTGGATAAATGTGTCCTCCAGTACCGCCACCTGAAATCATGATATTCATGTATATCCCCTTACAATCGTTCTACCAATCTTCGGAAGTGATCTCCTCTATCTTCAAATCGTGCATACCAATCAAAGCTTGCACAAGCTGGAGATAATAATACTACATCCCCATCTTCCGCTATACGAGCACTTAAGGATACTGCCTCTTCCATGGATTCACAACGATGAATGTGTGGCACTCCCACTTTGACAGCGGCTTCTGCAAAACGCTGTGCTGCCTCACCAATAAGAATTAGTTCTTTTACATTGGTTTTTACTAACTCCATCATTTCTTCGAGGTCTGTCATTTTATCCTTACCACCTGCAATCAACACAAGAGGTACAGTAAAAGACTCTAAGGCTTTAATGGTAGAGTCCGTATTGGTTGCTTTAGAATCGTTATAGTACGTAACTCCATTTAGAGTACGAATCCGTTCTAAACGATGAGCCACACCATGAAATTTTGCAATAGCCTGATAAATATCTTCTACAGGCACACCCAATGCATAGGTTAGGGCAATCACACTCAAAATATTTTCAATATTGTGGGACCCTGGAATATGGATATCTTTTGTCGTAATCACTGGCATTGGTTTACCATGCATCACTGCATAGCATGTATTGTTTTCAAAATACGCTCCGTCTGTGACAGGTCTTTCTTGACTAATTCCTAACACATGGCCTTTTACTCGTTTTGCCATATCAGCCACAATAGGAGAATCAAAGTTTAATACTGTCCAATCCCCTAATTCTTGATTACGAAAAATATTTTCCTTAGCCTCTTGGTATCGTTCCATCGTTTTATGACGCAACAAATGGTCTGGTGTCACATTTAGCAAGATAGCTCCTTTAGTACGAAACTTATCAATACTCTCCAGTTGATACGATGAAAGTTCAGCCACTAACACACCTGTTTCAGGTACTGCCAAGGCTTGTTCACTAAGAGAGTAGCCAATATTACCACCTACATAGACATCCCATTTTGCTTCTTTCAATACTTCTGCCAATAAAGAAGTCGTTGTTGTTTTACCATTCGTACCTGTCACACCTAAAATAGGAGCTTTTGATACTTCGTAAGCAATTTCTACTTCCCCTACTACAGGAATATTTCTTTTTTTTGCCTCTTGAATGATGGGTATCTCTAACGAAATACCAGGTGATACAACTACTCTCGTAGCCGTATCAAGCAACACAAAATCTTGTTGCCCTGTAATTACTTCTATATGATTGTCTGCCAAACGCTGGCTTTCAGCTGGATCAAAATCAATTTTTTTATAATCATTAAGCGTCACTGTGGCGCCTAATTTAGCCAATGTGTGGGCTACGCCAATACCACTAAGCCCCGCACCTAATACCAATACATGAGAACCTGAATAATCCATTCTAACCACCTAACCCTATATGCAAGAATAACGGCCCTTACTAGTAGAGCCGTAATCTATATTATTTCATGCTAAGAAGTGCAATACCCAATAATGCCGTTACCAAAGAAACAGTCCAGAATACATATACCACTTTTCGCTCACTCCAGCCACCTAATTCAAAGTGATGGTGAATTGGGCTCATACGGAAAATACGAACACCTCGAGTTTTAAAAGATGCTACCTGCAAAATAACAGATAATGCTTCTACTACAAATACAAAGCCTATGACAATTAATAAAAGTTCGGTTTTTGTAGCAATGGCCATCCCTGCAAAAGCACCACCTAATGCTAATGAACCTGTATCTCCCATAAATACTTTCGCTGGATTCGCATTGAAATATAAGAATCCTAAGCAAACCGCACTCACGACAATACCAAAGAAGGTAACACTTAAGGAGCCTACTAATAATCCTACCACTGCAAAAGCCGCTCCTGCAATAGCAGAAATACCAGTTGCCAATCCATCTAAGCCATCAGTTAAGTTAACAGCATTCGTTGTTCCTAAAATAATGATAAATGCCAATATATAATACGCATAACCAAGATCTATAGTGATATCTACTAATGGAATCCATAAAGTAGTTGGCAATGCTGCATAAGCAATAGAAATATAGCAAAATATAACAGCTAACACCGCTTGGCCTAGTAATTTTTGTTTTGCTGTTAATCCTAAATTACGGCGCTTGACAGCTTTAATGAAATCATCACTAAACCCTAATGCTCCATGTCCTAATGTTAAAAATAATAGCATCCACAATGTTACAGAATAGGGTGGTACTATGCATACAGTTATGACTAAGGCTAGCATCATAAATAACCCGCCCATTGTAGGTGTACCCGCTTTAGCTAAATGCGCCTGAGGTCCATCTTCACGAATCGATTGTTGCGCTTTCAGTCGCTGCAACAAAGGAATCCCTATTTTACCGAATACTAATGTACTTATCAGGGCTAAGCCAAAGGCTACTACATAGTCCATATTCATGTCACATGTCTCCTTACTTATTCATGTCGTTCTTTAAAATCTTCTATAATTCGTTCCATTTTAAGACCACGAGACCCTTTCACCAGAATCACATCGCCTTCTTGTCTTACATCATAATAGGCATTGGCAATATCAAGATGACTCTTTCCTACATAGACATAAGGAACCCCTGCTTCTTTTGCTACGGAGGCTGTTATTTTCATCATATCGCCGAAGGTAAACACCATATCATAGTGCTCTTCTCCGAGAATCCTGCCAATCTCTTCATGAGCTATTTTGGAATGCTCACCTAACTCTAACATATCTCCTAGCATAGCAATTTTACGTGTCCCTTGCAACTGTCCCATAGCTCGAATGGACTCTGCCATACTATTTGGATTTGCATTGTACGCATCATTTAATACTGTGAAAGTTGGAAAAGCTACAATCTCTTGACGCATAGGTATGCCTGGAAACTCTTTAAAAGCCTCCACAATTTCTGCTTTCGGTACACCTAAAATCGTCCCTACTGCAATCGCCGATAATGCATCATACACATTGTGAATCCCAATCATAGGTAAAAATACATTCCAATCACCTGATGTATCATGAACAATAAAGTTAATACCTTTCGCTGTATATTCTAATTGAGTCCCTTGTACCTGAGAACCCTCTTGCATACCGTAGGTCATCACCCTTGCCTCCGTTACGTTAGACATCGGCAATACAAAAGGATCATCATGATTCAATACAGCTGCTCCTGTACTTGGTAAGGCTTCAATCAATTCTTGTTTCGCTTTTCCAATATTGGCTTGAGACCCTAATAGTTCAATGTGGCTAGTACCTACATTAGTAATAACCCCTATTGTAGGCTCTGCAATCTCTGCTAGTTCAGTAATTTGACCAAGCCCACGCATCCCCATTTCAAGAACACATACATCATGGGCTTCCGTCAATTGCAATAACATCTTTGGAACGCCAATTTCATTATTATAATTCTTTTCTGTTTTGAGCACTGTAAAGGCTTTTTCTAATACAGCGCTAATCATTTCCTTTGTGGTTGTTTTCCCAGAGGAACCAGTAATACCAATGACAGGGATGGGAAAGCGTCTACGATGATACGTTGCTAACTGCTGATACGCCTGTAATGTATCTTCTACTTCAATACAAACTAAGCTATCAATCGCTTTACCTCGTTTCACTATGGCACCAGTAGCGCCACCTTCTTTGGCAACTGTTAAGAAGTCATGACCATCAAATGTCATCCCTTCCAATGCCACAAACAAACTATTTTCTCCAATCGTTCTTGTATCTGTCGATACATCAGCAAAGGAACAAGTACTTGTTCCTGCATAGAACCCTTGTGTTGCCTCTAGAACTTCTCGGACTGTAAATTGTGCCATATTATTTCTCCTTCAAGGCTTCTCTTGCCACTTCACGATCATCAAAATGAATCGTTTCATCTTTTAAAATTTGATAATCTTCGTGACCTTTACCAGCAATAATAACTACATCTCCAGTAGTCGCCTCTCCGATTGCTTTATGAATAGCTTCACGGCGGTCTACAATCACTTCATAAGTCACAGCATCATGTAATCCTTCTTTCACCCCTACTTCTACATCTTTTACAATTTGTATAGGATCTTCTGTACGTGGGTTATCGGAAGTCACAAACACTCGATCTCCAAACTGTGCTGCAATACGCCCCATGATTGGACGTTTCGTAGCATCTCGATCACCACCGCAACCAAAAACAACTAAAATACGGTTATCAACAATTTTCTTCGCTGTTTGTAAAATGTTTTCTAGTCCATCTGGTGTATGTGCATAATCAACAACCACTGCAAAATCTTGTCCTTCTTCAATGAGCTCAAAACGTCCTGGCACGGCTGTAAAAGTAGTTAAAGCACTTACAATCTCCTCCATCGTCAATCCTTCATATAAAGCCGCTCCTACCGCAGCCAAGGTATTATACACATTGAACATACCAGCAATTTTTGTGGAAATTGAATAGTTTTTTCCATCATAGGACAAGTTGAACTTAGAAGATTTAGCAGTAATAGCTAACTCAGAGGCATTCATAGTACCTTTACCTTCTGTACTATACGTAATCATAGGTGCTGTAGTCACATCTACAATAGCTTGACCATAATCATCATCTACATTAATAACAGCGCCCTTACCTTCTTTCACCTGATAGGAGGCACTCACTTGTTTAAATAGCTTGGCTTTTGCTGCTAAATAATTATTGAATGTCTTATGAAAATCCAAATGATCTTGCGTTAAATTAGTAAATACTGCTGTATCATATTCTACACCTGCTGTACGTCCCAATGCTAGGGCATGAGATGACACTTCCATAATACAATGTGTGACACCAGCATCTACCATTTGTTGTAAAATTTGCTGTAAATCCGCTACATCTGGAGTTGTATTATGAATTGGATAGGATTGGTCATCAATTAAGATATGTACTGTTCCAATAATTCCCACTGTATAGCCTTGAGACCGTAACATATGTCCAATGATATGCGTCGTCGTAGTTTTACCATTCGTACCAGTTACACCAATCATACGCATTTTAGATGCTGGATAATCATAAAAAAATGGAACAGCCTCTTGCAAGGCTTGTCTCGTATCCTCAACATATAGTACAGCTACATGTTCTGGCACTGTCACTGGTTTAGAGGCAATAATCGCTACCGCACCATCTTCTACAGCTTTATCTACAAATTTGTGAGCATCCACTGTAGCGCCCACTAAACAGATAAATAAGCTACCTTCTTGTACTGTTCTAGAGTCAGCCGTAATATGGCTAACAACGGATGTCAAAGGACCTTCTACTTTCGTAGGGGATACCACCTTTACAATTTCTTCCACTCGTTTCATATTGATTCCTCCAATCATAGAGAAAGCAGCCCAAAAGGACTGCCTTCATCATTCTCTAATATCCTTTTTCATCGTCACATTACGTTCTTCCACTGTATTTTTACTAGTGTAAACGAAATTATCTGGTAACACCATGCCAAGTTTTTGTTGCGCTATTTTTTGAATGCGCGTAGGAGATCTTAGTTCTGCTAAGCCTAAATTATATTCATAATTAGTACGATTTTCTAATACAATCTGTTCTTGTAAATTGACTGTTTCTTTACGTGCATTTTCAGTTACAGCTGTTAAGAACAAGCAAGTCAAGCCTAGCACCATAGCCAGCAATACAGTTAGCAAACACTGACGCATATCTGGAGTTAAATCCCAAATAAACGCTTGCGTTTTTACTTTCTTTCGTCTGACAGGCTCTACATAAGGTGCTGATTGCTCCCAGTACGCAGCCTTTCGTACTAACATATATATTCCTCCTAACTATAATTTCACGGCTACCCTCAACTTGGCACTACGGGACCGTGGATTCTCATCTACTTCTTTATCACTTGGCTCTATAGCCTTATTTTTTGCTTTCACTGTAGGTACATGATGACACACACAGACTGGTAAATTCGGTGGGCAAGTACATCCCTGCGCTAACTCTTTAAAAGTTTGCTTTGTAATTCTATCCTCTAAAGAATGAAATGTAATCACTGCAATTCTTCCACCTGGTTGCAACATAGACACAGCATCTACGAAAGCATCATGCAAAATCTGAAGTTCCTGATTCACTTCTATGCGAAGCGCCTGGAATGTTCTCTTTGCTGGATGGGGACCATCTTGTCTAGCCTTTGCTGGAATAGCACGTTTAATGATATCCACCAACTGAAAGGTGGTAACGATAGGCGACTCTTCTCTAGCTTCTATAATGAATTGAACAATCCGTTTAGCCCAACGTTCTTCGCCATAGTCCCAGATAATACGATATAAGTCCTCACTAGAAAAGGTATTGACTATTGTTTCTGCGGTCAACGTACCAGTTTGATTCATACGCATATCCAAGGGACCATCTTGCATGTAAGAAAACCCTCGTTCTGCTGTATCTAGTTGATGACTCGATACGCCTAAATCAAAGACAAATCCGTCGACTTTATCAATACCTGCCTCGTGTAATGCTTGTTTTAAGTTAGAAAAATTAGTTTTAATAACTTTCACCCGGCAAGCTAAATCAGATAATCTCTGAGAGGCTGCCTCTAATGCCGCTACGTCTTGATCTAAACCAATAATCATACCTTCTGAAGATAACCGTTCACCGATAGCATGGGAATGCCCCCCACCACCTAATGTACAGTCCACATAGGTTCCATTTGGTTTAATCGCCAATCCTTCTAGCGTTTCATTGAGTAATACACTCACATGATGAAAGTCCATAATTCCTCACTTAAAATCCAATATCATCCAAATCAAGTTCTTCTGCCATTGCCTCAATATTTCCATAAATTTCGTTGTTATATGCTTCCCAACGAGTTTTACTCCAAATCTCGATGCGTTCACCATTACCAACCACAACTACATCTTTTTTTAGCTCACCATGGGCACGTAGATTACTAGGTATCAACACTCGACCTTGTTTATCAAACTCAAGGTCAGCAGCACCACCTACAAAAAAACGAACTAGCCCACGCTGATTGGCTTTATTTGAGCTTTGAGAACTTAATTTTTTTGCAATTTCATCAAATTTTTCTTGGGTATAAATGGCTAAGGTATTATCAAAATATCGTGTCACAACACAAGTTTCTCCTAGTTGTTCACGCATTTTGGCGGGAATGATCATGCGCCCTTTACTATCAATTGTATGTGAAAATTCACCTTTAAACATAGCAAGGACACCTCCTTTTCTCTCACCCATTCGCCCTATTTACCACTATATGGTAAATTTTACCACAATTCCCCACTTTTCACAACAAAATAACCACCCAATTTATAGATATTTATACATTTTTTTCCTACAATCTGTTAATAGCGAACAAATTCATAAATATTTATGTGTATGTTCGCGCATAAGCAATAACATCGAACATTTTTAACTGTATACTAGAGTGGGAAAAAGTGGAGGATTATTTCTATTTTTCTTCAATTTTAATATTTGCTAACTATAGAATAGACTATTTTTATCCTATATTTACGTAAATATAAAGGTAATCAAAGAGTTTTCATAATATAACAAGGCATATCAATCCCATAAGACAGAAAAAAAGACAGGTGAACCTAGATTCACCTGTCTCTTCCTAACAGTTATATGTCATATTCTATTGTCTCTATTTTGCCGTATTATAATTGCCCTACACGTTTCATAGCATCATAAATTCGTTGTGCCAATCCAGTAATTTGTCTTTTAGGAATGGAACATACAGCAATGCGAACACCACCTGCTACAGGAATTAAAAATACATTTTCTTTTTTCAATTCATCTGCCAAGGCCTTTGGATTATCACTTGGAATTGTTGCAAAGAAACCGCCCATATATGGCAACATTGGTAAACTAATCGCTTTTCCTTCACATTCCAAGATACCTGCCCGCTCTTCTACAAGACGAGAGTAACAATTACGTTCTTCTTCATAGCATTTTAATTTTTCAGGATCAAGCACGATATTAGCGACCGTACGCATAGCAGGTCTATTAATATTAGACCAAGTACCACGAGATGTCATTTGGTTAATATCAAAAAACTCCTTTGCCACTTCTTTATCAGAAGTAATACCCAACATACAGCCAACACGTTGACCATACATGGTAAATCCTTTTGAAATACTATAGCATACGACTGTTAAAATATCTTTTGACAAATGCTCAAACTTTTTAAAGAATCGACGTACATCTTCTTTAGGTCCAGAGAAATCAATATACGCAGCATCCACACCAATGATAACTTTATTCTTACCAGTATTGACGATGCGTTTCACCAAATCTAATACCTTATCCCAATCACTATCGCATAAGGAAAACCCTGTTGGGTTATTGCCAGGTGTATTAAAAATAACCAGCACATTTTCTTGCTTCTCAGCAATTTCCAACATCAAAGATTGTAAAGCTTCAAAATTGAAACCATAATTCTCATCAAATAAAGGATATGTAATTAATTCGCGCCCATTATCTTGGCATATTTGCTTGTATGCCCCCCAGTACCAATCAGCGGTGATTACCTTATCACCTAGTTCTGTATAATTGTGAACTAAGTGATGAATACCACCTGTACCACCCGCTGTAGCTATCCCTTCAATATAGGCATCTGGCCGAGATTGTCCAAAACATTCTTGTTTACATGCTTCCACAAACTCTTTTAACCCTTCAATCGGTGCATATGCAACATATTCATTACGTGGCAAATTACGAAACTCATCTTCTACCACTTTCAAGAAAACAATGTCACCATTTTCATCTAGGATAGATCCGACAGTTCCGATTAATACATTTTCTTTGCCATATTGTTTCGCTGCCTCTTGAGCTTGTGAGTTCGTCGTAAAGATGACATCATTTGCTTTTTTCCCACGTGCTTGTTTTGCTGCCATACTCATAGTAAACACCTTCCTATATTAGTTATATATATTTTATATTTATAATACTAGTTTACAAGAAAAATCATTCTCCTACAAGACATGTAGCTCATGTATACACAATAGTTTTTGGCACTATTCAATTTTTCTTATATTGTAATAAATGTCACCATACAATATAGCTTATGTAATCAAAATACTTTTTACAGTGATCATTTGTTATATAATGAAATCTATGCACCTTTATATACTAGATTCTGCACACTCTTATGATAGTATACATATACTCCATTTCTATCGGCAACAACCACAAATTCAAAATACTTACACTAAAAAGCAGATACACAACCACAATGGATTGTATATCTGCTAATTATTTTAGAGTATTCTATTCTACTTTACCGCCTAAGTATGCTTCCATCACTCTAGGGTCGTGACGAATTTCTTCGGCTGGTCCTGAAAGAACGATTTTACCTGTTTCTAATACATATGCATAGTCAGCAATTTTCAAAGCTTGACGTACATTTTGCTCTACTAACAATACTGTCGTTCCTTCGGCGCTAATCTCTTTGATAACTTCAAAGATTTCATTCACCACCAAAGGTGCCAGACCCATGGATGGTTCATCTAGTAACAACAATTTTGGACGGGCCATTAAAGCACGACCAATGGCAAGCATCTGCTGTTGTCCACCAGATAAAGTACCACCTAATTGGTAACTACGTTCGTCAAGAATAGGGAATCGTTTGAACACTTTTTTAATATCATCATTGATTTCAGCATCCTTACGAATATAAGCTCCCATTTCTAGATTTTCGTAAACACTCATATCTTGTAATATTTGGCGACCTTCTGGAACGAGGGAAATACCAGATTTCACAATATCATGGGTTTTCATAGATGTAATATCTTTACCTTCAAAGGTAATGCGACCTTCTGTAGGTTTTACTAAACCCATGATAGAACGCATGGTTGTCGATTTACCGGCACCATTAGCGCCAATCAATGATACAATAGAGCCTTGAGGAACTTCTAGGTTAATGGATTTCAACGCTGTAATATGACCATATCCAGCTACAACATTTTCAATTTTTAACATATTATTCCTCCTTTCCTAAGTACGCTTCGATTACATCTGGATGATTTTGAATCTCTTGTGGTGTGCCTTCTGCAATCTTTTTACCAAAGTTTAACACTGCTAATCTATCACAAATATTCATCATCAACGCCATATCATGTTCTATGACAACAACAGTGATACCTAAGTCACGGATTTTGCCGATCAATTGACGCAATACTTCTGTCTCACTATCATTCATACCTGCTGCTGGTTCATCTAACAGAATCAATTGTGGATGTGTTGCTAAGGCACGAGCAATTTCCAAGCGACGTTGCTTACCATATGGCAAGGATGTAGCTACTTCTTCAGCATCTTCTTCTAACCCAACTAATTTTAAAAACTCATAGGCAATACCACGACAACGCTCTTCTTCAATACGTTGGCGTTTTGTATGGAGGAAACTAGATAACACTCCAGAACCTGTACGACAATGCATGCCTGTCAACACTGTCTCCAAGGCCGTCATATTACCAAAAAGACGGATATTTTGAAACGTTCGAGCAATCCCCATCTCCACTGTACGATGTGGTTTAATGCCCACTACATTCATACCATCAAAGACAATATTACCAGTGCTGACAGGGAATACGCCAGTAATTAAGTTAAACAACGTCGTTTTACCAGCACCATTGGGTCCGATAACACCAAAGACTTCTCCTTGGTTCACTTGGAAGGTAACCCCTGTCAAGGCAGCCACACCGCCAAAGCTTTTACTTACATCATCTAATTGTAATAGCATGGTTACCTCCTATTCTTGACCAGACTTGCTTTGTGTTTTATAAGCTTCAAAGCGTTCTGTTAATACTTGCGTTTCTGGAATATATGCTTTCTTTTTCACACCCAATTTGCGATAAATTTTGTCCATTAAATCTTCTGTCAAAATACCATCTGGGCGAACAGCCATCAAGATGACTAGTAATGCGCCATAAATAATATCCCGGTAATCTGCTAAGAAACGTAGTACTTCTGGTAGCAATGTCAAAATGAAGGAGCCTAGTACAGACCCCCATACTACATTGGAACCACCAAACACAGGGAACAATAAAATTTGTACTACTTTGTGGTAGCTAAAATCTGTAGGGTTGATGAAGTTTGTAATGTGTGCATACAAACCACCGCCAATGCCAGCAATGAAAGCACCAATCACAAAGGCTAACATTTTGTAATACACCACATTAATACCCATCAACTCTGCTGCATGGTCATCTGCTTTAATAGCTTGGAATGCACGACCTACACGACTATTATGGATGCGTAAACAGAACAAAATAATTACCACTAAAATAACCAACAAAATGATGATGGTCAACAAGTTACCCCATGTTAATGCGTCGATATCTAATAAACCGTCCATATCAAATTCATAGACATAATTTGTCAATTCTTGGGCAATCGCTGGAATCCCTGAAAGACCCAAGGCACCATGTGTCACTTCTAAGTTCAAAAAGATAACTCGTACTACTTCACCAAAACCCAAGGTAGCAATAGCAAGGTATAAACCTTTCAAGCGTGTAGTTGGTAAACCAATCACAACAGCTACTAAAGCCGCTACGATGCCACCAATAAAAATAGCAATTGGAATCGGTAGCTCAGCTTTCAAAGTAAGCAAAGCACCTACATAGGCACCAACACTCATGAAACCAGCCGCACCCAATGTCAACTGTCCTGTAGAAAGGGTGAAGAAAATGGAAATACCCATAATAGCATTGATGATGAAGAACATCACAATTTGTAGATAATATGGATTTAAAATTTCACTCATGGTCGTCCCCCCTTATCTTTAGATCCGAATAACCCTTGTGGTCTCCAGAATAATAAGAGAATGATTAAACCGAAGGCTACGGCATCACGGTACGAAGATGCTCCATACGCAACAGAGAATACTTCGGATACACCTAAAATGAATCCACCAACCATGGCACCAGTGATATTTCCAAGCCCGCCAAGGATTAACACTGCTAATCCTTTAAATCCGATAACAACACCCATCATAGGTTCTACGGCATCGAAGGATAAGCCAACTAATACACCAGCGGCAGCTCCTAAAGCAGAGGCTAACATTACTGTTACAGAAATAACTAGTGTCGGATTGATCCCCAATAAGGATGCCGTCTCTGTGCTCAAGGATACAGCACGGATAGCTTTACCGATTTTAGTCTTTTTAATGAGTACATTTAAAATCAACATTAACACAATGGATACGCCAAGTCCAATGATTTGAACCATGGAAATTTTGAACATACCAAAATCGATGAGTCCACCAATGAAATCTGGTGGGAAAGAACGTGTTTGTGGGCCCCACACAAGTAAGGCTACACTTTCAATAAAAATAGAGACACCAATTGTAGAAATCAATGGCGCCAAATGGGATACATTTTTCTTGCGAAGTGGACGAAGTGCCACAAACTCTAACAAATATCCAAGAATTGCCCCTACCAGCATAGCCACAATGATGGCTACGAAGATATTAGCTTCAAAGACTGTCACCATAAATAAACCCACGAAGGCACCTATCATAAAGATGCCCCCGTGAGCCATGTTGATGATGTTCAACACACCAAACACGAGTGTCAATCCGATCGCTAATACTGCATAGAGACTGCCTAAAGTAAGGCCATTCACTAATTGCTGTAAAAACATCGTTTAACTCCTATTTTTGTAATGCGTCGAACTGACCGTTTTTAATTTGTAAAACTTGAACTTCCATAGAAGGATCACGTTTTTCGTTGAATTGGAATTTACCAGTTACCCCTACGAAGTCTGTAATGCCTTTTAATGCGTTACGGAATTTTTCGCGATCTGTTGTAGAGCCAGCTGCTTTTAAAGCTGCTTCATATAAGAACACAGCATCATATGCTTGTGCTGCGAATTGGTCTGGTTCATGGCCATATTTTTCTACATAAGCTTTGCGGAAGTCGCGAACTTTTTGGTCATCTTTGTTAGGGAACCAAGGTGTACCTACGATCGCACCATCAGCAGCGGCGCCTGCATTTTTAATGAATGCTGGACTGTTGAAACCATTGGAACCTACCACTGGTTGGTTCATACCAAGTTCACGCATTTTTTTCATAATCAAAGCCCCTTCTTGGTACAAGGAGGCAACGATGATGATATCAGGTTTTGCTTGTTGAATTTTAGTCAACTGTGCAGAGAAATCTGTATCTTTATCAGCAAATGTTTCTGTCGCTACAATTTGAACACCTTCAGATTCCAATGCTTTTTTCGCTGTATTGTTTACAGAAACCATTTGGTCATTGTTGTTGGAATACATAATCGCTGCTGTTTTGAAACCTAATACTTTATGAGATTGACGAATCGCTGCGTCTACTGCCAAAGATTCTGGTACAGCATTACGGAAAATGTAATCTCCGATATCAGTGATGCCTTCTGCAGTTGTAGAAGTACCTAATGCTACCACTTTATTTTTGTTAGCAATCGGTCCTGCCGCCATCATTTCGCCAGATAACATAGGTCCAATGACAGCTACGACTTTATCTTTTGCAATCACTTTGTTCATCGCATTGATGGCTTCGTTTTTGTCACCTTTTGTATCTTCCACTAACAAATTAATTTTTACATTGTTAGCATCTGCATTAATTTGCGCTACCGCTAACTCTGCACCATTCTTAATAGACTCGCCATAGGCAGCTGCTGCGCCAGACGTAGTCGTTAATAAGGCTACTTTTGCTTCATTTGCATTGTTTGTTGATGAACTATTGCCACCGCAACCAGCGATCGCTGCGGCTAAAATAGCTGTAGCACCCAATGCTAGTGCACGTTTGAACATGGATTTTTTCATGTTACACCCTTCCTTCTTAAAAACTCCTCTTTTGAATTTTCTAACTGTGAAAGTCATCTTTACCTTTTTCACTTTATCAGCTTAAAGAACAAATGATTATTCTATAGAAAATCTATGCTTTCCTATTATGAATGTAACATGAGTAGTTTGTCAAATATAAATATAAGAATTTAGCTATGAGTTTATTTAGTAAACCCATAGCGCATCTTTTTCTTATTTTTGTATTTATACAGTAGACAAATATCTTTTTTGAATAGTAAATATAGGAATAGATAGGTTCTGATAACAATTATATCCTTTTAAAAATATGATCCAATCTACTACTTTGCCATATTAAAACTGGCGACGAAAGTTAGCACCCTCATCGCCAGTTTAACACAGTTGAACTTTTATTTACTTAGTATCAATAAATTTTCACCACTATTAATTCACAGTATACAAATAATCGTATTGTTCCTGTGTTAACGTATCTAAGTCATAGCCCATGGATTGTAATTTCAATTTCGCAATTTCTGCGTCTACTTCATATGGTAATACATGCACATCATCTGCCATATCTGCGCCATGATGTAAGATGTACTCCGCCGCTAATGCCTGCATAGCAAAGGACAAGTCCATAATTTCTGCTGGATGTCCATCCCCTGCTGCTAAGTTCACAAGTCGACCTTCTGCTAGTACATACAATTGACGACCATCTTGCATATGGTAGGCCTCGATATTTTGACGCACTCGTTCATGAGATACAGCCATGGCTTCTAAGTCTTTTACATTTACTTCACAATCGAAATGGCCTGCATTACAAAGTACAGCGCGATCTTTCATCACAGCATAGTGCTCTTCTGTAATAACGTCTTTACAGCCTGTGACCGTACAGAAAATATCGCCGATTTTAGCAGCTTCCACCATTGGCAATACTTTGAAACCATCAAATACAGCCTCGATTGCTTTAATTGGATCTACTTCTGTTACATACACGTGAGCACCTAGGCCTTTGGCACGAAGTGCCACGCCTTTACCGCACCAGCCGTAACCAGCAACCACTACATTTTTACCTGTTACTGTTAA
This sequence comes from uncultured Veillonella sp., assembly GCA_963516605.1. Taxonomy (GTDB): domain Bacteria; phylum Bacillota; class Negativicutes; order Veillonellales; family Veillonellaceae; genus F0422. The sequence goes on along the minus strand of CAUQBP010000001.1, from coordinate 91,959 downwards.
GTTCGTAGTGCGCATAATACCATCCCAAACAGATTGTCCAGTACCATAACGATTGTCGAATAAGTATTTACAGTTAGAATCGTTCACAGCGATCATTGGGAATGTCAACTGTTCCGCTTCAGCCAAGGCTTTCAAACGGTGTACACCTGTTGTGGTTTCTTCACTGCCGCCCAACAAACGTTCTTTTGCATCAGTCCGTGTAGTATGTAACAAGCTTACTAAATCTCCACCGTCATCGATGATGATATGAGGTTTATGGTCTAATGCTTTGTTCAGGAACATCGTATATTCTTCGTCTGTACAGTTGTACCAAGCATATACAGTTAAGCCCATATCTACCAGTCCTGCCGCCACATCATCTTGCGTAGACAATGGGTTGGAACCTGTAACGATCACATCCGCACCACCACGTTTTAACACCGTAGATAAGTACGCAGTTTTAGCTTCTAAGTGAACGGATACAACGATGGTTTGACCTTTGAAAGTTTGCTCTTTTTCAAAACGGTCACCTAATGTGTTCAAAGTAGGCATGAAATTAGCTACCCAGTCGATTTTTTTACGACCTTCAGCGGCTAAGGAAATATCTCGAATTAAAGATTGCATTGGCGTTCTCCTTTTAGATTCTTCACCATAGATTATAATTGAAAGCCACCATATTCAGCCATACGATGATGCGCTGGATAGTCTGCATTCACATCGATGCCTTTGATAACTTCTTTTACAAGCGATTGTAATTGCTCTGCCATTTGTTGCATCATGTCCACCACTTCACCATGGGTCAAAGCAGATTCAGAAATACCTGCTGCATAGTTTGTGACCATGGAAATTGTCATATATGCCATTTCCGCTTCATTCGCTAAGGTCACCTCTGGTATGTTCGTCATACCCACTGTTTGACCTCCTAACATAGCATACATGCGAATTTCAGCCGGAGATTCAAAGCGAGGTCCCTCTGTACATACGTAAGTTCCACCATTGTGAACCGTTAAGCCTAAGGATTTAGCTGCGCTTTCTACAATACCTCGCAACTCAGGGCTATATGGTTCTGTCACATCCACATGCGCCACCGGACGATCGCCTCCTTCATAGAAGGTATTCACACGGTTTTTTGTAAAGTCTAGGAATTGGTCCGTCAACACAAAATGACCAGGTCCAAAGTTCTCATCCAAAGAACCTACTGCTGTAGTAGATACGATGAATTTCACGCCTAATTTTTTAAGTCCCCAAATATTAGCACGATAGTTAATCTTATGCGGTGGAATAGAATGATCTCGACCATGACGAGCTAAGAAATATACCGTCTTGCCTTCATACGTACCACACACATAGTGAATCTCACCATAGGGTGTCATAAGCGAAGATTCCGTCATAGTTTCAAACATATTTGGGTCGTACACACCAGTACCACCAATAATAGCAATGGATGACATATCGTTCCTCCTTGTGAAAGATAGAATTCATATTACATAACTAGTATATCATATATGACCTTTAATCTAGTTATAATCGATTATATGTAAAAGCTTTTATAGACTATAAAAAACACATATAAAAAACTATTTCATCATGCCAAAATACTCTATAATTTTGTCATTTATCAAAGTATACACCAGTTTTAATTGTTGTTTTGGAATATTCATATATTTTTCCATCATAGAACGCATATTAGCTAAGATTTCCTGGCAGTCTTTACCTTCACTAGCTCCACGTATATCCTCTTGAGTAATAGTAGCAATTTCATGGGCTACTATATTTCTGATATTCTTTAATATCGGTATGAATAGTTTTAAACTATTCACTAAATCTGAACGAGTATAGGGATGGAATTGTATCATATTAAGCATATGAAAAAAAGATAGTTCAAAATCTTTAGTTTCATAATTTAATTGATTCATAGAACTTTCCCAAGACTTATACAGTTCGGGATATTCTTTAGATAGTTTAAAACAATCTACCATCCCTTTACGGCCTCTAACCTCAATGTTTCTAAAATTAACTCCATAGGTATCTTTAAGAATACATTTCATGAATTGAAATAAGTAGGGCGTCAGTTTAACTATGAAATCTTGATACATTCCTTTTTCAATACGAATTTGGGCAATATATAAATATTCGATTAAGTTTCTAACATCTACTTTTGAAGAAGGAATAGAGTGCGTAAGACTTTGTTTCAATTCTTTAGGTATATAGGTCAAAGATGTATCATACTCGAAAGCACTTCGATACATACTATGTTGTAATAGCTTACCTATTACATCGAGATATTCCTTATCCTGTTCTTCAGCTAGTGTCTTATATTCTTTAAACACTTGAAGAGCTTGTCGGTATTCATAGGCTTTTACTAACGAAATACATCGTTCTTTTAAAAATCTCCGTTTCACAGTTTGCAAGGACGGCTCATGGCATCGAGATGGACTACCTTCTTCATTATCAAAGTTACATTCAATAACATAATCAATATCTTCATTACCTTGTAATGCATGTTCTGTTCTATTGGAACGCTCAGTAGGTGTATCAACCTGAACCCCAATTGTATCTAAATTTTCAATCGCAAGGTATGTTAGTAACTGACACATTTGTGGTGTTCCAGATGTTAAGTTGATTAAAAACTCAGCCTCTGAAAACTCATCTTTCAATTTATAGAATTCCTCTACTAAACTATACAATGTATCAATTTTGTGAACTTCTTGAAGTTCTGTTTTGATTAATCTTACCTCACACTGTGGATTTACATACAAAATCGCCTTTGTATATTGCTGATTACGCTCTTCCTCATCCACCATTTCTTTTGATAGAAATAAAACCGCCATGTCTGGTTTATAATGACGAATGATATGTAACATTGCTCCATCATAACAACCACGAATAGGATCTGTAGTTCCTATTGCAGAATATAATATTTTCATAATACACGCTTCACTTCTTCTAACTCTATATCCAATGCTCCCATGCCGACAGCTACCTTAATTCCACAACCACATAAGGAGCCATAATAACATAGCATCGCAGCTAAATTAGACAAAATCATATTTCGTTTGCAAATCAACATATAGTTTCCTTGAAAGCCTGGAATTTTAGTTTGTTCCAAATAAAACTTTTGTAATCGCATACGATAGTCCGCTACATATATATTATCACACAGAGCTTGAAATAACTCTTCGTTATCATATATATCTGAAGTACTGAAAGCATTCCATTTTTTTAGAAAACTTCTCATGATTCTTTCAATATTGGGAAAGATCTCATAAGCTTGATTTACCTTAAATGAAGTTGGTGTTACAAATGTAATATCTACTTTCTTATATTGCTTAGTGTCACCTAAAAATGATTGGGCTATACTGGCATAATCTGTTTCTAATACAACCCGTCTATCATCTATGATTAAACTCCCATTTTTTTGTATGAGCTTTATCGTATAAGATATATTCCATAATGGCGTAATCAACTTCTGTATACTCTCTTCTGATAAAGCAGTAATTCTCCATACACTAGTATTACGCTCTTTATCATAGTACACATATTGGTGATATGGTGGTATCTGTGTAGTATGTAAAAATGTAGCATATTCTGTAGAGATACATGACATAATCACACCATGTAACACACTTCCTAATGATTGAGCAATTTTCTGCCCAGTATCTAAGTGAATATCAAATTCTATGACTTTAATTTCAACCGTTTTCAAGATGTAACTTCACGCCTCCAAATATATAATCTTTTCCTTTATACTTCGTTAGCTTTAACGTTCTAGGAGAAATTATTCTATCCCTACGATGTCCATTACCTAAAATTGATTTTACCACATTCACTTCATCTCTATGATTATCAAACAAAGGTATGAGTAATGTTTTGTGTAAAAATCCAATACTATTTCCTATTAGACAAGTAACACTTTCTAAATCGTGTATACATGATTGTTCAATATCTCCTCTAAAAACTTGCTTCCATCGACTTAATAATCGTTGCGTATGCATTTCAACAATTTTCACTAATTCAGTTACGGAGTGTATTCCTACTTTTCGTAATTCCTGAATATTCACACTCAACATACCTTCTAACTTTGTATTTGGCGTAATGCACTCTCTATATAAAGATAACGTATTTCTTTTATATTGTCCTGCTACAGAATCATATCTAGGTAAAATATACGTAGCCATTTTATCCTTTGATGATAACATAACATCTGATACTGAAATACTATGAAATAGCTTTTTTGCACCATCGTTATGCCATTTTCCTGTAGATTCTTTTATGCAAGATAGTATTAACATATCCAAAGCTTTTCCATACTCTCTTATACATCTACGAAGTTCTCTATCATTATTTGAGGCATCTATAAGTTTTTTCTGCCATTCGCGACGAAATACTTCATTATTTTCTACTATATAAGCTATCACAGCAGAAATAATAACTCCCTTTAAGGAACTACCTGGAATATACGGCATTCCATCAAGATCAGTCATACATAAGTTTACATTATTCAATGATCGCTTAAATATAGAACTTTTAACACAACGCAATTGGCGTTTTGAAACACTAGATAACACGGTATCATTAGGAATACCGATAGTCCGTGCCATCCATTCATAGATAGTTTCTTTTGTATATCCTGATGTATAACTTTTAATATATGCTTCATAGTCAGTAAGTTTATGTAACGAATATAGATATTGAAACCATTTTTTCTGATTTAAAATATATACCTCTTGATTAGAAGCATCCAAAATATAGTCAAGCACTTTTGCTACTTGTCCACTTCCAATAGAAACTGGTGTGATTACTTCTAATGTAAATGGGATTGTAATCGGCATGGATTCACTACTCATCAATATTCACCCCCAGCCAAAATCCTTTCATATATTTATAAATTGGATGTGGGACTTGATCATGACATAGTTCTATCACTTGTCCCTCTAGTTGTATAGGCATACAACTTCCTTCTTGCAAGGCATAAAAAGAATTTCGTTTATACGGGGCTTCTATAGATTCACTATATACAAATCCACTTCTCCTCATCAATTTATACGAACCTTGACTCAGTGTTTCAATTTCATCCAACTTAGGTGTAATTGCACTAAGAGACATATATGTAGACCCTTCTTGATGTAACAAATGATATAATGCCGCATCATCTTCACCACATACAGGTAATTCGTCTAACTCGAACTCATCCTCTAATATAAATTGTCCATAACCAGAACTCCGTTTTCCACCAATTCCTGTATAACTTAAGGATTCAAAAATTGTTCTAACTCTTTCTATATCCGCTTCATTTTTGACCCCAAGAATACAATATAGCCCTGCATCAGGCACGAACTTAAAAGTTCCTACTACATAAGGCTTACTGCTATCTTCTCGTAATGCTACTCTTTGGGATGTGAGGAACTGTCCAAAAATAGGTTCATCAGTTACTCCAGACAGTGAGTACTGACCAAACTCATTATATAGATTAGATGCACGTACATAACCTATTTTCTTTATTTTTTTCTGTTGTTTTACTTGTTCTTGTAATATTGAAATATTAGTAATGGTATCATACTTTCTATGTCCCACATAAATTGGACGTGGTACAAATAACTCTAACTCTTGACTTAGATTTTTAAATGGAAAAAGGCTTGAAATTTTTATATACCCCAATCGTAAGGACTCCAGAAACCACTCTACTTCTGCTCGATTATAGCCAATTTCATTCACACAAGCAGACACAAATGTATCTGATGATATTGTGAGTTGCACTTTGTCTAGCGAACCGCCTTCGCTCGTATTCCCAAAATGCACTGAACTGGTGAATGTAAATGGAAAGATATAATATCTCATTACATCACCTTAACCTTGTAAATAAGCTTCACAACGTTCACTTAATTCAGAATCATCTGGGAAGGTTTTTACTGTAATATGTTCAATAGACACACGTCCATAACCTCGAGTACCATGCCCTCCAAGATAGTCTAGTTCCAATAAATTTAATCCAAAACGTAACGTTTGCAAGTCTTCTTCAATCTCCGCTTCATCAATAACAGTATATACTAAGTGGAATCCAAATTTTGTTCCTGCTGGCACTCGTTCTATTTGTCTAGGAGTAGCTTTACAAGTATTACGTTTGATACTGTTTTCGAATTTTACTTCCCCCATATAAGTATCAGTTTCAATTGATTCAAATACACGTTTACTATTATCAGTTACAAATAAGTCCTGAAACTGTAAACGAGAGATAGTTTGAGGGCTTGTAGAGCCAAATAATCGTTTTATCACTTTATCATCATCATTTATGTCCTTTACAAAATACGTTTCACTTCTAAAACGAGCCAATAAAATTCGTAGTTTCCCTTTTAAAGAACTACCAGGAATAATTGGCTCTTGTGTTAGTATATCTCTTACAAATGGACTATCTACTGACCCAATTGGAGCATAATCACTGCCTCCTCCTATATGCATTCCTGTTTTTATAAGTAATTCACCTCGAATGATAATTTTTTTTCGCAGTACATCTTTGGATCTTTCATTCATAATTATCGTCCCCCTCCAGTGCTATTCACTCTATTAACTTTATTGTTGTCCTTTTTATCTCTTGATGATACTGCTGAGTAATATTTATGAAATGCAACTAACGCCTCAATATATTTACAATATTTATTAAACTCATTAATATCGCCTTGAATATTATCTAAACGGGGAATCAACTCTGCCTTTTGAATAAAATCATCAACTGCATTAATCGTATTAGATTTTTCATTATTTTTTTCAATCTCACGACCAGCTTGATAACAGAAAAGTGTTTTAAGAAAGCGAATTTCCATTTGTAATTCTGGGGATATTGTTTTCACTTTCTCTTTGCTTTTAGCTACTTCAACATTTACTTTATTTTTTACATCAGTAATAGCAGATAAAATTTTTCTAAGTTGACTAGTATTTAAGGCAATAACACCTTTATCTGTTCTTTTTAAATCCTTAATCACTGCTTCTGCTTCTGCTACATAATCAACCATGATATTCCTCCCTTTTTCCTTTCTCCCGTAAACCATATATTAATACATGAACGGCCGTCAATAATTCTCTAGTCGATTCTTTATCCTTAGTGTGCTCATACATCATAGAAATAAACTTCCTATATGCCTCTAATTGTGCTTCACTAGCTCTCTCAGGTTCCATACGAGACAAAGTATATAACAGTCTAGCTCTATGAATTGTTTCTAAATCATCTCCTATGATTTCTTCTAATAATTCCATAATTTTATACATGGTACTTCTTGCAAAGGGCATCCTCGATGAATCTGAAATGGGTCCTTCTTTAGATATTGCTAATATTGACTGCAACATATTAAACTTTTCACCTAGTACAGATTGTATAAATCGATCCCATGTATATACATGGCGACACCGTGGAGCATTACCTTCATTCTCTGTATCAAATCCAAATAAAGCAATACTATCTTTTTCAGGCATATCCTTTGCAGTTGACTCTAATTTACCTGTTATCTCCGCCATTTTAGTGATAGGAAAGTTATGTGTAAACATTCCTAGACCCGCAGACATAGTAATTTTTCCACCTGTCAAATCTTTAAGCCTATTGCGAATATCAATGGCCACCTCTAATAGCTCATCCCAGGGACCTACTAAAAAGACGTCATCCCCACCAGAATAAATGACATGGATATGACCTTTATTGCTAGTATCTCCTTTCCAAAGGCGATAGGTATCTTTTGCATCTTCAACACCATTAACATTGCCAGATACAATTTTATTAACACCTACTTTAAAAAACATAGATAAAGCTCTTGATAAATCTGCATACCTTGAAAATGTATTAAAATGAAATGGATTTTCTATAGTATAATTAATAAATCCGCCAATAAAGGCCGCCCCTAAATTATCCACATCGGCTCTTAAGACCCCTAATCGCCGCATACCTACTTTTTCAGTTCCACTCATCTGAGCTAAGTCCTCAAATGTATATACTTCTCCATTGGATTTACGACTAACATAGTCTGCAATCCATAATCGAGTTGCTACTTTGCTTCCTGTTTCGGCTTCATTAATGACATATATATGTTTCCATGTAGCACTATATCCTAACTCTTCTAATTTACGCTTTGATATAACATATAAATTTGTTGCATTACTACTATAAATTGGAATAGATGGGATCATTTCTAATACTTCTTGCTCTTCTGCAATTCCTAATACCGATTCTTCAGATTGTACTAATACCTCTCCTAAATAATATAAAGAATCACACATATGACAAGCCAATGATTCCGTATCCCCATAGACTTTCAATTCTACTGAAGATGTATGACAAATAGAACATTCTTTATCCCCTTCTCGTACAGAATTAATAGTACTATTAGGGTTAAATAAATCTTCTAAAATATTTTTAGTATATCTAGATATTTTACCTTTTCCAGTCTCTCGGCTAGCTTCACCAAATAGTTTATGCTGTTTTTCTCCATTAATTAAATCATTCCCTGTGCATGTAGCCACACCTAGTGAGATATATAACTTTGTACCCACATGTTCAAGTAACCATTGATTCACTGAAACTTCAAGAGCCCTTACAATCTCTTTGGCAGTTTCTGTGGCAGGTCCTAGTATATAGAAATGTCCTCCACCAGAATACAATACATTACATCGACTCAGCTGTAAGTCTTCTAACAAAGAATCAATTATAGATTCTAATAGTATCTCTAAATATACCGAGCGACCACGCAAGGATTTTAATGCACCTGTTGATGGCACTGTATAAATGAAATCTTGTATGCCAGATACATCTCCAGAAATCATCATAAATGCTTCTTGTTCACGAAATAGTTTTGAATCTGTAAAGCAATACTTTTTATAATCCTCTATACCATTTTCTTGAAAATATAATTTCATAGATGTAGCAATGGCTGCTGTCAACTTAGAGTGCATGTACAAAGATATATCTGCTACTTCTTTTCTGTATGTACTAGAAGGAACAAAACTAGTAGTATCCTCATAAATCCGTAATAATTCATTAACCGTCATGGCATCTATACTTTGCACAGAAAAATTATCTTTCATTGTGTGATAAAGCATTTTATAGGTATCAGATGTGGCTAAAATATTTCCATCTTTCGGATAATTATAATTGCTAGCTACATCTAAACCTCGAAGATGATATTTTTGCTCAGTGTTCGAAATATTTCCACCAAATGTATGAAATACAGATATTAACGGCATATTCTTGTCGAAGGTTTGTCCCTCCACCATAGTACCTTCATCAAACTCTCTACGGTCCAGGGCCGATGCAAGATTATCTGCTTCATACACCAAATAGGCTAAACTAGTATCTGGAATTGTGGCCTTAGACAATTGCTTTCCATGGTGATATTGAATACATCTCAATAACTCCTTATCCTCTGTATAAGAACGCAAAAAAGTAGTCCCCGCAATCGAATGATCTCCTAATCCTTCGTTAGCGCGATAGACTACTTTTCCAATATCATGTAATAAGGCACCTTTTACCAATGTTTCTAAACATCCCATGGTTTTCTCCCTCATGAATCCTTTATAATATGACACAATCTTGTTCTTTTCTTTCTCCAATTCCCCAAGTATATATCTTAACTAAATCATCAAGAATATATATTCGCAAAGAATCAATATTCGGATTAATTAAACGACTACATTGCCGAATCATAGCATCGTACTGTTTACGATTTAACAATGCCTCAAACGCTGACTTTTGAACACGAACACCATATCGTTCCAAACATTTTACCATTTTTAATCGTATCTTATTATCTACTATATCATAAATAATCAAAACTATAAACTTTTTCATAATTAAGTACTCCATCGAATTATCATTTTCTAGATATCTATCTTATCTCTAGTGGTGTATATATTTCAAGATCAATATTCATAATTGTTGATGCATAGGCTTTACATTGACTAAAAATAGATTCTCTAAATGTTTGTCCTCTATCCATATATTGATTCATACTTTTTATCTTTTTATTATAGGCACTCAAAAATAGTTTTCTTCCTTCTCCATTTAAATAGCACCCTTCACCAGAATATTGAAAGTCTTCATCTACATCTATCATATTTCGTTTAACTAAATTAAGCACTAATGAATCAATTACGGGTGCTCTCCATTCTTCAATTAAATCAGATACTAAGGCTGGATGCCCACCCTTAATAGAATGCATGCACCCTACAAAAGGATGTAATCCAGCATTAATAACTCCTGCCATAATTTCATTAAAGAGCATACTATATCCTAATCCTAACATAGCATTAAATGGATCTAATGGAGGCTGTTTACTACGTTTTGTAAAAGTAAATTCTAAAGGGACAATCTTTCCTAGCCCTTCAAAATATAATCGACTAATGATCCCCTCATATCCCATCAATTCTTCAATGCTTGTTACTTTATGTATATTCTTGCGGATATGACAAATGTTATTAATAGACATCATAGCACTATCATCAAGAAGATTTCTTTCATAGCGTCTCAATATAGTTAGCTGATTATTTATTTTAGCATTGATTAGCTTTTTGCTAAGTGCTAAACAGAACTCTTTATCGCCCCTTATAGTAAATTGTCTCTGATGCTTATGAATATCTACATTATTTGTATTAATTAAAGTACCGAAATACTTTCCATATCCTGATAGCCAGGTCACTGGAATACCATTAGATATAAAATCAGTCAATAATGATGATGAAATATGAACTGAGTCAAATACTGTTACATCATCAATAGACTCAAATGGCACTTCAAATAATACTTCATGATTCCTACCAACAATAACATGTCCACCTTTTCGTTTAATAAAGGAACCTGATTCTGTCACATATAAAGTCGTCATACAAATGCCTCCCTTATCATACATAACTATTATTACTATACACTCCGATCCCATGTTATAGGACGTAAAGAATGCGGTGCATTGTTTACGCGTAGGATTAGGTACTACAATCTTAAGTTTTTTACCGAGTTCCGCCCCCATACTGGAGATTATGTTTTTATCGCGTGAATGACTTAAACGATGATTTAGGTGACGACTTAGACGACGAGTTTCCGTCCCCCATATTGGGGATTATTTTTTATCATGTTGATTTATTAGTACTCGATGATTTGGGTTTGGAATATGAGTTTCCGTCCCCGTATTGGGGATTATTTTTATCGGAATTAAAATGTTAAAAGTTACATTCACAACTCACGCAAGGTTTCCGCCCCTATACTGGGGATTCTTTTTTTATCAAGATAAATATACAACTCATAAATGACATAAAATCAGTGGGTTTCCTTCCCCGTACTGGGGATTATTTTTTTATCAATGGTCAAGTATTTAAACAAGCAGAATAAAACTAATTTATTGTTTCCGTCCCCGTATTGAGGATTTTTTTTATCAATTTAGATTATGTTGAAGTATCATGGGAGGAAATAGATGATGAGTTTCCGTCCCCATACTGGGGATTATGTTTTTATCGATTGTCCTTATCGTGTACAGTTCGATGAACAGGGGAATTTTATATTTCCGTCCCCGTATTGGGGATTATTTTTTTATCGTAAAACAAAGCATAGATTAACGTCCGCTTTTGTTACGTTTCCGTCCCCGTACTGGGGATTATTTTTTTATCAAAGCAATGAAATATTTGGAATGGTTAGTTAAGGAGTTGGTGTTTCCGTCCCCGTACTGGGGATTATTTTTTATCGATAAGCAAAACGAGGAGTATTTACGGATTATTGTAGAGTTCCGTCCCCGTACCGGGGATTATTTTTTTATCTGCCAAGAAGTTTAGCAAGAACTATAAAGGCGGCACTGATAAGTTTCCGTCCCCATACTGGGGATTATTTTTTTATCGCCAAAGCCAATACAGCAATAGATAACATCTCTGATGACGGTAAGTTTCCGTCCCCGTACTGGGGATTATTTTTTTATCATATGTAAGATTTGCGATGAAAAAAATAAAAGAACAAGGGCGTTTCCGTCCCCGTACTGGGGATTATTTTTTATCTGTAGAGTATCTAAAAGATTTACGTAAAAAAAATGCTATTGTGTTTCCGTCCCCGTACTGGGGATTATTTTTTATCGGGATATTTTTTCATGAGTTTACCACTACTACCCCATCAAGTAGCTTCCGTCCCCGTACTGGGGATTATTTTTTATCGATTAGACAATGGTAAGCCAAAGTATAAGAATACAAAGGAAAGGTTTCCGTCCCCGTACTGGGGATTATTTTTTATCAAAAGACGCAATGATACACATGGGAATAGATTTTGTGCATGAGTTTCCGTCCCCGTACTGGGGATTATTTTTTATCCCTACCCTCTATTATTATGATAACTACGGCTTTTAAGCCACTAATATCGGCGAAGTCCTCATATACACAACCTGAACTTCTAACATGACACACAAAATTGTCATTTAAGCCATTTCTTATCACATCGGCGGAGATTTATTTATAGCACAAGAATACCATATATCATAGATAACTTGCAAATTTCAAAAACAAAGGATCCTACCACCAAAATATATCAAACCTTACGGATGTGAGGGGTAGCTTGGTTACATGATAAATCCAACCTAATACTCCGTCAAGTTTCATTTCTTATTTTCACTTATAAATATAAATTATTTAATGTTATGGTGAATCTTCGAATAAAATAAAATACATATCCATGTTCACTATCTCCCCACTACAAATCCCCTATAAAATGCTATAATATACTCAACAAGTATCAACACTTTTAATCTATACTATAAAGGAGTTCCCCATGATTCGTATTGCTTTTGGTCAAATTCAGGTGCACCCTGGTGAGCCTGCTACAAACTTTCAATCTATGATGCATGCCATCGACTATGCCAAGGCGGTAAGCACGGATATCCTTATCTTTCCAGAATTGTGCCTCAGCGGTTACATAGTTGGCGACTTGTGGGACCAAGTGCCCTTTGTGAAGGATTGTCTCTATTACGGTGAGGAACTGGTGAAAGCCACAGCAAACACCAACCTTACGATTATCTTTGGCAATATAGGTATTGATGAAAGCCTCCGCAATCTTGACGGTAGTCTTCGCAAGTATAATGCTCTTTATGTAGCATCCAAAGGTAAATTAGTATCTAATCCGTCACAACCGTATCCGTTTACCATAAAAACATTATTGCCATGTTATCGATACTTTAACGAGCCACGGTATTTTACTAGCGCCAATGTAGTGGCGAAAGAGCGCAATTTATCATTGTCGGATATCAATCAGCCTCTCACCCTTTCTACTCGTCAGCGGACTTTCACAATTGCTCCTGTTATCTGTGAAGATAGCTGGGATACGCATTACCCAGATTGCCCCACAAATATTATGATGGAATCGGCAAAAGCGAAAGGCCAGCATATCAATTTAATCGTGAATTGTTCTTCCTCCCCTTACACTATTCACAAGCAAGAACACCGCCACGTGCTTTTTAAAACCCAAGCCAAACGATACAACACACCGATTGCCTATGCAAATCATGTAGGCATTCAAAACAATGGCAAAAATATCTGCATCTATGACGGTTGCTCCACGCTATATGACGTGAACGGTTCTATTGTGGAAAAAGTACCTGCTTTTGAAAATACCGTTCGTCCTACTTTATTGAAAGATACGGTATGGCAACCTCAGCCTACTGTCTCACTGCAAACCGAAAGTACCCCTACTTACATTCCTATTCTATTCAAAGCCTTGCAATACGGCATTCGTCAATTTTTAGCACAAACTGGTATTAAGAAAATTGTCATCGGTGCATCAGGCGGTATCGACTCTGCCCTTAATGCTGCTTTATACAGCACTGTATTGCCGCTAGAGAACTTATACTTAGTCAATATGCCAAGCCGTTATAACTCGGATATGACGAAAGATTTGGCTTACCAATTAGCACGAAATATTGGTTGCCATTACGGGGTATTTCCCATTGAAGAAGGTGTCAGTGCCACCATTGAGCAATTAGAGAATACTAGCTTTACAAAGTATAATGCCCATGTCATCCCAGAATTACATCATCATGGTAATGTGCATGCAACAACTATACAAGATGTAAAGGAAAATACTGTATCTTCTGAAAAAGATGTGAGCCAAACTGTGCTATACGGTTCTGACCAAACAATTGCAAACTATGATAATCAACGCCATATTGAAAGTGACTCCAACACTACATCATTCTTGCAGCTGTCTACGTTAGGTAAAGAAAACATCCAAGCTCGTGATCGTTCATCTCGTATCCTAGCTGGTATAGCATCCGCTGTGAATGGGGCTTTCACATGCAATGGCAATAAAACGGAGTTCACTGTCGGTTATGCTACGATGTACGGTGATTTAGCTGGCTTCCTTGCCGTAACAGGGGATGTGTGGAAAACGGATGTCTATGCTTTGGCTCGTTATATGAATGAATACATTTTTAAACGGGAGGTCATTCCTCAAGGATCCATCGATGTGGTCCCTAGTGCAGAGCTTTCCGATGCACAGGATGTGACACAAGGTCTTGGTGATCCCTTACAGTATGAATATCACGACTGCTTATTCCGTGCCTTCGTAGAGGGTACACCTCATACACTGCCTCATCAGCGTTTGACGCCTGAGGATATCTTGTGTGCCTATGAAAAAGGCACATTGGAGCACCTATTAGGATTGCCACACTCTGTTTCTCACTATTTTACATCTACAGAGCAATTTATCAATGACCTTGAACAGTGGTGGAAATCGTTCAACGGCTTAGCGGTGGCAAAACGCATCCAGTCTCCTCCACTGTTCCTTGTCAGTGAACGTGCCTTTGGTACTGACCTAAGTGAAAGCCAATTAAAACCGTATTTCTCACGTACTTACCATATCATTAAAGAGAGAGTTCTATATCACCACACTAAAAAGTGAGTATATTTCTTAATTTTAAAAATATAAATCTATACTATAAGTAACGCTATATACAACTTTGTAATATACCTTATTAGATATCTTACATCCTGTATATAGCGTTATTTAATGTTTGACCATTTACTCATACAGTACTTTCAAAAACAATATAACCTATGCCAAAAATTATATTGTAATGATAATCGTTATAGATTACAATAAAGTTAACCCTATGGGTTGCGTTTTAATGTGTATTTGGAGGTATATTATGCAACAAGCATGGAAAGACTTCAATACAGGTGTATGGGATAAGTCCGTGGACGTACGCGATTTTATCCAACGAAACTATGTGCCTTATGTAGGCGATGATTCTTTTCTAGTAGGTCCTACTGAACGAACTACTAGACTTTGGCAACGGGTATTAGATTTATATGAGGAAGAACGACAAAAAGGTTCTGTCATCGATGCAGACACTGATGTAGCAACTCATATTACGGCGCATGCCCCTGGATATATTATTCAAGAAGATGAACAAATTGTAGGTCTTCAAACTGATTATCCTTTAAAACGTGCCATGTTCCCTTATGGTGGTTTACGAACTGCTAAAAGTGCTATCGAAGAGTATGGTTACAAAATGGATCCAACTCTTGAAGCATTCTTTAAAACTCATCGTAAGACACATAATGATGGTGTATTTGATGTATATACACCTGAGATGCGAGCTGCTCGCTCTGCTCACATTATTACGGGCCTACCTGACGCGTATAGCCGCGGCCGAATTATCGGTGATTATCGCCGTGTAGCCTTATATGGTGTAGATTATTTGATCAAGGATAAAGAAGATCAATTCAATATCACCATGGGCGATATGATGCCAGATGTCATTCGTGACCGCGAAGAAATTCGAGATCAAGTCCGTTCTTTGAAAGAGTTAAAAGAAATGGCTGCGTCCTACGGATTTGATATCTCCAAACCTGCTACCGATGTAAAAGAAGCTATCCAATGGCTATACTTTGGCTATTTGGGTGCTATCAAAGAACAAAACGGTGCAGCTATGTCTATCGGACGTAACTCCACTTTCTTGGACATCTATGCAGAACGTGATTTGAAATCTGGTAAATATACAGAAGAACAAATCCAAGAAATGGTGGATCACTTCATTATGAAATTGCGCATGGTTCGTTTCGCACGTATCCATGAATACAACAATTTATTTACTGGTGATCCTGTATGGACAACTGAGTCTATCGGTGGTATGGGCACTGATGGACGTACACTAGTGTCTAAAACGGCATTCCGTGTCCTACATACATTGCAAAACCTTGGTCCTGCTCCTGAACCAAACTTAACAGTACTTTGGTCTCCTTCCCTCCCTGAAGGTTTCAAAAAGTTCTGTGCGAAGCTCTCTATTGCAACATCTTCCATTCAATATGAGAACGACGAAATCATGCGCCCAAATTCTGGCGATGATTACGCTATCGCTTGCTGCGTATCCCCTATGCGTATTGGTAAAGAAATGCAATTCTTTGGCGCTCGCTGTAACTTAGCGAAAGCCTTACTATACGCAATCAATGGTGGCGTAGATGAAAAGCTGAAAAAACAAGTAGGTCCAAAATTCCGCCCTATTACTTCAGAATATCTTGACTTCGACGAAGTCATGGAACGCTTTGAAGATATGACGGAATGGTTAGCAGGTGTATATGTGAATGCCTTAAACATCATTCATTACATGCATGACAAATACGCCTATGAAAAATTGGAAATGGCATTACATGACCGTAAGGTAACACGTTGGTTTGCCACAGGTATTGCTGGACTTTCCGTAGTAGCCGATTCCCTATCCGCTATTAAATATGCGAAAGTAAAACCAATTCGTGATGAAAATGGTATTGCTATTGATTTTGAAATTGAAGGCGAATTCCCTAAATATGGTAATGATGATGATCGTGTAGATGATTTGGCGGCTACGGTAGTATCTGGGTTTATGAATAAAATTCGTAAACATCCAACCTATCGTCAATCCGTACCAACTATGTCACTATTAACCATTACATCCAATGTGGTATATGGTAATGCTACTGGTGCTACTCCTGACGGACGTAAGGCAGGTATTCCATTTGCTCCAGGAGCCAATCCTATGCATGGTCGTGACGAACACGGGGCTATCTCTTCCCTGGCATCTGTTGCTAAAATGCCATGGCGTGATTGTTGCGATGGTATTTCTAATACATTCTCTATTATTCCAGATTCTCTTGGTAAATCCGGAGAGTCTATGGTTACATTAGGCGACTTAGATTTAGACTTAGACCTAGGCAATATTGAACATGCCTTAGCTGATGGTTGTGAAAATCTAGCTTGCCGTGAACCAAATGTTACTTTCCCTGAAGAAAAGGAGTAAATATGACTAACGAACAACAAGTTGATAATTTAGTACAATTGTTAGATGGGTACAGCAAAAAAGGCGGCCACCATTTAAACGTAAACGTATTCAATCGTGAAACATTATTAGATGCTCAAAAACATCCTGAATTGTATCCACAATTGACTATCCGTGTTTCTGGTTACGCTGTTCATTTCAACAAGTTGACAAAAGCTCAGCAAGACGAAGTGATCTCCCGTACATTCCATCAATCCATGTAATGCACTATGGTAGGTCGCATTCATTCCATTGAGACCATGGGTACTGTTGATGGCCCAGGCATGCGATTTGTCTTGTTCCTCCAAGGTTGCCCATTGCGATGTGCCTATTGCCATAATCCAGATACTTGGGATCCCTCTACGTATGCCCAAGAGATGACTGTGGCAGATGTGTGGACACAATTTGAAAGGAATCGTGACTTTTATATCACCGGAGGCATTACCGTCACTGGTGGCGAAGCATTGTTGCAACTCCCTTTTATTATCGAACTCTTTACTTTCTTTCACGGAAAGGGAATTCATACTTGTTTAGATACAAGCGGGATTTGCTACACACAGGAACAGGCTAGAGAGTACAAACTGCTTCTTGACGTAACGGATTTAGTCATTCTTGATGTGAAAGAGATCGATTCCTCTATACACGAAACACTAACCGGCAAACCTAATGATGCGGTCCTAGAGTTCGCTCAATTTGTAGACGATCATGGCACCGATTTTTGGGTACGCCACGTGGTAGTCCCAACCATCACAGATAATCGCGATCGCTGGTATCGGCTTGGTTTCTTTCTAGGTGCCTTCAAACATTTGAAAGCCGTAGATTGCTTACCTTACCACGTCATGGGGGTTAATAAATATGAAAGTCTTGGCATTTCCTATCGCTTAGATGGAATACCGCCCCTCTCAAAAGCTGACGCACAGCGTGCACTCCGCGTTGTCCTTTCTGGAATACGCGACTACCGCCGAGGTTTATGGTGTCCTCTTAAAACACCAGAAAGTTAAACTCATAAGAATACTTTCCTGATTTTTCATAAAAGCGCACTATCCTTCGTGGACGGTGCGCTTTTCTCTATGCTTCTATCGGCATATCTGTATACCTCTGTATATCTGTATACATATATGTATTTGTATATGTATCTGTCTGTATCTGTATATGTGTATATATCTAGTACACTAGCCTATTCTGTTGAAATATTGATATGTATTTCTAATGGATAGCTTTTACATATTAGATGTTTAGTTGTATAATAGGAGGGTGTTATTTCAGACTATCTCACTATGATTTCGATTCAAGTGAATCCTATGCCCTTGCATAGGCTATGTATCTAAAGTTAGGAGGTATTTCATGGCATCGTCGTACATGCTACAATTACATCTTGGCGCCGTAGAAACGGTCATACTCTCACTGTTTTCCTTTTTACTGGGCACCTTTATGCACAAGCACATTAATATCTTGCATCGTTGGGCTATTCCAGTGCCTGCTATTGGTGGTTTAACTGTAGCAATGATTGTATTTCTACTACAAATTTCTGGTCTTATACTCATCACTCTGGACAAGTCTGTTCTCGTTCCCGCTATGGTGGCATTCTTTGCCACAATGGGGCTAGTAGCGCCCGTGCAAATTTGTACATCATCCTTGAAAGCCATCCCTCGTTACTGGGGCATGAGTACTTTGCTTGTGATTATGCAAATCAGCATTGGCTTAGGACTAGCGAGTCTATTTGGATTAGACAAACACTATGCAATTTTATTAGGCTCTTTATCTCTTGAAAGCAGCTACAACTTTGTGTCCGCCTTAGGTCATGACTTAGGGAATGCCTTAAATGGTGAAACTGTGGCACATGGTATCATTGCATTTACTACCATTATCGGTGTGTTCATCGGCGGTCCTATGGGACAATATTTAATCGAAAAGTTCAATCGCTATGAAACAGCACCTCCGCCACCAGATTCCCCAGCACCCACACCGGTTGGGATTATCGTCAACTTATTGTTGGTTCTAATCTGTGTCAGCATCGGCATCGGCGGTTCCCACTACTTATTAGATACCTTTGGTTTGCACATTCCTACGTTCATCGTATCCATGTTATTGGCTATTGCTATCCGTAATGGTGGTGATGCCATGGGCCAAACGTTCATCAATTCTAAAGCTATTGCCTTATTCAGCCAAATTAGCATTACTATCTTCTTAACCACAGTATTTATGAGCATACCTGTAATCGCATTACGATCTCTTACAGTATCAATGCTTGTGATTCTACTTGTACAAGTGATTGCGATTATTCTATTCACACGATTCATTGTGTTCCCTGTGCTATGTAAAGACTACGACGGCGTTGTCATCGGTGCTGCCCTCCTTGGCCACGGCTTAGGGATCACACCAAACACGGTAGCAACTATCGCTACCCTCGGCGGTCGCTACAGAAAATCTGTAAAAGCTTTCTTAGTTGTGCCTATTACAGCTACTGTATTAATCAATGTATTCGGGATTCCTATTTTGCATTGGATTATGCAGTTCTTTTGGTAAATATAATAATATAAAATCCCCAATCCATTCACTGGACTGGGGATTTTTTATTATAAGAATAAATTAATGATTTCTACACCAATTAATCCACATACGGCAATCACTGTTTCCACCATACACCAAGAGCGTAATGTTTGTTTTACAGATAATCCGAAAAACTCTTTAAATAACCAGAATCCTGGGTCATTTGGCGGACTAAAGAATACAGAACCAGCACCTACTGCAATTACCATCAATTCAGGGCTTACACCTGTTAATGGAATTAACGGCGCCACAATACCACCAGCTGTCATAGCTGCCACTGTAGCAGAGCCCACAGCAATACGAATCACCACAGCAATTAACCAAGCTAATACTAATGGAGATACACTCACTTGCATAACTAATTCACCGATATAGGTACCCACACCGCTATCGATCAATACTTGTTTTAGCGCTCCACCAGCCCCTACAACGAATAGAATCATAGCTACTGTTAAAATCGCTTTTTCGGAAGTAGCCATAATATCTTTCATAGATTTGCCACGAGCGAAGCCAAACGTATAGAAAGCAATAATAATAGAAATTGTCAACGCTACAGAAGGGTCACCAATGAAGTTAAGAATAACCATAATGGTAGATGTTTTTGGTAAATTCATCATTTTACCGATAGCTGTAGCTGCCATCAAGATAACTGGTACTAAAGCGGTAAAGATAGATACTCCAAAGGATGGCATTTCCTCTTCTGTGAAATGTTTATCATTATGAAGTCCTTCAGGGATATCTGTTTTAATATCTTTCACAGTATTATACAATAATGGACCTGCCAAAATAACTGTAGGAATACCGATTAAAATACCATACACCAACGTTAATCCAATGTCTGCATTAAATAATACAGAAATCGCTGTAGGACCTGGATGTGGAGGCAAGAAACCATGTGTCACAGATAAGGCTGCTACCATTGGCATACCTACCTCTAACAATGGAATATCCGCAGATTTAGCAATGGTAAAGATCAAAGGAATCAATAAGACGAAGCCGATTTCATAGAATAAAGCAATACCTACAATGAATCCAGTTAAACATACAGCCCATCTTACATTATTACGACCAAACATGTTGATCAATGTAGTTGCAATACGTTGCGCTCCACCGCTATCGGCCATCAATTTACCTAAAATAGCACCAAAGCCTACTACGATTGTTAAACCACCTAAGGTAGCTCCTAAGCCTTTTTGAATAGTTGGGAAAATTTTGTCAAGTGGCAATCCTTCTCCAAAGGCTAATAATACACAGACCAATAGCAATGATAAAAAGCTATTCATCTTTACTTTTACGATTAGGAAAAATAGTAGAATAATTCCTAATGCCAGAATAACTAATGGCATTTCTAGTCTCCTTTCTAATTATAAACGACTAAATGGATGTTCCTTTTGGAACTGAACAAGACGTGCCAAATCGTCTTTCATATGAATATACAAACTTTCATAAATAGAGAAAAGTTCTTCATATACGGCTTGATGTTGCTCCTTAGGGTGATAGATACACTCAGGCTGTACCAGCTCTGCTGTATCCTTAATATCTGACAAAGTTCCATCAGAAATAAACCCTAACACAGCGGCGCCAAAGGAGGCACCTTCACTATTATTTGGTAAGGTGATATGTTCACCGAATATATCACTCATAATTTGTACCCATAATTCAGATTTAGTAAAAGAACCACTAATGCGGATATCTTTTACCTCTTCAAACTCACGTAATGCATCAAGAACAAACCGTAAGCTATAACAAATCCCTTCCATTGTGGCGCGAATCATGTAAGAGCGACTATGATTTAAAGATAAACCTACGAAAGCTCCACGCAGATCAGAGTTCCAATAGGGAGCTCGTTCACCAGTAAAGTATGGCATTAATAACAAGCCACCAGATCCAGCCGGTACATGTCTTGCTTTCATGGTCATTAAATCATAAGGATCCACCGATAATTGTTCCATTTGGGAGCCATGATAATGCAGGATACGATCTCGCATCCAACGCAAAATCATACCCCCATTGTTGATAGCTCCACCAGCTACCCACATCGTATCTGTTAAATTATAGCACCAGGTGCGACCTTTAGGATCCATTTGAGGCTTTTCTGTGAGCATGCGTATAGCACCAGATGTACCTATAGTAGCACTTAACTGCCCTTTAGATACAGCGCCAATACCAACATTCACCAGTACTCCATCAGTAGCACCGATGACAACCGGTGTATTCACAGGTAAACCTAAACGCTCTGCTACATTAGCTACTAACTTACCACTATATGTAGTAGATACAACCTTAGGCAGTTGTTCTTCTTGAATCCCTACATAGTCTAAAATCTCAGAATCCCAAGTTTCTGTAAAGGCATTAAATAAACCAGAACTAGATGCCACTGATTTATCTGTTACCCATTCTCCTGTCATCAATCGGAACATGTAATCTTTAATAGAGCCAATATGCGCCATACGAGCAAAGATTTCAGATTGATTTTCTTTGACCCATATGATTTTAGCCAATGGATAGGATGCATGTAAAGGGCAGCCTGTTCTAAAGTAGAATTGTTTGCACGTTTCGTCTTGTTCCATACGATGCACGATAGTAGAGCTTCTACTATCTGCCCAAGTAATCATATTCCCTAATAAATCAAAATGTTTATCTTGAGGAATAAAACTATGCATCACCGAGCTCAAAGCAATTCCAGATATGGTAACTAGTTTATATTGTAACTCTTTTACCACTCCAGCAATGACTTCTTCTGCAGCATCATATATTTGTTGAGGATTCTGCTCTGCTCGATCATATTGTGGTGTTTCTAATGGATAAAAAGCATCTCGTACAGCTACAGATTTACCTTGTGCTGTATATGCCATAGCACGCACGCCTGTGGTTCCCACATCAACGCCTATCCATACTGCTTCTCTAACTTCTGACATATATACCTCCTATCATCCAAATAAACTCATTTGCTCATCTTCTGGTAAGTCGCCTAAACAACCTAACTCAACCATTCGGTTAGCAATGGTTTGAGACATTTTTGTACGTCTCCGCAAATCTTTAATGGATAAGAACTCTGCTTGCTCTCGTTCTTCTACGATGGCATCCGCTACCTTTTCGCCTAGGCTAGTAACAGCCACAAATGGCGGTAATAAAGAGGTGTCATCTTTAATCATAAAACGTCTTGCTTGAGATTTGTATAACTCTACATTGGCAAATGAGTACCCTCGCTGTTTCATTTCCAAGGATACCTCTAAGGCAGACATTAAATCTTTTTCCTTTGGTGATGCTTCATACTTCGCAGCTAAGCCTTTCAACCGTTTAAATTCTTGTTGCTGCTCTTCTAAGGAGCCCATCATAATTTTCAAATCAAAGGCTTTTGCTCGAATCGAAAAATACGATGCATAGAATGCTAATGGATAATTAATCTTGTACCATGCAATGCGAAATGCCATCATAACATAAGCTACGGCATGGGCCCGTGGGAATAAATAAGAAATCTTTTTACAAGAAGCGATAAACCACTCTGGTACTTGGGCTGCTCGCATTTGGTCTTCATAATCTGTTTGAGCAATCCCCTCTTTATTACGCTTTTCGATTCCCTTCCCTTTACGCACATTTTCCATCACAGAAAAGGCTACATTATCTGCCACACCATGATTACGCAAAAAGTTCATAATATCATCACGGGTAGAGATAGCTTCATTCAATTTACATGTTCCTGTTTTAATTAAGGTTTGGGCATTGTCTACCCATACATTGGTACCATGAGAGAAACCAGAGATCCGCACTAAGTCAGAAAAGGTTTGTGGTTTTGAATCTTCTAGCATGGCCCGTACGAAGCCTGTACCAGATTCTGGTACCGCCAAAGTAGCTACCTTATCACCCTGTAGTTGCGCTGGTGTCAAGCCTAATGCTTTCGTTGAGGAGAATAGACTCAACGTCGCTGGGTCATCAAAAGGAATACTCGTAGATGGTATACCCGTCATATCTTCTAACATACGAATGATGGTAGGATCATCATGGCCCAGTATATCTAGTTTGGTCATACGACCTTCAATCGAGTGATAGTCAAAGTGTGTGGTAATAATGCCACTTTCTTTTTTATTAGCTGGATATTGAACTGGTGTGAAATGATGTACATCCATATCTCGCGGGCAAACCATGATGCCTCCCGGATGCTGACCTGTGGTATTCTTTACTTTTGTAAAGCCTGTAGATAACTTTTCAATAAAACCTCGTCGTTTTTGTAAGTCATTCACATCTGCATATTTGTAGGCATAGCCAATAGCTGTTTTATCCGCAATGGTACCGATGGTTCCAGCTCTAAATACATTATCTCGTCCAAACAATTCTTCCGTATATTTATGGGCACGGCCTTGGTAATCTCCAGAGAAGTTCAAATCAATATCTGGGACCTTATCCCCATGGAATCCCATAAAGATAGCGAAAGGAATATCGTGACCATTCGCGATGAGTGGCGTACCGCACTCAGGACAATTACGACGTGGCAAGTCAAAGCCCCCCGCATATTCCCCTTTTAAATAGAACTCACTCCATTTACACTGTGGACACACATAATGTGGCTCTAATGGATTTACCTCCGTAATATCCGCCATGGTGGCTACAAAGGAGGATCCTACGGAACCACGAGAACCTACTAAGTATCCATCATCTAAAGATTTTTTTACTAGTTTATGGGCAATGTAGTACAACACACCGAAACCATTGCCGATAATACTCTTAAGTTCATAGTCCAATCGATCTTGCACCGTCTTTGGCAAGGGATCTCCATAGATAGACTTTGCTTTCGCATAGCACATGTCCTCCAAGGCTTTGTCGGCCCCTTCGATTTTAGGAGAATAGGTACCATTAGGAATCGGTATGATATAATCTATACTTTGTTCCAATGCTCTGGTATTGGTGACTACCACTTGGTAGGCAATGTCTTCTCCTAAGTAGGCAAACTCTTCTAGCATTTCATCAGTAGTACGCATATGCTGATCCGCTTTCTCTTTTGCATCTTTCACACCGCTGGCGGTAAGCATAATTTCACGGTACATCTTGTCTTTAGGGTCCATATAATGCACATTTCCTGTAGCTACAACAGGCATTTGCAAGGTCTCCCCTAATGCAACGATGCGACGATTTATATCTTTTAAGTCTTCCTCATGTTTTAACAAGCCTTCTTTAATAAAGCTCTTGTAATTATCATGAGGTTGAATTTCTAAGTAATCATAAAATCTAGCAATCTCTTGCAACTCTTCATCAGTGGCACCGTGAGCCATGGCTTGAATCAATTCTCCAGATTTACAAGATGTTCCTATAAGAATCCCTTCACGATGGTCTTCAATGACAGCTCTTGGCAATCTTGGATACTCATCAAAATAATTTAAATGACTTATGGAAATCATCTTATACAGATTCCGCAAACCTACCATATTTTTGGCGAATATAATGATATGATGTGGTACGGCTTGGTCCTCTTTTTCAATCAAATAGGCCTCTACACCATAGAGAATCTTCACGCCTTTTTCCAAAGAGTATGCTTGTGCCTCTGGAAATGCTTGTACCACCCCATGATCAGTAATGGCTACCGCTGGGTGTCCCCAATCTTTCACACGATTCACAATATCTTTCACTGCTACTAGGGCATTTTTCTCGGACATTTTTGTATGTAAATGAAGTTCTACCCTTGTTTCCTCATGCGTATCCATGCGTTTTGCATTATCCGTATCTTCCACAGGGCGGATGGAATCCATGTTAAACACATAGTCACGTACATATTGCTCATCATAGATGACTTCCCCTTTAATCTGCACCTTCCCAACAGATTTTAAAATTTTTAATAGCTTTGGTCCGTCTTCAGAAGGGCTGGTAAATCGTTTAATAGCCAAGCTATTGTGATCATCCACTAGATGACCCGTAATGATATACCGTTTTTTAGGCTCCTCACCTTTTTCGCGTGCTTTTTGTACAGCCTTACTATCTTCCTTAGGTCGAATTTCTCGTATATCTAAACCGTGAAAGTACCCAGAGATAACAACATTCTCTCCTGTCCTCACAAAGAAATCATCTGTGCGATGCGAATCTGATTCATCAAAAGCAGGTCCTAATAGCATGCCATCTTCGGTAGTTAATTTTCGTCTCCGCATAGGATATGGAGAATGGCTAGTTGCCGTTGAAGCTGGCGTATTGGGTCTGTCTATCACTACTGGTGCATCGTACAAATCATCATAATCCGATGACGTCTTGATAGTGCCATCCTTACCTACGTAGAGCTCCATTTCATCGAATCGATTCTCTTCATCCATGTCCCAATAGATATCGTAATCTGCCATTTCGTTGGCTTGTTGCAAAAAGAGATACGCATCATCATCTGTCACACTAGGTTCTTGAACGTAACCAGTATAATCACACTCTTGCCTATGAGGCATCCGTGTAAGAACAAGCTGGTTCATGAAATCACCCGTATCCACAAATTCACAGGTGCAACCAATGGAATCGCAGATTTCCTCAATACGTGTTTGCACTGCCTTATCTAATGTTCCTGTCAACTGAGAACCAAATATATGCAATTTTCCGTTTTTCAAATAAAAGTGAAAGTCTACTTTAGACTCTCCCTTTAGTACCATATGATAATATTTCATAGTACATCTCCTTTACGGATTTGACTTCACTGCATCTCTGTTTATACGCTTCACAACATTAGGCCCCGTGACAACAACCCTATCCACTGGCTCATAATAAGAGTTAAATGTGTATGTCGAAGAGGTGCCATTTCCATATACAATCGTTCTCGTTGTATCCACTGAAATCCCTTCATGACCGGCCTCTTCAATACGTTCTTCTGTGGCTGTATCATCATTGGTATCAACTGTTTTATTCGGTATCTTCTTTTCAGGCCCCTTAGTAATACTCACCGACTGAGGAATATCTTCTTTGGCGCCTAAAATTGTAATTTTCACATAGCCAGGCCCTTCCTCAGCAATGACATAAATCGGATGAGTATAGGGATTCTTAAACTGAAAGTCAATATATCCCCACGCCACAGTAGCATCTAAGCCTACTGGTATATAGGAAACAGGAGCAAAATGCGTATCACGTTCTACAATATCCATACCAGATAATAATGCTGTATTAAACAAGGTAGAACTTACTTGGCATATTCCGCCACCAATACCTGGCACCAAACGTCCTCCCATAAATACAGGCGCATCATCATAGCCCGCTTCAGGAGTCCGTTCTCCTACTACTTGATTGAAGGAGAAAATACCCCCTGCCGGAATCAAGGTTTGATGAATTTTTTGAGATGCTAAATGAATATTATGGGCTCGGCTTGTATTAGAGCCATCAAAATAAGTCGTAAAGGACCCCAATATGGAAGTGATAGACACTAAATCTTTATCCGTTATCGTAGGCTGTGCAGACTCATTGATAACAAGTTCTATGGTCTCTACCTTTCCTTCTTGCAATTGTTCTTGCAAACGTTTCATGGTAGCTGTCACATCCAATTTACGTCCTACCTTAGCAGGCTGATGTACCACTGTATTACCTTCTAAAGTAACAGTGGCATTAGCTCCTACTTGTCCCATGGCCTTTGCATAATTCAAAAAATACGACTCAGCCACTGGTCCATCTACTTTATATCGAATATTTATCGCTTTTTCATGAAGTAACGCATCTACTCGGTGCATGACATAGGTCATGACATCACTTTCATAGCCATAATCCATTACATCGGTTAAGGTTCCCACCCTATCTATGGTAATCCCTAAATCTGCTAGATTCATAGTCGTTTCTTTTCCCTTAGGATCTACTATGCGAATCCTTTGTGACTGTGTGTTCCGCTCTTGTAAATAGGTGTCTACTTCATCCATACTTTGATGAGATATACTATGACCATCTATAGTTAATCCATAAATAGTGTTTCCAGTAGGCCATACAAGCCCTGTTACAGCTCCCCCAACGAGAGCTATAAGAGCTGACACAGTGGCAATATACTTTCGTTTCATACTTCTCCTAATTTGCGCAATAGGCTAAACAAATATCTTGAAATTGGCTCATATCTGCTATACCTTGACGGCTTTGCAAAATTAAATGATACAGCTGGCTAATCAATGTTGCCACCGCTGGGATTTGAATTTTTCGGCGCGCTTCAAAGGCTAATTTAATTGTATAGGGATTGGCTTTCATCCCTTTTTCCTTAAATAAGCTTTGAATCTCAGGTAATGTCATCCCATAATAGGCACATTCACTGACCATGAGTTGCAAATGCATTTGATTATGCACATACGCCATCGCCATATCTACACTTTTATTCTTAAGCATAGAGGGGAATAAATCTAGTAATATTCGTGCATCTTTCGCTAATAAAGCATCTTTAAAGCGAAAAATATTTTTCTCTCCAAAGTCTGTCATATGCTCTTTTAAAAATGGTGCTGTCATCGATTCCCCATTTTTTAGTAGTAGGAACAATCGATCAAATTCTGTGCGCAAAAATGCTAAAGGCACATCTTTCCACAAATCTACCAAGTCACGTAGATATGCCATGCCATCGAGATCTATCTTTTGCTTATGAGCCTTGCAATGTTGTTGTATCCACTGAAAGAGAGCTTCTCCCTCTACTTTTTCAAACTTAAAGGATTCTACAGCTCCCAAAAATGCTTTATTTCCTTGCAACCGTCCATCAATGGTTTCTGGATACACTACAATAATAGGATCTTCTCCAGTATAGCTTTGCAAATAGTCTCGCAATCCTTGCCACTCTGGAGCCAGCTTTTTCTTCGGTTTATCAAAGATAGGCAAATGGACAAGCAGAAATACTCGTGGTTCACCAAAGAGAGATACTTCTTGTAATTGTCCTAAAATAGAACCGGGACCTTGCTCTTCACGCAAGGTAAGCAAGGTCCGATCTGTATATTGATGTAAGAGATTCTGTTTTTTTTCTTCTAATAATTGTGGTTCATCTCCATAGAGCAATGTAACCATCTGGCACCTCTTATAATGTTACTACATTGTTTTCATCACTACCTACAATATACACGCCTTCCTCCACATCAAATTGACTGTGCAAGGTATTCCACACGATAAAATGCATTGCTCCTCGTTCTTGATAATGCAATAATTGATTGCTAGCGGTCAAGCCATATATTGTATTCGTTTCTCTCTTAGTATTATACACTATTTCTTGAACTTTTTCTCCTTCTTTTCTAGGATGAAAGTGAAACTTTCTATGTCCTGTTACGATAATTTCATAGCCTGCTTTGGTATGAAGTTGTACAGATAACCAATCTAGTGTTAGCTCTTTACCAGCTTGCCCTTTACTATAAAGATGTTCTAAGGTATCCACATGAGTGTACCCCTTCTGATATCCTTCTACAAACACACCATTCCAACGACTAAACCCACGATGATGCAAGGCATCTACACATTGTTTCATCGCTCGCGGTGAAATATCGCCATTCTTAGCATCTATATAAAGATACGCCTCCTTATGAAAGCCTGTCTTACAGACCATGAAAGCTGGTCCTGAGGAGATAGCAATAGGGACCACTTGCACCGTTGGTTTTACATACAATAGTAGTAAAGGCAACATCCCTACTACCAAGAGTGCAATACTTGCCATCCTATTCCATGCCACACAAATAGGCTCTTTCAGTGCTAATAACCAATATATATACGCCACGCCTAGATACCACACTGCCACTAACCACAAAGGCATGGGCGGTGACCACAATAGACCTAGATTACGAATAGCAAATAAAAGAGACATGCTGGCTTTCAGAATGAAACCTAAGAGGGACCAACCTAATGTAAAAGTAAATACTAAATTTAGGATAGACAAGAAAAGACCTGCTATAATCGCTATATCTAGCAAGGGCCCTACTATAAGGTTAGAGATGATACTAAGGAAACTGAGTATATGAAAATAATACAGCTCTATAGGAAATATGAGAACTTGTGCAGAGATACATAAAGCCACCCCTTTAGAGATAGGATTCGGCGGAAATAGCCGATACACATAGGGATACAATCCGATGATCCCCAAGGTAGACCCAAAAGATAATACAAAACTAATATCTACCGCGAATAATGGCTTCCATAACAGTAAACATAAGGCAGATAGTAGGAGCGCATGTAAAGCACGATACATACCACCATGCATAACAACGTATCCACTTAATAGTCCCATCATGGCAGATCGTAATACTGGCGGACTCCAGCCCACAATTGTACAGTACAGTAAAATCAAAGCACAAGTGATGGAAAATTCTACACCTTTACGTAAATGCACCCGCTGCAATACGATAGAAATAATGAGAAATAACAAGGCAATATGAGACCCTGACACCGACAAAATATGGATAAGCCCTGTTTCACTGAATAATTTTACCATCGTTTCTGGTAGCATAGCATATTGACCGCCTAGTACCAAGGAGGAGCCTAAGCTAGCAATGGATGGATCTAGATTCTCTTCAAATTGTTGTGCCACCCAATGATGGACTCTATCTAGATAAGCACCCAGCGCATACCCCGTATCAGCTATCCATGTGCCTAGGGTCTTCTCTACTGTGTAAGGGTCCTCTATGGTCCCTTGGTATAAATTTCCTTGCAATCCATCATTGATATGTCTCGTTTTCATAGATAGAGAACCACTTTGCTCGTAATAGGTAAAGCCTTTCACAGTGCCACGAATGACGTAGCGATCTCCCATATGAATAGGTGGCTCTCCTGGCACATAGATACGAATACTTCCCTTAGCTGGCACATGCTCAGTAGCGCCATTCTTATCTATATCCATACCTTCTACATCAGCATCTACCATGGTCATAATGCCCTCTAGCGTCACCGTAGGCTGTGGGTTACTAGTTAATTGCACATAATAGGCACCATCGGCACCATAATAAAACGGTCTATCTTCAAAATAGTGTGTGATGACTCGATCTGTATGTACATATCCTATAGCAGTAAATACAGAAATAATACCCACTAAGCCCATCACATATCGCATCATTTTATACATATATTCATTACGTTGTTCGTATCCACGTAATCCTATTATCCCAAGGATGCCAAATATAGTGATGATACTTAACCAATACATAAGATAGGTGTGTAATTCGTTTTCGTATAGACTCATACAAATTCCCAATAGCATTCCTAGCACACTGGTGATACCTAGATCTATTGGCTTGGGTAACCTTTTCATAATCGTACTTTCTCCACAATTTTTTTATACAATGCAGGTCCTATCCCCTTCACCTGTCGTAATTCTTCTAAACTTTTGAAAGGACCATGTTCTTGACGATAGTCCACAATCTTTTTCGCCATCTTAGGGCCTATGCCCGATATTTTTTGTAAATCTGCTTCGGTTCCATCATTAATAGAGATATTTTGTTTTCGTAGTAACTCCTCAGGACTTCCGTGAAAGTTGAAATCTACATGAATATGTGTGCTTTCCTCTAAGGTATCTTCTAAATGTAGATGATTCACATCTGCATAGGGTAATAGTCCTTTGCTGGCCTCAATAGCTGACTTCACTGTCGCAGGGCTTTGTAGCTCATACAAGCCTGGTTCTTCTACCGCTCCTGTGACATACACCAAAATTGTATCTGCTTTCGTTTCCTTCTCCACTGGACCACCACGATTTCCTTTGTCTAACTGCTTCACAATCTTTGGGGTATCAGATGGTGATCCATCGCCTTTCATTGGTGTATCTGCTATAATAAGATAGTATCCACATACACACAGTAAGAATAGGCATACGATGATGCCAATTCGTTTTCGATTTGTTACTTTCATTCTATCACATCCTTTCAAACAAAAGGTTCGTCATAGATGAGTAGTATCCTTTAAAATTCACTACCAGTATATATTGGGAGGTATTATGAAAGAAGATTTACAACAATATGCCCGTCTTTTACTACAAGAAGGAGTCAATTTACAACAAAACCAACTGTTAGTCATCAATGGAGATGTAGAAAATAAAGATTTTGTATACATCGTTGTGGACGAGGCCTATGCACTGGGTGCCAAAGATGTGCACATTAATTGGCGTAGCACTATCACAGCTAAGTCTCGTCTATCCAATGTAAAAGATGAGGTCTTATCTAATCCCGCGCCTTGGATTAAAGATATGTATCACCATATCCTTGATTCCAACGCATGTATTTTATCCTTAATCAGTGCGAATCCATTTGCCTATGAAGGCGTGCCTTCTGAAAAAATCGCCCTCGCCTCTCGTAGCATGGGCAAGTTAACTAAATTTTACCACGAGGCCATTATGGATTCCACCCTTACTTGGTGTGTAGCCTCAGTAGCTACTCTCACATGGGCTGATTTGCTTGGTTATGAGGGCACAGACGAAGAGAAAATCAACCGCTTATGGAATACTATCTTTACCTTATGTCGTATGAAACACGTACCAGAAGAAGAATCCTTCGGCAACCATTTAGATCGCCTTGCTAAGCGCACCAAAACACTGAATGATTTACAATTGGTATCCTTACATTATACCTGTCCAAACGGTACAGACTTAACTTTACAAATGCCAGAAGGGCACTTATGGTTAGGTGGTAAAGAATCATCTAAAAAAGGAATTATCTTTGATGCCAATATTCCAACGGAAGAAGTCTTTTCCGCTCCTCATTATGCAGGTGCCAACGGTATCGTGTATTCTACGAAACCATTGATCTATGATGGAAACCGTATCGAAGACTTCCATATGACATTCAAAGATGGTAAGGTTGTTGACTACGATGCCAAACAAGGTCGTGAGTATTTAACAAACCTCATCGAGACGGATGAAAACTCTTGCTACCTTGGAGAAGTAGCCCTTGTAGACCATTACTCCCCTATTAGCCAATCCAATATGATTTTCTTTGAAACCTTGTACGATGAAAATGCATCTTGCCACTTAGCATTAGGTGCTGCATATCCAACTTGCTTAGCCCATAGCGATGGATTATCTCAAGAAGAACTACACGCTCGTGGACTAAATACATCCTTAGCACATACAGACTTTATGATTGGTCATGAAAAAATGAACATCATAGGCACTACAAAAGATGGCAAAGAAGTTCCTATTATGATTGAAGGCCGATTGCAAGTATAAGGGCGCTCTATCTAACATACTACTATGCATGTTCCCCATAAAATCATCAGAACTCCCCATCTTATGGGAAGTGTATGAACTAACATATGGTAATGCAAAAAAGAGGTACCTCGCATGACCGCAAGGTGCCTCTTTTTATTGTGTCTATTTATTTTCTGCCATATACCAGTAGTCTATTCTATAACGACCCTATGATCTTCTAGATATATAACCTAATTGTACTGTAAATAGTGCCTTATAGCAATGTATCTACAGCGATATTTACTAGTACATCGGATGGGCTTTCACAGATATAATCAGCACCAGCAGATTCTAATTCTTCCACTGAACCATAACCGTAGGATACCCCCATAGCCACGCAGTTCAATTTCTTCGCAGCTTCCATATCGTATTTACGATCTCCCACCATATACCAACGGGAGATTTTATATTTTTGGGCTGTAATTGTCTCCATATCTTGCAGCGCCTCTTTCAAAATATCTAGCTTATGGACTAAACCAATTTCTCGATTGGCCCCACGGATGACTTCAAAGTATGGATCTAGTTTAAAATGCTTAATAATATCCTTTGCTTGTTCTTCTGGTTTTGCTGTAGCAATCCCAACATAAGCACCTGTCTTACGAAGCGCTTTTAAAGCTTCTTCAATTTGAGGATACACTGCATTTTCATATTTTCCTACGGAATCATACCGTTCTTTGAAAAAGTTGTAGGCCTGCTCCACCTCTTCATCTGTCATATGACAATGTTCTTTAAAAGAATCTGCCAACGGTGGACCAATGAATAATTGTAATGTGTCCTCATCAGGAATAGGATGATTCATACTCGTTAAGGCATGACGTATAGATTTTAAAATTCCCTCATGAGAATCTGTTAATGTTCCATCTAAATCAAAAATAACACAAATCATAATGACTCCTATCAAAAATAAATGCAGGGTAATATATAGATTAATACATATAATAAGTAATCGTTAGTTGTTTCCATGTGTCAGTTCTACTTTCAAAAGTATACTAGGTCTATATCTTCTTAGATACGAGATACATTTCTTAGCTGTGAAAAATACCTTTACAAGTAATACAGTAAAGAGTATACTGTATATAGAAAAGTTTCTATATAGTAGGAGGACAGTATGGAAGATAATCAAATTCCTACGGCCATTTTAGATAAATTAACAAAAGTTTGTACTTGCCGTAGTATTACAAGAAAAGCAATTAAAGAAGCAATCTTAGATGGTTGCGATACATTTCCTAAAATTAGAGAGCGCACTAGTGCTGGTACCGGTGCATGCGGTGGCAAAGGCTGTGGCCCACGAGTGGTGAAACTTTTAAAAGAGCACCAAGAAGGACAATGGTAAGCTCGACCAACATAAGAATCATAAGATAGGTGATACATATCACCTATCTTTTTTATATACATAAAAAAGGCTGCTCAAGAATGTATATCATTCTGTAGCAGCCTTCTTTTTATTTCTTTAATGCTTCACGCAATGTATGCCAAGCAAGCACTGCACATTTAACACGGGCAGGCATGTTAGAAATATTTTGCAAAGCAATCGCATCTTCTAAGGCTTCTAATTCGTCTTCATCAGTCACTTCTTTTTTGATCATTCCTAAGAAAAGGTCCACTAGTTGGAAAGCTTCTTCTAAGGATTTACCAGTAATGACATCAATCATCATAGATGCCGATGCTTGGCTGATAGCACAGCCGGAACCTGTATAAGCAGCGTCTTTTACAATACCGTCTACCACATTCACTTGCAATGTTAAATCATCACCGCAACTTGGATTATGACCATGTTCACTAGCAGTAAACACCTCTAACAAACGCTTATTACGCTTGTCTTGGTTATGCTCCAAAATCAGTTCCGTATACACTTGATCCATTTCCATGGTATTGTTCTCCTTACTCTGACAAGCCCATGGTTGGTCGAACTGTTTTCAGGGCTTCCAAAAATTGATCTAAATCTTCTTTTTTAGTATAAATGTACATACTAATACGGTTGGATGCCGGTACTCCATAGTAAGCACCTAGTGGTTGTGCACAATGATGACCAGAACGTAAGCATACCCCAT
This sequence comes from uncultured Veillonella sp., assembly GCA_963516605.1. Classification (GTDB taxonomy): domain Bacteria; phylum Bacillota; class Negativicutes; order Veillonellales; family Veillonellaceae; genus F0422. The sequence goes on along the minus strand of CAUQBP010000001.1, from coordinate 56,971 downwards.
GGCTATCCATGATGGTTGCTACATCGTGAGGATGTACATCATCCACAGTGAAAGCAATGACTCCATGCTTTTCTTCTGGATTGGCACTACCTAATACATGAATATGTGGCATAGCCGCTAGTTTAGGTAATACATAGCGTACTAATTCTTGTTCATATTCATGAATAGCATCCATACCAAACTGTTCCAAATACTCAATGGCAGCTTTTAATGTGACAGCACCATGTGCATTGGGTGTACCAGCCTCAAATTTATAAGGTACTTCATTGAATGTTGTAGTTTGTTCTTTCACATATTCAATCATGTCCCCACCAAATAAGAATGGATCCATGTCTTCTAATAAGTGATATTTACCATACACCACACCAATACCTTGAGAAGCACACATTTTATGGCCTGAGAATACGAAGAAATCACAATCTAACGCTTGCACATCAATAGCTTGATGAGGAGCCGATTGCGCTCCGTCTAGGATAGCAATAGCACCAACAGCATGAGCGCGTTCCACCAGCTCTTTTACTGGAAATTCCATACCTAATACATTACTTACATGGGCAAAGGATACAATTTTTGTAGATCCATCAATTTTATCCATTTCACCATCTTTGATGTGACCATTTTCATCTAGGTATATATATTCCAAAGTGGCCCCTGTCACTCGGCATACATATTGCCAAGTCACAAGATTTGCATGATGCTCCGCTATAGTGATGACGATTTTATCTCCCTCTTTTACATGCTTCAAGCCATAGGAATGAGCAATTAAGTTCAAACTTTCTGTAGTGTTTCGAGTGAAGATAATTTCTTCGCGTTTACGAGCATTAATGAATCGTTGCACCACATCACGAGCACCTTCATAGGCCTCGGATGCTTCCATAGCAAGCACATGGGCTCCACGATGGGGATTTCCATTATGATTCGCCATATGCGTTTCTAATGCTTTCATTACTGGCACTGGAATTTGTGTAGTAGCACCGCTATCCAAGTAAGCAATGCGTTTACCACGATGGGTTCTTGTTAAAATTGGAAAATCTTTATATGCCTCTGCTATTGGTTTCATACTATCCCTCTCAATTATATTTTTTGTCGTAGTACTGCTAAGGCAGTTTCTTCCATTTCTTCATTGCCAATACGATCAATCAATGGTCGTAACATGGATTCTACGATGATATGTTTTGCTTCCTCTTCGTTGAAACCACGGCTCATTAAATAGAATAATTTAGCTGGGTCTAATTGACCAGCACTGGATGCGTGATTACCAGATACATTATCTTCTTTACACAATAATAATGGTAAAGAAATGGATTTAACTTGTGGAGTTAATAGCAAACATGTATCTTCTTCTGCACCTTCAGATGCCAAGCTACCACGCAAGAAATCTAAGGTACCACGGAATGATTTTTTAGAAGAACCATTCAATGCACCTAAGTTATTAATATTACTAATTGTTTTTTTACCGATATGTTTCATTAACATGGCAATATCAAATACTTGCGTACCAGTACCGCAATAGCCTAAATCATGTTCTACTTCTGCGTAGTCTCCTACTAAATCTTCTTGATAGTTCAAGAAGTTTTCAGAGCCACCCAACTCAATATTGATGAACTCTACATGACCAGACTCTTCTACTCGTGTATAACGATGTTCAAATTGTTGTACTTTACCAGTTAGCAATTGCACTTTTTTGAACACTACCGACGCCCCTGTGTGGGATACGATTTCTGAAAGTAATCCTACATGACCATCAGTAGCTTCACCTTTCAAGCAAAGTGTTAACTCTAAGGTAGAGTCTTTTTCCGCTTCGATTTGTAAGCGTGTTCTTTCACTGACAGCACCTTGTACATCAAGAACTATGGTCAATGCTTCCTTTGCACCAGCTGGTACTTGAATGTGATAGCCATGTGTAAAGTGATGAGATGCATCGCGCAACGCACCAGCATGGACACCTTCATAAGAAGGTTCTAATAGTTCCTTATTTGTAATGTCTGTTACAATGTGCTTGGACCCTTCAACTGTCACTGTAGCACGTTCTGTACCAGCCCATACATTGCCTTCTGTATGATTTACCTTTAACCAACGGAAAGTCGGTCTAGGCAATTCATTAAAATGTAATGTGTTGCTCATCCTAACCTCCTATCCGATAGAACCTTCAAGTTCTAAGGTAATCAAATTATTCATTTCTACGGCATATTCTAATGGTAATTCTTTAGAAATTGGTTCTACGAAACCACGTACAAGCATTGCTCTTGCTTCTTCTTCACTAATACCACGAGTCATTAAGTAGAAAATCGCTTCATCGGAAATACGGCCGATTTTTGCTTCGTGCCCTAAATCGACATTATCATTCTCAATAGTAATAGATGGAATGGTATCGGATTGAGACTCTTGGTCTAACATTAAGGACTCACAAGATACTGTCGCTTTAGAATGGTCTGCATTTTTACCGATGTTCAAGACACCACGGTAAATCGCTGTACCACCACTCTTAGAAATAGATTTAGAGTTAACATTACTTGTTGTATGTGGTGCGGCATGAATAACTTTTGCCCCTGTATCTAAATATTGTCCTTCCCCAGCAAATGTAACGCCTGTGAATTCACAATGCGCGCCTTCACCAGCCAAGATACTCATTGGATATAAGCAAGATACAGCAGATCCGAAGGATCCAGATACCCACTCGATTGTACCATTTTTACCAACTCGACTACGTTTTGTATTCAAGTTGTACATGTTTTTAGACCAGTTTTCGATAGTAGAATAACGCAAAGTAGCATTATCTTTTACGAATAACTCAACGCAACCAGCATGTAAGTTAGCTACATTGTATTTTGGAGCGGAACAACCTTCAATGAAGTGTGCTTTTGCCCCTTCTTCTACGATGATTAAAGTATGTTCAAACTGACCTGCGCCTGGTGCATTTAAACGGAAGTAAGACTGCAATGGAATATCTACAGTCACTCCTTTTGGTACATACACGAAGGAACCGCCAGACCATACTGCACCATGTAAAGCTGCAAATTTATGATCTGTAGGTGGCACTAATGTCATGAAATATTGTTTTACAATATCCTCATGTTCGTGTAGTGCTGTCTGCATATCAGTATATACAACGCCTTGACGAATCAAGTCTTCTTGAATACTATGATATACAACCTCAGAGTCATATTGAGCGCCTACACCAGCCAAAGAAGTTTTTTCAGCTTCTTGGATACCAAGACGGTCAAATGTCTCTTTAATATCTTCTGGAACTTCGTTCCAGTCTTCTTTCATATCAATTTTAGGTTTTACATAGGTCACAATATCTGCCATATTTAAGGCGCTAATATCTGGCACCCAATTAGGAACCTCTAATTGATTGTAAATTTCAAGAGATTTTAAACGGAAATCTAACATCCATTGTGGCTCATTTTTGTTAGCCCATATTTCACGAATGATATCTTCTGTTAAACCAGCTTCTGATTTATAGGAGAAATCAAATTCATTACGAATGTCATAGACGCCGCGATCCATCTCCTCAATTTGAGTTTTCTTTCTCGCTTCCATGAAATCCTCCTATACTAAATTTTTATATGCGTCGTAGCCTTTTTCTTCAATTTCACGAACGAGTTCAGGGCCACCAGTTTTTACAATACGGCCATCGATTAAGATGTGTACATAGTTTGGATTTAATTTTTGAAGAATTTGATTATGGTGAGTAATGATTAGCACCGCATTCTCTTCATTATGGAAACGGTTTACACCTTCAGATACGATACGAACAGCATCTACGTCAAGACCGGAATCAGTTTCATCAAGGATAGCCAATTTAGGATTCAAAATAGACATTTGAAGAATTTCATTTTTCTTTCTTTCACCACCGGAGAAACCTTCGTTCACATAACGGTTAGCGTAAGAAGTATCGAAAGATAATTCTTCCATTTTTGCTTTCAATTCTTTTTTGAAAGCTAAAGCACGTACGTTTTCACCAGTAATTGTGTTTTTAGCCGTGCGGATGAAGTTTTCTACTGTAATACCTGGTACGGAAATTGGATGTTGGAAAGACATGAAAATACCTTTTTTCGCACGATCGTTTACAGCTTCTTCAGTGATATTCTCACCATCAAATACGATGGAGCCTTCTGTTACTTCATAAGCAGGGTTGCCCATGATTACATTGGCCAATGTAGATTTACCAGCACCGTTTGTGCCCATTACTACATGGATTTCACCTTTATTAATTGTTAAATTGATGCCCTTTAAGATTTCTTTCTCTTCAATAGAGGCACGCACATTGTCTACGCGAAGTAATTCTGCCACGTATGTCACTCCTTATCAAATAAGTTACTATATACAAAAGAAGACTCGTTAGGTCTTAGCATATGTTGAATACCGTAAAAAAACGGATTCCACCAAAGTGTAATCCGCTGTTATATTCATAGCACGAGAACGCCACTTTGGCTTAAATCTAATTTAGTAAATATACTATTTATATTATACTGTGTATAGACTCGAACCGCAAGGTAATTTCTACTATTTTACTATGATTTTAATGATATATTAACATATCATCTATTCATTTATAGCATATTGAAATTTAAATTCTCCACCAAGAGACTCAACAATGTTTATTATACCGAATTTTCTCAATATTGTAAATGCTATTCCCATATTTTTTTAGGGATATAAAGCATTTTACTCTCTCCACATAACTACACTCAATTTCTATAAATATAGACTTGTAATTTTATCCTACACGATTGTATACCAGCTCTATTAGATTGCCCCTCACGATTGGATACTAATTATATATAAATAGACATATACTCTATTTCTCTGAGATGCATAATAGGTTCTAAGAAGTAATTAAAGCATATGTCTATATAAACCTAGATACGTATCGTAAAGGACCGTCCTTTATATTTCTACTTATAAATTAGAGAAATCTAATGTAGCAAAATAATCATCTAGTGTTTCTGCTCGACGAATTTGTGTGACACTGCCATCTTCATGTAATAACAATTCCGCTGAACGCAATTTACCATTGTAGTTAAAGCCCATAGCATGACCATGCGCACCAGCATCGTGGATCACAATGCGGTCGCCCATGTCGATTTTCGGCAATTGACGATCGATGGCAAATTTATCGTTATTTTCACATAAAGAACCAGTCACATCATAGGTCATGTTAGCTGGCTCATTTTCTTTCCCCATCACTGTAATGTGATGATAAGAGCCATATAAAGCAGGGCGCATTAAGTTAGACATGCAAGCATCTAAGCCAATGTAATTCTTATAGATTTCTTTTTTATGAATTGCAGTAGCCACCAAGTAACCATAAGGGCCTGTCACCATACGACCGCATTCATAGGCTAATTGAATTGGGCTATGACCTGTTCCTACAATTAGACGATCATAGGCTTCTTTCACACCTGCACTTAATACCTTATAATCCACTGGAGTCTGCTCTGGTTTATAAGCAACACCAATACCACCACCAAGGTCAATAAAAGATACTTCTACACCAGTTTGTTCTTTCACACGCAATGCTAGGTTAAACATCAATTCAGCTGTTCCTACTAAGCCATCAACATCTAGTTCATTGGATACCACCATCGTATGTAAACCGAAGTTAGTAATACCTTTTCCTTTTAAGTAGTTGATAGCTTCCATGATTTGTGCTTCCGTCATGCCATATTTCGCTTCTTCTGGAAGACCGATAATTGTGTTACCACCTTCTTTTAAAGAACCTGGATTGTAACGGAAACAAAAACGATCTGGTAACTCACCATGTTGTTCCAAATAAGCAATGTGCGTAATATCATCTAGGTTAATAATCGCACCTAAATCCATCGCTTTTTTGTATTCTTCGTACGGCGTATCATTGGAGGAGAACATGATGTCATCCCCTGTGATCCCCACCTTTTCGCTCAAAATTAGTTCTGCCATAGAAGAGCAGTCTGCACCAATACCGATTTCTTTCATCATTTTCATAATATATGGATTTGGCGTTGCTTTCACAGCAAAATATTGTTTGAACCCTGGTGCCCAACTGAAAGCATCTAAAAATGCGCGCATATTATCCATAATACCTTTCGCATCATAAATATGGAACGGCGTTGGATATTGCGCGATAATCGTTTCTAATTGTTCCTTTGTAAATGGTGTTGTTTTTGCGTTCATCTTAACTCCTCAATCTATTTGTAATGTACTATGTGACAGTCTCTTTCTGTAACATAGCAATATATTAAACAATAGGCACTCTTTCTGTATTATCTCAATAAGGGGTTACACATTTCGCCTAAGCCTTAATAAGATATATAATTACCTATGAAAGATATACATAACACTATGCCATCAAGCCAAAGGTAATCCAGGAATACCGTAACGTATTGTAACATACATTCTATAGAATTGTAAAGATTCTATAGAATATTCCATGTAAAAAGAACCGTATTCGATATACCATATACAATTTAGCTATTTCAAGCACTTGCATCTCCTATTACCACTAAACATGAAATCTTATACCTAGTACCACGCCCCTTGAGGAACGCTATTTCGTGTAGTAATCTCATAGCGAGATATATTGCACTGAAATAGCAAACATAAAAAGAGCACGGCGTGCCCTCGAACAACCAGTATAAACTCCCCAAGGAATGCAGTTACGAGTAGTAGACTTGTGGTGTTACTGCATATACTACAAAACCCAAAAGACCGCAATATACCTCAGAAGAAACATTATGAAATACCGTCTCTGAAGAGGTGTATTGCGGTCTTTTTTCCCACTGTATTAAGTAAAAATGCCACAGACTACATAGCGAATCAAGTTACTTCCCAAATAAAGACGCATCTACACTATATCGTCCACCACCCATAAAGAATATAGCCAGTGCAGCAAATCCCATTTGCGATGGATAATCCCATGAGAAAAATCCTGCGTCTACATGAAGAAGAGTAGCCGTAAATAAAACTCCAGCCAACAATAAGGATCCTAGTCGAGTAAATAATCCAAATGCAACCAAGATACCACCTAAGAACTCACAAATTGCAGCCATCGCACCAAAAAATTCGAAATATCCAGGCACTCCTAAGGCTGCCAACATAGCACCTACCTTATATAACCCAGATGCACCGCCTAAAAACTTCAAATATCCATGATAGGCCATAGAAATTCCTAGAGCTAATCTCAACACTAATATACCAAAGTTAACATACGTAGGTTTACCACGTAATAAAAAATGAACCATGATTATATCCTTTCATATATTATTAAAAAATTACTTCATATCCCGCTATACTCGCTATATCTAATTTCGTCCATAGAAATAGTACTTTTCAAAACTTTAATGTTTTCAACGTCAATAAACTGATCCCATTTTACCCTAAATTCTTCTTTAATCCATTCCTCATTAAATAAAGTAATATCAGATTTCCCATTACACAGTATATCATTAGTTAGTCTAACCATATCTTCTTTTGATTGACTTATATACTCCTTTTGAAAGTTACCATATTCGTTAATAACCTTTATTACTAACCGTTGTAACCAGATTTCCAAATATGCATTAGAAGTTTGTTTTGATATTTTTTTTAAAACTGCATTTATTACTCTAAACTTGCTTTCATATATTAAAGACGTTGAATTATCCATTCCAAAAGGAAAATTATATGTATCATTATTTATTTCAGAAGTATCATCACCAAGTTTATTAAATAAGCGAGCAAGTAATTTTATACCTATATCAATAACTTTTGGATTATTCTCTATAATGTTAAAAACTATCGATATAAGTACACCAATTTCGGTTCCTAATTTTTTAAAATCATTGTATTCTAGTTTTGCAATTCTTTTTTCAAATTCCTTTAAAGCTTTAATTAATTGTCCACTATTGGGAAACTTATCAGCGAATAACTTAATTATAATCAAATGTTTTTGTATTGAAGTCTTATATACTCTAACAGGAAAAACAAAACGCCCTTTCTTTTTGTATTTAAAAAATAATTTCCAATCCACTTTAATATTGGCATTAGGATCATGTTCAATCCAGTAAACTTTATCAGCTTTAAGAGAGCCAATAATTAAATCCTCCGTATCTTTAACCTTATTTTCGCTAATAGTTAATTTATGCCTACACAATAATGCAACTAATTTTTTCTTTATTTTTTTCTCATCTTCTTTATTTTGTGTAAATATTCGATAATCATCTCGATACCTTAATATTTTATAATCTATATTTTCATCTTCTAATTCCTGAACCAACAAAGTATCAATATATCGCAATAATAATTCAGCAATAAAATCAGAAACTATATTACCTTGTGGAATGGCAACAGTTTCTCCATAATTCATAAATTGGAATTTGCCATCAATTTTATTCCCTAGTAAGCTTTTTTTATTTTTATTAGCTTTAGCAATATCTTCATCATATATTGACCAAGGTATCATATGAGTGTATATACTACCATAAAAATTAGCTATATCAACGTGCAATAAATTACTATATTCCAAACTAAACTTAATCGACTCCTGTTCTATATTCTCCCAGTAATGAAATGCATATCTTACTCCAGTCCTCTTATTATTTGTTTTAAATGGAATACTTTGGCAAATTATTTTATATCCTATTTTACTATCAAGAAAATTATACCGATTAACCAAGATCTCCCAATTTTCTTTTTTTGTTATTAAATTTACTAAATCTAAATATAAAAGAGGATGGATGATAGTGATGGGTCTATAATGATCTTTAGATTTATTTAGTTGAAAAATGTAATTAATATTTGGAAATGATGAATAGTTTTTATCTATTAAATACTTATCTTGTTTCTCAGCTAAAAAAGATTCCCCTAATAGATTAATCGCATACTTTAATAAATTATCAAAACTATAATAAACTGGAAAATTCAAAGATACATAGGAATCAGCTTCAAGCATAAATTGTCGCGCCTCAATATGATTCATATCCGTAAGAAAAACCTTAGAAACATCTTTCATACTATCCCAACCTAACCATTGTATAAATAATCACACAACTTCTTAACGTTCAAAAACTACGCCTTCTAAAAGACAAGCAATACATTCATTATACGTTTATTACTCCTAAAAATCTACCTATAAACATAGTTAGCCTAGAAGTCCAAGAACCTCCCTTTGCCAAAATCATGACAACGCAAAAGGAACGCCACACATTCACGAACAAACATTATTAAATACCCTTTATGAGGGAATATGTCGTACTCTTGCTCACTATCTCCCCCCCCTTTGAACGCAGTTGCGCGTAGCAGCCTATGACATTCCTGCCGACAAAGTCACGACAACACAAAAGGAGTGCGACATGTTCCCGAACAAACATTATGAAATACCGTTTGTGAGGGAATGTGTCGCACTCCTACTTTTATACTATTTTCAAAGAAACGCCATAGACTGAATAGCGCTGCAAGTGTTACCCGATGTCAGCAGGTGTAGAGAAATCTACTGTAATGCCCAATGCTTTTGCTACGCCTTCGCCATATGCAGGGTCACATGCATAGCAATGTTTTGCATGGCGTTCTTGGATAAACAATGGAACTCCTGCCATGTTGTTTGCTGTGTTTTTGAACAATACTTCTTGTTGTTCTGGAGTCATGAGACGGAATAATTTACCAGGTTGTGTATAGTAATCGGAATCGTCTTCACGGAAGTCGTATTGGTATGCTTTACCAGACACATCATATCCTGGATCTTTGTATTGTGGTTGGTTCGCCCATTGGCCAAAGCTATTTGGAGCATATCCAATAGTAGAGCCATGGTTGCCATCTACACGGCCTTGTCCATCACGATGATAAGAATTGAATGGGCATTTAGGCGCATTCACAGGAATGGATGGATAGTTTGTGCCTAAGCGGTAGCGTTGTGCATCAGCGTAGGAGAACAAACGACCTTGTAACATGCGGTCAGGGCTGAATCCAATACCAGGGATGATTGTGGATGGAGCAAATGCTGCTTGTTCTACATCTTGGAAGTAGTTTTCTGGGTTGCGGTTCAATTCCATCACCCCTACTTCGATTAATGGGAAGTCTTTTTTGTACCATACTTTTGTAAGGTCAAATGGATTATATGGAAGTGCTTCTGCTTGTTCTTCTGTCATCACTTGGATGTACAATTTCCAACGTGGGAAATCTCCGTTTGCGATAGCGTCGAATAAGTCACGTTGTGCACTTTCACGGTCATTAGCAATGATAGCAGATGCTTCTTCTTCTGTTAAATTTTTAATTGGTTGTTGACATACCCAGTGGAATTTCACCCATACACGTTCGTCATTCGCATTGATTAAGCTATATGTGTGGGAACCGAAACCATGCATATGACGGTAGCCATCAGGAATACCACGGTCACTCATGACGATTGTGATTTGGTGCATTGCTTCTGGCAAGCTAGTCCAGAAATCCCAGTTTGCAGTAGCGTCACGCAAGTTAGTTTCAGGATTACGTTTTACCGCACGATTCAAATCAGGGAATTGCAATGGATCGCGGATGAAGAATACTGGTGTATTGTTACCTACTAAATCCCAGTTACCTTCTTCTGTATACATTTTCACAGCAAAACCACGGATATCGCGTTCTGCATCAGCAGCGCCACGTTCACCAGCTACTGTGGAGAAACGTACGAATAAATCAGTTTGTTTACCCACTTCAGAGAATACTTTCGCTTTTGTGTATTTAGTAATGTCATTTGTTACTGTGAAAGTACCAAATGCGCCAGATCCTTTCGCATGCATGCGTCGTTCAGGAATCACTTCACGAGCAAAGTGGCCTAATTTTTCCATCAACCACACGTCTTGCATCAATACAGGGCCACGTTTTCCAGCTGTAGCACTGTTGTTGTTATCTGGCACCGGAGCACCAAAGGCTGTTGTCAATTTTTCTTCTTTCATAACTTTCTCCTTTGTAAACTTATACATATATAAATAAAATTAAAACCTATATTTTTATAATGGATAATTATTATCCGTTAACTCATGAATTCATTATAGAACTTTTTCTGTACATTGTCAATAATGATTTTCCATTAATTTTTATTATTCTTCACATTATAAACTATAACATTATCAAGTTATTAATTATACATCATCCATATATGTATGAAATTATACACCAGAAGGATGCCCAAGGCATTCAAGGGCGTTTCTATATGTCCCTTATAACAAAAAGGGACTATGAAAGAATAGTCACCTATTCTTTCACAGTCCCCATAGTATTTACTTAGTCAATGCTGCGATCCACGGATGCAATCTAAGATTACATCATTCCACCCATACCGCCCATTGGAGGCATTGGAGGCATCATTGGAGCATTTTCGTCTACTTTGTCAGCTACGATGGATTCAGTAGTTAATACTAATGCTGCGATGGATGCTGCATTTTGCAAGGCAGAGCGTGTTACTTTTGCAGGGTCCACGATACCAGCTTTTACCATATCTACATATTCTTCTGTTAATGCGTTGAAACCGATGCCGCTTTCAGAAGATTTTACGCGTTCTACGACAACGGAACCTTCTAAACCTGCATTGTAAGCGATTTGACGAAGTGGTTCTTCCACAGCACGGCGAACAAGGTTTACACCAGTCAATACGTCGCCAGTCGCTTCGATACCGTCTAATGCTGGGATGATGTCGATCAATGTAGTACCACCACCTGCAACGATACCTTCTTCTACAGCTGCACGAGTTGCGTTCAATGCGTCTTCGATGCGAAGTTTTTTATCTTTCAATTCTACTTCTGTTGCTGCACCTACTTCGATCACAGCTACACCGCCAGACAATTTAGCCAAACGTTCTTGTAATTTTTCTTTATCAAATTCAGATGTTGCTTCTTCAGCTTGTGCACGAACTTGCGCAACACGACGAGCGATTACGTCTTTGTTACCATTGCCATCAACGATGATAGTTTCATCTTTAGTGATGCGAACTTGACGAGCTGTGCCCAAGTGTTCTAAATCTACGTTTACTAATTTCAAACCTACTTCTTCACTAATGACAACACCGCCTGTTAAGATAGCAATATCTTCTAACATAGCTTTACGACGGTCGCCAAACCCAGGAGCTTTCACAGCTACTGCTTTTAATGTACCACGAAGGCGGTTCACTACCAATGTAGCCAATGCTTCGCCGTCTACGTCTTCAGCGATGATCACAAGTTCTTTACCAAGTTTTACAACTTTTTCAAGAGCTGGTAATAAATCAGCAATCACAGAGATTTTGCGGTCAGTAATCAAGATCAATGGTTCGTTCACAACTGCTTCCATTTTATCTGGGTCAGTTACCATGTAAGGAGATAGGTAACCGCGGTCAAATTGCATACCTTCTACTACGTTCAATTCAGTTTGTAATGTTTTAGATTCTTCTACAGTAATAACACCGTCATTGCCTACACGATCCATTGCTTCCGCAATCAATGCACCGATTTCTTCGTCAGCAGCAGATACGGATGCTACTTGAGCGATGTCTTGTTTACCGTTTACGTCGATGGCTTTAGATTGAATTTCAGCTACTAATTTTTTAACAGCTAATTCAATACCTTTTTTAAGAATCATTGGGTTCGCACCAGCTGCTACATTGCGCATACCTTCTTGAATCATAGCTTGCGCCAAAACTGTAGCAGTAGTTGTACCATCACCAGCTACATCGTTAGTTTTAGTAGCAACTTCTTTCACTAATTGAGCACCCATGTTTTCAAATGGATCTGGAAGTTCAATATCACGAGCGATAGTCACACCATCGTTAGTGATGGTTGGGGCACCAAATTTTTTCTCTAATACTACATTGCGACCTTTAGGTCCTAATGTTACTTTTACTGCATTTGCTAATTGGTCAACGCCACGGCCTAATGCACGGCGTGCTTCTTCGTTAAATAAAATTTCTTTTGCCATTGTATAGCCTCCTCTATGGGGTCGTCCCCTTCTTTGGTCAGATTATAATACTGCTAAAATATCTTTTTCGCTGATGATCAAATGGTCAACGCCATCAATTTTGAACTCAGTACCAGCATATTTGGAGAACATAACTGTATCGCCCACTTTTACTTCTGGTGCTACACGTTCGCCATTGTCACATAATTTACCAGGACCGACAGCAATAACCGTACCTTCAGATGGACGTTCTTTTGTGGAAGATGCTAAAAAGATACCACTTTCCGTTTTTGTTTCTACTTCTAATACACGAATAATGACACGATCACCTAATGGTTTCATTGTTATACCTCTTCTCATATACACTATAATATCGATGTTAGCACTCAAGAGTAGTGAGTGCTAATTACAAATATTATTATAAATCATTTTAAAATTTTTGCAAGTCTTTTTTGACTTTTTGACCAAATACTTTTTCATAGTTAAAACTTTGCTTCATGGCAGCCATGATTTTTTATGATTTTGCTTCATGGGCTGCGATAATCTTCTTACAAGTTTCCACGAGGCTAATACGTTTATCCATACTAAAAGCTCGTATTTTCTCGTACGCTTTTTCCTCAGAAAATCCGTGCAGCTCCATCAATATGCCCGTCGCTTTCGTCACATATTTTCGTTCTTCTAGGGAACTTTCTAAACCTTTCACCTGTTCTAGCAAATCTCGTTCTTCTTGAAAGCGACTCATCGCCATCTGCAAAGCTGGACCTAAGTCCTGTTCCCGCAAAGGCTTAATTAAATAACCATATACACCCGATTGAGATGCCTTTTGGATTAAATCATCTTGGCTGTACGCTGTTAAGAGCACCACTGGCGCCAATCGTTTGTGACGAATTTGTCGCGCTGACTCAATGCCATCTAATGTCGGCATCTTCACGTCCATGAGCACTATATCTGGCGTAAGGTCTTGGCATAGTTGGATGGCTTCCGATCCATTGGCACCTTCACCTATAACGGTATGGCCTTGGCTTTCCAATATATCTCGTAAGTCCATGCGAATGAGTGACTCATCATCTACTACTAAGACGCGCATACTCTTCTCCTTTATGTATCCATATATCTACCACAGTGCCCGTTCCTTGAGATGTCCAAGCAATCGTTCCATCTAATTCATTCCGTACTAAGTTGTCAATAATTTGCAATCCCAAGCGACGTTGTCTAGTCTCTTCAAAATCCTCTGGTAAACCACAGCCAGTATCTCGAATAATAATATGCAACATATCTTGGTTTTCTTGAGATATTACCTCTCGCACCTCTACCTGCACTTGTCCTTCGACTCTATCTTTGAAAGCATGTTTAAAAAGATTGGAGAACAGTTCATTCAGCACTAAAGACACATAGCTGGCCTTATGAGATGACATAATCATGTCTTCCCCTATATATTCCATATCGATGCGTTGCTCAGAAGCCCCCAGTCCTTGTCTTAACAAGCGCCACAATTCTTCGATAATGCTGCGCAACGCTACATAATCTTCATCAAAGTTCGACACGATTTCATGAACGAGAGCCATACTTTCAATGCGATGAATACTGTCTTGTAAAGCTTGTTTCACATCATCGGAGCTGCTCCGGCGGCTTTGCATGCGGAGTAATCCTGCCACAGACTGCAAGTTATTTTTCACGCGATGATGCACTTCTTTAATAACAGAGTTTTTCACCAGGAGTTCCTGATCTCGTTTGCGCAATTCTGTTTTATCTTGTAACACTAAAATGCCACGTTTCCACTTCACTCCAAGTACGACGGGAATCATCACTTGGCGCAGAGCAATATCACCATATAACTCTTCATCAATAGTACCTACTCTATCTTCCAACGCTTTTTTGATACGACCTACTTTCAAGGTACTACTGTAAATAGATGTTCCCTGTAATCGTCGATCGATACCTAAAATATCTCCTAGTTTTTTCGCCGCTCGGTTTGCATAGAGTATGGTTCCGTCTTGTTCAAAAAAGAGAATCCCATCTAGGACGGAAATGCCTTCATACAACTCTGGTTGCTGTAGTTGTGGTACCAACATACCTTGAAAGGTCGTCTGTGATACGATGGACATAAACTCGTCATAGCGACTGGAATACACTTCAGATACCGGATTCGTAAAGGCACAAGCCCCAATGCACTTGCCCCCATTATCTACGATAGGATACACGTAAGCATGGTACGCTTCCTTTGTGATCCCGGTATCAGTCGGTTCCTCCCAGTCCATGAGACCTGTATAAGGTTTGCCACTACGTAACATCTCCTGTATAGGATGGTTCATAGGCACGTCGTATTTCTGTACCATCCCTGTATGACCACTGTCCAGCGCTCCACTAAGTAAAAGGTGTCCATCCTTAGCTTGCACTAAGAGGGACACCCCTTGTTCACTGATGGCTTTACCAAAGCTTAATCGCTGAGAAAACTGTAATAGTAACGCCTGTTGTGTAGGATATAAATCTGTTTCTTTGTCTAGGATATCTTTCCAACTAGCCATGTTGGTTTCCTTTCCACAAATCACTGCCCAATGGAATGGACGGTTTTGCATTCAAAGTGTAGTTACTGAATTTACCAGCTTGTGCCATATAATAGGCTCGGCAACCAATCATAGCTGCATTATCTGTAGCCAACATAGATCCTGCTGTGAGGTACGTCAAGCCTTCTGCTTCACACATGGCTTGTAAATCTCGCTGCAATCCACTGTTAGCCGACACGCCACCAGCTAAAGCGATCTTCGTTTCTCCTAATGTATGAGCCGCTTCTTTCATTTTTTCTACCAATACATCTGTAATGGCCTTTTGAAAGGAGGCTGCTACATCTTCATGACAGATGGATTCACCTTTTTGTTGTTTTCCATTGATATAGTTAAGCACCGCAGATTTTAAACCACTAAAGCTAAAGTCGAAGTTTCCTTTTTCTAATAAAGGCCGTGGAAAATCGATGGCATCTGGATTGCCCTCTTTTGCCAATGCATCAATATGTGGCCCTCCTGGGTAAGGATAGCCTAGTACACGAGCAATTTTATCAAAGGCTTCACCTGCCGCATCATCACGTGTTTGTCCTAATACCTGAAAGCTTTCATAATCTGTCACATGAACAATCATAGTATGCCCCCCAGATACCACCAAGCACAAGAAGGGAGGCTCTAAATCAGGATGCAACAGAAAATTTGCAAAGATGTGACCTTCCATATGATGAACGCCTATCAAAGGAATATCTTTTGCAAAGGACAGAGCCTTCGCAGCTGACACCCCTACCAGAAGAGCCCCAACTAATCCCGGTCCATAAGTGACACCGATATGGTCCATATCATCTAATGTCACATTCGCATCTGCCAAAGCTTGGTCAATAACTGGCATAATCTGTTCTATATGACGTCGAGACGCCACTTCTGGCACGACACCACCAAACTTTCTATGTATGGGTACTTGACTGGAAATTACATTAGAAACGACCGTTCTGCCATCTTGCAACACTGCTGCCGATGTTTCATCACAACTAGTTTCAATAGCTAGTGTGTAGATACTCATGCCAGTTCCTCCATTTCTTTCCTCATAATCAGCCCATCTTCTACTGGATCTGAATAAAATTGTTTACGTACTCCTACCGCTGTAAAGCCAAGTCTACGATACATGGCTTGAGCCGCAATATTGGAGACACGCACTTCTAAAAAAATATGTTTCATGCCTTGTTTACGGAGCATTTGCGTTAACTTACGAGTCATTTTAGATCCATAACCTGCACGACGATGTTCAGGATGTATGGCAATATTCGTAATCTGCCCTTCATCCAAGACTAACCAAGATCCTGCATAACCAATAATCTTGCCATCTTCTGCTTCTGCCACAAGGTACAGCTTATCTTCTACTTCTAAATCATCTAATAAGGCTTCCTTTGACCAAGGTGTTGAAAAACAGGCCCTCTCTATTTGGTAGATACCTTCAATATCACTTCGTAAGGCTTCTCGTAATGTGACCATTATCGTTCACCTGCTGCTTCACGGACTACTACCGTAGGTTCCACGTAGGTACCAGTGGCTAGGATGTCTTTGTTTTTCTCATCCCACACCACTTCCGCTTCCGATTTACGAATATAGAATGGCTCAATGGACTGCGCATCAGGAATCGTACCACTCACGAATTGTGGTAATGCCACTTGAATAACATGAGATGCCCGTGGGCGTTGCTTCGATTCATGACCGATAACAAGTCTAATAGGGTCAATACGACCTGCTTCTACACCTATGGCATATTCTTTTTCCAATCGCTTCAGACCATCCCCTACGATGACCACTGGAGTATCTCCAGATAGCTGTACTAGTTTCTCTAACAATTCAGCTACTTGATGTACTTCTATTGTATCTAAAGCAATTATGTCCGCGCCATTCCACTCATACTGACGGCCATAGACCTGTTTCTTTTGTGCATCAATGACAGTGCATACCCGATAGTTAGAATACATAAAACTTTGGGCTAACACATCGGTGGTGAGCACGCCTACTACGGGTACATTCCAAGCATAAGCCAAAGCCTTTGCCGTGCCTAAGCCAATGCGCAAGCCTGTAAAGGAACCAGGCCCAATGGTTACGGCAATGCCGGTAATGTCAGATTTCTTTACTTTCCCCGTTGTCAGCACCGTTTCAATATGTGGCACCAATTGCTCAGAATGAGTAAGCCCTGCCTGTACAATGAGTTCGCTTCGTATTTCTTTGTCATTTCCTACCGCTACGCTAGCAATGGCGCTACTCGTTTCAATTCCTAAAATCATAGGTTCTCTCCTATGCATTGTAATGTTTCCTCTGAAAGTAAGTTCGTACGAACTGTAAACTGACGAGATCCATCATCACCGACAGAAATCTCAATCCACACTGTCGTATCTGGTAATTCATCGACAAACTTATTAGCCCATTCCACAACGGACTTCGTTTCCTCTGTATATTCGTAAAAGCCGATGGTTTCCAGTTCTTCTACCAAGTCCATTCGATATAAATCGAAATGGTACAAGTTAGAACCATCTACTTCATAGGTGTTCATCAAGGCGAATGTAGGACTTGTCACTTCTTCTGTAACTCCAAAGCCCTTTGCAATCCCTTGGGAAAAATGCGTTTTCCCTGCTCCTAGCGTGCCATCTAGGGCAATACATATAGGACTTTCATAGTCTTTCATAAAATTCCCTAGGCTATAACCTAGAGCCAACGTTTCCTCTACGGAGTGTGTTGTATATTGTATGGTATTCATAGTATTCCTTTATCCAAATGATTATATCCTTTAGGTTCCACTCTCATCCATTGTCCATCACGGTCTACTAATACCTGTGCATTGCCTGCTTTAACATGTCCAATGATAGTGAACGTCTCTGTAGGCAAGTATTCTGCCATCTCAGCTGGAATGGTTCCGACTAGCTGAAAATCTTCCCCCCCTGTCCACATAGGAAGATAAGGACTCATCTGATGGCTTTCACAATAGGCCTGAACCTCTGGATGGATGGGCAACGCACTTTCATCAATGAAAATAGTCACTTGCGATGCTTTGGCAATCTCATTGAGCTCGCTGGACAAGCCGTCGCTGATGTCATTCATAGACGTGGCACCTAAGTCTCTTGCTATTATACCACATTCTATATGAGGAATGGGCCGTTGATGGACAGACCTGCTCACTGGATAGTCCTCGCTGCCCTCTAACAAACTGTGAAGACCCACATAAGATAAACCCAGATAATTCGTGATGAACACTGCATCACCATCTTGAGCTCCACTGCGTAGGACAGATTGATTTGTTGAAACATCTCCAAACACTGTGGCAGAAATCACAAAAGGTCCCTCGGTCGACACCGTATCGCCGCCGATGATATTTACACTATACTCTGCACATATGTCATGCAATCCTTGATACACTTCTTCTACATAGGACGTATGTCGCCCCTTAGGCACTGCAATAGACACCACCATATGCCGTGGGGTGCCACCCATCGCTGCTATGTCGCTAATGTTTGCTGCCCCTAATCGATACCCTACATCAAAAGGAGCGGTGGTGCTTTCACTAAAGTGGATGCCTTCTACCATCATGTCCGTACTAACCAGTTGATCCACATCGCAAGGCGTATCATAAACAGCGCAGTCATCGCCGACACCAACCTTTACGTACGTAGGATTATAGATACTGTGTTGGGTTAATTTGTTGATGAGAGCAAATTCGTCAAGCGACGATACCCTCCCCTCAGGTACAGTAGTACTATTTTCCATGTGACAGCGCATGTCCTCCACAGTTTCACTCTCCGAAGTAGCATCATAATCTGATATAGCATCCCTGCTGATAGTATACCCATTGTCATTATATTGTATGCTTTCTTCCTGTATGTTCCCGTTAGTACTATAAATATGCATACAACGATTCGATAACAAATGGCTTTCGTCTAACAACAAATTCTGCAAGAAACGCTCTAAATATTCCGTTGTTCTATACACTCCTAGTTTCAAATTTTGATAATTGGCTCGTACTAAGGCATTTCTAAAGTACCACGCATAGTTGGCGAACATATCATTCGTCACTGTAAAGCCTAGGGTGCGGAGATATTTAATAAAAAATACAGCGGTCGTTCTCGTATTTCCTTCACCAAATACATGAATCTGCCACAATCTGGCAACAAAAGTAGCCAAATGACGAATCGTCTCTGACATATCCAAATTGGCATAGGAAAAATTTTTTTCTTGCTCTATGTCATAGAGTAAGGTCGCCCCTAGTTCAGACATGCTACCATAGGTCACCGTATCGCCATCGAGAATCCATTCCTTTTTTGTGATATTGTAATCTCGTATACTGCCCGCATGGGCATAGATATCTGTAAACAATTGTCTATGAATCGATAGGTACTCATTCGTCGTAAAACTGAAAGCTTTCTCTAAGAGCAACTCCGACATACGAAGTGATACTATATCCGCTTCTGCTGTTCTATCTTCTTGATTCGGATAGGATTCATAATAATTTTCCAACAATGTATGAAGAACCTGTAGGGACATCTGCCCTTCAATATTCTTCTTTGCTAAGTCTACTAAATAGGCAGACGGCGTCAACCCATCGACAGCTTGTAAACCAATAGCTGTCTTCCAGGCTTGAGCTTTTTCATATTGACTAGCTTCACCTTGACGGATATATTCCTCAAAAGGATCCTTATGCATGGTACCACCTCGTTTCATTGTGTAATAACAAACTAACGTATCTATGCCGTTACGGATAATAACGATATACTATTGCAATTGAACTATAAGATCTGTATATCACTTTTCTATACACGTTGTTCTTATTGTACCATACTAGGGACCAAAGGATAACAAAAATAAAAGGAACCCCTATAAGGATTCCCTTTTACTATGTTTCCGTATATTTGTATATCCCTACCGCGTCATCTCCACTAGCTGTTTCACATAGTCATTACTCGGATGATTCTTTACTTCCTCCGTTGTTCCATATTGTTGTATCTTACCTTCGTGCATGACAAGGATATGTGTGCCTAGCTTGAAAGCTTCGTGCATGTCATGGGTGATAAACACAATAGTACAGTCCGTTTGCTTATGAATATGTTTCAAGTCTTCTTGTAGTTGATACCTCGTAATGGAATCCACCGCTCCAAATGGTTCATCCATGAGCAATATCTTCGGCGAGTTCGCATAGGCTCTAGCGATACCAACCCGTTGTTGTTGACCTCCAGATAATTCTTTAGGATACTTTTCCTTACTATCTAGTGGTAAGCCCACTAATGAAAGCATGCGTTCTACAATAGCATCTACCTCTTCTTTCGATACACCCTCTAGTCTAGGCACATACCCAATATTCTCTGCTACTGTCATATGGGGGAACAGTCCATCCCCTTGAATAGCATAGCCAATCTTTCTCCGCAAAGAAATAATATCCTGATCAATAACACGAGTTCCAAAAATAGTAATATCTCCCTCGTCGGGTGCTATCAATCCATTAATCATTTTTAACAGCGTCGTTTTCCCTGACCCAGACGTACCTACAATACAAAGAAAGTCACCTTCATTGATTGTTAGATTGCAATCTCTCACCACCCATTTGCCTTGATAGGATTTTCCAATATTTTTATATTCTATAATTTGATTCATCTATTTCACCACCAATCCTTTAGATTGCAAAAATTCCTTTGCCACTTGTTTCGGGTCTTCCTTATCAATTTCTACCCTTTTATTCAGCTGTGCCATAGTACTTTCATCTAAGATACCGTCCAAACGATGTAATACCTTTTCTAGCTCAGGATGTTTCTGTAACGTTTCCTCACGTACAACCATGCATGCCATGTAACTTGGGTAAAAATTTCGATCGTCCTCTAATACTACAACCCGTGGATCAGACAGCTGACCATCTGTAGTAAACACAGTCATCGCATCAATTTTCTTATCAAACAAGGCTTGATATTTTAATCCATTGTCCATATCTACTTCTTTTTTGAAGTGATAGTTATAAGCATTAGCTAAGGCTTTATAGCCATCTTCTCGTTCAAAGAAATCATATTCCGCTCCAAATGTTAACTGTCCAGCATATTTCGCCAAATCAGTAAACGTTTTAATGCCATATTCCTTCGCTAGATCTGCTCGAATGCCAATACTATAGGTATCGTTAAAACCAAACATGCCCTTCCACAAAAAATGATACTTGTCCTTGTACTCTGCACTCAACATAGGAAACTTGTCATTCTTGTAGTCTTCCTTATGTTTCAACACGATTTGCCAAGATGTCCCTGTATACTCCGGATACATATCAAAATCGCCTCGCACCATGCCAGGATGAATATTAGATGTGCCGCCACCTACACCATGGGTGTACTTAACCTTCAAGTCAGTATCTGCCTCAATCAGAGTACCCACGATTTCCGCCAAAATGTATCCTTCCGATACAGGTTTTGATGCAATGTGAATGGTATCGTTTTTACTATACTGTTGCATTCCCACGACACCAAAAATAATCACTAAGATAGCTCCCAATACATAGCCTATTTTTTTATTCACTACCGTATGCATCTTGTGCTGTTCTACTAGTTTACCCATGAAACCTAGTATGCCATCTATGACCAAGGCTAAGACAGCAATTAAAATGCCTCCAATCCAAATCAATATTTCATTATTAGTAGTTATCCCACGGTAAATGGCAACACCTAGACCCCCTGCCCCTACAAAGGAGGCAATCCCTGCTAAGGCAATGGTCATAGTCACCATATTCATGATAGCTCCGAAAATAACAGGAAATGCTAGCGGTAACTGTATTTTCCATAAAATTTGCCTATCTGTACTACCCATAGCACGGCTAGCCTCAATAATCTTTGGAGCAATAGTGGTAATTCCTACATAGGTACTACGCACGATAGGTAACAACGCATAGATGATAAGAGCAATAATAGCCGTCGTATTTCCCACACCAGTAAAAGAAATCAAAAAGCCCAACAAAGCAATAGAGGGTATGGTGTAAGCAATATTCACTACAGATATAACAGAATTAGCCAATTTTTGCTTCCGTGTGATGAACACTCCTATAGCCAAACCCAAAATCGTGGCAATGATGACTGCTGTAAAAGTAATTCCTATATGCTCTAGCAATAAATGCATATAAAATGGCCAGTTCTTACCTAACTCTTCTAATAAATTTTGTATCATCAAATCCTCCCTTTTTACAATATGTTTGTATATCTTTTTTCATACTAAATTACCATGAATTTAAGGTATAAAAATGTTGGAGGCTCTTTATGAAGAGTCCCCCAACATAGTACTTAATCTTTTACGATTTTATCTTTCATTTGTTTCAATGGACGCGTTAAATCAATATTACCATAAGTCGGCAAGGTCACTCCTTTTACCTTTACATACACCTTATGTACACCATCAAATTCCACTGCTGTATTGACGATAGATGCAATGCGAAGTGTGGCTGTTAAACCTGTAGCATCCTGTAAAAAGTCATCATTCAAAACCACTGTGACTGTATCATCATGTTTTGATGTTTCGACTACTTTTGTGCCTTTTGCAAAGACTGGATATTCTGCACGACCATCTTGCTCAATCATCAAATTTATGGCATCTTTTACCGTTTTACGCTCTTTATCAATCGTAAGCGGTTGTGGCATTACGCCTTTCCCATCTTGTCGCGGTACATAGACCACAATTTTTGTCATCTTATCCATCGCTTTTTTATCTTCTGATGTAGTCGATTGAACGGTTGTTTGTTTTCCTAGTTCTAGTTTCAAATCTTGAGAATTACACCCCGCCAAAGCAATGACACAAACGCTCATCATAGCCACTAAGCCATAGCGTAATGATTGTTTCATGAATTAACCTCCAAAATAGATTTCCAACCCTTTTGCTAATTCATTAGCAAATTGTTGTCGTGTAGATGATTCTTTTAAATGACCTTCCTCCTTAGGATTTGAAATAAATCCTAGCTCTACCAATATAGATGGCATAAAGGAGTGTCGTAATACATACAGATTTCCTGGTTGAATACCACGATCACCATTAAATCCACTATGATCAGCAATCTGACCTTGTACGGAAGAAGCTAGTTTTTTCGACTGCTCAGATCCGTCAAAATAGTAGGTAGCAATCCCACCTACATTAGGATTGGAAAAAGAATTAATATGGATACTGATAAATGCATCAGCTTGATTAGCATTTGCCACATTCACACGAGCTTGTAATTCATCAACACCACTCGCATGTGGACCATACACATCTACATCTGTAGTACGAGTTAAGATAACTTTAGCACCTTTCGCTTCCAGTATAGATTTTAAATATTCTGATATAGGCAAGGTCACTTGCTTCTCTTGTAATCCGGTTGGTCCAATAGCACCTGGATCACTACCCCCATGTCCAGGGTCCAACACAATAATTTTACCCTTGATGCCACCAGATGTGCGATAACTTACTGATTGTGGCACTGGTTTTTCTGGGATTGTTGGTAAGACAATTGTTTTTTTAGGTCCTTCCTTGGATTCTGTTTTTGCCGGTGAGTTTGCCTTAGGTTTCTCCACCTTAGCCACTGGTTTTGGTATTTCCTTAGGTACAACAGGTTTTACCTCTGCAGATGTAGTAGCTACCACTGGTTTAGCAGCTACAGCAGATTTAGCCTCCACTACAGGCTTTTTCCCATAGTAGTTTTCTCGTGGAGCCACCCCTTTTTTCTGAATATCCACCACCATACGGTATGGCTTATTATTTACAGTGTCTTTTTTTAATGTAAATACTTTTAAATCTTCTACATCAATAGCTTTTGGTGTTTCAATTTTTACTAGCGTATCTTGTCCTTGTTGTGAAAGTGTAGCACTTTTAGCAATACCATCATCCATCATAATTGATGTAGGTGCTCCTGCTAGAGTAGCATTTTTTAGCACTAATGTAGTCGATGTACCACTAGCACTAATAGAAGCCGAAGCATGAACAGGACTTGATAAACTAAAGACCATTCTCACAAAAGGAATTGGTGCATCATTTCTTGTCACCCAATGAAGATCTGTCACATTCGCAGCCTTCGTGACACCAAACAGAACTGGTAACACCAATACTAACATACCCAATAGGGCAAATAACTTACGCAAATATCTCACTCCAATCTGTATTGCACTGGATAGTTTTCTTTAGACAGTATCCTTATTATACCATACTTGTGAGCTATATACATGAAAAAGTAATGAAAGTTATTCTTTTTACAATTTTATCTAAAATCCAGAACTAGTATCTGCTTGTGTATTTCTAGAAAAGATTCACTACATTGAGCATTTCATACAGTATATAAAAAGAAAATAAAAAAGAAACATAAGTAGGCTTTATGTATCCATCAAAACTGACTATATTACATGCCTACTTATGTTTCTTACTTTTATATATACATGTTATGTAGAGCTTTCCGCTCAATCATTCATAACCTACTTGTAGCCCTCTAATGGTAAGAACCCACAAATATCTTATGAACTTATTATTTTAGGCGACTAAGCTGTTTGTTTTCCATTACGATTCATAATGTAGTACAATACAGCACCTACTACTAAGCCACCAAGTCCCCAGAATACTTTTTCCAAGGAAGATTGTGTTATCAACCAAATACTAACTACAATAGCTAATACTGGAATCACTGG
This sequence comes from uncultured Veillonella sp., assembly GCA_963516605.1. Taxonomy (GTDB): domain Bacteria; phylum Bacillota; class Negativicutes; order Veillonellales; family Veillonellaceae; genus F0422. The sequence continues at coordinate 31,944 of CAUQBP010000001.1, read as the reverse complement.
TCCCATTGGAACACGGAACGTTCTATCCATATCTGGGCGTTTGCTTCTGAACACAAGTACTGCTAAGCATGTAGGTAAGTATTGAGCAAAACGAGATACTACGGAAATAGCTGCTAATTTTTCAAAACTACCAGTCCAAGATAATACAACTGCAAATACTACAGTGACAATAATAGCTACATAAGGAGCATCTTTTTTATTACGTTTGGATACTACTTTAGGAATCAATCCATCATCCGCCATAGCTACCCCAGAACGTGGTGCCAAGAAGGAAGATGCTACGTTAATACCACCGATAGAAATCAGTGTACCTGCTGTAACAATTGCTTTCGCCAAAGGTCCCATGAACACAAAGGCTGCATCGGCTACAGGAGTTTTAGATGTAACAAGGGAATCACCCATGATACCAATACAAATCGCTTGAATTAAGATATATACAATAGATACCAGTGTTAATACAAGAATAATTGCTTTTGGCACATTGCGTTCAGGGTTTTCCATATCTTCCGCTGCTACCGCAATAGATTCAAAACCTGTGAAAGCGTAGAAAATAATTAAAGCCGCCGCTCCAAAGCTTGCTTGCGTCATATCTGGCACGGATTGCATTGGTTGGAAGTTAACACCTTTCACATAGAAAATACCTACTAGGATGAAGAAAATTAATGGCAACAATTTACCTATAGTTACGATATTATTGATAATTTTTGAAATCTTAACACCCATGATATTCATGATACCAAGTACCACGATAATCAATGTGGCAATCACATTTTTACCCATTTCTGTACTTGCTGGTTCCCATACCGCACCAAGAGCAGTAGCAAAACCTACTGCCATAGCAGACCAAGCAATTGTTGCAATTGCCCATTTCATAAAACCAACTTCAAAACCTACGAAGTTACCAAATGCTTCCTTTGCATAGACATATGGACCGCCGTTCTTATTGAACATACCGCCCATTTCGGCAAAACATAAGGCAATGGACATCACTAGTAGAGCATCGAATACGATAACCCATAAACTATTGACGCCTACCAACGCAGCCGCTTTACCTGGAAGCAGGAAAATTCCTGTACCAATAATTGCATTCACCCCTAAGAGTATGATACTCAAAAGGCCTAATTTGTTAGTTGACATAGTACTTCTCCTTATACCCTTGTGCTTACTCAACTAATACTAAACAAATGCTATATACTAGCAAAGATAACTAAACTATATCGACTCATACAATTTAGTTACCCTCTTAAAATAATAGCATGACTAGATTACCATTGCCAATAGCCATTGAACTTTAGATATGCTATCTTCAATCTATATCTCGTTAGAACATAGCATGGGCAATAAAGTAACCTACTACACAGCTAGTGAACACTCCAATGATACCTGGAATAATAAAGCTATGATTAATAACAAATTTACCAATTCGTGTTGTACCAGAACGGTCAAAACCAATACATGCTAAGTCAGATGGATACGTTGGCAATACAAAGTATGCATAACATGCAGGTATGAAGGATAACACAATCAATGGATCTACACCTACACTTAAGCCCATTGGCACCACGATAGCAAGTGCTGCTGCTTGAGAGTTAACCAATTTAGAAATGATAAACAATACAAGTGCATAGGTCCATGGATGCTCTACTACCACACTCGATAGAGTTGTTTTGAATTGTGGAATATAGGCACCAAAATAGGTTTCTGCCATCCAAGCTACACCGTATACCGACACAACAGCAATCATACCAGATTTGAAAACAGAACCACTTGTTACATCGCTCACTTTTACTTTACATACAAGAAGAATTAAAGCTGCCATCACAAGCATAGCAATTTGAATTGTTGGAGTCATAGATAATGGTTTCCATAGACCTTTTGCATTAGGAACTAATGGCAATAATTGGTTAGGGAAACTACCGAATAAAGCAATGACCAAAATACCTAGTAAGAAAATGATGGTTGCCCAATATGCTGTGCGAGGAAGTTCTTTTACAACACTAGCTTCTTTATTTTCTTCATAGATATAGGCACGTTGTTCAGGATCTTGGATACGTGCTTGGAAATCTGGATCGTTCGCCAATTCCTTACCACGACGCATACTCCAGATCCCAGCAACAATAACGCCTACGAAGGTAGCTGGAATCGTGATGGATAAAATCGTTACCACGCTAGCTGGGAAGTTGACTGCCCCTAACATAGCTACTACAGATACAACCGCAACGGATGCTGGAGATGCACAAATCCCCATTTGAGAGGCTACAGATGCCACAGCCATTGGACGTTCTGGACGGATGCCTTCTTTGATAGAAATATCATAAATGATGGGGAACATAGTGTATACTACATGTCCTGTTCCGCATAGAACTGTCAAAAACCATGTTGTGATTGGCGCTAAAATAGTAATTTGTTTTGGATTACTACGAAGAAATTTTTCTGCGTATACAAGCATAACATCTAAGCCTTTAGAAGCTTGTAAAAAACCAGAACATGTTACCACTGCCATAATCGTTAGCATAACATCAATTGGTGGTTTCCCCGGTACAAGACCAATTACAAATACGTAAATAGCAAGACCGATACCAGATACAGCGGCTAAACCTAAGCCACCATGTCTTACACCAACAATTAAGCAAGCTAACAATAGAATAAATCCGAATAAAATAATCATGAAATTACTCAATCCTTTCTAATAAAAAAACACTTGCCGTAATCATTATACGGCAAGTGACGTAATAAAAACAGTGATAAACCGCTTCTATAGGATATATTTTACATGAAAGTTAGTTATAGCATTTATGTTTAGCATGTTCTAGTGTTAAGAAATAACCATAAAACTATTTAATTTTTCTTACCAAAGAAAAATGATACTACAGCAATAACAATCACTGCACCAATAACTGAAGGAATCAACGCCATTCCAGCTAAGCTTGGTCCCCAGGTGCCAAAAATTGCTTGCCCTACTGAAGATCCTAATAAACCTGCCACAACCTTAGCAATAATACCCATAGATCCTCTTTTTTTAGTAATTGATCCTGCAATAAAACCAATAAATCCACCAATGATACATGACCAAATCATACTATCCCTCCTTTATTTAAAAGGTATACATTTATATCGATGCTCTATACTTAGCAGCTTCTGTAATGAAGATCTCAGTTATATTCTACATCAACTGTTATGATTAATCAAATTCATTCCATTCCTTGTCAGTAACGCCACAGCCTCAACATGCTCACCATTGTTCAAACCAGTCTTAATAACATCTCCAACATCTATAATATTTTTTTTAACTTAAATAAGATTTAGATAAATTTGTTTTAATTTGTAGGTTAAACCATCATGAAATGTCAATTCACAGATAGTTTTACTTATATATTTATACAGTCTTTTTGTATTTATAAATTATCCTCTTAAAATCTGGTCTATCTGCTCCGCTTCGATTTGTTTTTGTAAATCATCAATTTTTGTTTCAATATGGTTTTTATGTTTTATCCACTTTAACCCTATAAAATTGGGTAACAATGATTCGAGAAATTCAATCCAAGCTGAATACATAGGTACTGCACTACCTAACCAACTACAAGAAGTAGGTGTTAATGGTATTTTTTCAAAGTCTTCGAACAACGTATTATTCTTAAGAAAGAGCAATATATACTCTTTTTTTCTTTTGAACTCTAATTTTGACACAACTGAAAATAGGCAATACATTTTTGCTTCATCATTGAAGAATCGTTGAATACATTGTCGAATCCACATATCTTGTCTTTCTAACAGCTTCTTATCATTTTGCTTTGGCAATAATAAAGATTCTAAAAAATACAATACTGACAATCTAGAATATTGAATGTTTTTTATCAACTGCTCAAAGATTTTATTATATATTTCTACAAAATCATCCAAATCAAAAAAGCAACAATGCTTTTCTTGATGGTCCCTAAAGGTGTCACTATTTATTAAATAATCTATATACTTGTCCAGTACAGAAGGTCTAACCGAATATATTTCCTTCAAAAAGTGTCCGTCATAATCATGATGTTTATCATATGACAACATAGCACAGTATATTTCTTCAAGCAATTCTAAATTACAATTAAATTTTTGAATCACTTCCCTTGGTGTATTATGATAACAATTAAATAACAATCCAAAATAAATATCCACGATAAAATAGGAATACTCTTTTTTATCCAAAATAATTTTGCAACCTTCTATTAATGATAATTCATCTATTGCATTATACTTATCCAGAAAATCTACATCACGCATTGATGATGAGGTAATATATCTGTCAGAAGTATCTTTCAAAAAATCATAAAGCCCTTGCAAATGTTTTTTTGTAATTAATCCCGTCGGTAATTCATGATAATATGCATATGTCCAAGCATTTTTCTGACTATATTCTTCATTAATAATAATTTCATACACTTCTGAATCAGATAATAATGAAAATAAATTGTTTACTAGATGGTATGGATGTAAATTGCTTGGTGTATCGTTTTTGATATAATATTTAATTGCATCAACATACCAATCTGCTTTATCGGAAATAGCATCAAAGGCAAAACCTAACCCTTCACCGACCTCTCCATATGAATGCTTATCTAGCTCAGAAATATCCTTGCAAACATCAATTAACTTCTTAAATATCTGTAAATCACAATTCAAAGTGTAATGATTAATTGATTGCTGCTTTTGTTTTCTATGTTCTTCTAAACCAGTTTCTTTAAAATCTGGTCCTTTAAGAAGACAATATAATTGAAAGCCCTCTCCTTCAAAATATTCAGAAAACAAGGATTCACAAGAATAATTCATTCTACTAAAAACTTGCACTAGTTTCTTTGCTAAAAGGCAATTTGCCAATTTATCTGGTGGAAAATTTAACTTCAAAATTAATTCAATATATTTTAAATCAAATTGTAAAACAGGAATGCTTATATCGTCAATAATGCCACCATAAGAACTAAGAATTTCCCTAACTTTTTCTCTATACTTTTCAATTTTACTCAAAGAAGTTAACGATTCCCAAATGAACTCACGATATTTTTCAACACCTTTAGACATAGTTAATGGAATCTGATATATGGTTATTGACTTCTTTCGTCCTTCCTCCGCTGGAGAAAAATTTAACTTCAGAAATTTTTCTGCTATCTGCAAAAAAAATATTACAATAAATTCTTGTTTCCAATTATTTGAATATTCTATTATTTTTTCAAAAAAAGTTATTTGAGTATAAAAACTATTGCGAAAAGAAGCCCTCTGAATACCAAAATATATATTAACTGCGTGGTAAAATTCCATAAATAAATCTGATCGCTTTAGATAATATTGAAAAAACAAATCACAAGCGGTTGGCAAATCAGTCATATCTGCAAATCCACCAAGAATTTTAATGATATCATTTTCCACATGTTGATAATTTTTTCTTTTTTCAGTATCTATATCGCTCCATTTACAAATCACTCTTTCTTCATATTCAATTTCATTTTTCAAAAGCAAAAGTGTTTCCGTAGGATTAATGCGAAAAAAAACTTTTACAAATTCAAAGAAGATTGGCGATTTTTCTGTTGATAATTCATCCCATAATAACTTTATTTCTTTCTCAGCAAAATTTAAAAGTGCTTTATTTTTAAAAATATTAAGTAATGTATTAACAGAAGATACAGTTCTCTCCCTGTAACTTGAAAAGCAAGCTTTAATCATTTTCGACAAACTAAGTATTTTCTTGTCAAAAAAAATATATTTTAACAAGTAATTAGACAAACATTGATCAGAAAAACGAACAGCTTTATCATTGTATATATCGACAATCTCCCGCTCGTGAAGCATACGGATATTTTCAATGAAACTATCTCGATCTAACCCTTTTTCCTGTAAAATTGGTAAAAGTGCATCGATATAATCTAAATGAATTGCTTCAAGAAAAGCAATTATACCAGAAGTTATACACAGATTTTTGTCTATAAAAAATTGATTATTTTCTAAATTAGAACCATAATAATCTTCATATAATTGTGATACATCATCAATAGACTCCAAACGATTTGAACTGCATGCTACTTTCCCAGCAAGTATAGCAATACGAGCATTTCCTTCTGCAATTCTTATAATTTGTTCTTGATAGTCTGAATTCAAAATGCCCAATGAAGTTTCAAGTAATTCCTTAATCTCATTCTCTGAAAATACATTTACATTCACAATTTCATAAGAAGTGATTGCGCGAACATCGTTTATCACTTTTTGAAGTGCATAATCCCTTACTGTCATAAGTATTTTTACATTATATCCCTCTGGATTCATGTTAACGTATCGGATAATATGCTGCAGTCCTGACAATTGATTAGCATCATCAATAAAAAGAAAATAATCTCCTGGTTTATCTAAAAAAAGTTTTAAATCCTCGTATATTGGTAATGCATTACTATGAATACAGTAAGTCTTTTCTTTATTAGTATCTGCATGATTTTTTACATAATGCAAAGCTAAACGTGTTTTCCCCGTACCTGATGAACCACTAAGTATAACAACATCCGCTTTAAGATAAGCATTGATGATATTTTGAAATTCTTTTTCTCTGAATAGAAATTTAGTGTCAATTGGAGCAGCCATTCTATTTGCATTGTAACTATTAATAAATTCATCATATGATTGAATTTGATCTGTACTTATTGATATACCCAAAAAATCACGTGAAAGATTATGATGGAAAAGATATATATCTTCTGCAAGCTTATCAATACCAATAATTACAAGCTTAACTCCAACATCTTCACACAGTTTTTTTAATTCACTATCTTGAAAGGGTGTAAGGTTTGATGAAGTATGACAATAAATAATTTCAGAGATTTTGTCATATGGAACACCTGTCTTTGCCGTATCAAGACATTTTTCAAGGTCATCCTTAATTTTTGCAAATAAGTTTGTCCTTTGAGTTGTGTATTCAACAAAAACATACTTTCCATTTGATGCAATAAAATATGTATCAGGTGTACCTAAAGTGGTCTTTCGTGTACCTGCTTCTCCACCAAGAGATACTATACTCGAATAGCCCGTTTTACATAAATAAGAATCACAAAGATTTTGAAATGAACCTGCATCCAGTTGTAGTATTTTTTGTTTAATACTTTCAATATTAGCCACTGTCTATAATCCCCCCTATTGTTTTAATATTACAACATCTTATAATACTTCAACGCATCCAAAATAGCTTCTTCCTTTTCAATTGAGCAGTGTGGAACTTTCTGGTTCTCGTTCTTTGAAATATTATAGTATTCCTTAACTTCTATACCATGCTTTTTCTTAACTTGTGTAATGTACAAATTAGATACTTTAAACCCGAACTTTTCCAAAACATAGTTTTGAATTTGCTAATAGGTAGCCTTCCTCTCAGCACTTGTTAAGTTCATATTATCCATAGGAAGTTCTATACTGATATGATTCTTTGAATTAAGTTTGGAAAGCAACGCCACAGCCTCAACATGATACGTCTGCGGGAACATATCCACTGGTTGTACTTTCACTAATTGATAACCCTGTTTTGTCAGTATTTCTATATCTCGTGCCATAGAGGATGGATTACAAGACACGTATACGATCCGTTCTGGCGCCATGCCAACGGCAGCGTGTAATACATCTTCTTTACAGCCTGCACGGATGGGATCAAATACGATCACCTCTGGCTTGATACCTTGTTTATACAACTTAGGCATTTCCACAGCTGCATCGCCTACGATAAATTCTGTATTGCTATATCCATTTCGTTCTGCATTCTTTTTCGCATCTGCAATAGCAGGTTCAACGATTTCAATGCCGATAACATGCTTTGCTTTATGCGCCAAGAACAAGGAAATAGTCCCCGTTCCACAATAGGCATCTATCACTGTTTCATGGCCTTTCAAGTCTGCAAATTCCAAGGCCGTATCATATAGCACTGTGGTTTGTTCTGGATTGACTTGAAAGAAGGAATGGGGTGATAACTGAAAGGACAAGTCTTTGATATAATCTGTAATTTGGTCTTTCCCATAAATCGTGCGATTCATCGGTCCTAAGATCACATTCGTTTGTTTTGGATTGTGATTCACTACGATAGAGCCTACCTGTGGCAATGCTCTTACGATACGGTCTACCAATTCCGATTCGCGAGGAATGCTAGCTATCCGACTTACGAGAATAACCATCCATTCATCTTTGCCAATACGACCAACAACATGCCGAATGACACCTCTTTCCGTATGCTCATCATAAGGCTCGACCCCTAGTTCTTTCATAGCATCATAGCAAACCTTGCGTATGGCATCATTGCCTGCATCTTGAATGGGGCACTGTTCGTGATTGATAATGCTATGAGACCCCTTTTGGTAAAAGCCCATGCGTATTTTATCTAGTTTACCCCCTACAGGCATTTGCATTTTATTGCGATACCTCCATGGTTCTTTCGGTCCTATGCAAGGCAATACCAATTCTGGGTCACATTTAGCAATCCGTTCTATAACCGCTTTCACAGATTCTGTTTTCAATCGCAATTGTTCTGTATAAGAAGCATGTTGTAATTGGCAGCCCCCACAATTGCCGTATACTTCGCATTGTGGTTCCACTCGCTCTGCAGAGGGCGTCATAACTGATACAATATCTCCTACAGCATAATTCTTTTTCACTAAGGTAATCTTCACTTGTACTGTTTCATTGGGCAATGCATAGGGTACAAATACTGTAAACCCTTCGTATCTTCCTACCCCTTCGCCACTACTGCCAGTGCCGTGAATCTCTATGGTATAGGTAGTTCCAACGCACACCGGTGCTTTCTGTTGTTTCTTCTTCACGCTCATCTATATATCCTTTAATACATATAATAGAATTTTATCATTATTTTGTTATTATATCATTTTTTATGTATTCCTAATATATTTTCGTATATCAATACTATTTAGTGTTAAAACAAAAAGCATATAGTCTCTATCGATGTATACCATCATAGAAACTATATGCCTAAGTATTATATTTTAGTGAACTAGTGTACCGAGTTTTTACTTTCACTATTTTTAGTCTATTTCACCAACCGATTACGAATCATCGCTGCGCCCAGCACCAATACGACACAACCGATGTGGAATGGCAAGCTATATGGTTCAATATATGGTGCTGCCATTGGATCGTGTTGAATCATGCTAGCAGAGACCCATCCTAAGATACCGCCACCTGCGTATAGAATAACAGGGAATTTATCGATCAGTTTTACAAAGATAGTACTGCCCCAAACAATGATTGGCACGGTCACTAACATCCCTGCCACCACAAGGCCAAAATGACCTTCTGCTGCTGCCACAACGCCTAGCACATTATCGATACCCATTACACCATCCGCAATGATGATCGTAGCAATGGCGCCCCAAATATTATCTTTGGCTTCAATATTGTGCTCGTTATCTCCATCTTTCAATAAGGAGTAGCCAATCCAAAGCAACATAATCCCACCAACAATGCGTAACGCTGGAATATTATCTAAGGCTTCAATGAACAAAATTGCCATAATTAAACGCAACCCAATAGCACCAGCTGTGCCCCAGAAAATAGCACGTTTGCGCAACGTTTCTGGCAAGTTTTTCGCCGCCATACCAATAACAATGGCATTGTCACCAGCCAGTAATATATCAATAATAATAATTTGTAGAATTGCTAATAACCCTTGTGTCGATGTAATATCCACCATTTCCTCCTATATATACTACTTAGAATACATTTTATTATATCATAGAGAACTACTAAAACAAAGGATAGCCGATTCAGTTGAACCGACTATCCTTTCATTATATTAGAAACTAACTCTTTTTAGTTTCTTACTATCTGTTATTGTGTAATGACACATTTGCAATTAGATGTTCTTTCTGTTTCACAACAAATCAATGACTTCTCTAATTCAGAATATATACTTTTACTGTTCGGCGACCAAATTGAATGGCCTCATTATAGCTATCCATAGCCAAATCAATACGATGCCCTATAATAGCACCACCTGTATCATCCGCTACAGCATAACCATATCCTTCCACATACACTTCTGTTCCTAATGGAATTACATTCGGATCTACCGAAATATATCCCCGGCGAAGTGCGTTGCCTCTAGCTGTATGTGTACCAGATTCATAACTTGAATAGGCACTAGCTTCCATTTCTAATGTTTTTTTATAGCTTGTTGGTTTACCTCGTTTGATAGATAATTTTGACCATGTAGCACTATCAATAGTTCCTGTCACTGGTAATCCATAATGACGTTGGAAACGAATCAAAGCTTCTTTAGTTCCATTCCCAAAGACACCATCAACAGCTCCAGGAGAAAATCCACTATCTATTAATTTAAGTTGTACTTCTTCTATGTTGCGACCACGATCACCAAACCGTGATACTTCTACACTACGGGTATTTCGAGATGCTTGTTGCCCCTCGAATTGTTTTTGATTCTCTAGTAAAGCACGCATTGTTTCTTTGCCTACTCTACCGTCTGGAGTTAACCCGTGTTCTTTCTGAAAGACGAGTACTGCGTATTCTGTATTGTTCCCAAACACTCCATCTGCTGTGTCAAGCAAATAGCCTTGGGCAACTAACAACGCTTGTAACTCTTCCACTTCAGCTCCACGATCTCCACGTCCCGATGTTGCCAAGGCTGTCACCATGGAACATACAAAAAGGAGAATCGCTATAAGAGTTATTTTTTTCACGATGTTCACCTCATATCTAAATGCTTATACATTTTACCATTTTTTGGGAGATACGTCAAAAAAACAGGGATTTTTTAACACTTTAACACCACTTAGCACCCATTTTTATCGCATTTTTCCCACATATAGTATAAATTCCTACTCACAGGAAACACCACCTACTACATATGTACACTAAAAATGTTAATTTTCCTCAATTTCTATAGTAAATATGCATATACATAAGGGTACTATACTAAATTGGCATAATAGATCATTTCAATATAATATGATACAAAAGTTTTACATATTAAAAATAGTCATAATAATTTTAGCACTTTTACTATTTTAGTTTTTTAATATCTTGAAAAATAATAACAACAAAAAAAGCTCACTAAAATGACTAATCATCATTCAAATGAACTTTTTACAATAAATATTTAAAATTAAATTGTTTAAAACGCCGTAATTGTTGCAAGCAATCCAAAAATTATTCCCGGCAAGTTTGCTGCTGACAAAGGATAGTCCTTTTTTTCTTTTAAAAGTCCGTAACTTGTCCATATTGCACAGTTAATCGTCGCTGCCAACGGCTGCAGAAAAAATGTTTTATGCCCAGCCAAGTTTCCCATTATTTGTGGAACATAAGACACATACATGATGACAGAAAGTATTGTTCCAATCCATCCTAAAATTTTTAAATTTTTTTCACTCATTTTATTTTCTCCCATTTTCTAAGTTCAATCAACTTGTATGTTTCAGTAGTATATCACAAAATGTTAGGAAATCAATACTTGCATTAAAATTTTTCTATATAATATATTCATGACATACATTATACAAGATAAACTGAAATATATTTTCAGTAACAACAATATGGTTATATGAATTTAATTTCCTTGTAAATTAAAAAGCTGTAATGAAAGTTTTCTTTCACTACAGCTTATATAGAGCCTCTACTCTCTATGAAGTATACAATTAAATATGTTGTCCTTTGATCATATCATATTCAGATACACTCACTTGTTGTTTACGTCCAGCAATGCGCAATACTATATATCCCAAGATACCAGATACGATGGAACCTACGAAGATACCAACTTTTGCCATTTCTTGCGCTTCTCCTGGAGGGAATGCTAACAAGGATACAAACAAGCTCATGGTAAATCCAATACCACAACATAGAGCAATACCATACACATGAACCCAATTGGTTTGTGCTGGCATTTCCACGAGTTTAGATTTCACTAGTAAGAACAAAGTACCAAATACACCTACTTGTTTACCAAGTACTAAGCCTACTGCGACCCCCAATACAACTGGATGCGCAAAGCTTTCTAAGGTAAACCCATGGAAAGATACCCCTGCATTAGCAAAACCGAAGATAGGAATGATTAAGTATGTTACCCAGTTACTCAAGGTATGTTCCCATTCGGATAACGGAGATACATGACGTCCATCACGTATACCATGGTATGGAATGAACGCCGCTAAAATAACACCCGCTAAGGTAGCATGTAATCCAGACTTAAACACACAGAACCAAAGGCCAAAGCCTAGGGCTAAATACGGAATTGGTCGCGTATAGTTCATGCGGTTTACATATTGTAACATGAAGACGATGATTGCGGCTACGAATAAGTAAAAGAAGTTTAACTCTGCTGTATAGAAAAAAGCAATGATAACAATAGCCATCAAGTCATCCATAACAGCCAAGGTAGTTAAAAATACTTTCATCGCAATGGGCACTCGATCACCTAAGAGTGAAACGATACCGATGGCAAAGGCGATATCTGTAGCGGTTGGAATCCCCCAACCATGAATAAATTCTGGATGGTAACCAACGATGAAGTAATAAATTAAGGCTGGCATTAATAGACCAAAGAATGCAGCAATACCTGGCAAAAATCGTTTTGCATTGGTATTCAATTCCCCTGCAATCATTTCCCGTTTTACTTCAAGCCCTACAAATAAAAAGAAGACCGCCATGGCCACGTCATTAATCCATAATTCAATGGACAATGGTCCCAATTTAGCATGAAGCAAAGAGTGGTACAAACTTTCTACTGGAGAGTTTGCCAATAGCACTCCTACCACAGCAGCTACAAAGAGTAGTACGCCCCCTGCTGATGGTGATGTAAAAAAAGATACAATTCGATTCATATAATTACCCCTCTACTATGTAATATATATCATTGAATAAGTAAACTATGTCTTTTGTTATTATATCACTTATTATATTCTTTATCTATCGAGTTTTTTCTATATTGCACATGTATACAAAATCCAAACTAGATTTACCAATGTCCTTACGGTGTTGTTGTCCCTCAAAATCAATCATACCCACACGTTCATAAGCATGTGCTAAGGATTGTTCTAACGTATCTCCCAATCCTACCACACCTAACACTCGACCGCCTTGTGTTACATAATGATCGTTTTCAAATGCTGTTCCAGAGTGAAATACCATGGAACTAGTATCCATCGTGTGTATATCACCAGTGATACTTTGGCCTATCAATGGCTGCTGTGGATATCCTTCGGATGCTAAGATAACACATGAAGCATATTGTTTGGACCACTCCAAGGACATCCCCTCTAATTGTCCCGTAGCTGTGGCATACATGATGACTCCTAGATCACTCTGTAATAATGGCAGTATCACTTGTGTTTCTGGATCACCGAAGCGCGCATTGAACTCTACTACTTTCGGACCTTCCTCGGTAAGCATAAGACCTGTATACAAGCAACCCACATAAGGATGACCTTCTTCTACCATGGCTTTCACGATGGGCTTTACTATGGTGTCTACTATGACTTGCTCCAACGTATCATCCAGTTCTGGCACCGGTGCATAGGCTCCCATCCCCCCTGTATTAGGACCTGCATCATGGTCTAACAATCGTTTATGGTCTCTTGCCCCTATCATAGGCAAAACATGGGTACCGTCCACAAAGGACAACAAGGATACCTCCTGTCCTCGCATATATTCCTCAATCACAACGCTTTCTTCCGAACTACTCAGCATCTCTTGTAACACTTGTTCTGCATCTGTGAAAGTCTCACAAATAGTGACACCTTTACCACCGCATAGTCCATCCCGCTTTAATACAATCGGTACACCCCATTGATGAATGATGCGCTTTCCTGTTTCTATATCTTGGCAGACCTCATACTTTGCTGTAGGAATCTCATATCGACGCATTACATCTTTTGCAAACGACTTAGACCCTTCTAATCGAGACGCCTGCTGGGATGGTCCAAATACAGGAATCTCCACGGCTCGAATTGCATCACTAAGTCCCTCCACAAGAGGCAATTCAGGCCCTATCACAACCAGATCAATCTTATATTCTAATAACCAAGCTAGTAAGGTGTCTCGGTTCTTCCAATCTAGGTTGACTACAGTGGCTATCGAAGTCATTCCTGCATTGCCTGGCACTACATAGACATCTGTTACAGATGGGCTATGATGTAATTTCCAAGCTAATGCGTGTTCACGACCACCATTGCCAATAATACATACTTTCATAGATACCTCTCAATATAAACTATTTTATAATAGCTTGTTTCTTAATGACAACACGAGATCCCACTATATTCAAGGCATCCTCGCAAAATAATCGCACCGCCTCTGGGTAGATGCGATGCTCTTCATGCAAGATTCGTGTTGATAAAGTATCCACCGTGTCATCTTCATAGACAGGTACCACCGCCTGTGCAATGATAGGACCCGTATCCATGCCTTCATCCACAAAATGAACGGTACATCCTGTGTATGTTACGCCTTTTAGTAAGGCTTGCTTCTGTGCCTGTAAGCCTGTAAAGGCTGGCAATAAGGAGGGATGTATGTTCAAGATGTTTCCTCTGTACGCTTGCACAAATGTAGGTGGTAATATACGCATATACCCAGCTAACAAGATGCCCTCCACCTCATATTCTTGTAACAGATCTAGCATAGCTTGTATCCAGGCTGCTTCAGTACCATAGTTGGCAGGATCTACTATGTGTACAGGAATGTGCCAAGCACATCCCTTCTCCACAATGCCCACATGAGGTCTATCACTAATGATAAGAACGATTTCACCCTCTATATGCCCCGCTTCTATGGCCTTATAGATGGCTTCTCCATTAGATCCTCTGCCACTGCCAAATAGAGCCAATCGTTTACGCATGGAAGGCCTCACCAAGAATCGTCACATCTCCCTGCCCTTCTGTAACAAGTCCAATGGAGTACACCACTTCTCCTTGCTCTTGCAACACTTCTACGACTCGTTCTACTAACTCTGGCTTCACTACTAGCACCATACCTATGCCCATATTGAAAGTATGATACATTTCTTTCACTTCCACATGTCCCCATTCTTGTAATAGCTTAAAAATAGGTGGTACTGGCCACGCATCACTATGAATCGTAACAGATAACCCCTTTGGTAATATGCGAGGAATATTGTCGTAGAAAGATCCTCCTGTTATATGAGCCATCCCCTTCACTAACTGGTCTTTCAGTAGTGTTAGAATAGGTTTTACATACAGTTTCGTTGGTGTTAATACTTCTTCTCCAATGGTGCAACCTAACTCGTCTACATAGGTATCCAATGGCATTTGTTGTTTGTCTAATATGATATGGCGCACTAAGGAAAATCCATTGGAGTGTAAACCTGATGAAGGTAAACCTAGCACCATATCTCCTGCCTCGATAGAGACTCCCGTAATACATTGTTCCTTATCTACAATCCCCACTGCAAAGCCAGCTAAATCATAATTGCCATCGCCATAGAAACTAGACATTTCCGATGTTTCTCCACCGATTAAGGCACACCCACAGTCTTCACAAGCCTCACCAATACCATCGATGATACTTTCAATATGATTATGTTCCAATTTACCCACTGCAATGTAGTCTAGGAAAAATAAAGGAGTCGCCCCCTGTGCTACCACATCGTTTACACTCATAGCCACACAGTCTTGACCAATCTGGCGATGCTCATTCATGAGGACAGCAAAGCGAATTTTAGTACCCACTCCATCTGTGCTTGATACTAGCACAGGTTCTTTCATTCTATGTCCCGCTAAAGAATAGAGCCCACTAAAACCTCCTAAGGATCCTAGTACACCTGGTGTATACGTGCGCTCCACACGGTGTTTAATCTTTTGAATGAGCTGGTTCCCCGCTTCCACATCCACACCAGCATCTAAATAAGTAACAGGTGTATTATCAATAGACATAAGTACCTCCCTTGGTATACTCATCCCCTACAGGACTTGGATACTCTCCAGTAAAACAAGCCACACACAAATGCGGTGCTTCTAATTGTTTCATAGACTGCACCAATCCTTCATGAGACAAATAATATAAACGATCAACGCCAATGTATTGACGGATTTCTTCTATGGAATATCGATGAGCTAGCAACTCTTCCGCATTGGATGTATCGATACCAAAATGGCAAGGATACCGAACAGGCTCAGAAGTTAAACACAAATAGATTTCTTTCGCTCCCGCTTGTCGTAACATGGAAACGATATATCGACTTGTGGTGCCTCGTACAATGGAATCATCAATGAGAACAATACGCTTTCCTTGTACCACATCAGGAACAATACTAAACTTGTTACGCACCGCTTCTTCTCGACTAATTTGCTTGGGTTCTATGAAAGTCCGCAATACCTTCGGATTTCGCACTAATCCTTCCCTATAGGGTATACCAGATTCCTCTGCATATCCCTGAGCAGACAAAGTCCCTGAACTAGGTATGGGCATAACAATATCCGCTTCATACTGTGTTTCTTTTGCCAACTGACGCCCCATCGCTCCCCTTGCTTCTGATACACCTTGCCCATCGATAACACTGGTAGGATGTGCAAAATAAATATATTCAAACACGCACGTATGTTGTTCCACTACCGCCTGTTGGTCTACGCCTGCACTTCCTACATGTACTTGTTTTATTTTTTCTTTATTTTCTAATTCCTCAGCCCTATCTCGAGAAATAGTTCTACTCTCTATACCACCATCAGTATTCCGGTAGTCGGAGACTTCATATCTTATACTGGAGTGACACGGTACACTGTGGAAATCTGTTCCATCAATATGAATTATTTCACCAGGCCTTACATCACGAATGAAAGTCCCCTCTATAGCATCTATAGCACAACTTTCAGAAGCAAGTACAAATCCATGTGTTGTACGCCCTATACAAAGAGGCCGATACCCATGAGGATCTCTCACACCTATCAGCTTCTCATCGGCAACAATCGTCAACGAAAAGGCTCCTTCCAATCTTCTACAAGCTTGTTGAATCGCACCTAAGATGGTCGAGGTATTAGACCGGTTGATCAAATGGACGATGACTTCTGAATCCATTGTGGTCGTAAACACACAGCCTTGGGCTTCCAATTCATGACGTAGCACTAGGGCATTCGTCAAATTCCCATTATGGGCTACTGCGAATGTCCCCCACGGTGATGTTTCTACAATAGGTTGTACATCACAAGGATTCTCTATACCTGTCGTAGAATACCGCACATGTCCAATGCCTATATGACCTTCTAAACTAGAAATATCCTGTAAGGCCTCTTTCACAAGTCCTGGTCCTTTCACCACATCTATCTGTGATTCATGAACAACAGCGATACCCGCTCCCTCTTGCCCTCGGTGCTGTAACGCAACAAGCCCTTCATATATAGTTGTCCCGATGGTAGAGGACTTGTCATAGACTCCAAAGACTCCACATTCCTCATGCCATGTATCTAACACACCATCATATTTCATTATGCCCCCTAGAGTCATACCCTGCTCATATCGTGCACACGGACAAATTATCAAATGTCAAACTATCTCTATTATAACTTGCTACACAGCTATCTTCAATACAAACTCAGGGAATCAACAAAAAACGTGGTATACTTAAGATACAAAAAGTCATGTATGGAACGCTAACAAACATACTCTAGGATGTAGCGAGAATCCCACTACTGTCCTATTAACCTAAAGGAGGCTATGTATGCACATATTCCGACTATTTGTCACTCCTCGCACAACTACTTCACAGGAATCCGAACAATTACGTATGACCTTTGAACAAGATTTACAGATTCCTCTCACCGACCTCACAATCTACGAACGATACGATATCTCTGGAATTACAGAATCAGAGTTTAATCGTGCCAAAACTCTTATTTTTTCTGAACCTCCCATAGAAACTACCTCTACTACATTAAACCTGTCCGCCCTAGACCATCCCATTGCGATTGCACCTATGCTAGGCCAATATGACCAGCGTGCTGATGCTGCAGAGCAATGCCTCTCCATCCTGACTGGACATGATCATAGTACTGTACGTACTGCACAAGTGTATGTATTAACTGGCCCACTCTCCAAAGTGCATCTAGATACAGCTCGGCAATACCTTTTACAATCTATCGATACTTGTGAAAGTTCCATGGAGTTACCTACAACGCTGGACTTAGAAACACCTGTTGTTCCAGAAACTTCATACATAGAGGAGTTTATCACTCTATCGAAAACAAAATTAGAAAAGCTCCTTCAATCCATGCAATTAGCCATGACCATAGAAGACTTATTTTGTATCCAAACATATTTCCAACAGGAACATCGAAATCCAACCATCACCGAAATTCGTGTATTGGATACCTATTGGTCAGATCATTGTCGTCACACTACGTTCAACACTGAACTAACAGAGATTACCTTTGATGAGTCTGCCCTTACCGATCCGATTCAAAAAACGTATCAAACCTATCTTGAAGCAAAACAACAACTGAATCCATCGAGCAATGTAGCACCCACATTAATGGACATGGCCACAATGGCTATGCAAGAACTCTGTCATCAAGGCAAACTAAATCAATTAGATGTGTCAGACGAAATCAATGCGTGCACCATCATTGTTCCGGTGCAGGTGGATGGTAAAAAAGAAGAATGGCTGTTATTGTTCAAAAACGAAACCCATAATCATCCTACTGAAATCGAACCTTTCGGTGGTGCTGCCACTTGTCTAGGTGGCTGTATTCGAGATCCTCTCAGTGGTCGTGCTTATGTATACCAAGCCATGCGTATCACTGGCTCTGGTAACCCTTTAGTCTCAAAAGAGCATACTTTGCTCGGTAAATTACCACAATCCTACATCACAACCACAGCTGCCAAAGGGTTTTCTTCCTACGGCAACCAAATTGGCGTTCCTACAGGGGAAGTACGTGAGTATTACCACGACTCCTATCGAGCTAAACGTTTAGAAGTAGGTGCTGTCATCGGTGCTGTGCCACAATCTCATGTACATCGTGAAAAACCTGTCTCAGGTGATCTCATTATATTGCTAGGTGGTAAGACCGGCCGTGATGGCTGTGGCGGCGCTACGGGATCTTCTAAAACGCATACGAAAGACTCCCTCTCTACCTGTGGTGCAGAAGTGCAAAAAGGAAATCCTGTGACAGAACGAAAAATACAACGCCTATTCCGCAACCCAGAGGTGACACAATATATCAAGAGATGTAACGACTTTGGAGCAGGCGGTGTAGCCGTTGCTATTGGAGAACTCGCAGATAGCATTCATATATACCTAGATGCGATACCTACAAAATACACTGGGCTCACTGGAACAGAGCTAGCCATCTCAGAATCCCAAGAAAGAATGGCTTGCATCATTGATCCTAGCCAATGGAAACGAATCCAATCCTATTGTGCAGAGGAAAATCTGGAGGCTACCATTGTAGGAGAAGTGACAAATACTGGGCGCCTAGTGATGGACTTTCAAGGAGAAATTATCGTCAACCTACATCGCTCATTCTTAGCTACAAATGGAGCTAAGCAAAGTGCTAATGCTCATATCGTATCTCCAAGAGCAAACTATTCTCCTTCGTTTGTTACGAATCTATCTTCCCGCCCTACAACAACCAAAGCTTCCATAGAAACACGCTTTCATCAAGCCTTGCAAGATTTGAACAGTACCTCACAGGAAGGATTACGAGCTATGTTTGACTCTACCGTAGGTGGAAATACTGTGCTCTTTCCTTTCAGTGGAACCTATTTGAAAACTCCTGTCCAAGGGATGGTAGCAAAACTTCCTGTGATGCACGGAAGTACCACGACCACAAGTATCATGACCCATGGGTTCGATCCATACCTATCAGAATGGAGTCCCTACCACGGCGCTCAATATGCGGTACTCCTTAGCTTAGCAAAGTTAGCCGCTATAGGAGGAGATATCTCTAAGGCCTATCTAAGTTTGCAAGAATATTTTGAAAAGCTCAACAGCCCTGTCTCCTGGGGCAAAGTCGTTTCTGCTCTATTGGGGGCCTACGAGGCGCAACGCCAATTAGGTGTGGCCGCCATTGGTGGCAAAGATTCTATGAGCGGTACATTCCAAGATCTCCATGTGCCCCCTACTCTCATTTCTTTTGCTGTCACCACCGAGGAGGTCAACCGCATACTATCTCCACACTTTCATGAGGCACACCATCATATCCTTTTTTTACATGTACCAGAGCACAGTGATGGAACACCTGATTGGCCAACCTTTAAAGCACATTGTAAAACCTTGCGTTCCTACAATATCACTCAACAAGTGTATAGTGCGTATGTCGTAGAACAGGATGGCATCGGACCCGCTACGGTGAAAGCTTGTCTAGGCAATGCCATTGGCTGTGTCTACCATAAAGACGAACTGCAAAGACTAGTTATGGCTGTATCTTCTACGCATAAAAAACGAGAACTAGACCAAACAAGCATAACTCAATCCCGTGCTAATCCATCAGAGAATCATAGTTCCAATGCATCAGAGAATAATAGTCCCCATGCTGCTCTAACTCCTGAAAATATGTTGTTCTACCCCTTCCGCGGTTCCTTCCTCATAGAGGTGGATACTGTAACATCACAAGCATTACAGGCCATGCCACATATCTACCATATTGGCACTACACATGAAGACCCTTCTATTGTGATTGAGGATACCACTATCTCATTAGATGACTTAACCAATTCTTATGAAAGCACCTTAGCATCTATCTTTCCTATCTATGAAAAAGAAAATTCCTCTGTCATAAAAGATCACTCAGTCTCAGAAGTATATTCACAGCATGATTGCTCAGATGTATTAGAGAGTAATCCCAAACGGTCTATTTTATATGATGATAACAAAATACCCTCCACTGTACGGAGCAAATCATTATTAAAACATACCCTTCTATCTCATCCTAAAGTGCTGATTCCTGTATTCCCTGGCACCAATTGTGAATATGAATCTGCACGGGCTTTCACAGAGCATGGTGCCAAGGTAGACACGCTTGTCATTCGTAATCGAAGTAGCCAAGACTTACAAGAATCTATACAAGCCTTACAACGCAGAATAGACAGTGCTCAAATTGTGTGTTTTCCTGGCGGTTTTAGTAGCGGTGATGAACCTGCAGGATCTGGCAAATTTATAGCTACCCTATTTCACAATCCCTATTTACAAGAGTCCCTTGAAAATATGTTGTACCGCCGAGACGGACTAGTCCTTGGTATATGTAATGGGTTTCAAGCGCTCATTAAATTAGGCCTCTTACCCACCGGACATATACAAGCATTGACTGAAAGTAGTCCCACCTTGACGTACAACGCCATTAGTCGCCATATATCTAGCATGGTTCATACTAAAGTTGTATCCACCGCTTCACCATGGCTAAGTGCCTGCGAAATAGGCGCCATCTACACAGTCCCTATTTCTCATGGAGAAGGTCGTTTCCTTGCATCCCCAGAGCAACTACACGAACTACATGTAAATGGTCAAATAGCTACGCAATACGTAGATCCTTTGGGCAATAGTAGCACTAGTCCTCGGTGGAATCCAAATCAATCCATGGGCGCTGTAGAAGGCTTACTCAGCCCTGATGGTCGTGTGTTCGGAAAAATGGCACACATAGAGCGCATCGGATATGTCGTTCATAAAAACATAGAAGGTCAACTTGTAATGCCGGTCTTTGCATCAGGCGTGCACTACTTTACAGACTAGTACACTCATAGAGCTCTTTCACTCAACAAGCTGATCTCCAAACTATAAAAAGAACTGGCTATTTAAATGGCTAGTGCTAAGAGCTTTTTATATGAACACCCCCACATTTGACAAAGAGCCTGAAAAACACAAATAGAGGAAGATGGAGTAAAGGCATCCATCTTCCTCTATTGTTATATTGCTGACCCAAAAAGAGGCTATGACAACATGTAACACACGTATCATAGCCCTTTCTATATAATGTATGAATTATGATTAACCTACTTCTGGTTCTAACAAACCATATTTACCATCATGTCGACGATATACAACGTTCATGATTTCAGTATCTTCATTGAAGAACATAAAGAAATCATGTTCCAATAAATTCATTTGTAAAATCGCTTCTTCCACGCTCATAGGACGTACAGTAAAGTTTTTGCGACGTACCACTTCTAATTCTTTTTCTTCTGGAATTGCTTCCACTGGTGTTACATCTACATGGAATCCCGTTTCTTTACGGAATCGTTTTGCTAACCGTGTTTTATGTTTATGAATTTGACGAACAATTTTATCCACTACTAAATCAATAGCGGCATACATATCTAAATGGTTTTCTACACCACGCAATACTACACTTTCTACAAAGCATGTCACTTCTACTTTACGTTCTTCTTTTTCCACGGATAATACAACTTGCACTGTCACTGGAGTTTCAAAATAACGAGATAACTTTTCTACCCGCTTTTCAATATATTCACGTAACGCTGCTGTCACTTCAAGATTTTTGCCTCGTACTGTTAATTTCATAGTGCTCATCCTTTCTGTATTACCTATAAATAAGTACCATATTTATATAGTTCTACAGAAATCCTTAAAACCCTTTTTAATTTTTCAAAATTTTTTCCTACTCTAATCTTCCTTTGTTATTCTACAGTCCCTTTGCCAATACCCTTAGTACTGCTTTTGCCTTTACAAATTAAAAAGCTTAGGATCTCCTACTAGGAATATCCTAAGCCTTTTTGTTATGAACTAAGCTTTATATACGTTAGCTGCTTGAAGACCGCGGTTGCCATCTACGATTTCAAATTCTACTTGTTGTCCTTCGGATAAAGACTTAAAGCCATCTTCTTGGATTGCAGAAAAATGAACGAATACATCGCTGCCATCTTCTCTTTCAATAAATCCATAACCTTTTTCTGCGCTGAACCATTTTACTTTCCCAAGCATGATAATTCCTCCTACCTTTAATACTGCAAGCGATTTAGAGTATCTAAATCTTGCTTTCATGTTATCACTATATATGTATGGTGTCAATCAAAATATTATTTTATTTTCAAGATTATACTAGATTGATATAATTCAACAAAATTATTAATCAATTATTTCATTTTATCCTTATAATATAAACACTTAGGATATATATCACACTTTATATATTTAATATATAAATCAATTTATATTCACACTATGTTTTATTTTTATGAATTTATAAAATCTATTAGTTATCAAGATTGCGTCAAACAATTTTATTCAAATCGTTTTGTTTTTCCTTTGTGTATATCATTTTAATAATTATTTTTACTTACTATCAACTATGAAAAATCACAATATTTATTCTTTTTGCACAATTTATGCAACACACATTATACAAATGCACATAGAATAGTACTCAAAGCTTTTAATCCTTATGCCACCTATTATTTTCTAAGATGATAGGGCTATATATCATATTAGAGCATATAAACGCATACATATATAGCCATATATGCCAATCTATTGAAATACATCGGAATACATTGAAATTCATTCAGAAATATAAACAACAGCAAACAAAAACTACCCTACACAGGAAACTCCATAGATAGGGTAGTTGTTTTTGCATATTTGAAATAACATTCCTTATAAGAGACAAACTAAATTTGTTGTTCCAAAAACCTGACAACAAACTTATACTTATCGAATGACTTTTGACAAGAACGATTTTGTTCGTTCATGTTTTGGTGTATCAAACACTTCAGCTGGTGTGCCTTCTTCTAAAATCTCGCCACCATCTACAAATAATACGCGAGTAGCTACTTCTTTGGCAAAGATCATTTCATGAGTAACGATGACCATAGTCATCCCCTCTTTAGCTAAGTCTTTCATAACATCTAATACTTCGCTAACCATTTCTGGATCTAACGCTGATGTAGGTTCGTCAAAAAGCATCACTTTTGGTTTCATCGCCAAAGCTCTAGCAATGGCTACACGCTGTTGCTGACCCCCAGATAATTGTTCTGGGTACGCCTCTGCTTTATCGGATAAACCTACTTTTCCCAATAAATCACGAGCAATACTTTCCGCTTCGGATTTTGAAAGCCCTCTAATTTTTTGCGGTGCTAAGGTAATGTTATCTAGCACGGTCATATGAGGGAATAGATTAAATCGTTGGAACACCATGCCCACTTCAGCACGTATATTGTTGATATTTTCTTTCACATTTAAGTTCTTACCATCTACAATCACGTCACCTTGTGTTGGTTCTTCTAAATAGTTCATACAGCGTAATACAGTACTTTTACCAGAACCGGATGGTCCAATAATGACCACTACTTCACCAGCATCGATTTCTGTTGAAACACCTTTTAAGACATGCAATTGCCCAAAATATTTATGTACATTCTGTAATTGAATCATTTGATATTATATTTCCTTTCTAAGTACGCTACGAGTCGGGAAATGGTTAATGTCATAATCAAGTAAATCACCGCTACGGCTGTCCAGATTTCAAAGGAACCGTAGGTACGAGCGATAATTAATTGTCCACGACGTGTCAATTCTTCAAAACCGATTACCGCCACTAAGGAAGTATCTTTCAACATAGCTATAAATTCATTGCCTAATGGTGGAATGATGGCTTTGAAAGCTTGTGGCATAATTACATAGCGCATCGTTTGGAACCAAGTTAACCCTAAGGAGCGACCTGCTTCCATTTGACCTTTATTAATGGATTGGATACCAGCACGGAAAATTTCAGATACATAAGCACCAGAGTTTATAGAACAAGCCAAGACGGCTGCTAAATAGGGCCCAATTGGTTCTGGCGCACCATTGGCATTAACGATAGCCCCCAATAATTTAGGACCACCAAAGTAAATCATGAAGATTTGTACTAATAGTGGTGTACCACGGAATAATTCCACATAACATTTTGCGATGAGACGAATCACTTTAAATCGTGATAAGTTCATCAACGCCACTACCAGTCCAATAAAGAAACCAAAGCCCACACTCATGAGGGTAATTTGAATCGTAATTCCAGCCCCTCCAATTAACAGGGGTAAAGAGTCGACAATTAACTGCCAATTAAAATCCATCGTTACCTATCCATCCTTTCATTCAATACAGATAAGGAGGCACAAAGCCTCCTTATATAGTACATTATTTTCCTTCATATGTCACGGGAATATCCTTAGGCATGTCAGTTTTAAACCATGTTTGGTAAATCTTATTTAAAGTACCATCTTGCTTCATCTCTGTCAATGCTTTATTTACACTATCGATTAGTTCTTTATTCTTTTTATTCATAGCTAAACCAAAGTATTCTTTCGTATTTGGATAAGCGATAATCGTTAAGTGTTGATCACTATGTTTGGCTACGTAATACTGTGCCACTGGCAAATCAATTAAGGCCCCTTCTACACCACCATTTTGTAATTCTAATAAAGCATCGCTCGTATGGTCAAAGTTTTTTACTATAGCTCCATTGATTTTGTTTGCTAAGTCTGCCCCTGTAGTACCCATTTGTACGGCAATCGTTTTTCCTGTCAAATCATCTAAACTTTTAATAACGCTACTTTCCTTGACAACCACAGCCATACCGGATTCATAATAAGGCATACTGAAACCAACTTTTTCCATCCGTGCTTTTGTAATGGTCATCCCCGATGCTGCTAAATCAATTTCGCCATTATCTAAAGCTGGTACTAGTGCATCAAAAGGAACATTTTTAAATTCAATAGTTTTACCCGTCCGTTTCGCAATTTCTTTAGCTACATCGATGTCAAAACCTTGTAATTCTTCGGAACCTTCTTGCTTAAACTCGAATGGCACAAACGTTGCATTAGTACCTATCTTTAATACACTTTCTTTTTGTGCTTGATTTCCCCCTTGAGAACCACACCCTCCTAGTAGTACTACTACACCTAAGGCTAATAATCCAGTACATATTAGTTTTTTTACATTTGTTTTCATGATGTTTCTCCTTTACTAAATCACTCATGTTGTATCTTATGCACTAATTATACATCTGCCTGAATATTTAGTCAACATATTTTTGCAAAATTTATGTATTTTTATTAATTATTGTTATATGTACTACATTCTATTCCCTATATTCAAAGACTGTCATGCAAAAAACGCATAAAAAAATACACAGCAGAACAATTTCTGCTGTGTTTCATACGGCTGACCTGGTCTTTGCCCCCACACTCGCCTGCTGGAAGGTTCGCTCTTAAGCTGTGCTCCCCACTACTACTCCTCTCGACATCTTCTGTCGGCAGGTCTTACATCTAAGCCGCACCATGCTCACAATTTCTCATTGCTTATGTGGATCGTTTCGCCTGCGACTGGCCTCGACTTTCAACCACAGACCCGTTATGTACTCTTATTATATCTATATTTTTTACTTTTGTCACTGAGAAACCATCATGATTTTTTTCATTCCACTTATACTATTTTTATATAGTACATGTAGAAAAAAGACTTGCTTTTTTTCACCAAATATACATCAACTTTGCTACATCCCATGCTTATCACATTCTCACTTTTTATAACAATGATGAGAACTTTTCAGTACATTTTTGTCCACTCCATAGGGTATATTCAAGGATGCAAAATTATTGTATAATGTGTGTACTTAAGTAAACGAAGAATATAAAAACGGTGGTTTTCCAATAGAGAGTACACCGTTTCTATTTGTTAGGAAAGGTTTGCGCATGTTTATGTTATCACTAATTCAGGAATCTGGAGCTTACGAGCAAGATAAGAGCACCTTAGAGTTAGTCACTTTACAGCTCTTACAAATGATTCAAATGAAAAGCCAAACTTTATATGTGCATTCAGTGCAAGTTGCCAATTACGCTGTTGCTATTGCTGCTAAAATGGGATTGCCAAAAGGTGAAATCGAATTGATTCGCCACGCAGCATGTTTACATGATTTAGGCTTAATTTGCTTGCCTTCTACAGTCTTGATGAAGTTCCCTTACTTTAATCGCCAGGAATTGTCCAAATACAAGCAACATCCTGTATTTGGAGCTAGCATGATTGAAAATTATCCATGTTGCCAACCTATCATTCCTTACATTAAATACCATCATGAACGTTGGGATGGCGCAGGCTTTCCGAAACACTTGCGAGGTGCCAATATTCCATTAGGCGCTCGCATCATCGGTATTGCTGATTACTACGTAACGGCCATCGACCCATCTTCTGATACAAGTTTACAACCTCGTAGCGAGATTAAACAAGAACTATTTAGACACTCTGGCACGCAATTTGATCCAGATGTGGTAAAAGCATTCATAGAAATATTAGGATAATCATTAGGCTCCACTTGCTAAAGTGAGAGCCTTTATCTTTGCCCTCGGTAAGATAGCATGGATTGTCTCTGCCGCTTCAAGCAAGGTGGCCCCTGTTGTATAGATATCATCCACTAGTAATATACTGATTTCTTTGTCTACATAGGCATCCAGCATAGTAGGGCGAACTAGGAAATGACCTTTCATATTTTTTCGTCGCTCTTCCTTTGTCAATGTCCACATGGGTTTGGAACCATCTAGTTTCACTAACAAGTCTACCCAATGCCACCCCTGTTCCATTACCCAATCTTTAAATATCGTATCTACTTGATTATACCCCCGTTGCTTCCGTTTGCTTTCGCTAATGGGAATAGGCACAACAATGGTTGGTACATATTTTATATTCAAACAAGTAACTGTAAAACGTTGTAAAAAAGGAGCGGCTCCTAGAGCTCGCTCCTTTTTTCCGTTAAATTTTATATCGTGTAACATGGTTTTAATTCCACCTGCATAATCTGATAGAATATATATACATTCTAAAGAAGAAAATTTTGGACCTATTATACAACGTTCATGCATAACTGCTTGCAAACAATCATCACACCACTCACCTTGGGTATATACATCTTTACCACAATGGATACAAGTGGGTGGACACAATACGTCCCATAACCTCATTAGATCCCCCCCTCTAAGCGTTCCTTAAATAATGTATATCGATAATTTGTATCTACTCGATTCACCGCTGTATCAATAGCTGTTTCACTACCGATGAGTAACACCTTATCCTTAGCGCGTGTAATCGCTGTATAGAGTAAATTTCGCTGCAACATCACATTATAAGCAGAAATAAATGGTAGAATAATGCGTTCGTATTCACTACCTTGTGCTTTATGAACCGTAATAGCATAAGCAAGTGCCATCGTCATCATATCTTCTTCATCAAGAGTCATCGATTTATCTGGAAACTTCACATGCACTTGTTTCCCAAGGATATCCGTGATAACGCCAATTTCTCCATTATATACATCTTGGTCGTAGTTATTCTCCATTTGAATCACTTTATCACCAACGCGATACACCCTTCCATCTACTTTCAGCTCTTCTTGACCACTTCGTTTTGGATTCAACTCCTCTTGCAAATAGTTAGAAATCGCTGCACTTCCTATAGGGCCTTTACGCATAGGACAAACGATTTGAATATCTAGATCAGACTCTACGTACTGTAATTCCTCTCGATAATGCTTAGTAACCGCTAACAGGACACTTTCCACATCATGAGCACTTTCAAATTGAAATTCATCACAACTGGACAGATTGGGCATGTCCCCATGATTAATGGCGTACGCATTATCGATGATTCGATTTCCCTCTTGCTGACGATAAATCTGTGTTAACCCTTGATAAGGTATTACAGAACTACTCAACATATCTCGTAGAATAAAACCTGCACCAATAGGCGGCAATTGGTCCACATCCCCTACAAGCACTACATAGGCACTAGGCGGAATCGCCTGTATCAGTGCATAGTAAAGCTCCAAATTAAGCATAGATGATTCGTCTACGATAACTACATCCACTTCCAATGGTTCATCCTGGTTACGAGCAAAGATATACGTATTATTCTCTAATTCTGGCTCTAACAAACGATGGATAGTGAAAGCCTCCATCCCCGTCGCTTCCGACAATCGTTTCGTAGCACGCCCCGTAGGTGCACAAAGGACGATACGTTTTAAATTTCCTTGTTGGAACCCTTCTACTAAGGCTTTGATAATAGTGGTCTTTCCTGTACCTGGACCTCCAGTAATAATAGAGAATCGATGGCTAAGCGCCATATGAATAGCTTGCTTTTGCTCCACCCCTAACTCCATGGAATGCTTAATTTCATAACTGTTACAGAAATCGTCACCGTCCAATAAAGGTAGCACATCTTCATCTAAAAAGGCGTCCGTAAACTCCACACTATCTACTTCTGCGCGATACACAGTAGGATGGTAAATATACAGTACATCATCGTGTTCCACCTGCACATAACGTTTTGTTTCAATTAAAGTTTCTAAACGGTCTACGGTCACATCGATATAGTCATCACCTAATAGATTCGACAACTGTACCATCAATTCCTCTATAGGCATGCAAGAATGTCCAGAAGATCCTATCTGCTCCATGGTAAAGCGGATACCTGCATCGATACGCTTTGGATTATCAAAAGGGAATCCTAACTCCTCTGCAAAATGGTCCACTACATGAAATGGTAAATTGGTATCTACGGTCAATAAATAATACGGATTATCCTGTAACATTTCAATCGTTTTTGCACCGTATATTTCGTAGAGTTGGCGGCTCCAACGATTACTCATATTATACTTAGCAAAAAAGTCATTAATTTCCTGGAGAACCCCTTCCCCAAGCAATACTTTATACAGTTCTTGCTTTGTTTTAAGCGCTACATTAGGAACATCTAATAATTCCATAGGATCTTCTTTTTTTAGAATCTCTAGAATTGAAATTCCAAAATAATCCAGTAGTTTTTCCAATGATTTAGGCCCTAAGCCTTTCACTCCCAAGCTTTCTAAATAACGTCTGGCTCCCGCCAAGGTATCTGGCATCACACGTTGTATGCTTTGAACGGAAATTTGCTTGCCATATTTTTTATGGATGATATGGGTACCTTTTATTTCCACTTCTTCCCCCACCTTTGGAGGTGTAATATTACCGGTACAAGTATGGGTATCTTCTTGATAGTCTCGTAATACAAATACGCAATAATCCTCTTGAGGAGACTTATAGATTACACGGTAAACCGTCCCTAATAGTGTGATCATAGGGATGCATTAGGTAAAGCAGAAATGACAGCTTGCACCACGTCTGCTACATTGCTAATATTTTCAATTTTGATGTGACTCACACGCTCGTAAATCGGTTGACGTTCTTCATACAAGCGGAAAATATATTCAATACTTTCTTTCAATAATGGGCGAATTTCCATATCTAAATCATCAAGAATTTGTTTTACATCACGTTGAATCAATACTACATAACCAGATTCACGCATCAGTTCAGCCGTGGCATCACACAATACCGTACCACCGCCTGTGGCAATGACACTGGCACTTTTTTTGCTCACCAAATCTTGAATGACATTAAGTTCTAATTGATGGAATTCATCTTCTCCATCGTGAATAATAATATTTTGGATAGATTTTCCAGTACGCTCTTGAATTTCTGTATCTACATCAAAAAACTCTAATCCCAATGCTTGCGCTAAGGCCTTACCTATGGTTGTTTTACCCGCCCCAGGCATACCAATTAAGAAAATATGTTGATGAATATGATTCTTTTCATAATCTTTAGAAATACGAATTACCTCATTCATAAATTCTTTTGCATAATCCTCTAACTCAGGGTTTTCCAATGCTTGTACAGCCGACGCAAGGATTTCCTGCTCTCTTTGCACGTCATGAATTTTCATATGATGTTCTTCTTTATATTTGGCAATATCTACGACGATGCTCAAACGTTCCTCAAACAATCGAATTAACTCTTTATTAATAGCATCAATTTTTTTGCGACTTTCTTGTAATTTCATAGACATACTCCTTAGAATTTTTTATAGATCGTACTATGTAAATGGTCTAATGCAAAGGTCTTATCATCTTCCATTTGATCAATAAGGGCTTGTAGGGAGTCAAATTTAACTTCTCCACGGATAAAAGCAAGAAATTCTACCGTAGCCACTTCTCCATACACATCATCGGAAAAATCAAATAAATGAGTTTCAAAACGATGGTATTGATTGGTAAAGGTTGGATTATCTCCCATATTCCCCACTGCTCCGTACCATTTGCCTCCGATGTATACTTGGTTTACATATACACCATCAGCAGGCGCTGCCATAGTATCTGGAAAATGAAAGTTTAGCGTAGGGAATCCCAGAGTACGACCTCGTTGATCTCCTTTTACTACAGTACCTGTAAAACGATACGGGCGACCTAGCATTTGATTTGCCAATTCAATATCACCACGTAAAATGCTACTGCGTATAGCAGTGCTAGATATAGGCGCATCAATCCAATCATAGCGTACCAATTCTTGATCATGGACTTCAATAGATGGATATAATTCTCGAATCATCTTTGAATTTCCCAAGCCCTTATATCCAAAATTAAAATTTGCACCTACTACTATTTTCTGTACATCACGATGAGCACATAAACCATGAATAAAATCTTCCCCTGACTGAGCAACTAATTCTTGAGTCATGGGAAGTTCCAGCACATAATCAACACCCATAGTCTTTAACATATCATACCGTTCTTCTCGTTGTAACAAACGAGGTGGAATTTGTTTCGGCTGTAATATAGTAAATGGATGCGCATCGAAGGTAACAATCACAGAAACTCCATGACAAGATTTTGCGCTATCACAGACCTCCTTAATAATCGATTGATGACCTAAGTGCAGTCCATCAAAGGTTCCCATGCCATATACTATGGGTTCCTGTATCGTATCTAACTCTGATATCGTATATAAAATATTCATACTAATCCTTATCTTTTGAAATATGAAATAGAACTTTTATTTCAGTGTACTCTTTATTATAACACAACCGTAGACTATAGAAAGTGTATACATGTATTTCTCTGAAAGAAATTCTATAGTAGTCAAACATTTGTGACACAACCTCCTAAAGATTTATTTAAGAAG